>JAFZQI010000026.1 GCA_017620475.1 Clostridiales bacterium | reverse complement strand
CTTTTCCGTTGAGAAGGGCGAGTATGTTGCCATCATGGGTGAGTCGGGATCAGGCAAGACAACGCTTCTCAACATCCTTGCTGCGTTGGACAAGGCAACTGCCGGAACCGTCATCTTAGACGGGATGAATCTTTCGACGATAAAGGAGTCCGCGATCGCTGAGTTCCGCCGTGACAACTTAGGATATGTGTTCCAGGATTTCAATCTTCTGGATACCTTTACGTTGGAAGATAATATCTTTCTTCCGCTTGTTCTTGCAGGAAAAAGGCATCAGGATATGAGCGCCCGTCTTTCCCAGATCGCTCCGTCTCTTGGTATTACAGACCTTCTTAAGAAGTATCCTTATGAAGTATCAGGAGGACAGAAGCAGAGAGCTGCGATCGCAAGAGCACTTATTACGGATCCTAAGATCATTCTCGCAGATGAGCCTACCGGTGCTTTGGATTCAAAGTCTTCAGATGAACTTCTGGAACTGTTTTCCAAAGTTAACAAGATGGGTCAGACTATATTAATGGTCACTCACTCGACAAAGGCAGCGAGCCACGCTTCCCGCGTTATGTTCATCAAGGACGGTATTATATTCCATCAGATCTACAAGGGCGATTCTTCCGATACGCAGATGTATCAAAAGATCTCAGATACCTTGAACCTTCTCGCTCAGGGAGGTGATCTGAAGTGAAAGCCGGTTTATATCCCAAGATAGCGGCCGACGGGATCAGAAAGAACGGCCGTCTTTACGTGCCTTATATCGGAACCTGCATTCTTATGATCTCTGTGTTCTACATCATGCACCTGTTGGGCTTTTCAGATATCTTCGACAAATATATCGATTCAACTACAGCCAAAGAGATGATGCGGTTTGGCACATATGTCATGGCGGTCTTCGGAATGATATTTTTGTTTTACACCCAATCGGCATTGATCAAGGGAAGACTTAAGGAATTCGGTCTCTACAGCGTATTGGGAATGAACAGGAGAAATATAGGAAAGATAGTCTTTTTCGAGAATGCCATTACCTGGCTGATCTCGATGGCGGGAGGACTCTTTGTGGGAATAGGACTCTCAAAACTCGCTGAGCTGGGTTATTCAAAACTTATCGCGGTTGAGGTCAGCTATAAGTTTAATCTGTCGTTTTCTTCGATAATAACGACGGTTATCGTTTACAGTATCATTTTCTTCCTTATCTTCCTCAATGCTGTCAGACAAGTGAGATTTGCCAGCACGATCAATCTTATTAATGCCGACAAGGCCGGAGAGAAACCCCCGAAGGCCAACTGGATCGTAGGTATCCTTGGTTTTATCATCCTAGCATCCGGTTACTATATAGCCATAAAGATCAAGCAGCCTCTTGCGGCTCTCATGTGGTTCTTCATTGCGGTCATACTTACGATCATCGGTACTTATCTTGTGCTTATCGCAGGTTCTGTGCTGCTTTGCAGGATACTTCAGAAGAACAAGAAGTACTACTACAAGACCAACCACTTCGTATCTGTATCTTCGATGGCATACAGAATGAAGAGAAACGGTGCGAGCCTCGCATCCATTTGCATCCTGCTTACCATGATCCTCGTAACGATCTCATCTACTGCTGCTCTATATTTAAACAGGGAACAGACTTTGAGGAACCATTATCCGAACGAGATCAATGTAACTGCCAAAGATGACGGCTTTGTCGAAAACTACAAAGAACGTGTTTCCAAGATGGAAAACGCTGTCAACAAGTGTGCTTTGGAAAACGGTGCGGCGATATCTGATCCCATGGCATTTTCCAGCTATGGATTGAACGGATATTACGATAACGATGACACTGTGGTTATTGATGCTGATCCGTATTCGACTCTTGCTTCCACATTGGATTGGGACAGGGTCGTTCAGGTTTGTTTCTTTGATCTTGAAACCTATAACAGATTAAACGGCAAGAATGAAACTTTAACTGACGGTAAGATCCTGCTTGGCTTTGACGGTAATATCCGTGTCGGTGACAAACTTACAGTCGGCAAAAAGACATTCGACGTCGAAAAGAAAGTGAATTATAAAGACGGAAAAATGAAGAACGCCGTCGGAACATCTTCAGTATCAACAGTAGTCCTGATCGTAAATGATCTGAATGAAACGGTTGCTGAATATAAGGATTCCAAAGACCGGAATGGTGATCCCATGCTCTCGTGGTTATGGAATTACAATTTCGATACCGGTCTTAGCGGCAAGGACCAGATCGATCTGAGGAGCAAGATCGGTGATGCCATTAAGAACGAACTTAACGATCCTGACTTTATAAGATATTACTCGTTCAGCCGCGAAGCGGAACGGGCTGATTTTGTAAGCACATTCGGAGGTCTCTTTTTTCTGGGAATCCTGCTGTCGTTGATCTTCCTGGTATCCTGCGTGCTGATCATCTACTACAAGCAGATATCCGAAGGCTTTGAGGACCAGTCAAGATTCGGGATCATGCAGAAGGTAGGAATGACAAAAGAAAACATCAAGAAGAGCATCAACTCGCAGATGCTGACAGTTTTCCTGATTCCCATTGCATTCGCATGCCTGCATCTGGCAGTTGTTCTGCCTATCATTCACAAGCTCCTGCTGCTCTTCGGGCATAACAATATGCCGCTGCTTATCGGCTGCGCAGGCGTATGTGTGTTGATATGCGGGATTTTCTACGCTGTGATCTATAAGCTCACTTCTAACGCTTACTACAAGATCGTTTCGTAAAACTAAAGCATAGCGGAAGCTATGGGATCAAGTCCTGTAGCTTCCGTTTATCTTTACGTAATCGTAAGAGAAGTCGCATGAGAACATGCGGTCTTCGAATTCACCCTGGTTAAGGTCGATCTCGATCTTGATGTCATGCTGCTTTACGAGCTCTGAAGCTTCATCCTCAGAATAATCGGTAGCCTGTCCGTCCTTGCAAACAAGAAGACCTGCCAGGCGTATGTTTACCTTCTCGGGATCGAAATCAGCTCCGGAATATCCTGCAGCCGTAATGATCCTGCCCCAGTTTGCATCCTCGCCGAAAACGGCGGTCTTTACCAAAGGGGACTTTGCCACTGCAGTAACGATGAGCTTAGCATCTTCAGCTGTCTTTGCCTCACGGCAGATAACTTCGATGAACTTGGAAGCACCTTCGCCGTCTGTTGCGATCATGCGTGAAAGATCGAGGGACAGTGATGTAAGAGCCTCTTCGAAAAGGTTGAGATCATCGCTGTCTTCTTCGATCTGAGCTCCGGAAACGCCGTTTGCCATGACTACGACCATGTCGCAGCAAGATGTGTCACCGTCGACAGATACACGGTTGAATGTGTGAGCGACAGCCTTGTTAAGGGCGTTCTGGAGTAATTCTTTGGAAATGGCTGCGTCAGTAGTGAAGACGACGATCATGGTGCCGAGGTTAGGGCAGATCATGCCTGATCCCTTAGCCATTCCGGCAATCGTGATCTCCTTGCCGCCTGAAAGAGTCAGCTTGGCTGAAACTTCCTTCGGAACCGTATCAGTCGTCATCATGGCCTTCTCGGCTCTGTGAGCTGATTCGGCATCGGTCGACAGTGAAGAGACGAGCGTAGGCATAGCTGCAATTACTTTAGATGTGTTAAGGCGGATTCCGATCGTTCCGGTGGAAGCCGTAAGTACTTCGTCAGGTGAGCATCCAAGTTCTTTGGCAGCTGCATCCGCAATGGCAACTGCATCCTGATAACCTTTGGGGCCTACGCAGGCATTTGCGTTCTTGGAATTGACCACCAAAGCGCGGATCTTAGCGCCCGCATCGATGACACGGATCGTACGCTGGAGAGAATGGCCTTTGATGAGGTTCTTTGTATAAACGCCTGCGACGGTAGCAGGAACGTCAGATTCGACCATGTTGAGGTCTAAAAGGTCCATCGGTCCGGAGTTGCCGAGATCGGTCTTGAGACCGCATGCGACGCCTGCCGCCTTGAAGCCTGCGGGTATTGTAATATACGATTCAGTGATTTCGTTTTCCATGGTGTCACGTCCTTAAATATTTATATTTGTGTGATTATAGTACAATAAGACTCAGTTTGACAATCACGCTTGACTTAAATAGGTCATACATTTATAATTTCAAAGCACGAAATTCCATGGTGGGATTAGTTCAGTTGGTTAGAGCGCTAGTTTGTGGCACTAGATATCATGGGTTCGAATCCCATATCCCACCCCAATTTTTCAAACTTTCGTGCTCCCCACACTGGGGTGTAGCCAAGGGGTAAGGCACGGGTCTTTGACTCCCGCATTCGCAGGTCCGAATCCTGCCACCCCAGCCATAAGGTTCACTAGCTCAGTCGGTAGAGCACTTGACTTTTAATCAAGGGGTCTGGAGTTCGAGCCTCCAGTGAGCCACCATATTGATGATCCGGCTGTTCTCGTTATGAGAACAGCTTTTTTGTTCTCCGTGCGTTTTAAAATTTGTGATATTCCTGTAATCATACGAAAACATTGATTTGATACGATAAAGTTGAATACATATATGAGGTTAAGGAAAGACGTATATGTTAAGAAAACTGAAAGAAAGTACAGCAAGTTCCATTGCACGGGCCTGTGCAGCGGCGCTTTCGTGCGCTTGCCTTATGGGAACGGTTCCTGCTGACAGATTGATACTTGCGGATCCGGGGGAAACCGAAGCGGTGACCGAAACGGATCTTAGTGAAACTATGCCTTCTTCCGAGGTGCCGGGAGATGATGCTGAGGATGCACGGGTGACTGAAAATGAGTCTTCCGGCTCTTCCGACGATACAACGAAAGACTCATCCGAACCGGAAGAACCGAAATCATCTGACGAGTCGAAAAGCACCGGGAGCGAGACAAGCTCCGACAACGCGAAAAGCACTGATACTTCAACAATATCTGAAAACTCTGAAAGTTCCGATGGGGCGAAGGTCGGGGACGGTTCCACTCCTGAAGAGCCCGGAGAAGATGCTTCAATCTCTACTTCTGCTGAATCGATGCAGAGCGAACCGGTCTCCGGAGTGGATGCGGCGATCCCGGATAATGTTAAGACGTATAAGGCGATGGTCATCGTAGATAGTGCAAATGTCCGGGATAATCCGGGCACGGTCGATACTACGGTCATTTATGTCCTTCGTAACGGAGCGCCGATCGATATCGTAGAGACGCTATGTATAGAAGGAGATCCGACTGGAACACGCTATTGGTTCAGGATCTATTTTACGGACGAGAACGGTGAGACCCGAGAAGGTGTTATCTCATCAAAACTGGTATCCTATGAAGTGTCGCCTTCAACAGACGAAGTTTTTGAAGAAGAGATCGCGGCTTTCCCGGATGATTATAAGGTCTATCTGAGGACGCTTCACAACAAGCATCCGAATTGGCATTTCCATCCGATTGAGGTGAATAAGACTTTTGAAGAAACCGTGGCATCCGAGTCCCGTCTCGGTGTAAGTTTGATTTACAGCACCGTGGATGATTCGTGGAAATCCACCGAAGAAGGTGCGTATGATTGGACGACCGGCGAATATACCGTCTTTGACGGAAAAATGTGGGTCAATGCATCCCGTGATGTGGTGAAGTATTATCTGGATCCCCGTAATATGCTGGATGAGAAACTGATCTTCCAATTTCTGGATCTTTCTTATGATCCGAAGTTCCAGTCGATCGAATCGGTCCAGGGCCTTCTAAATGGTACTTTTATGGAGTCAGCCACGATCGATAACCTTGACGGAACCGGTCAGATCACATATGCAGAAGCCTTTATGCTTGCGGCGTCAAAATCCGGAGCGAATCCGGTATTTCTGGCGGCCAAAGTCCTGCAGGAAGTTTCAGAGGAGGGAAGTAATTCCACCTCCGGTAACTATTATTCCGAGTTTTATGAAAAAGAGTATATAGATCTTTTCAATTACTATAATATCGGCGCGATCTCGGATAAAGATCCTGTGGCAAAAGGACTTGCTTTTGCTAGAGACGGTTCTCCCGATCCAGCAGTTAATGAAAAGCTTCTGCTTCCATGGAATTCCCGGATCCGTTCTCTTGTGGGCGGAAGTATCTTCATTGCCGGTTCGTATATTAATGTGGGTCAGAATTCTACCTATCTGATGAAGTTCAATGTAAACCCGAAGGATAAGTCCCAGTTCGGAAACCATCAGTATATGACCAATATCCAGGGTTCGCTTTTCGAAGCAAAAAAGATCTATAAGGCGTATGAAAAGGGTCATATTCTGGATATGGATATGAGTTTTGCAATCCCGGTCTATAAGGAAATGCCGGAGACGGCCTGCGTTCTTCCTTTGGAGACAGGTAATCCGAATGCATACCTTTCGGATCTCACAATTGACGGTTATACGCTTACTCCGAAACTTGATCCGCTCAATTGCTTCGAGTATTCGCTTGTCGTTGCGGCTTCCTGTAAGACGATACATATTGATGCGAAGTCTGCATCGGACAAAGCAAAAATCAGCGGGATCGGTGATGTTGAGCTAGGTGAGGATGTAACAAAGGTGACGATCCTCGTTACTGCCGAAAACGGTTCTTCGAAGACCTATACGATCAATGTTGCTAGGAATACCGCCGCTTTCGACAGTTACTTCCATACCGATCTTGACAGCGATGAGAATTTCTTTAGCGGTATTGATCCGAGCTCGACGGTTGGCGATCTTAAGGCAAAGTTTGAGGTTCAGGATGGCTATTCCATCATGTATATGAATATGAATGGCCAGGATAAGACAGATGATACGAAAGTAAACACCGGTGATCTTGTTCAGATCGTAGATTCGGAAGGAAATGCGGTTTATGTCGGTTCCGTATTTATCCGCGGCGATGCAAACTGCGATGGAAAGATCAGTTCGGCCGATCTGACTTTGATTGCCAGGTATATCCTCGGAGACGGTACTTTGACCGAGGCCGGTCTGCGTGCGGCCGATGCCAACAAAGACGGGAAGGTGAATGCTGCCGATCTGACCTTGATCTCCAAACATATTCTTCAGGAATTAACGATTATACAGTGATATAATGTTCGACGGAAACGGAAAGTTAGAGGATTTAAGATGAAGAATCATTTATCAGAGAGAATGTATAGAGGAATCTCCGCGCTGGTCGCTTCGCTGCTTCTGGTGGGAATGTTTAAAAGCGGTAAAGTCATGGCGGACCCTTCGGCCAGCCTTTCCAAGAGCGGTAAGGCCGAAGTCGGGAAGACCATATCAATCAAAATCGGCGTAAGTGGAGATGGCCCTTATGGCGGTTACAACGGAAATATCGATTATGACAGTTCCTACTTTGAAATGGTCGGTATCTATGCCGGTAATTACGGTGCAGCCAACTTCGGTACGGGTTCTCGGACCTTCCTGGATTATAACTGTAATATCGCTTCCGGTTCGACAATTGTCGTTGTCGAACTGAAATGTCTTCAGTCCGGTTCTACTTCGGTTTCTGTAGGACTGGAAGTTTCCAGCCTTGATGGTCTGGCGAGCTATAGTACGGGAGCTTCGGCGAATATCGAGATCTCTGAGCCGGTCGTTCTTTCCGGAAACTGCTATCTGAGCTCGCTTTCGGTTGCTCCGGGTTCGCTGAGCCCTTCTTTTTCCAGAGATACTACGACATACTATGTGACAGTCGGGGAGTCCCAATCTTCAATTGCCGTCTCTGCTGAACCTGAGCACGGTGGTGCAAGCATTTCGACAAACGGTGTGCAGAATGATCTGGGCAAAGGTGATAATACGGTAAAAATTACGGTTACGGCCGAAAATGGTGATACCAAGACATATAAGATCATCGTTACGAGAGGTAAGCCGACTCCGACACCGGAGCCATATCCGGTGATCGAATCCGGCGGAAACAGCTATACGATCCTTGAGAAGAGCTCTCTTGAGTCGGTTCCATCCGCTTTCTCCTGGTCGGAGACTACTTATAACTCCAAGAAGATCCCCTGTCTTGTCGGACCTGACGGTACACTTCTTCTGTGGCTGCTTTCTGATGACGGACGTGCACTTTATCGCTACGACCTCAATTCTCAGGTGGTCACACCTTGCTATTCTTTTACTTCGGAATCCTCTTCCATGATGTTTATGTCTTTCCCGAATGATTTTGTATGCCCGCAAGGTTATGAGAAGACGACATATACATACAATGAACATGAGATCGAAGCCTTCAAGAACACGGCTGCAGATGGTATGCCGATGCTGGTCTACCTTCTTGATCAGGAAGGCCATGAAGGTATGTATTATCTTGATGAAGAGAGTGGAATGATCATTCCGTTCCGTGGTGATATTGCAGCGCTGATCGCTACTCCGACACCGCTTCCGACGGATACGCCGACACCCACACCTACTCCGAAACCAACCTATTCTCCGACCCCGCTTCCGACGGCTGTTCCTGTGGAAGAATCGTCTTCTGGCGGTTTCGGACTGTTCCAGATCACAACGATTGCGCTAGCAGTGGTATGTGTTGCCCTTCTGGCTGTGCTGATCCTTCTTTTGATCAATAGAAATAAGGATAAACAGGAAATTATCGATGGCGGTTATCCGTCACCGGAAAAGACTCCTGAAAAAACACCGGATGAGGCGGATGAGCCTGTGAATGAAGAGAAAGAGCCGGATCACTATTACCAGTTCGGTGATGAACCCGAGCTTCGCCGACCTGGTGCAAAGCGCGCCGGTGAAGACCTCGACAAGAAGGAAGACGATGCTCCTGTGCCGGATTTCCCTGAATTCCCGGAAAGAAAACCTGAACCGGTCGTCGAACCTGAGATTCCGCTTCCGGTGATCAATGTCATTGATGATAAGACGGAGGATCAAATCGATAAACTTCTTCCGGATCACCTGGATGATCATGAAGATGAAAACGACGATCTGAATGATCAGGAACGCGAAGGTGATTTGGATAAACCGGATAATGACGGAAATTCCGAGGATGAGCCGGGTGATGAAGCTGATTCCGGAGAAGAGAATGAGTCCGGGGATGATAAAGAGTCCGGAGAAGATGATGGAGAAGTTTGAGATCATTAAACCTCTAAAAGGTACGGTTCTGTCGATTCAGACGGACCGGCTGGTGCTGTCGGTGTATAAACCCTCCGCGGCACCTTTGGTCACGGACTATCTTACCCAAAATCGCGATTTCCATAAACCATTCAGCCAAAAGCATTCGTACAGTTATTTTACCGTGGCGGAGCAGAGGTCGTATCTGAGATCGGATCTTAGGCAGTTTGAAAGAAATACACAAGTGGCATTCTGGATCACGCTCAAGGTTAATCCGGAGTCTATTATCGGACGGCTTTCTTTCTATGGTTTGATCGGCGGATGCATGAATACCTGTTATGTGGGATATCACCTGGATGAGGAGTGTCAGGGACAGGGATTTATGACCGAAGCGCTAAATGCTGGATGTGATTTCATGTTTAAGTATTACAAGCTCCATCGCATTGAGGCGGATATTCTTCCTGAGAATAAAAGGTCCATCTCCTGTGTCGAACGATGCGGGTTTGAAAGAATGGGATATAACGAGAAATTCATGGCTATTGATGGACGGTATCAGGATCATGTGATGTTTGTGAAACTGAATCCCGAGGTGGAAATGTAATAAGTTTGTAAAAAACAATTGCATTATTCGAAGAAGAATGGTGTACTATTAAATTAGAGTATAAATATGATTCCATGAAGGAGCGTGTCCTATGAAACGATCTTCTGTAATTGTTAGAGTTTTAGCTCTGTCTATGGTCTTTGTTTTGTCACTTGGTCTTGCCGCGTGTGGCGGAAAGAAAAAGGATAAAGAAGAGACAACGACAGCGGAGTCCACATCTGAAACAACACCTATGGTAACCGTTGCGACGACAGTAGCTACGACGACGTTGCAGGAATACGGTTTGACGCTGGCTCCGAATGATCAGCAGGTGACATGGACGGAGACGGAAATGGATGCCAAGGTCATGTATGTTAAGATCACTTCCGGATATCTTAAGGTACGTAAAGGCCCGGGAGTTGATTATGAGCAGGTGGGAAGTCTTTCTGCCGGAATGGAAGTCATTGCTGTAGCTAAGACCGAGAATAACTGGTATAAGCTTCAGGACGGGTATTATGTATCCGGTGATTACATTTCTGCTACACCGTAAAAAGAAGATATAGACAAGTTGATTATCGTGTAGTATTATATCTAGGCAAGTTTTCAAAACTTGCCTGGTTTTTTATGCGGGTGTAGTTCAATGGTAGAACTTCAGCCTTCCAAGCTGACCACGTGGGTTCGATTCCCATCACCCGCTCCAATGAATGACGACCATGACGGTCGTCATTCTTTCAAGCGTGGGTCCATAGCTCAGCTGGATAGAGCAACAGCCTTCTAAGCTGTGGGCCGGAGGTTCGAATCCCCCTGGGCTCACCATGAACAGATCGACCATCTTTCAGATCCTGAAAGATGGTCTTTTCTGTTTCTGCTACGGGTACTCCCTGATGATTTCTTATTAAAACGACAAAAATGGCAAATTTAGTATCAATTCACCCCTAGCACCACATGATGTTGTGGTATAATTGTTAGGATTATAGTGGGTGAGGTATGATTTATGCCAAGTAAGTCGACATATGGTAACGATACCATTACTGCGCTTAAGGGTGCAGACCGTGTTCGTAAACGTCCGGGTGTTATATTCGGTTCGGACGGTCTTGAGGGGTGCGAACACTCTTTCTTTGAGATTTTGAGCAACTCGATCGATGAGGCCAGAGAAGGTTATGGTAATAAGATCGAGGTGGTCCGATATAAGGATGGTTCGATTTCTGTTGAGGATTTCGGACGAGGGATCCCTCTCGATTACAATACCAAGGAGCAGCGTTTTAACTGGGAGCTGGTTTATTGCGAGCTTTACGCCGGCGGTAAGTATAATAATGACACCGGTGAGAGTTATGAGTTCAGCCTGGGACTTAATGGTCTGGGTGCGTGTGCAACTCAGTATTCTTCTGAGTATTTCGATGTAACGGTTTTCCGTGACGGGTATAAATACAGCCTTCATTTCGAGAAGGGTGAGAATATCGGCGGACTTCTTAAGGAGCCTACAAGGTTCAAGAGAACGGGAACGGTTCAGAAATGGAAGCCGGACCGGGAAGTTTTTACGGATATCAATATTCCGCTGGATGCATTTCTTCAGATCCTGAAGCGTCAGGCCGTGGTCAATAGCGGCGTTACTTTTCTTTTGAAGGATGAGGCAAGCGGTGAGGAGTACACCTTCTGTTATCCGTCCGGTATTGAAGGATATGTTGCTGAATTTGATGCGGGAAAAGGACTGTCTTCTCCGGCAGCATTTGATGGTATGGGGCGTGGTAAGGACCGCGCCGATAAGCCGGAGTATAAGGTTAAGTGTCAGGTGGCATTCTGCTTTAACAATGAAACGAACATTCTTGAGTATTACCATAACTCAAGTTTCCTGGAGCACGGAGGAGCGCCGGATAAGGCGGTCCGCAGTGCTTTTACCGCTGAAATCGACAAGCAGATCCGCGCTAGAGACAAATACAAGGCGAATGAAAGCAAGATCGTTTTCCAGGATGTCGCAGACAGCCTGATCCTTGTGACAAGTTCGTTCTCGACGCAGACGAGTTATGAGAATCAGACGAAGAAGGCGATAACGAATAAGTTTATCCAGGATTTCATGACCGATCTGATCCGCCAGAAACTGGAGATCTGGTTTATTGAGAATAAGGCGGAAGGCGACCGCGTGGTGGAGCAGATCCTGATCAATAAAAGATCGAGGGAGAATGCCGAGAAGACGCGCTTGAATGTCAAGAAGAAGCTGATGGGCAGTATTGACATTAATAACCGTGTCAAGAAGTTTGTCGATTGCCGTACGAAGGATGTGGAGCAAAGAGAGCTCTATATCGTTGAGGGTGATTCAGCTTTGGGATCCTGTAAGATGGGGCGTGATGCCGAATTCCAGGCGATCATGCCTGTACGTGGTAAAATACTCAACTGCCTTAAGGCGGATTATCAGACGATATTTAAAAGTGAGATCATTACGGATCTGGTCAAGGTTCTGGGATGCGGGGTCGAGATCCAGACGAAGCATAATAAGGATCTGTCTTCTTTCGACCTGTCTCTGCTTCGTTGGAACAAGGTTATTATCTGTACCGATGCCGATGTGGACGGGTTCCATATCCGAACGCTGATCCTGGCGATGATCTTCCGTCTGATGCCGACTTTGATCGCGGAGGGGAAAGTGTTTATCGCGGAATCGCCTCTGTTTGAGATCACCTATAGGAATAAGGGTGAAGAGAAGACGATGTTCGCGTATAACGAGAAGGAGAAAGCAGAGATCCTTCAGAAGTATCCGCCGGAGAAGTGTTCGCTTCAGAGATCCAAGGGTCTTGGCGAAAATGAGCCGGAGATGATGTGGGAGACTACGATGAATCCGGTGACACGCCGCCTGATCAAGGTAGTTCCCGGTGATGAGAAGGCAACAATGGAGACGTTTGAGCTTCTTCTGGGGGATAATCTGGCAGGACGTAAGGAACATATCGAGAAGGATGGACATCTTTATTTGGAAATGCTGGACGTAGATTGATAGTTCGATTTAGAAGAATAACGGATAAGGAAAAGAGAAAATGGCAAGAAAGAGTGCAAAGAGTAATGATTCCGAAGCTCAGGTGAAGAATTCGCTGAAGACGCAGTCCCAGGGACTCCCGCCTTCTCCGCCGACGCTTCAGGATATAAATGATACGCTGGAGAGTAATTTCATGCCGTACGCGATGAGTATCATCGTTTCGCGTGCGATCCCTGAAATCGACGGTTTTAAGCCGTCGCATAGAAAGCTTCTGTATACGATGTATAAGATGGGCCTTCTTACCGGTAACCGTACGAAGTCCAGTAACGTCGTCGGTCAGACGATGAAACTGAATCCGCACGGTGATATGGCGATCTATGAGACCATGGTGCGTCTGGCTCGCGGTAATGGGGCGCTGCTCCATCCTTATGTGGACTCTAAGGGTAACTTCGGTAAACAGTATTCACGCGATATGCAGTATGCGGCGCCGAGATATACCGAGGTCCGCCTTGAGAAGCTCTGCGAAGAGCTTTTCCGCGGACTGGACAAGAATGCCGTGGATTTTGTGGATAATTATGACGGCACCATGAGGGAGCCTGTGCTGCTCCCGGCTACATACCCGTCGATCCTGGTCAACAGTAATCAGGGAATTGCTGCGGGTATGGCTTCTAATATCTGTTCTTTCAACATTAAAGAGGTGTGTGAAGCTACCGTTGCCTACATGAAGGATCCGTCTGCCGATCTTCTTCCGATCATGCCGGCGCCGGATTTCCCCGGCGGAGGAATTATTCTTTATGATGAGGCCGCCATGCGTTCGATCTATGAGACCGGCCGCGGACCGATACGTATCCGTTCCAAGTATTTTGCGGACAAGTCTAATAACCTCATTGAAGTGACGGAGATTCCATATACGACTACGGCGGAGGCGGTGATCGATGAGATCACGGAACTGGTGAAGTCCGGTAAGGTTAAAGAGATCAACGATGTTCGTGATGAGACTGACCTCGATGGATTGAAGATCTGTATCGAGTGTAAGCGTGGTACGGATCAGGATGCCCTGATGACGAAACTGTTCCGCTTTACCAGCCTGGAGAGTACGTTCTCCTGTAACTTTAATGTCCTGATCAACGGATATCCGCGGGTAATGGGTGTCAATGCACTTCTTGCCGAGTGGATCGTATGGCGACGCGCCTGCCAGAAGCGGGAAGTGGTTTACGAGATGGATAAGAAAAAGGATAAGCTCCATTTGCTGGATGGCCTTGCTAAGATCCTTCTTGATATCGATAAGGCGATTGCGATCATCCGTAACACGGAACTGGAGGCGGATGTTGTTCCGAACCTCATGAAAGGTTTTGATATCGACAGCCTGCAGGCGGAATATGTGGCTGAGATCAAACTTCGCAATATCAACCGTCAGTACATTATTAACAGAACGGCGGATCGTGAAAATCTGAAGAAGGAGATCGAAGATCTGGAAGATATCATCGCCAAACCGTCAAGATTGGATGCGCTGATTATTAAGGCACTGGAAAATGTAGCCAAGAAGTACGGACAGCCGAGACGCTCTGAACTTCTGCGCGCTGAAGAAGCGGCGACATTTAATGTGTCGAACATGATCGAGGATTACCGATTGAAACTGTTCCTGTCCGATCACGGATATATAAAGAAGATCGCGCTGACGTCTCTTCGTAATGCCGGAGATCTGAAGATCAAGGAAGATGATGCGATCGTTATGGAACTAGAAGGTACGAATAAATCGGAGATCCTGTTCTTCTCGGATAAAGCAAACTGTTACAAGGTGAAAGGATATGAACTTCCGGATACCAAGCCGAGTGAGTACGGTGGATATCTGCCGAATCTTCTTTCTATGGAAGAGGGAGAGAAGATCATATTCATGCATGTGGCGGATGACTTTAAGGGGAATGTTCTTTTTGCATTTGCTAATGGCAAGATCTCGAAGATCCCGCTTTTGGCGTATGAGACCAAACAGAACCGTAAGAAACTGATCCACGCCTACAGTGATCTTTCGCCGATCGTATGTATTCATTACTTGACGGAAGACGTTGATATGGCGGCCTTTTCGAATCTGCGCAAGTCGATCGTGTTCAATACATCGCTGATTCCGCTTAAGACGACACGTTCCTCGCAGGGAGTTCAGGTTCTGACGAGTAAGAAGGATAGTGTGATGACAGAGGTCAAGAGACTGGAAGATACAGGCTTTACCGATCCTGAGTATTATCGTGTTAGACGTCTTCCGGCAATCGGCTATTATCTGAAAGAGGATACCCTGGAGGATAGGCAGTTGACACTTGCTGATCTATGATTCAAGATAAAGGGCATCAAAGTCAGGAGGAATAATCCGTCTCATGATGGAATTCGGTGGACATTCGGTATCGGTTGACAAGCCTCGTTCGATCGCCATGTGGGTATTGATCGGACTGGGTATTGCGAGCCTTATTGCCATGTTTGCTATTATGATCTTCGTCAGTAAAGATACAAGGCGCCTTGCAGGTGTAATGCCCGGCTTCAACGAAGCTTTGGAGAAACGCGATTATGCGACGGCACTGGCGATGTACCGGGATATGAATGACATTATCATTAACCGCGATCCCGGCGACGACAGTGATTTTACCGGAGAATACGAGATATTGACACAGATGGAGGCAACGGTCAACGAACGTGTCCGGAGCATCGAAGATAAGATCCGTTATGACCGGTATACCCCGACTACGGATGATATTGCCTTCCTAGAGGGCTTAAGCGAGCTAACGGGAGCCAGAATGACGATCTGGCTCAATGATCTTTGTGAGGAATTCCTTCTCGGTACGATCGAGAAACCGACTTTGATGTTTATCTTCGACCAGTTAGAGGGATTGAGCAATCTTTCGGCCGCGGCCAAACCTCTTCGTGCCGAGGTGGATCAGATCGAGATGTCTCGAGGCGATATGCAGAGTGCGGAGAAACTGTTCGCCAATGAACAGTATGTTGAGGCCGTTGAGTATTATGAATACGTTATCGAAACGTCGGAAGGGTTTGTGAATGACTTCGCGAAGAAGCGCCTGGAAGACTGTAAGGAAGAGATGTATCAGCCGATGATGAAGATCGCGGACCATATGCTTGCGAATTTCCAGTACTATTCGGCGGAGAAACTGCTATCGGATCTTGCGAGGATATTCCCGGAGGATCAGATCATCCAGTCGAACCTTTATATGGCGACTTCCAATACCTATCCGGTCAGTAAGTATACCGGTTCGGTCGAGGTGATCTGTGTCAAACCTCTTGTTGCGGATACCAAGGTTGCCTTCGAATTGAACTACGTGGCTTCGACGGATTCGTATTATCTGACCACATCCGAATTCCGGGCGATCCTGGAAAGCCTTTATGAGAAGGGATTCTGCCTGATCGATCCGACTTCTATGGCGGACCTTTCCAATACGGGATTTATTAATGTTCAGGATATCGTCATCCCTCAGGATAAGAAACCGCTGGTCATTATTCTTGAAGACTTCTCGTATACGGCTACGCGTGGGAAATTGGGAATGTGCCAGCGACTGGTGCTAAACGATGTCGGTCAGGTGTGCGGTGAGTATACAAGTGCCGCCGGACAGACGGTAGTCAGCCGTACAAGTGAGGCGATCGGTATTCTCGATGCTTTTGTCGAGGAGCATCCTGATTTCTCATATAACGGTGTCAAGGGCGTGATCTCGCTGACCGGTTATCAGTCGGTATTTGGGTATGTAACGGATGCCGACCAGGTAGACGACCGTAACAATGCGCTTGAGTCAGCAGGAATGGCGACGATCTCGCCTACGGATAAGGAAATCGAGACGAATCGGGCAACGGTTCTTGCTATTCTTGATAAATTAAAGGATTCCGGCTGGATGTTGGCGTCTTCGACCTACGGATTTATCAATGCAAACCACTGTGAGATCGATACGATCAAGAACGATACGGAGAAATGGCTGGATCAGGTCGGGACGCTGACCGGTCCGGTATCCATGCTTGTATATCCAAATGGTGATTTTATCCGAGGTTCCGATTCCCGGTGCGTTTACCTGAAAGATCAGGGCTTCCGTATTTTCTTCGGAGTCGGACCGTCTCCGTATTTTACCTATGGCGATAATTATTTGTACTTTGACCGGTGTATGCTGACGGGTGATACACTACGTAATGTGGACTATTCGAGACTATTTGATAAGGATGAGATCTATGATTCGGCAAGAAAGAAGAGTTAGTAAGAAAAAGATCGGACTTCTTTTGAGTTTGATCATTATGATGTATATGCTCAGTGGCTGTTTAAGTCTTTTGCTTCCTAAGATGAAGGTGCACGAATATACCGTTGTCACCAATTCTCAACAGCTGTTTATATTGATTTATGATACTTTGTATCGTTTTGAAGAAGAGGTGTATGTCCAGACCACTTCCTACAAGGAGTTTATGTCTTTCTGGCTGGAGCTGGATGGTCAGTTTGCGCTGCATTCCGCATTCCGTGAGAATGATGTGCAATTGCAATATAAGGAACAGGACGGCGTTTGTAAAACGGACATCCTGATGAAACTGAACCCTTGCGGGCAGGCGATGCAGTATCTTTATGCGAAGAATGTGAAGAAGTATCCGTCCAAGGAAGCAGAAGAAGTGGGCGAGAAACTGATTGCGATCAGAGATGAACTGATCTCGGATAAGCTTGATGAACAACAGAGGGTCATGAAGATCCATGATTACCTGATTACGCACTGCGCATACGCGGTCAATGGTGATTCGAAGTATTATTCGTCTACACAGGTCCTTCTTGATGAAGGAAAAGCGATGTGCCAGGGGTATGCGGAAGCATTCTGTGCATTGTGCCTTCTGAGTAATCTGGAGTGTAAGGTGATTTCCGGCAATTCCACGTTCGGATTTGGTGAAGGGGCACATGCCTGGTGTCAGGTCAGGGTCGGATATATCTGGTATCACATCGATGTCACCTGGGATGATCCGATCCCGGATGAGCCCGGTATGATACGGTATGATTTCTATCTGAAAGGTGACAGCATGATGCATATGACACATGAATGGTGCCCGTATTACGAGGAGTGTTTCGCGGATTACGCGTATTGAAGTTTGAACTTTGTATTACGAAATTGTGATATTTATGCTTTTTGCTAGACGAAAAAAAGGGATAACACTATAATAACAATAGGTTCTTTTTGGGAGGTACGACATGGCTAAGGTTGATAAGTTAAATGATTTTATCGTAGAAGAGAAAATAATCTGGCAAGATAAGAAAAGAATCCTCGGCATGCCGATTTCATTTACTAAGTATTCATTCAGCGAGAATCGCCTCTTTGTTGAAAAAGGTTTTTTCAAAGTGGTGAAAGATGAGCTTCTCATGTATCGTGTGCTTGATGTCCGTCTCAAGAAAAGCTTCTGGCAGAGGCTTTTCCGCGTTGGTTCCATCGAGCTTTCGACAGCTGATAAGTCCACTCCGTTGATTCTGCTTGAGAATATTAAAGATCCTGACCGTACCCGTGATGCTTTGAGTGCAATCGCTGAGAAAGAACGTGATGAGAAGCGCGTTCTCGGTAAGGAAATGTTCGGTACAGCTAACGATGGTGCGATCGCACACGATAGCTTTATTGACTAAGACATCTTAGGAATGACTAATTCGATACGGCGGAATTTAGGAAACGTGCCGTATCATAAAAAGGGGTTTTGCAGTGGAGACCAGACTGGATCGATATGAAGGAGCTCGGGAAAGAAAGATCGAGCAGCTGAAACAGTTGATCAAGGAATCGAAGTATATCGTTTTCCTTGGCGGTGCAGGTGTGTCCACGGAAAGCGGTATTCCTGATTTCCGAAGTGGTGAAGGAATATTCAATCAGGAGAGCGGTCTTTCGTATCGTCCTGTAGATATTATCAGTCATTCTTTCTTTGAGGCCCATCCTGAAGAGTTTTACGATTTTTACCGTAGAAAACTCCTGTATCCGAAAGCCAGACCCAATAAGGCGCACCGTGCGCGTGTCCGTCTTGAGAAACAAGGAAAACTTAAGGCAACGATTACGCAGAATATAGACAATCTGCACCAGATGGCCGGAAGCACAACGACAATCGAGCTTCACGGTTCGGTTTTCCGCAATTATTGTATCGAGTGTAAAGAGAAATACGATCTCGATTTCATTATGAAGACTAAAGGCGTACCGAGATGTCCGAAGTGCGGCGGAATCGTTCGTCCTGATGTTGTCCTTTATGAAGAACATCTGGAACATGAAAATATCGACAATGCGGTCAAGGCGATCAAGAAGGCGGATCTTCTGATTATCGGCGGTACGTCATTGACGGTGTATCCTGCGGCGACATTTGCCCAGTTCTTAAAGAGTGATCGCGTCGTCATCATTAATAAGAGCTCAACGTATCTGGATCTGCAGGCGATGCTGACGATCCATGACAGTATCGGTGCGGTTCTTGATGAAGCAATTTCTAAGTATATCCCGCGTAAGAAGACACAGGCGAAGAGCACGGCAAAGAAACCTGCTGCAAAGAGTACTTCCGCAAAGAAACCTGCTGCGAAGAGTACGGCGAAGAAAGCCGCCGCTAAATCCGTAAGTAATAAAGGGAAGAAGAAAGAATAATAGCTTATGAGCGATAGCATGGAAAATAGAGATTCGGTTCTTGAATCGAGAAGTTCCGCTCTTGCTTCAGAACGCCATGCGCTGGAGGCGAAGGCAGGTAATTTGGCAAACCTCCGAGGCGTTTTTTTTGTCGGTTTTTTGATTTGTTTCATCACATATTTTACATGGGGAAGGAAATTGGCTCTTCTTATTGGAGCAGTACTCTTCCTTTTGCTTTTTATTGTGTTCGTTGTTATCCATGGAAAATTGAAATCCAAAGCGCAACGGCTTGTAGTCCTGTCTGAAATCAATGATCGTTATATCGCCAGGACCAAACATGATTTTTCAAAACTTTCGGATGATGGGTCTGACCTTGCACCGGACAAACATCCCTATTCCAGTGATCTTGATCTTTTTGGCGAAAAATCCCTGTTTTCCTTGATTTCCGTAGCCCATACAACTTTCGGAAGGAGTCAGCTGAAGAAGTGGCTTTTATATGCTTCCGAAGAAAACATGGATCTAGAGGATATCCGTTCGCGCCAGAAAGCTGTTGCCGAGCTTTCTGAACAACTGGTCCTGATGGAAGAACTGGAGGCTTCGACAGAACTGAATGTGAAGGGCAGGGGGTCTCCGCGAGCCCTTATTGCATTTGTCGATTCGGATAGCGTTGCGCCGGGAAAGAGAATCCTGATGATCCGCATCATCAATACGATCCTTCTTTGGGTAAGTTTTATTGTGGCACTTATCTTTGGCGGATATGTGTTCTTTGTTCCGCTGACCTTCTTTGTGATCCAGCTCTTGCTTATGGCGTGGGGGTATAAAGATAATGGCTATATGTTTGATATAGTAGAAAAGTTTTATCCTGAACTGCCCGCTTATTCAAACATTTTCACGGAACTGGAAGATACGGAAGTACACTCGGATTATCTTCTTGCCATCAAAAAGCGTCTCTACGGAGAAAATGAAGCGGAGGGAAAGGGGAAATCCGCATCGAATCAGCTTCAGTCTCTTTACAAGATATGTCTTTTAGTGCAGGCGCGCATGCAGCCGCTTTTGTATTTTGTGCTGAATGTGGTTTTCCCGTTTGATGAACTATGTTTGAAACTTCTGGAGAACTGGAGAAGCGGGGCAGGGAATTCGATCCCTGACAAACTTCTTGCTATTGGTGAATGGGAAGCATTAATGAGCCTTGCTGTCATGAGAACGATTTATCCTAATGGTGTGATTCCCGAAATTACTGAATCCTCGACACCTTTCTTTAAGGCAAAGTCGATCGGGCATCCGCTGATCGAGGAGAAGCGACTGGTCCGTAATGATTTTTCACTTGAAAAAGGCTGCGCGATGATCACCGGTTCTAACATGTCGGGTAAGACCACGCTTCTTCGAACCGTCGGTATCAATGCCGTTCTGGCATACGCCGGAGCGGTTTGTCCTGCGGAGTCGTTATCTCTCTCTCTTATGAATGTTGCTGCATCCATGAGAATTGAGGATAACCTTGGAGAAGGTGTGTCGACATTTTATGCTGAACTTGTGAAGATCGAGCGGATCGTGAATATTGCAAGAAAAGGGAAGCCGCTTCTTTTCCTTATTGACGAGATCTTCCGTGGAACGAATTCCAAAGACCGTACAGATGGAGCCTGGACGGTGCTGAAACAGCTTCATAAACAGACGATCATCGGTCTTATGTCCACGCATGATTATGAGCTATGTAAGATGAACGGTACGAAAGAAGTTGACCTGGTGTATTATCACTTTTCTGAATATTTCGATGATGATGGCTTGCATTTTGACTATCGTTTGAGAGATGGTATGTCTACAGAAACGAATGCGAAATATCTAATGAAGATGGTCGGAATATACGATTGAAGTATACCTGCAGTCTCTTGCAAAAATGCAGGAACATGATAAAATGGTTGCAAAATTACAAAGAATGAGGTTATCGTTATGGACTCCTATACAAAGCAGATGCATTTTTTCGGAAATACGAATGTGGAGGAACTTGTTTCGAAGTACGGTTCTCCGCTTTTTGTCTATAACGAAGATATTCTCAGAAGACAGATGCGGCGCGTTGCCGGGATCCTTCCGAATCACCGTTTTACAGCAAACTTTTCCATCAAGACGAACTCGAATTTGACGATCCTTAAGATTGCCAATGAAGAAGGGCTGAATGCGGATGCAATGAGCCCTGGAGAGATTTTTGTTTTAAAGAAAGCAGGATTTCCGAGTGACCGCATCTTCTACGTTTCGAACAATGTCTCGGAAGAGGAGATGCACTATGCTTTGGATGAAGGCGTGATGGTCAGTGTAGACAGTCTTTCACAGCTGGAAATGTTCGGAAGAATTGCTCCGGGCGGCCGCCTTTCCGTTCGCCTGAACCCGGGTGTGGGCGCAGGCCATCATGAGAAGGTCGTTACTGCGGGAAAGAAGACGAAGTTTGGTATTGCCGCACAGGATATTCCGATGATCCATGAGATCGCGAAGAAGTATGATCTTCATATTGTCGGATTAAACCAGCATATCGGTTCACTGTTTATGGACTTTCAGCCGTATTTGGATGCGTGCCGTAATTTCCTTCACTATGCGGAAGATTTCGATGAACTCGAGTTCCTGGATTTCGGCGGAGGTTTCGGTACACCGTATCATAAACTTGCAGATGAGCAGGAGTTTAATCTGGAACCGTTTAAGGCGGCTTTGGATGATCTTCTTACCGAATGGAAGAAGACCAGCGGTAAGGATGTTCTTTTTAAGATGGAGCCCGGCCGCTATATCGTAGCTGAGGGTGGTGTCCTTCTGGGCCGCGTTCATGCCGTTAAGGAGAATTACGGGCATAAGTATGTCGGCACGGATATCGGTATGAATGTGTTGATGCGTCCTGAACTTTATGATTCCTGGCATGACGTAGAGATCTACCGTGATGGTAGTCCTGTCGTTGATGGCCCTCGTGACACCTATTCTGTTGTCGGAAATATCTGCGAGAGCGGGGATATCGTAGCCAAGGATCGTGATCTTCCAGTTACGAAGGAAGGGGATGTAGCCGTTGTACTTGATGCCGGTGCATACGGATTCTCCATGAGTTCTAACTATAATAACCGCCTGCGTCCGGCTGAGGTACTGATCACGTCTTCCGGAGAGGACGTTCTCATCAGAAGAAGGGAAACACTGGAGGATCTTCTCCGCTGTTTTGACATCTGACTTGGATTTTGATTGCTCTGATTTGTTTTTTTGCTTTGAAGATAAGCGGAATTTTGTAACAAAATTTTAAGAAAGTCCCCTAAATACCTTGTTCCATATAAAACGTTGCTTTATAATAGGATAAGGCAAAATATTTGGGGGTGAATATGGCTGATTTTGCAGAGTTACTACAGGACTACCGTTCTCTAGTTATTGATTATTCTGCCTTGCTCGAACTGAATAATCCGCAAATTGTTGATGCGCTGATCAATTATGTAATTGATCAGGGTATTGTTGTGTATGTCAGCAAAGCCTTCAAAGCCTATCACGAGTGTGTACTTAAAGCCGATAATCCGAATGAGCAGGATATGGCTCTGGCGGTAAAGAAGTCACTGAGAAGACTTGTTGAAGCTAAACTTCTGCGAGCCAGCAAGTGCGGGTCTACAGTGGATTTCTTCCTGGAGCATCTCGGAAATGCGGATGAGTGTTTCTTTGTCGGCCGGAACAGTACGTCTTTTGCCCGCCTCAGAAATATTAATGCCCAATCTCAGGCTGCGATCTTCGTAACCAATCAGGGGAAGATCCGTTTCTACAAGAGTATCACGGAATGCATGGAGTCCGAGCCGGCATATAGTGTTAACCCGATTTCCGGTAACTGCGATTTCATCGCGACCGATGACTATTTCAGTGTGGGAGATATCCTTTATACGGACGATGAGGAGCAGATCACCTTAACTTCGCTGATCAGCACCGGCGCAGAGGGACTTGTATTCTGTACGCAGCACAGTAAGTGGGTCGCTAAGGTGTATCACCGCGGCGGAATTACTCCTCTTCGCTGGTATAAGCTGATGAAAATGCGTGATCTCGGTTTGGATGCGGATAATGTCTGCTGGCCCTATAAACTTCTTTTCTCAAGAAATCATGTTCCGGTTGGTTATCTCATGAAAAAGGCATCAGGGACAACGATCAGCCGCGCGTTTGACGGCCCGGATGCGATGGAGAAGTATTTCCCGTCATGGACGAGACTTCATGTGGTCGACTCGACATTATCCTTCCTGAGGATCATGGATTATCTGCATTTGCATGGGGTTATTGCCGGAGATATTCAGCTTAAGAATGCCATGATCGAAGATGAAGAACATCTTTATCTGATCGATATCGATAGTATTCAGTATCAGGATCTGCCGTGTCCGGTAGGTACGGAAGAGTTTACGCGTCCTGAACTGTGGGGAAAGTCCTTCGTGTCTTTCCTCAGACGTCCGCAGGATGAAGATTATTCGATCGCGATATTGGTATTCTCGATGCTTTTCTGCGGCCAGCATCCTTATGCACAGAGAAACGGCCTTGAGATGCTTCGTGATGAGATGGAAGTACATTCCTTCCCGTATACGGTGGATGATTCCGAGAACGAGCGTATTCCTCTAGGCGGTTATGATAAGATCTGGGATGCCCTGACACCGGCATTGAAAGACATGTTTGTCCGTGCGTTTGCTAAGGGAGAACTTTTCGATTCCGTAGAGTGGACACTGGCACTTGAAGAATACCGTGAGAAGCTCATGGCACATGAGTACGAGGATGAAGAAGTGTACCGTGTCTTCCCGTATAAGGAAGAAATCGTGGAGCCTGTGGTGAAAAAATCAGGCGCGAAGGTCAGTGTTCGTGAAGCGGTGCTCAATTCGAAGATGAATTCGCCTGAAACCGCCAGTATTTATACGCGTCAGATGCCTTCTTCTCAGACGGCGGTTGCCGAAAAACCAAAGAGAACGGAAAGTGTCCAGCCTTCTTTTAAGGGTACCGCTTCCGCTCCGGCTCCGTCTGCTATTAAGCCGGCAACATCGAAACCGTCCCAGGCCAGTGCACTTGCCAACCGTATGGGCTCTTCCGCCTCGTCCCCGATCTCCCAAAAGGGAAATGTAGATGCGGCGCATGAAGCTATGGCGAAAACCGGTAGTGAAGAACACGGTTTCCTTGCATATTTAAAGAAAAACAAATTGTCCCTGCTGTTTCTGATCCTTTTTGCTATCGCTATCGGCGTGCTGATATGGATCGTCTCGTAACGGCATGGATCAGGAGGAGAATAGTATGAGTAACGAAGCAGGTGGTTTTTCCCAAGCGGATTTCGGGAGCAGTACGAGAAGACGTCTTCCGATTTGTTTTTGTCTGGATGTCAGCGGTTCGATGGCCGGTTATCCGATCGAGCAGCTCAATGACGGACTTCAGAGTTTCTTTGCTTCTATCCGTGAGAATGAGGAGACCAAATCTTCGGCAGATATTGCTATTATCACTTTTGGCGGATCGGTGGATATCTTCCTTCCTTTCGGAAAGACCGGTAAGGATCAGTCCATTCCGCGCATTCAGGCGACAACAAGCCTTACACCTATCGGTGAGGGTATCCTGACCGCATTGGAACTTCTTAATGCGAGAAAAGAAGGCTATAAGCAGATGGGCATCAAGTATTATCAGCCCTGGCTCGTTGTGATCACAGATGGTGCGCCACAGGGCGATAATGCGGTGGAGAACATGGAGAAGGCCATTGAAGCTGTTCGCGAACTGGAAGATAACGATAAACTTGTTGTCTTTAATATCGGAGTAGGGAACAGTGCCGATTTCCCGATGCTTCAAAGATTGTCCGGAAAACGCGAAAAGCCGATCTCCATCAGTACGGCCCAGTTCGGAAAACTGTTTGCATTCTTAGGCTCGAGTAGTTCGTCTGTTGTATCAAACAGCATGAATAACGAAGCCCTTTATAATCTGAATACGGAACCGGAAGGTAATTCCATCGCTATGGATGACTTCTTCAAGGCAATTGAGGAGAGTCAGTGATCCATGCATCAGGAACCTATACTTGTTAATGTTTCCTTAATCGGTAATAAACATATCAATCGGGGTACTCCTTGCGAAGATGCTTCCTGTACGCTCTCCCGTGACGGAGTTTCCGTGGTATGTGTTGCGGATGGAGCAGGCGGTTCCAAGTATACGCATGCCAGATTCGGAGCCAAGTGCGCGGTCGAGTGTGTTGCAGATCTTCTCTGCAAGCATTTCGATGCCTTTTATTTCGAGAATCGGGAGAGCATCTCAAGAAGCCTTCTGGTGACTGCCGTACATTCTTCTATGGCGGATCTGCTTGTTGAACATGAACTGGATGGTCTGGAAAGACTGTCATGTACACTCCTTTTCGTTGCGGTTAAAGGAGATCTGGTTCTGGCCGGACATATCGGAGATGGCATGATCTGCCGGGTTTCCTCTCACGGAATCTCCCCGCTGACTCTTCCTGCAAACGGAGAGAACGCTTCGTCTACGTATTTTGTTACATTCCCGAACGCCCAGGAGTATCTGAGATTTATCCGTACGACCACGGATGATACCCATGCTTTTGTTCTGATGACCGACGGTGTGGAGGAGATGGTTTATGATTCCTCTACTCAGCTGATCCGTCCGGTTGTCGCCCGCCTTGCGGAGTTAGCCGCTAAGGGGAAGGAAGAAGCGGAAGAGGAACTGGCGGCAACGATCAATAAATTCGTCATTGGTGCCGGACAGAATACGGATGATGCATCCGTCGGCATTCTTTATCTTCCGACGACACCTACGCCGGATTTTTCAAGCCTTCCGGATACGAAGGAGAAGGTGACAAGAAACCATGAAGATACGATCCGCGCCGTTCAGATGGAGTGGGTACCTAAGGTGAAGCATGCGCAGGAGATTCTGAAGAAAATCAATTGCCAGAAATCTGCAGATAGTGATAAAGTAGAGTGTAGTGTGGATACCGCCGCTTCTTCGGAAGAGACGGATGTAGTAGAAACGAAGCAGGAGACGCCGAAAGAAACGGTTCCTGCGCATGAAACAAAAGTCGCGAATAAGGAAACGCAGGAGCCGGAAGTTCCGAAAGAGAGGGATTCGGGAAAGAAGGTTCCGCTTTGGGCTTTCCTTCTTATGTCCGGTGCATTTGTCACGACAGCGATTGCTCTTATCCTTGTACTGATTTAATTGGGGAGGCAGTATGAGCGACACACCGAAGAAAAAGTATCAGTTTGAAACGAAGATCAAGCTTCCGGATATGCAGGAGATACTGGATGCGGCATCGGATTTTACCGCGCCATCAGAAAAGAAACTTGAGGTCAAAGCGGATACTGATAAGAAGAAGGATATTAAAGAATTAGCGCATCAGGCCGTTCTTTCACCTGAGCAGGAAGAACTTCAGAAACTCGGACAGGTCGTTGCCGATGAAGAAATCAAGCGTGCAAAAGCCAAGGAACTTGCACGTGCGGAAGAACTGCGCCGCCTGTGCCGTGAGCGTGAAGAACTTGCCAGGCAGAAAGCCGAAGAGGAAAGAAAGATCGCTATGGAAGATAAGAGAAAGGCGATCGAGGCAGCCAGGGAGAAGGCACAGGCCAGAAAAGATGCACAGGCCGCCGAAGAGGCTGCCAGAGCAGCTCAGGCAGACGCGGACACCGGCAAGGGTTTCCAGGCAGATGGCCATGTGATTACGGAAGAGGAAGAACGGGAGATGCTTTCCGGGTATTCGTCCGGTCCTCGTTTTGAGATGCCTCCGATTCCGCAGTTTGTAGAACCATCCTCTACGGACGATGCGAAGAAAGATAGCGCAGAGACGATGACAGTCCAGCCTGATACGTCAGATAGTGAGACCAAAGATACTTCCGAGATCGCAGAGAATCCTTTCGAAGCCAAGCCTATGTCGTATCGTCCTATTAAGGAGAAGGAAGCTTTCAAGGAAACGGTTCTCGAGGATGACTATAAAGAAGAGATGGATCTTCGTGAGGATTCTTCGGAATCCGTCGATGATGATTCTTGGCTTTGATCTTTACACGATCTTCCCTTACAGAAGAGCAACATAAAGTGCAACAAGATAGGCGCCCTCGAGCATGAGATGCAGAACGGTGAATCTTTCTGTTACCTTCTGGTTTGCCCAGTTCCATTCTTTACGGCAGTGGTCGTGAAGAGGAGTTCTGATTTTGCTCATGAACTTTTTCTTCGTCACACGGCATACCAGAAGCTTAAACAGGGATGAACCGCCATCGAGGATCATCGGCAGGCAGATGAGAATGTAGCCGAAGGGATTTCCGGAAGCCATAGCAAAGAAGGCAAGAAGCACGCCGATGGCCTGGGATCCGGAGTCACCCATAAGCATGGTGCTGGGATGACAGTTGAACCACAGGTAAGCCACCAGAACGACCATAAGATAGATCATGACCTCGTTCATCATGGACATACGGTTCGTAAGGATCGTCATAACGAGGAATGTGGTCGTCGATATCATGGAAAGATTTCCACATAGTCCGTCCACGCCGTCGGAGGCGTTGGTGAAGTTAATGGAAAGCCATACCAGACAGGATGCCAGGAAAATGTAGAGAGGCTGCGGTATGGTGAAGGTCAGTTTCAAAATGAAGATGTCGACCGTTCTGGGGAAGATGAAAGAAGCAAGCACGCCGCCCGCTAGCGAGATAAATACATCAGTAAGCCCTTTCTTGGTGGCAGACCACGGATTCCTGTCGTCGAGAAATCCGCAGATCGCTGCAGTAAGGGCGATCAGGTACATCAGGGCGTATTGCCATGTGCACTTCGTGAAAAGAACCAGTCCGATAAACATACAGGAGATAAAGATGATTCCTGCCGATGTAGGCTTTCCCTTTGCGGATGCGCCGTCTACGGCAAATGCTCTGCCGCCGTCAGATGGCAGCTTACGGCTGAGTTTCAGTAAACATATGAAAGTAAGGACCAGTGTAAACAGTGGTCCGATCAGGATCCAGTATTTAGTTGGAAGCAGATATTCAAACAACGATTATTCCCCCTCTAAATCGCATTCGCTTCAAAACGAACCTATGATATCACAAATTGCAATTATATAGTATAATATACGGACGAATGTCATTGAAAAGAAACAGAGGAGACGAAACATGGATTTTAGAAGTGCTGTGGCGAAATTGGTAGAAGAGGCGACCGGTCTTGATTTTGAGACGGTCAATCGTCTGGTGGAGATACCGCCGCAGGAAGATATGGGGGATTATGCGTTCCCTTGCTTCACGCTTGCCAAGACCATGCATAAGGCTCCGAATATGATTGCCTCCGACCTTGCGGGAAATGAGAAGATGTCCGCATCCTGGCTTTCCAAGATCGAGGCAAAAGGACCGTACCTCAATTTCTTCGTTGACCGTGGTGCTTTTGCTAAAGAGGTATTAAGTGAAGTGCTGACACAAGGCACAGCCTTTGGAAGTTCCGATGAAGGTGAGGGGAAAACAGTCATTGTCGAGTTTTCTTCTCCGAACATTGCAAAGCCGTTCCATGTCGGCCATGCCTTTACCACGATCCTGGGCCATTCGCTGGCCAGAATCTATGAAAAACTCGGCTATAAGGTCGTTCGGATGAACCACCTCGGCGATTACGGTACTCAGTTCGGTAAACTCATTACGGCATACCGGCTCTGGGGGGATGAGGAAGCGCTAGAGAAGGATCCGATCACCGAGCTTCTACGTATCTATGTGAAATTCCATGAGGAGGAGAAGAATGATCCTTCGCTGACTACTTCTGCCCGTGAGAATTTTAAGAAGCTGGAAGACGGGTGTGCGGAAGAAGTAGCGCTGTGGCAGAAATTCCGCGATATGTCCCTGGTTGTATTTAATGCCCTCTATGAGAGGATGGGCGTGACCTTCGACAACTATAACGGCGAGTCCTATTATGCGAAAATGGCAGACCAGGTGGTCAGCATGCTCAAAGAGAAGGGACTTCTTGTGGAAAGCGAAGGAGCACAGGTCGTTGATCTTGAAGAATTCGGAGTTCCGCCCTGCATCATTCTCAAGAGTGATGGAACGACTATCTATGGCACGCGTGATATCGCGGCGATCCTCTATCGTGATGAGAATTATCATTTCGATAAGAATATCTATGTGGTTGGTATTCCGCAGGCGCTGCACTTCAAGCAGGTTTTCTCCGTATTGAAAAAGGCCGGGTACGCCTGTGCCGATAAGTGTGAGCATGTCGGATTCGGTCTGGTTAAGTTCCAGAACATGAAGTTCAGTACCCGTGACGGGAATATCGTGCTTCTTGAAGAACTGCTTGATGAGAGTGTTGCTAAGACATACGAGCTCATCAAAGCGAATGCGGAAGCAAGAAATACCGATATGTCTGAAGACATGCTTCGGGAAATTGCTGAGAAAGTCGGCTTGGGCGCGGTCATCTACACATATGTGAAGGCCGGAAGAGAAAGGGATATCATTTTCTCCTGGGATACGATGCTGGATTTCGAAGGCGATACCGCACCGTACCTGATTTATACTTATGCGCGAACGAAGTCGATCCTTCGGAAGGCGCAGGAACAGGGATTTGTTCCGGAAAAAGCGGGAAGCGAGCTTTTGAAACTGCTTAATGGTGATGAGGAGTTTGCTTGTGTGAAGATGATCAACGATCTTCCGGAGGCGATCAAGAAGGCGGCGGGAAGTAATGAACCGTTCATGGTTTCCCGTGCAGTCAGCGGTATTGCCCGTGCTTTCAACCGTTTCTACAACAACTGTTCGATCCTCGGTGGTGAGGATAATGAGCGTAAAGAGGCGAGATTGGCGCTTTGCCGGGCAGTCTGTGATGCGATCGAGACAGGTACGTATCTCCTGGGTATTTCCGTTGTGGAGCAGATGTAAAAGATATCAGGCGGTGAACGCCGGATGAAGCGAGGTTTCTTATGTCGGACGATAATATGAAAATGCCGAAGTTTTCGGAGATTAAGTATACCCGCCCTTCGGTGGAATCTTTCCGTGAATGCGCCATGAGTACGAGATTGAAACTTATGGCGGCAAGAGATTCGGATGTCGTAGAGACCGCCGTTATGGCGTTTCAGCGCGAAATGAGTGCTTTCGACACGGCTTTTACGCTTTGCATGATCCGGCACGATCTGGATACGTCAGATCCTTTTTGGAATGATGAGATGGATTTCTTCGATGAGAGCTATCCGGTGGTCTCGGATCTGTCGGCCGGTGTCTATGCGGCACTGCTTCATTCCGAGATCCGTCCTCAGCTAGAGGAGAGATTCGGCGAAATGATCTTCCGCAAGACGCAGAACCAGCGCGAGATCGTGAGTTCAGAGGTCCTGAATGACCTGGCGGAGGAAAGTTCGCTGGAGAACGATTATAGCCAGATCCTGTCTGAAGCGGATATCCTTTTTAAGGGGAAGCATCAGACATTGTCGACCATGACACCTTATCTGGAGTCGACTGACCGGGATGTCCGAAAGAAGGCGCATAAAGCGGTATCGGATTATTACGCCGGGCAGAAAGAGAAATTTGATGAGATCTACGATAAGATGGTGAAGATCCGAACGACGATCTCTCATAAACTGGGTTTTGCGGATTTTGTCGAACTCGGTTATAAGCGCATGGAACGCTACGATTACGATCCGGAGAAAGTAAAGGAATTCCGTGATAATGTCGTTCGTTACATCGTGCCGATCACATCCGAGATAAGAAGGCTTCAGAAGAACAGACTGGATGTGGATAAACTTTTGTATTATGACCTTCTGTGCCTTTTCGTGCATGGAAATCCGGTGCCGGTGATCCCGAAAGAAGAGTATTTCGCGACCGGTTCAAAGATGTTCGGCCAGATGTTCGATAAAGATCCGAGTTTCTTCCAGGTACTAGGTGAACATGATTTCATGGATCTCTTTTCCAGACAGAATAAGGCGACCGGCGGGTATTGTGCCAGCCTTCTGGACTACGGCATTCCTTATATTCTTATGAATGCCAATCACACGGCGGATGATGTCGCGACACTGGTTCACGAGTCAGGACATGCGTATGCGGCACTCCGGAGTATCGACTCGTCCCAGTTCATCGAGTGCCTGTCGCCGACACTTGAGGCTTGTGAGATCCACTCTACTGCAATGGAGTACATGACCTATCCCTATATGGAAATGTTTTTCGGAAAGCATGCGGATGCCTATCGTGAACAGCATATGACGCTGGCACTTCTGTTCCTTCCTTACGGATGCCTGGTAGATGAGTATCAGCATGTGGTATACAGTAATCCGGACATGACTCCGCAAGAGCGGCATGCCGCCTGGAGGGAACTTGAGAAGAAGTATCAGCCGGATATCGATTACGATGGTGACGAGTTCTATGAACAAGGTGGAGCCTGGATGAAGAAAGAACATATCTTCACCTCTCCGTTTTACTATATCGATTACTGCCTGGCGCAGGTCTGTGCGCTTCAGATCTGGGATATTTCCAGAAAGAACAGAAAGAAAGCGATGACGATCTATGAGCATCTTTGTGCGGCCGGCGGAACCAAAACACTGATCGATCTGGTGGAGTCGGCCGGGCTCGAGTCACCGTTCTCTCTTGATGTCATGAAGAAACTTGCTTATCAGGTGTGTGATTATCTGAATCTATGAAACTGCCGGAAGAATTTACATCACGTATGCATCGGTATTTCACGGAGAAGGGCCGCTCGGAAGAAGAGGCGCTGTTTCTTGCGTCCTATGAAGAGCCGGCTTTTCACGGAATCCGATGGAACCGCTTGAAAATGACCGGGTCAGAGTATGCTTCCTATATGGATAAGCTCGGCCTTTCCGTAGATGCGGTTCCGTGGTGTGACGGCGGATTCTATACGCCGGAGATCTCTCTGGGTAAGGATCCGTACTATCATGCCGGTGCATACTATATTCAGGAACCTTCGGCGATGCTTCCTGCTTCCGTGCTGGGAACGAAACCCGGAGAATTTGTTTTGGATATGTGTGCGGCTCCCGGAGGAAAGGCAACGCGTATTGCCGAAGATCTTCGGGGTGAAGGCCTGCTTGTGGCCAACGAGATCAATGCCGAGCGTTCACGTGCGCTTCTTCGTAATCTGGAGAGGGCCGGGGCTGCGAATGTCGTAATATTGAATGAAGATCCCGTCCGGATGGTAAAGAATTTCAAATCCTTCTTCGACAGGATCATCATCGATGCGCCCTGTTCCGGTGAGGGGATGTTCCGAAGAGATCCTTTTGCTCCGAAGAGCTGGGTGCGGTTCGGACCGAAAAACTGTGTGCCGCTCCAGTCGCAGATCCTTGAGTGCGCGGATGAAATGCTTGCCCCGGGTGGTGAACTGGTCTATTCGACCTGTACTTTCGGAGAGGCGGAAAATGAGGAACAGATCCATGCATTTCTTGCATCGCATGAAGGCTATGAAATCATCGCTCACCGGGATCTGCCCGGAGTATCGTGCGATGAAGAAGGCATGATGCGTATCTGGCCCCACAAGACAAGAGGGGAAGGTCATTTTTGTGTCCATCTTCGAAAAGCACCGGGTCCGGATGCCCATGCTGACTCGGATATTAAAACGGGCGTGTCCGGAGGTCCTTCCGCTCCTGACAGACGCAGGATCGAGAAGAACCCGTCTTCTTCGAACTTTACTTTCGTAAAGTCAAGAGAATGCTTTACTTCCTTTATCAAAGGACTTCTCACGGATGAGGCCGGAGAAGAATATGAGAAGACGATAAAGACCGACTTTGTGCTTCATAAGGATAAGGTCCACATGATGCCCGTTTCCGAAGTGCTTTTCCATGGGCTGAAAGTCGTAAAAATGGGGGATTTCCCCGGAGAAATCAAGGAGACGGCGAAGGGAAGGGTATTTGTTCCGTCCCAGGCGCTGGCATTGGAACTTCCGAAAGAGAAGATCCGTGCATCGAGATTTCTCTCTTTGCCTCGTGACGATGAGCGGCTTCTGCGTTATCTGAGATGTGAAACGATCATGCTTACGGATGAGGAGCAGGGCATTCTTGATGCCGGCGAGTGGGTGATCGTTGCCTGTGAAGAATTACCTTTGGGGTTTGGTAAGGTCTCAGGCGGTACAATTAAAAATGCATATCCCAAGGCCTGGCGCCTGGTGTAAAGGAGAAGAGTATGGAACGTTTTCTGGTAGCAAGTAAGAACAAGGATAAGATCCATGAGATCAAGGAGATCCTGGAAGGTTTTCCATTTGAAATCGTGGGGATGGAGAGTATCGGTATTCATACGGATATCGTGGAAGATGCGGATTCTTTTGAAGGAAATGCGCTGATCAAAGCGTCGACTATCCAGAAGGAAGTCGGCGGTTATGTCATGGCGGATGATTCCGGCCTTTGTATTGATGCGCTCGATGGCGCACCGGGCATCTATTCTTCGCGTTTCTGTGGAGAGGATTCCACGTATCAGGAAAAGTTTGAGAAGATATGGGAGATGCTTTCTGATGTTCCGAAGGATCAGTGGACGGCGCACTTTGTGTGTGCAATTGCCGTCGTTCGTCCGGACGGATCACACTTTGTTGTAAGAGAACAGTGCGATGGCGTGCTTTTGGATGCACCACGCGGAGAGAACGGTTTCGGTTACGATCCGATCTTCTTTGTTCCGGAAATCGGGAAAACCACTGCGGAGATTTCGGATGAGGAGAAGAACTCGATCAGCCATCGCGGGAAAGCTCTTCGGTCTATGCTTGCTATTTTACAGGAATCGTGATATACTTTCCAGCGTGCACAAGTGTTCGCGTACCGTGGACACTTTGATGCGTAAATCTACTTCATGATGGAGACGGATATGTCTTTAAACAACGAGTATTTGCTGGTTAAGGCGGATGTGCTTCCTGAAGTATTTGTGAAGGTGATGGAGGCCAAGAGGCTTCTGAATTCCGGTAAGGCGGTCTCGGTAAACGAGGCGGTGAAGATGGTTTCTCTTTCCAGAAGCGCCTATTACAAGTATAAGGATGCCGTAATGCCTTTTTATGAGACAAGTCAGGGAAAGATCGTCACGCTGATAGTGGCGGTGGAGAATTTCCCGGGGATCCTCGCGGGCATAATTCAGTGTATCGCTTTTGCTAAGGGGAATATCCTTACGATCAACCAGAATATTCCGATCAACGGATTAGCGGATGTTTCCGTTTCTATGGAGACGGATCGTATGACCAATTCCATCGATATGTTGATCAATGAAGTTGAGAAAATACCGGGAGTGAGATCCTGCAGAATCATGGCCAGGGAGTGAAATATATGAAGAGTATAGCAATTTTAGGATTCGGTGTTGTCGGCTGCGGTGTAGCCGAAGTCATCAATATGAATAAGGAGCGTATTGCAAAGCGCTTAGGAGAAGAGCTTCAGGTCAAGAAGATCCTGGATATCCGTGAGTTTCCGGATAGTCCTTTTGCATCGCTTGTGACAACTAAGAAAGAAGAAGTCTTTGACGATCCGGAGATCTCGATCGTTGTTGAGACCATCGGTGGGGCCCGAATCGCTTACGAGTACACCAAGATGGCCTTGTCTCGCGGAAAGACGGTCGTCACATCTAACAAAGAACTTGTTTCTACACATGGTGTGGAACTGATGCGCATTGCACATGAGAATAACTGCAATTACATCTTTGAAGCATCGGTCGGCGGAGGTATTCCGATCATTCGTCCGCTTCACCGCTGTCTTGCGGCGAACAAGATCGAAAGGATCGCTGGTATCGTTAATGGAACGACGAACTATATTCTGACACAGATGGCTGAAAACGGCTCGGATTTTGAGACCGCACTCAAGGAAGCACAGTCGATGGGCTATGCGGAGGCAAATCCTTCTGCGGATATCGAAGGTATCGATGCCCAGAGAAAGATTGCGATCTTAAGTACGATTGCACTTGACGGAGCTTATGTGGATCCGGGAAAACTCTTTACTGTTGGAATTACCGGTGTGTCGACAGCGGATATGGAATATGCCCGTGAGATGAATGCATCGATCAAGCTTTTGGCTGTATTCGAGAACGGTGAGGATGGGGCATTCGCGTATGTTGCTCCGCATCTTGTATCGAAGGATCATCCGCTGGCTTGTGCCAATGGAGTCTTCAATGCCATCATGGTGACCGGTAATGCGGTTGGTGATGCGATGTTCTATGGCCAGGGTGCAGGAAAAATGGCTACGGCTTCCGCAGTCGTCGGTGATGTGATGGACGCCGCCGAACATCAAAGCCGTAACGCGCATATTGCGGAATGGTTTGAGTCGGAGTCTCCTGTACTAAAGCCAATCGAGGAGCATGTGGTTTCCGTGCTTCTGCGTTTCCCGGATTCCGTATCGGATGAGGCTGTTGCTGAGGCTTTCCCGGAGATCTCCTGTCAGCCCTGTGTATATGAGGCAGAAGGTGAGAAGGCAGTGATCCTCGGTAAAAACGGAGATCTTAACGAAGCGAAGCTGGCCATCGGACTGCAAAACTTCGATGAAGTGCTTTCGGTGATCCGTATATTCTAAGTTACGATATTAAAATACCCTTGGCAGTGGTTTTGCGAAAGCAAACTGTGTGAACTGCCAAGGGTATTTCTTTTTTGTTTCAAAAACGATTAAAGCTGATTTGCGCCGTAATCTGCGTAGAGCTTTGTCATTTCGTTCATGAGCTGGTTCATCTTCTGCTGAAGCTTGCTGAGCTCTTTGAGGTTTTTCGCATCGATAGCCAGCCGGATCTCTTTGAAGATCGATACATGTTCGGATGTGTCTTTAGCCAGGTCATTACGGATCGCATCAATTTCTTTCCAGAGTGCGACGTCATAGCTGTTGGCGGGATCGTGGAAAGGTACGATGTTCCTGATCTGCGACAGGTTGGTCGGGATAATGCGCTCCGACAGCTCCATCTGCCAGCGGTCGAGCATGGCGTGTGCGTAAGAGGAGATGAGCTGATCGCTGAATACATCTCCTGCACAGAGGATCGGGATCATATCATCGGCGTGGAGCAGGCACCGCAGAGAATCGTAAACCGTGGCCGGCGGAGTTCCGAATAGACGGTCGCGTTCTTCTGTAGAGAAATGGGTGAAGATGTCTTCCTCACAGCGATATACTCTGTCTTTCTCGAGATATTCCGCTTCTTCTCCATATCCTTTGCAGAATTCCTTCTCGAGTTCCTGGGTGGTGTGACCGGATGAAACCGCATATTCGATACCGTCGAGCATGCACTGGTAGGCCGCAGATAGGCAAAGGTAGGTATTCGTGTGCGGGTTAGGGGAACGGATCTCGAAACGCGTCTGTACGGCACTCTCCGAGTTACGGATCAGACCGAGAAGTACGGAACGGTTACGGGATGGTGTATGAATATCTTTACCAAGCGATGCAATGGCATGCGTCGGTGCCTCATAACCGGGCTGGAGTCTGAGGAAAGCGTCCGTCGTAACGGAGATAAAGGGATTAATGAGCTGATAGTGCTTCATGAAGCCCATCAGGGCACCCCAGCCGATCGTACCGAGGAAGTCTTTGTTCATATCCTTGGGGCTGAACAGGTTGACTTTGTGGCCATCTTTAAGGAATGCCACGGCGTTAACATGGGTATGCTCACCGGATCCGGCGACGCCGGGTAGTGGCTTGGCGCAGAAACTGACTTCCAGTCCGTGCATGCGGAAGATCTCTTTGATGAAGATTCGCGCGAGAAGCTCGTAGTCTGCGGCCTGCAGCGCATTGGAGTAGTGCCAGTCGATCTCCAGCTGTTCCATGATGTTGTGAAAGTCACCGGCATCGGAAAGGTGGGCTTTGACTCCACCGACTTCCTTGTGGCCCATCTCCGGCTCGAAGCCGTAAAGCTCAAGCAGCATAACGGATTGCTCAAGTGCCGTGCGGACCACACCCTTAGTTCTTTTCCAGTATTGTTCTTTCAAACTTTGGGAGGTGGACAGCACGCGTGTGTTGATCTTTTCTTCAGGGGAACTGACCCAGAATTCAAGTTCGGTAGCGGTTGTCAGCTCTACACGGTCGAGTTCATCGATGGAGAACCCGAGTTCGTCAAGCAGGAACGGATTCTCACGGAGATAGCGCTCCAGTTCGGAAGCGAAGCGGTCCGCACATCTCTTGAGGATGGAACGGGAACATACTTTATCGCCGTTGTGAATGAGGAATGACGGGATTCGCAGTGTTCCGATAGGAAGATTGGTCTGCGGATCCAGATGTTCGTAGTTGTAGTCGATGAACCACATTACTTTAAGGTCCGGTTCGAAGTCCACACGTCCGTCGTTCAGTGTGGCGATTCCGGGAAGCTCAACAGAAGATCCGTCTGTCTGGACAACACATCCGCTTAAATACCCCTGGAGATTATCAATAAAGTTACTGATCGGTATCTTCTCGTCGGTGTCGTTTCCTGCAAGGTCGATACCTACGAAGGATACGAACTTGATTTCCGGGTGTTCACCGAGCGTCTTCTCGAGGTCTGCCGTATTGTGTGTTTCGGGCGGCAGCAGATAAAGAAGATCCGGATATATGCGAAAGTTCATCATGATGGTTGCCCCTTCCGTTTGTAAAATCACGGTTATTATACCATTAAAGTTTCTTCGTACCGCACGCGTATTATAGAGAAAATCAACGAAATTCTGTGGCACAAACGCTTTAATAATAATATAATTAACATAATAGTTCGATTGAAGTGGCACGATGAAAGGGGAGTCGTAAGCCGCAAATGGCGAGAAGATGAGTGGATCATCCGTGTCGGTTTAGGAGGTCATTTATGAAAGTTTGTGATTGTGCAGATCTTCTTAAAGCAGAAATACTTGTGAAGACAGACGGTTTTGAAGAAGATTTGAAGATTGCGTGCGGTTCGGATCTGATGAGTGATGTTATGGCATTTAGCAGCGATGACAGTCAGATCATGATCACGGGTCTTGTGAATCCTCAGACGATCCGTACGGCCGAGATGCTTGATGTAAAGGTGATCATTTTCGTCCGGGGTAAGGTTCCAGATGAGACTATGCAGGAACTGGCTAGGGATAAGGGCATCGGTTTGATGACGTCTCCGCTTTCCATGTTCACATGCTGTGGACTTCTCTACGAAGCCGGTCTTCGTGGAAAGGAGGCTGCCTTATAGAACCGTTAGTTCGTCAATATGAGATAAGAGACAACGATTTTACCCATGCCGGTGAAGCCAGCAGTTCTATGAAGAAGTCTCTGTCGCGTTTGGGCGTTAGGGCCGAAGATATCAAACGCGCCTCCATTGCTATGTATGAGGCAGAGATCAATGCGGTGATCCATGGCCACGGCGGTATGGCGGAGGTGACCGTGCATCCGGATAAAGTCGTGATCATCATTGAGGATCATGGTCCGGGTATCCCGGATCTGGATCAGGCGATGGTGGCCGGATGGTCGACTGCTCCGGATATTGCCAGAGAGATGGGATTCGGCGCCGGTATGGGCCTGCCGAATATTAAGAAGAATTGTGATGATCTTTCCATCGATACGAAGGTCGGCGAAGGGACCAAGGTGACGATGATCGTCAATTTTACATGAAACATGAGGCGGTAATGATCCTGTTGCCGCCGGGAAGCGGAGAGAAAAGTTTTGAAGAAGTTACACAGTGTGTCTTTGATAGGGGATCTTTGTGTCGGATGTACTACCTGCAGTAAGGGCTGTCCGACACAGGCGATCCGTGTGCGTGGAGGAAAAGCGACGATCTACGATATCCGCTGTATTGACTGTGCGCAGTGTATCCGTATCTGCCCGTATCATGCCAAGATTGCCGTGACGGATACGCTGGAGGAGCGTCTTGCTGCGGCCAGCGGTAAGGTCAAGGTGGCCATCGTCAGCCCGGCGATCTTCTCGCAGTTTGAAAATCAGGCTACGCGAATCGATGTCATGAAATGCGTCCGCCAGATGGGTTTCGATTACGTGTTCGATGAATCGATCGGCTATTCCGGGTACGTATCTGCTGCAAGACAGATGCTTCGAGAGAAGCAGGAGGCGGCAGAAGAGATGTCTGAGGATGAGAAGTCTGAGATCTTCCCGATGATTTCCACGACCTGCCCGGTAGTGGTACGTCTGATCCAGATGAAGTATCGTGCGCTGATCTCCCATCTTGTCACGTTGGATTCGCCTATGGAGCTTACGGCTCAGTACGCTATCGATTATCTTTGTCAGAAACTGCAGATCAGAAAATCGTTGATTTATCTTTGCTATATCTCTCCCTGCCCGGCGAAGGTGACATCGGTCATTAATCCTCTCTGGAAGAAGAAATCCCTGATCTCCACCTGTGTCGGAACCCACGATGTGTATCCGCAGCTTCGAAAGCTCCTGGATAAGATCACACATCACGATTCGCTTACTCATGAAGAGGAGAGAGCGATACGCATCTCTGATCCCGACGGTCTCCGCTGTGCGGCGATCGGTGGAGAGACGACTGCCATGCAGATCGAGAACTTCCTGGCCGTTGACGGCATTGAGAATGTCACGGATATCCTTGAAGAACTGGATCGCGACAATATTAAGAAAATTGCCTATGTCGAGGCAACCTGCTGCTTTGGCGGCTGCATCGGCGGCCCGCTTACGGTCATGAACCGGTTTGCCGCTCATGCGAAGCTCCGCGAGCATGTTCATGACTTTTATATGGAAAAAGAACTGTTTCCGCAGCTGATCGTGCATGAAGAGGATATTATCCCTCAGGTTTGGGAACTTCCGCTTCCGGAGAACCACGCGATGCGGCTGTCCGAGAATATCGGTGAGGCCATGACGAAATACGAACAGATCGATGAGATCCTCGCGACACTGCCCCAGCTCGATTGTGGTGCCTGCGGTGCACCTTCCTGTGCGGCTATGGCAGAAGATATCGTGCAGGGAAGAGCGAGTATCAACAACTGCATCATCCGTCAGAAACGTATGAACAAAGAGTAACGAGGAGAACATATATGAGGACTGTATCTGAAATCATAGAAGCCATGAACCTGACCGTGCTGACCGAGGTGTATCACCCGGATGCGGTCGTCAGGAAGGGCTATGCAGGAGATATGTTAAGTCATGTCATGGCACATCTGAATAGTGACGAGTGCTGGTTTACTATTCTGAACAGCATGAACGTCATTGCAGTTGCATCACTAAATGAGTGTCCGCTTGTGATCCTGACGGAAGATGTTGTTGCTGCCGAGCCTGTGATCGAGAAAGCAAAAGAGGAACAGATCTGTGTCTGCACGACATCCATGGACACATATGAAGGATGTTCGACGCTCTTCGGTATTCTGGAAACCATGGAGGCCTGAATAACCTGATATGGCAATTTTCTCCTGTGATCTGCATATGCATTCTGCACTGTCTCCGTGTGCCGAGAACGATATGACACCGGGGAATATGGTCTCTATGGCTCTGCTTAACGGCCTGGATGTAATTGCGATCACGGATCACTGTTCTTCGAAAAACTGCGGTGCGGCGATGCTGTGCGCAGAAATCCTGAAGAAAGAACACGGTAAATCCCCGCTGGTGATACCCGGTATGGAAGTGGAAGTAGCCGAGGGCTTTCATGTTCTCGGCCTTTTTCCGTCTTTGGAAAAAGCACTGGAATTCGATGCTTTCTGGACTTCCCGCCGTCCGAAGATCAAGAATAGAGTCGAGATTTTCGGAAATCAATACGTGATGAACGATGATGATGAAGTGGTAGAAGAGATACCTGATCTGCTTTCTACCGGTTCTGATGTGTCTATGATGGAGCTTTATGAGAAACTTGACGGTATGGGTGCAGCGGCGATCCCGGCACACATAGACAAAGATTCCTATAGTATGGTGGCTTCTCTCGGCACGGTACCGCAGGAATGGAAAGGGAGGCTCCTGGAGGTAAGCCGCCGATGTAATCTTCCGGATTTTTGGGAGAAACATCCTGAACTTGCTAATTATCACTATATCGTCGATTCGGATGCCCACCAGCTTCCGGATATCGCCGATCCCGGTTATTCCCTGAAACTGCCTATAGAGAAAAATGGTGATCTGGACGTGTTGACCTTTGTAAATGCGTTGCGGGATCTAATGAGAAAGTGATATAATGTTGTGGTTGACAATAACAAATAGAGATTTGAAGTGCTTTTCCGGTCGTAAAAGACCGGTGACAGGGGATTGACTTGAGAGAATTATCGCTTCATATTCTGGATATCCTGACGAACTCGACGAGAGCCGGCGCTTCGCTGGTGACCCTTCGGATCCATATGATATCTAAGGAAGACCGCCTGGTGATCGAGTTTATCGATAACGGGTGCGGAATGAGCGAAGAATTCGTTTCGAAAGTGACTGATCCCTTTGCCACAACGAGAAGTACGAGAAAAGTCGGACTTGGACTTCCTCTACTCAAGGAACTTTGTGAGCTGACAGGCGGAAGCCTGACGATCCAGAGTAAGCTCGGGGAGGGGACGAAGGTGACAGCCGAGCTGGTTCCTTCGTCGATCGACTGTCTGCCTCTGGGAGACGTGGGAGAGTCTTTGGCCGCTTTGGTCGGATCCTGTGAGAAGACCTGCGATTTCGTAGTGATCTTCGAACACGATGTCAAGGGAGAATCGGTGATCGATACCCGGGAGATCAAGGAGAAGCTCGATGGCATGTCGCTTCAGGAACCGGAGATCTATCTGTTTTTGTGTGATTACTATCGCGAACAACAAGAATTAATACTTGGAGGTTTATAAGTATGAAATCATTAGCAGAACTCGAAGCAATCAAGAACAAGGCGAAGTCTGACATGTCAGCAAGATCCGAAGCCGGTAAGCGTATCGTTGTCGGTATGGCTACCTGCGGTATCGCAGCGGGTGCCCGTCCGGTTATGACGGCGATCGTTGAGGAACTGAAGACCCGCGGTATTGAGGATGTTGCCGTTACGATGACCGGATGCATCGGTCTTTGCAAGTATGAGCCGATCGTTGAGGTAATCGACGCTGACGGATCCAAGGTTACATATATTAAGATGGATGCCAATAAAGCGAAGCGCATGGTGGCTGAGCATATCGTTAACGGTCAGGTTTGCGAAGATCTGACAATTGCTACTGCGAATCTGTAAGGCGGGTAAAGAGAGATGACAGTGATCCTCTCGCGCCCTTTTCAATCGTTTCACATTGACTCTCTTAGCAAAAGGTGGGCAGCCGTGCTGCTCCTCCTTTTTGCGTGGGGAGTTTCTTTTTGGTTTCTTTTTGCACCGCCCGGTGACCCTGATTTCTCACAGCTGATGTACTGGTATGAGGATCTGATGGAAGCTGAGGATTATATGGCATACTATTCCGCTCACCCTTTTGAGAATGTATTTACGTCTGCCAATCTTCTGTATTTACTGTCGATGGGCGTCTATTTCTCGGTGATGTACCTTATCGGGCTTTTCTATTTTGTATTGCACGTTTGCGATCTCAGACAGGTTTCCGTTTCTAAGGCTCCCGGTATCTATTTTACGAGGATATGGTGGCTGGTCCTTTATTCGGCATCGGTACTTGTCCCTGCGCTGATCCTGTTCAGTGTTTTTCCATTTGCATTTATGGTGATGATCCCTGCATTTTATGCAAGACCGGGACTGGTTATGTTCGACAAGAAAGATGCTTATACGGCAACTATGCTCAGTTCCGTAAAGACGCGAGGACATAAACTGTCGATTTTTGTAGAGCTTTCAATCATTTCTCTTCTGTATACGATCCTTCATGTGATCGTATACAATGTCCTTAATTCTGGTTCTATCGGGTTTTGCCTCGTTGAATCTTTCCTTCGTGGTTATTTTGCTCTTGTTTTGGCCCGCAATATGAGCATGCGTTTCCATATGATCACGGTCTTCCACGAAGAATAATTTTCATTTGTTTCCTCCATATGACAAAATACATCTAATCTCTTTTTTTTAATATGTATATTTGTCTATTTCATGCATTGAAATCTAATGGCAGTTTCTCTATTATTGTTATGGTCTATCAAACAATAATGGAGGATTGAAATATGGATATTAAAGAAGAAGCCATTCTTAAGCATACTGAATGGCAGGGTAAAATCGAAGTTATCACACGTGCTCCTGTAGCTTCCAAGCACGATCTCTCTGTTGCATACACACCGGGTGTTGCCGAGCCGTGTCTTGAGATCTCCAAGGATGTCGATCTCTCCTATAAATATACACGCCGTCACAATCTCGTAGCTGTTGTTACAGATGGAACCGCTGTTCTTGGTCTTGGTGATATCGGACCGGAAGCCGGTATGCCGGTTATGGAAGGTAAGTGCGCGCTGTTTAAGGCTTTCGGTGATGTAGATGCTTTCCCGCTTTGCATCCGTTCCAAGGAAGTTGACGATATCGTTAACACCGTTGCTCTGCTGGCCGGGTCTTTCGGCGGCGTAAACCTCGAGGATATCTCCGCTCCGAGATGCTTTGAGATCGAGAAGAAACTGAAGGAAAGATGCGATATTCCGATCTTCCACGATGACCAGCACGGTACAGCCGTTATCACACTTGCAGGTCTTACCAACGCTCTGAAGATCGTTGGTAAGAAGATCGAAGAGATCTCCGTTGTTGTTAACGGTGCAGGTGCTGCTGCTACAGCTATCACTAAACTCCTGATCTCCCGTGGCCTGAAGGACGTTGTTCTCTGCGACAGAACCGGTGCTATTTACCAGGGACGTGAGAAGCTCAACTCCGCTAAGGAAGAAATCGCTGCCATCACCAACCAGAAGATGAAGAAGGGTTCCCTCAAGGATGTTATCGTTGGTGCTGACGTATTCATCGGTGTTTCTGCTCCGGGCGTACTTACAGCTGAGATGGTAGCTACAATGGCAAAAGATCCGATCGTATTTGCCTGTGCCAACCCTGTACCGGAGATCCTTCCGGACGAAGCAAAGAAGGCCGGTGTTGCAGTTATGGCTACAGGCCGTTCCGACTTCCCGAACCAGGTAAACAACGTTCTTGCTTTCCCGGGTATCTTCCGTGGTGCGCTTGATGTTCGTGCTTCTGATATCAACGATGAGATGAAGATTGCTGCAGCGAATGCAATTGCAGGTGTTGTATCTGATGAAGAACTCAATCCTGAGTACATCCTGCCGGATGCTTTCGATCCGCGCGTTGGTAAGGCTGTTGCAGCGGCTGTTGCTGAGGCAGCTAGAAAGAGCGGCGTAGCCCGTATCTGAATACGCAGATAATTCCGGAAGATGGGTCATCTTACTTTAGGTGACCCATCTTTCTTTGTTTATACGTATGGTGTACATATCGACACATACATGGCACGTTGTGGTAGAATAGCAGAAGTGATTTTTGCTCGGAGGACGCGAATATGGTGAACCGAATCGAATTATTGAAACTGGTAGAACATAATGCAAGGATCAAGGTGGAAGATCTGGCCGTGATGCTCAATGCATCGGCGGATGAGATCGTCTCCGAACTGGAAGCCTGTAAGAAGGAGAATGTGATCCTTGGCTACAATACCATGATCAACTGGGAGAAGACCGATCGTGAAGAGGTGACCGCTTTGATTGAGGTTCGTATCACCCCGCAGAGAAATCAGGGCTTCGACAAGATCGCCAGTCAGTTCTACCGTTATCCGCAGGTTTCGTCCTGTTATCTGATGTCCGGCGGATTTGATCTAATGCTGATTATTGAGGATTCTACGCTTCGTGAGGTGGCCAATTTTGTATCAGAGAAGATCGCGCCTCTTGAGGGTGTCCTGTCGACATCGACACATTTTATTCTCAAGAAGTATAAGAGCAACGGAACGCTGTTTACACAGAAGCCGACAGATGACCGTGAAACGATCGTACTTTAAGATATGGTGCTGAGGAGATAAGATTCAATGGATATCGATTATCAAAGCAAAATATCGACTGTAGTAAACAATATCGCGCCGTCAGCGATCCGGCGTTTCTTCGATCTGGCCAATGAGATGAAGGGGGAAGTGATCTCTTTATCTATCGGCGAACCGGATTTTGTGACTCCATGGAATATTCGTGAAGCGGGCATTTTCTCGCTGGAGGACGGATATACACACTATTCTCCGAATCAGGGATATATGGAAGTCCGTAAAGCGATCTCGGAGTATCTGGAGAGAAGATTTGACCTCAAGTATGAGCCGAAATCGCAGATCCTTGTTACTGTTGGCGGAAGTGAGGCTTTGGATCTGATTGCCCGAGCGCTTATCGATCCGGGTGATGAAGTCATCATCCTTGAGCCCTGTTTTGTTGCTTATAAGGCCACTGTCTCTCTGGCTCACGGCGTTCCGGTCGTTATCGAGACCAAAGAGGAAGATGAGTATCGCTTGAAACCGGAAGCTCTGGAAGCGGCAATCACTGATAAGACCAAGTATATTATCCTGGGATATCCAGGAAATCCGACCGGAGCAACGATGTCCGGGGATGATCTGGCAGCGATCCGGGATGTTCTTGTTCGGCATCCGGATGTGTTTGTTGTTTCTGATGAACTATATTCCGAACTCAATTATTCCGGTGAAAAGCCGTGTTCGATTGCGAATTTTCCTGAGCTATATGACCGGACGATCGTTGTCAATGGCTTTTCTAAGTCTTTTGCTATGACGGGATGGCGTATCGGGTATATGGCCGGACCTGCTCCTCTGGTTGCAGCGATGAATAAAGTGCATCAGTATTGCATTATGAGTTCTCCGACGACGGCGCAATATGCGGTAATTGAGGCGTGCCGTAACGGAGACAAGGAAGTGGAGGAGATGCGCGAGGAGTATAACCGCAGAAGAAGAGTGATCATCAAAGGCCTTTCAGATGCGGGGCTTTCCTGCTTTACTCCGACCGGAGCTTTCTATGCTTTCCCGAGTATTGAGGGGCTGGGATTAACATCAGAACAGTTTTGCGAACGTTTCCTGATGGAGAAGAAGGTGGCCATCGTTCCCGGAAACGCATTCGGAAAATGCGGTGAAGGACATGTCCGTATCAGTTATGCGGCTTCACTGGAAAACATTCAGGAAGCCATGAGAAGATTGAAAGAGTTTATCGAAGTACTGAAAGAGGAGAAGAAGTAATGCTCGAGTTTGATAATTTGCGTCTGGAACTGGAAAGTTACGAAGATAAGATCGAACTTCTTAGAGATGCACTGCATATAAAGCAGGTCAGCGATCTGGTTTCGGAACTGGAAGCAAGATCCCAGGAACCGGATTACTGGAATGATGTAGAACGTGCCCAGAAAGAACAGACGAAAATGAAGCGGCTTCAGAAGAGGATCAAGTCTTTCGAAGATCTGGCGGCTTCTCGTGAAGATCTCCTGGTCCTTTGCGAACTGGGAAATGAAGCAGAGGATACAGATGTTCTGGCAGAGGCCACTGAGGGTGTTTCTCATTTTAAGGCGACTTATGAGAAGATGCGCCTGGAGACGCTGCTTACCGGTGAATATGATAAGAATAATGCGATCCTGACCCTTCATGCCGGTGCCGGCGGAACAGAGGCACAGGACTGGGTAAGCATGCTCTATCGTATGTATACCCATTGGGCACAGGACCATGATTTCGAGATCAAGGAACTGGAGTATCTTGACGGTGATGAGGCCGGTATCAAGAGTGTTTCTATGATGATCTCCGGAGAGAATGCATATGGATTCCTCCGTTCGGAGATCGGCGTTCACCGTTTGGTTCGTATTTCTCCGTTTGACTCTTCGGCAAGAAGACATACTTCTTTTGCTTCCTGCGAAGTCATGCCGGAGCTTGATGACACGATCGATATCAAGATCGATATGGCGGATGTCCGTGTTGACACGTATCGTGCAACCGGTAAAGGCGGACAGCACGTTAACCGTACTGACTCTGCCGTTCGTCTTACGCATATTCCTACGGGATGTGTTGTCGCATGCCAGGCGGAGCGTTCCCAGATCCAGAACCGTGAAACAGCCATGAATATGCTGAAAGCCAAGCTCTATGCTTTGGCCATGGCGGCACATATGGAGAAAATCGAGGACCTGAAGGGCGTACAGATGGATATTGCCTGGGGCAGCCAGATCCGTTCATATGTATTCTTTCCTTATACATTGGTCAAAGATCATCGTACAGGGTACGAAGAAGTAAATGTAGATGCTGTCATGAACGGTAATCTTGACGGTTTTATCAATGCCTTCCTGTCCGGTGTAACCATCGAGAAGTAATGCATTAAAGCCCTGCAGAATAGAATCAAAATACCCTTTGAGGTTTTTCCTGAGCATAAAATCATGCCGGTCTCCTCAAAGGGTTTTTGTTTTGATCATTAATGAATCACTGTTTTGTGAGTGATTATTTGTATTGTAAGTAGAAGTTCTTGATCTTGAAGCTTCCGATGGTCTGATCGCCGGTTGCCGAGATTTCTGCTACGATCGTATCTCCCTTCTCGAGTGCCTCATCACTATTCGGGTACAGATAGAATGTGTTACGGCTTCCTTCCTTGGCCACAACGGTAAAATTCGTGCACGAGATATCCGTGATGGTCGCATCGGTGGAGAATGTGATCGTCACATATTCAAGTGAAGCGTTGAGAGAAGAAGTCTTCGAGCCGCTGTTCGTAAACTTAATATCGAAAGAACAATCCTTACCTGAAGCCTTAGCGTTGGTGATCTTGGTACCAAACTCCGTCTTCGCCAGATCAGAGGCCGGGACGCTCTTGGTTGTTTCCGTCGGCTCCTTGACAGTCGTCTCTTTAGGCTTTTCAGTTGTGGTTGCCTCGGTAGTTGTAGCTTCCGTAGTTGTTGTCGGCGCTTCGGTAGTCGTTGCTTCCGTTGTTGTGGTTGCTTCGGTCGTGGTTTCTGTCGGCTTCTCCGTTGTAGTGGTCGCTTCAGTAGTAGTCGTAGCCTCTGTCGTCGTTTCTGTCGTTGCATCAGAAGAATCTTCGGAAGAAACATCGATGACTGAGGTGGTCTTCGGTTCAGCTGTGGTTGAGATTGCCTTTGTGGTGGAATCATCAGCAGTCAGTGCACTTCCGAGATCAAAATACTTCCAGCAGAAGATCAAACCGCCCAGGCAGATGAGTCCAAGACAAATAAATATGATCGGCTTAACGATACTGCGTTTTCTCTCGCTCTTGTGCTCCTGCTGTTCAACAGGGGTGATCGATCCGCGCTGAGCTGCACCGGAATAACGGTGATGCTGGGTCTTCAGGATCTGAGCGCTCGTACTCATGTTCTGAGCAGCGCCGGGTCTTGAACCTGTACCGCCGGGGCGCTGAACACTACGTGAATCTTTCTCGGAAACATCAGATGTTTTGTTTTCCGCTGCCTTGTTGCCCAGGGAAGATCCCGGTCTCAGGCCAGAGGAAGACTTAGCAGAAGAAGCTTCCACATCGGCAGCCATAGCCGCAGCAGCTGCCGCTTCGGCCTCCGCTTTCCTTTTCTCTGCGGCTTCGCGTAATGCCGCTTCATGGAAGGCTGCTTCATCCTCATCACCGAAAAGAAGATGATTCTTGAAAGGTGCTTCTTTGCGGGATCCGGAATCATCCTTTGTTTCCTCGGGCTTAGTTGTGTTATACACATTATCGATCGGTTCCAGCGTTGTGGATGCGATAGAAACATGAGGATGGATCTCGGGAGCCGTATACTTTACTTGCTCTTCGACAGGGGCTTCGCTTTCACGGTATATTGCTTCATATCCCTCGGAAAAATCATCGATCGAAGGATCGTCGATCGGAGTAGAGTCGTAAAGGGAAGAAGTATCCAAACCGGAAGAAGGCATTTCCTCCTTAGGAGCATCTGTATCCGCTTGTGCAGCAACGTCTGCCGGATTTAAGGAAAGATCGGGTACGCTCTGTTCTTCAGGAGCGCTGTTCAGATCTTCAAATGTCGGTGCCCCTTCTTCGGCGGGGGTAGATTCATCCGGAGTCACCGGACCATTGTTGAAATAATCCAGTTGAGGAGTGTCATCGATCGGAGTCGGTTCGGACGGTTCGTCCGGTTCAGGCATAGGAACGGCTTCGTTAACGACCGCAGCCGCTGTCAGATCCGCGGACTCTTCCTGGAATCTTTCGGATTCTTCAGAATCGTTATCGGCAAAAATATCGGCGGGATCTTCAATTGCCGCAGTATCTTCTACGGCAGAGAAATCCTTTGCGTCCGGTGTATCTTCAGAAGTGCTCTCTTCATTTGCAACAGAATCGGTTTCATTCCCGGAATCCATCGCATCGGAAGAAACGACCGCATGCGTCACAGGGATTGTAGCTGCTGCAACGGTCTGTGCTGTGGACGTAATGACGTCTGATTCTGACTGTGCCTCAGAAGGTGCGGCAGTTGTCTCATCCGGCATTTCAACGGAATCGGGCGCTGTCTCGACTGAAACATCGATATTGCTTCCAGCCATGCCGGATGCGGATGTATCTGCGGAAGATGAAATATCTGTCGATTCCAAAGCGGATTCTTCGCTAACGGCAGGTTCTGCTACAGTCTCAAGTTCTGCTACAGTCTCAGATTCAGCTACAGGCTCAGATTCGCCGATTGGTGCCTGTTCAGTTACCGGCTCAGAAACGACAGGTTCCTCTGCCTTTGTTTCCTGTGCCTGAACAGCGGGAATCTCCTCTTTTTCCGGTTCGGAAACAGGTGTACCCTCTTCGACCGGTTCCGGAGCGGGCTTAAAAGCGGCAAACGGCTGGAAAGGGGAGAAGTCAGCACTTCCGAGACTTGCGTTGATTTCCTCTTCCAGAGAATTATCAGCTTCGTATTTCGGAATGTTACTTAAGTAATCTTCTTTCGCATACATCGTATCGAGCATGGAAGGTCTCGGTTGAGGTGCGACAGGTGCAGCAGGTTCTTCCAGATCTTCCAATTCATCAATATCGTTTTCGCCCGCTGAATCAGAGTTGTTCTGTTCGCGAAGCGCTTCAGATACATCCGAAGCCGGATCATTCGCCTTAAAAGAAAGGAAAAGCGGACGTTTGACCTCGTCATCATCAGAGAGTCCTTCATCGTTTTCGTGGGCGTGGATCAAACCATAATCCGAATCGGATGATCCTTGAGAATGCATCAAGCTTGATCCGGAAGAAGCCGGATCCACCTGAGAATGATAAAAAGTTCCGAAAACAGAAGGTTCCTGAGAATCGTCAAAATCCTCTTGAGGGGCATGAATAAGATGATCGATATCCTTGCCGTCATTATCCTGATCACGAAGCATGGGCAAATCCTCCAACTTATTTATCGAGCATAACTCTCTTAATATCTTATTTCAAATATCTCAAATCCGCAATAAAAAAGAACAAAAAGTGGTGCCGAAATTGTTATGTTTGTCGACAAATGTACGAAAATTGTCGATAAATGTCGAACGCAAAAAGCTTTATTTCGCGTAGTATGTGGTCAAGTATAAAAGGAGGTGAATACTCATGGATAAGAGGAAAATATGGATCACATCGATGCTTCTTGTGCTGGGTATCGCAGTGTGTGCCTTTACTACATTATATCCATCACAGAAGAGCATAATTGTTGAAACGTCTGAGACTGAGGATTATCCGATCGTGGAAACATCCGAAACGGAGGATGCAGGCTATTTTCCTGTATATCTAAGCGGTCAGGTCAGAAATCCCGGTATATATGAGATCAAGAGGATGGTTTACCTTTATGAACTCGTTGAGATGGCCGGCGGTTTTACTGATGAGGCCGATCAGCAGCATATCGATCTTGTATATCCGGTGGATCGTGCGCAGAGTATTTACATACCTTCTGCCGATGAAACAGGATCAGACAGTATGGATATGGAGTTCTATTCACCCAGCAGCGGAAAAGCGTTTCATTCCTCCCTAAGCGGAACGTCGTCTGCAAGGCGGATCAATATCAATACGGCGGATGCCGCATCTCTTGTTTTATTACCGGGTATCGGGGATAAGACGGCGCAGAAGATCATTGACTATCGGGAAGAAAACGGTTCTTTTGCGTGTGTGGAAGATATTATGAATGTCCCGGGAATAGGAAAGAATAAGTTCATGGAGATACAAAGCAGCATATACGTTTAAACGAGAAGCAGTATATAGATTTAGATGAAAATATATATTTATCTACCATTAGTATAAAGACCTTAGTTTGAACAAATTGGGGTTTGACATATTCAGGTATCAATGGTAATCTTTATAAGCACTTAAGAGTGACTTGCTCGTGTGGCGGAATAGGCAGACGCAACGGACTTAAAATCCGTCGGGGTAAAACCCGTACCGGTTCAAGTCCGGTCACGAGCACCATCTAAGGTGATATATCGCGGAGTGGAGCAGTTGGTAGCTTGTCGGGCTCATAACCCGAAGGTCGCGAGGTTCGAGTCCCGCCTCCGCAACCAGATTCATCCTAAAAGGATGCGGATAAACCGGAATCGAAATGATTCCGGTTTTTTGTTACTGTTGCCGAAATAGTAGGGTTTTGCAATTATCCAGCATTGCGATATAATTAACATGTATTTTTATGCGCGAGGTAACAGAATGTCTGTATCAGAGAATACCAATACTGCGTCAAATGCTGCCGGAAAAGTCGCCAAGGTCTTATTCCTTTCCTTGTTTGCGCTCGTTCTGGTTGTTGTTTCCGTTTCCTTTGCTGTACACCATATGCGTATCGGTTTTGAAAATGAATACCGAAGAACGCTCGTTTCAAGAATTCAGACTGATGCGAAGAATGCGGCTCTGGCTGTCTCCGGAGAAGAAATCAAGAACGATTCGTCTGCAGCGGCTTTGAAATATAGCTCCGTTCTTCCGTATATGCTGATGGATACAAATGAAGATGATTATTCGACACAGGCATTCGGTCTTTATGAATATAATAATGGTTCGCTGACTATGCTGACCAAATATAACTCGGATCTGCTTGTTGCTGAGAAGATACCGGTATCCGAGTGGCTGACATCGGAAATGACTCCTTACGAGATCAAAGATGAATATGTTTATCATTATATGGTTCCGGTCAAAGATCAGGAGGGTAAGGTCGTTGCACTTCTTGAACTGTCTACCCAGTACAGACCAATCGATGAGATGGGGGATGACCTGGAGTCTAAGCTCCTTAAGACGGTCATCGTAGCCGTTCTTGTTGCGCTTGCGATCTTCTCGCTTCAGTACATCATTCCGCCGATCGTCCGTCTTGTTTCGAAACAGAATACGGAGGCGACCTTATGAATGATTTTATTATCGAGAATTTTACTAAGCCACCAAGAGGAAAGAAGGCAATTGCCAGTCAGATCGGTTTCTGCCTGGTCACTGCCCTGATCATACTTTTCGTCGTGTCTTCTGTCGTTACAGATGTATATGTTTCCGCATTGCAGTCCCAAAGAAAGACAGCGCTGTCATCATACACTGCCAGCACCTCTGTTGCTCTATCCTGCAGAGATCTGGTCGAGGGCATGACATTACCTTTGGATCCGCCTATTTATGACGGGGATAAGCAGTACATAGTGAATATTTATGTCAAAGCAGGGAATTCCTTCCTTCGTGTTTTTACTTCCGACCATACCCATGATGAAGGAAAGCAGTATGTTCTTTCCGGAGCAGGTGAGGAATATACGGAAGCATATGAACAGCAGCAGCTGATCGTTACAAGAAGACGGCATGAGAATGTTGTATATGTTACTTCGGTAGCACCGATCATCGGACGTGATGGTATCGTATCCGGAATTGTGGAAGTGATGCAGCCTCAGGCCGATTTTGTCAGGACCGAGAATGGTATGTCCTTATCGTGGGTATTTACCATGATTTCGATCTCCGTCGCCATTGCGATCATATACGGAGAGCTGCGCCGTCTCTTTGATACGTTGATTGCGAAACCGGACAAGAATGTTCCGAGAGCCGTGATGTACGGAACGTCGACATTCCGTTTGATCTCGTTTTTCTCCAGTATCGGCTGTGCTATGCCGCTGATCGTTCTTCCTTCTTATTTGAAAGATTCTATGGAAGGGGAGTCTTCCGTAGTGCTGCATATCTGGATCATTTCAGCATGCGTGCTTTTCCTTATGGGCTTTTGGAGGTTTGTACATCTTCGTGATGTCATGATCCGTAAGCTGACGTCCAGACTGGCCGTGATCGTATCCGTTGTGAGTGCTTTTGTCTTGCTTCTGATCTGCGGACTTGCAGATGTGCCTGTACTTACCGTATTTATGCAGCTTCCGATCGGATTCTTCCTGGGTATGATGTTCCAGTTCCAGAGAGAATACCGTTTCCAGGCCGCCAGATCCGGTCAGACGGATTATTCGGACAGCAAAGTCCACCAGTGCCAGTATACCGGTAACCTCCTTGGTGCCTGTGTCGGCGCGGTCATCTGCGGAATTCTCTACGAACGTTTTGGATTGCTTACCGTTCTTATGACGGCATCCTTCTTCCTGTTCGTGGATGCGATCCAGGTGCTCTATTTCGTAAGACATTGCCCGCCGTCTAATGAACCGATCTTAAAGCTACCCAATTATTTCTACGCTTTGAAGAACTCCAAATCCGGAACCTTTACCTGGAGTACGATCTTCCCGCTGGGAGTACAGTTCTCGTTTTTCCTCGTATTTATCCCGGATTATCTTGAGAAAGTCCGAATCTCACTTGCTACAGTGGCGTTCTACTATATGCTGACAGTGGTTTGCGGCGAGTTGATCATGAAGCTTCTGATTATCTGGTTTGAAGATTTCTTTACCGCGAAAGCGAGAATCACATTATCGGCGATCTTAAGCTCTATCGGGTTCCTCGTATTTGCTTTGTCGCCTTCAGCGAAAGTGCTGGTTGTGGGCGTTGCTTTCCTCGGCCTGTCTTTAGGCCTCCATCAGTTCGGCTACCTGGGCTATTATAAGTCTCTGATCCGACAGGATAAGCATCCGGTGGCAAGAGTTGTACTGATGCGTACTTTCACATGCGGCACGATGATCGGTGCGATCGTTTTCGGTGTCGTTAACAGTTTCAAGAGCGTTCGGGTTCCGATGATTACGGTGGCTTTGGTGTTACTCGTGATTTCTGCATCCTATCCGCTTCTTGTTCTGATGGACAACTCCTCTGCACAAAAACCTTCGTCGAACCGGCCTCAGCGGCCGTCTGTACCTCGGCGCGACGGGAAGGTGTAATTCATGGAAATATGGAATAAGAAATTAACAAGAGAAAATATCGAAGAATTCTATGAGCTTTATGCTGCATTTGCTTATAGAAGCGCTTACAGGAATCTTCGTGATACCACGCGTGCGGAGATGTGCGTGACGGACGCGTTTATTGATACTTATCATAAAAGAGCCAAACTTCCCGAGGACCGTGTAATCTATTTCTTCTCGGATGTACTGCAGTTTCATATTAACGAGCTCTCGGCGAAGTATCCGGTAATCAATGATGCGGCACCTACAGAGAAAAATCTGGACGAGTATACTGCGTCTACTATGAAGCATACGATCCTGGAAAGGATCGATTCCCCGAGATTCCGCATTGCCGAGTTTATGGCCTCTACACCGGACAATAAGCTTCGCAGAAAGACCCCGCTTGCTGATTTTTTCCAGAATTCGGGTATCACGATCATGCTTCTCATTAAGCTCTTTATTCTTGCTGCTTTTGTAGCGGCAACGACTTACATCGGAGCTTATACTTTCTTCCATGCTAAGGATTTCATACTGGAAAAGACACAGAGAGGATCGGTTAAACTCGAAGAATATATTGTTGGCGTCCTGGATTATCTGCCTGTATCGATCAGTGGCAGAAATGATGATGCTGTGGTCACATTGGAAGGACAGGCCGAGCCGACAGACGAACCTGAATCCGTGAGCTCTTCGGAGACCGAAGGTACTACTGAACCTTCTGCGACTCCGGGCTAATGAATAACATAACAAAATTGTAATGAAAGAATTTGACAGGTAGTATATAATAAGCGCGTTTGAAACGACATTTTAGAATGACGTACTAAGATAGGGAAAAGAAAAATGAAAAATCAAAACCATAAAGAGGTTCAAAAACCTCAGATGACTGAGGCGGAGAAGCTCCACATTGCCCACGTGGATTCCAAAGGGCATAAGGTGAACGCTTCGAAGGTGAACAAATCTAAAAAAGTAAAGAAGCCATGGACGTTTAAAAGGGTTATGCTCAAGATCGTTCTTCCGATCGTTCTTGTTCTGGCCATCATTGCGGGCGGACTTTATATTGCATTTATTCAGTATAAGAAGCATCTGCTGAATCAGATCGAGTTTATCCCGAAACAGGAAAATCCGACATTTATTAATGAGGAAGGTTCCGTGGTAACACTTTCCCACTACACATCGGAAACTTATGCACCGCCGATCGAGGAGGAGCATGTTCATAATTTCCTTCTTATCGGTATCGACAGCCGTTCGCGTGATTATTCCTCAGACGGATCCGGAGATCTTGCGGATGTTATCATGGTCATGAGTGTGGATGATTCGGCAGGAACGATCAAACTGCTGACGATCCAGCGTGACTGCTATGTCAATATTCCCGGCTATAAGAAACTTCAGAAGATCAATGCGGCTATGACTTTCGGAGGTCCTGAACTTCTAAAAACCGTCATCCAGAATCATCTGCGTCTGACAATTGATGGATATGCTTATGTCAATTTCTACCATATGGAAGAGGTAATCGATGCGGTTGGAGGTATAGATATTGAACTTACACGTTCTGAAGTCTTCCATGATCCGGGCGGATTAAATGACAACCTCCGTGAACTGAATAGTATTCACGGAGTATCTGAAGAGACGTATTTCCTGGATTCTGCCGGAATGCAGCACCTCAACGGAAGACAGGCGGTGGCGTATAGCCGTATCCGTATGGTTGGAAACGGTGTATATGCGCGTTCGGAACGGCAGGTGAAGGTGCTCAATGAACTTCTGAATAAATATGTGAATATGAGCACGACGTCACAGCTTTCTGCTTTAGACGATATTTTGAAAATGATCGCTACAGATATTTCGCCTGATGAGATCGAGAAGTATGCTTTTGACTTCCTTCCGAATGTGAAAAATCTCTCTTTGGAAACCATGGGTATTCCGGTGGACGGATATTACGTTGAAGGCGTTTTCTCTGATGATATTCGTCCGAATGACTGGAGCATCCGGGCCGATTGGAACGGCATGATCCCGCTGGTACAGGATTTTTTCTATGGTGAGACCTATCCCTTTGATGAGGTGCCGCATATTCCGAGAGCTCCTGAACATGATGTCTCGGATCTGATGATCCCGGCGAGTTCGGAATCGGATAGTTGATTTTCTTGTTTTTGTCTTTCTTTGATATTGACATCTAACAACTTAATGGTATAGTAGTAATTGATTTTAGCACTCTTGTGATAAGAGTGCTAAATAAATATACTGGAGGTGATTCACCATGACCATTAAGCCACTGGGTGATAGAGTCGTTATTAAAATGGTAGAGGCAGAAGAGACCACGCATAGCGGTATCGTTCTTGCAGGTTCAGCAAAAGAGAAGCCTCAGATCGCCGAGATCGTTGCGGTAGGACCGGGCGGACTGGTTGACGGAAAAGAAGTGAAGATGGAACTTACTGTTGGAAGCAAAGTTCTTGTCAGCAAGTATGCCGGCACACAGGTTAAGATCGATGGTGTGGAATATACGATCCTTAGTCAGAGCGATGTTCTGGCTATCGTTGAATAATCCATATAAGGGAGGTTTTCTATATGGCTAAAGAATTAAAGTATTCTGAAGAAGCAAGACGCGCTTTGGAAGCGGGTGTGGATAAGGTTGCGGATACTGTAAAGATCACACTCGGACCGAAGGGCAGAAATGTTGTTCTGGATAAGAAGTACGGTGCTCCGCTGATCACCAACGATGGTGTGACGATCGCGAAGGAGATCGAACTGGAGGACCGCTTTGAGAATGCAGGTGCTCAGCTTGTTAAGGAAGTGGCTTCCAAGACAAACGATGTTGCCGGTGATGGTACGACTACCGCAACACTTCTGGCTCAGGCAATCATTCGTGAAGGCATGAAGAATGTGGCGGCAGGTGCAAATCCGATCATTCTGAGAAAGGGTATTCAGCTTGCCGTGGATGAGGCGGTAAAGTCTTTGGAGTCTGCTGCGAAGAAAGTTGACGGTTCCAAGGATATTGCCCGTGTTGCTTCTATCTCCGCAGGAGACGAATTGATCGGTGATCTGATTGCTCAGGCAATGGAGAAGGTTTCTTCTGACGGTGTAATTACCGTTGAAGAGTCTAAGACGATGGGCACGGATCTTGAAGTCGTAGAAGGTATGCAGTTTGACCGCGGATATCTTTCTTCCTATATGTGCACAGATATGGATAAGATGGAAGCTGTCCTTGATGATCCTTATATCCTGATCACAGATAAGAAGATCTCCAATATCCAGGATGTTCTGCCGCTCCTCGAGCAGGTCGTTCAGCAGGGCAAGAAGCTTCTGATCATTGCTGAGGATGTTGATGGTGAGGCACTTGCTACACTTATCGTAAACAAACTCCGTGGTACATTCACATGTGTTGCCGTTAAGGCTCCGGGTTTCGGTGATAGAAGAAAGGCGATGCTTCAGGATATCGCGATCCTTACCGGTGGCGAAGTCATCACGGATGATCTCGGATTGGATCTGAAGGAAACTAAGATGGAGCAGCTGGGCCGTGCCCGTCAGGTAAAGGTTCAGAAGGAAAATACGATTATTGTTGATGGTATGGGTTCTGCGGATGAAATCAAATCCCGTGTATCCCAGATCCGTGCACAGATCGAAGAAACATCTTCGGATTTTGATCGTGAGAAGCTGCAGGAGCGTCTTGCTAAGCTTAGTGGCGGTGTGGCCGTGATTAAGGTCGGTGCAGCAACGGAGACAGAAATGAAAGAGAAGAAACTCCGTATTGAGGATGCTCTGGCGGCGACACGTGCGGCTGTTGAAGAAGGTATCGTTCCAGGCGGTGGAACAGCGTACATCAATGTTCTTCCTGCGGTATCTGCCCTTGTTGACAAGTACGACGGCGATGTAGCAACCGGTATCCGTATCATTGCCAAGGCTCTCGAAGCTCCGATCCGCCAGATCGCTGCGAATGCCGGCCTTGATGGTTCCGTGATCTGCGAGAATATCAAGAAGTCTGAGCCCGGTAACGGCTACGATGCCCTCAATGATAAGTACGTGAATATGTTTGAAGCCGGTATCGTCGATCCGGCCAAGGTAACACGTTCGGCTCTGCAGAATGCGGCTTCTGTATCGGCTACACTTCTTACCACGGAAGCGGTCGTTTGCGACATTCCGCAGCCTGAACCGCCGATGCCGAATCCGAACGCCGGTATGTATTAATACGGCATTTTCTGGTAAAATATGGGGGTCATGGTGCTTTGCCATGACCTCTATTTTTTTCGTAGGAGTTACTAATGCGATTTAATAACGAAATGATGGCGGAGCGGATCGTCAAGAAGGAGATCACCGCCAAAGAAAAACTGGTTCGAGTTTTGTATGTTATCTTTGCCATACTCGCAATCATTATTGTGAACTTTCTGCCTTTGCTGTTCGGTATCGGGTATTTATTTCTTCTGACAGGCGCGCTTTCGTTCGGAATAGGATTTGTTTGTTATCTGATGGCGACGGGCTTTTACAAGGAATTTGAATATTGTGTTGTAAACGATGAGTTTTCTATCGATGTGATCAAGGCGAAGACCAGACGTTCCGCTCTTTTTTCCGGATCTGTCCGTGATTTTGATATGGTAGCCAAAAAGAACGATGCCCGTCATCCTGTGTCTGAGTTTGATAAAGGCGATGTGATCCACGGGAATTGTACTTCCGGCACGGCTCCGGATGACGAGTGGTATATTGCTACGAAGATGGGGACACAGAAGGTAATTCTATTCATAGAACCTGACGAGAAGATGCTTCAGATATTCTTCCGGTATAACCCGAGAAACACCATGTACAGGCCTACAGGTAAGGGAAGCAGAAAGGAAGAATCATAATCATGCAGTATTTACCGAAGGAAAATCTATTCCGGTTTACGATCATCGGGCCGGAGACGGATATTTACGACCGGCTGCATTATCATGCACTTTTTGCCATGCTGCAGGAAGCGGCCTGCCTGGATGCGGATCATAACGGCTTCGGAGCGGATGTGATGGATAAGATTCCCGCCTGCTGGCTGCTGCTTCGTATGAAAGTCGTGATGGACAGGATACCCAAGTGGAAAGATGTGATCTATATCAAGACGTGGTCATGCGGATTTGAAAAAGTTCTTTTCAATAGGGATTTTGATATTTTGGACGAGAATATGCAAAGGATCGGGCAGGCGACGTCCGTGTGGGTGATTGCTCATAAGGGCGATCACCGGCCTATGCGTCCTATGTCGATCCCCGGAATGTCCGTTTATGAGTCGAAGGAGAAATCCGAGCGTAAGGCTGAAAAACTCTTTCCTATCCGGGAAGAAGAGCGTGAGGGCCTTTCAAAGATGACCAGATTTGCCGATTATAGTGATATCGATCGGAATATGCATGTGAATAATACACGTTATATCGCCTGGAGTGCTGATGCGTATTATGCATCCGTACCTACAGATACGCCGATCAAGGAGCTTTCTATCTGCTATGCTTCTGAGGTGCATCCGGGAGAAGAGGTTCATCTTTATTCGGTGAAGAAGGGCGATAATGTTCAGGTCGATGGGATTGAAGCGGGAACCGGCAGACACGTCTTTTCCACGGAGCTTTCTGCACAGGGGTAATTTGTCAAAGAGACTTTATTGATAAGGCATTTTAGGGTAAAATATTCTCGCTGATTATTGCGGAGGAAGAATACATGATTGAAATATCGAATCTGGTGAAGTTTTACGGAGATAAGAGAGCCCTCGGAGGTATTTCCTTCACCGTGAACCAAGGTGAGATACTCGGTTTCCTCGGGCCGAACGGCGCGGGAAAGACGACTACGATGAATATTGTGACTGGATATCTGTCGGCGACAAGCGGAAAGGTCACGATCAACGGGTACGATATTCTGGAACAGCCTGAACTGGCGAAGAAGAATGTCGGATATCTTCCGGAACTTCCGCCTTTGTTCCTGGACATGACGGTTGTAGAATACCTCGATTATATCTGTGATTTGAAGAAAGTCCCGAAGGATATTAAAAAGAAACATATTTCGGAAATCATGCAGATGGTTCATATCGGTAATGTCTCCGGACGCCTGATCCATAATCTTTCTAAGGGTTATCGCCAGCGTGTCGGGATTGCCCAGACATTGATCGGGAATCCGGAAGTCCTTATTCTTGATGAACCGACGGTTGGTCTTGACCCGAATCAGGTGATTGAGATCCGCAAATTGATCTGTGCGCTGGCCAAGAAGCATACGATCATATTCAGTTCGCATATCCTCTCGGAGGTCCAGGCGATCTGCGATCGTGTGATCATCATTAATAATGGCCGTATTGTTGCGGATGCACCGACGATCGAGCTGTCGGCACGCATGGAGGACAATTCCAGATATCTTCTTACGGTAGAAGGCTCATTTAAGGATCTGCAGATGCCGCTTCGTGCGATTTCCGGAGTGGGATCGGTAACTTTACTTGCTGAGAAGAACGGCTTGCTGCAGCTTGAAATCGTGGCAGATGGAAATCTGGATGTCCGTAAATCGATCTTCTTTGCTATGGCCAGGCTCCATGCTCCGATATTGGAGTTCCGTTCCAAGGCCGCTTCGCTGGAAGATGTCTTTACCAGCATTACAACACCTAATAAGTAAGGAGTATATGCATGTTCGCGATTTTCAAACGAGAATTCCTTTCCTATTTCAGAACCCCGGTCGGATGGGTCGCCATCTGTCTTCTGGGTGTGATCAGCGGTTATTATTTCTCCGGTATGCTGACTACCGATTACGCTTATGTGAATATCAATATGGAAGTGGCATATCTGCGTACTTTCTTCATTATTCTTATTCCGATCATCACGATGAGGCTGTTCGCAGAAGAGAAGAAGAACGGTACGGATGTGCTTCTGTATACGATGCCTTTCTCCATGAAGAATGCTGTCATCGGTAAATTTCTTGCGGCGATGGCTCTACAGATGCTGATGCTGCTTTGCCTTTTCAGCCATATGATCATTACCGTTATCCTTTCCGGATATATAAGCACGGCGACATGGGGAGCGATCGTCGGGTATCTGGTTCTGGCTGCTCTTTTCATTTCAATCGGAATGCTGACTTCGGCCATGACGGAAAACCAGATCATGTCCGCAGTGGTATGCTTTGTCGTTTTGCTGTTTCTGAGCATGCTTTCGGAGATCGCAACATCTATTTCCGAGGTGTTCAAGGCTTTCCTGAAGTTTACTCATTTCTTCGGAATGTCTGATTCGTCCATATATTCGGCAGGTGAGGGCCTTCGCGAAGCCATCGCCTGGTTCGATCCGTACACCCGTACGAGCTGCTATACTACCGGCGTCTTTAAGATCGTACCTCTGATCTTCTGCCTCAGCTTTACGGCTATGTTTATCTACATCACTTACCGCGTTCTCGAGAAGAAACGCTGGAGTCAGGGCTGAAAGGAGGGGATATTATGGCAAGAAAAACCGCTAAAGAAAGTATCCTCCAAGAGCGTACGGTCAAGACTCCTAAGGTTTCCGTCAAGTCTGACGAGCGCAACCGGTCTCTAAAGAAGATTTCGATCATATCGACGGCTTTGATCGTTGCGATTTGTATCGTGTTTAATATTCTTCTGGATCTTACACTGGACAAGAAGCTGACTTTTGATGCGACATCTGTTCAGCAGAATACGGTAAGTATCCTGACTAAGAATTTTATCGAGAAACTGGACAAGAAAGTCGAGATCATCGGCCTTTTCAATAGGAATAATGCCATTAGTGACTGGAAAGACTACTGTCTTCCGCTTCTGGATGATTATGAGTCGAAAGCGGACGGGATGATCGAACTGAAGTACATCGACCCGGATGTGGATCCGTTCATTCTGAAGCAGCTGGACCCGGACAATCTCTACGGATTGCGTAAGGATACGTATGTGATCCGCTGCGGTGATCTTCTGACTACAGTTGATCCCTACAGCTGTTTTGTATACGACGCGAATATGCTGCAGTATTATAATCTCGCGATTCCGACTACCAATAATCTTGAAAGAGAATTCACCGGAAGGATCATGTATGTCACATCCGGCCGTGCTTTGCATGCTTATTATCTTTCGGGGCATAATCTCCCGACGCATTATTATCTCGATCAGATCCTGAAATCCCTTGGCTTTGCTTCTTCAGAAATCACTTTGAAAGGGGAGAATGCCAAGATCCCTGATGATTGTACTCTTCTTGTGATCCTGCAGCCGGATTCTGATATTACTCCCACGGAAAAAGAACTGATCAAGTCGTATCTGGATAACTCCGGTGAGGTTTTGGTGGTAAATGGTTATGATACCGAAAAGGCGGTGGAGTATCCGAACCTTAATGAAGTGACGAACCGCATGGGAATTATCATGGAGGCCGGGCTTTTACATGAAAATGATATGGACCATCTGCTAAGTACGGATGATCCTTACAGTTTCATTGCTGATATTGATTCGGATTACGGTTCGAAGATCTCGATGCCTGCAAATTATACGGTTGAAAAGTGCCGTTATCTGAAGACATCGACCGATAAGAAGTCGAGCTTGTCGGTTTCTCCCTTGATCGTCACTTCCGGCTCGACTTCGGTTGATTTTGAAAATGCTCAGATCGATTCCGCTGTTTCTGCCGGGACTTACCCTGTAGCGTTGTGGAGTGTTGATTCCGACACAAGCGATAAGGCTTCCATGATCGTGATTGGTTCAAGTTCTTTTACATCGGACAAATACTATGAGGCGAACACGCTCAGTGATAATAATGCGGTATTCTTAAGAAATCTTCTGGGTGATATCAATACGATCCACGTTACGCCAATGGTTCCCGGTAAGTCTGTGCCGAGCTATATCCTCAGTAAGCCGTTATCGTCCTCTTCAGCGACCACCTGGTCGGTTATCGTTATGACGGTCATTCCTCTCGGAAGTCTGATCTGCGGTGTGTATATCTACCGTAAGAGACGTCATCTGTGATGGAGGTGCTATGAAAGAACTTCGGAAACTCTGGAAGGAGATACTCGTTCTGGCCGTGCTTCTTATTGCATTAGCTGTCGTGCTGATCGTCCGGATCGTGGAACAGTATAATATTGATAAACTGGAACAAAGCCATATTGTCGATATCTGCTCGGATATGGAGATCCAGTCTGTAGCTATTTCCGGGAAAGACGGCGAGGAATCGGTCTATCAGTACGGGCCTTCTTTCCGTCTTAAGTCCGTTACGTATAATGGCCAGGAGTTTTCACAGAATAATCTGAATGAGTCAGAAATCCGTAATAAAGTCACGGCACTCATCCATTTTACGATCTCGAAGCGCTTTGAGGCAACGGATGCGGATCGGGCGGCGTATGGGCTTGAGCAGCCGATGTATCTTATTACGATCACGAAGAACGATAATTCCCAAAAAGTGATGCGTGTCGGAAATATACTTGAAGATAAGAGCGGTATTTATGTCATGGTAGAGGGAGAGAAGGATGTGCTGATTGCCGAGTATTCCTTCTATCAGAAGCTTTCTTCACGATTCGAGAACCTTCTTGACCGATATGTGATCAATGTGGATAGAAGTGCGGTGGATGAACTGGAGTTTACCCGTGCTTCCAACGGCGCGAGATGGAGCATCCGTCCCCAGCCGGATTATGATAACGGGCTTTTCCTCGAACCGAGGTACCTGGTTACCTATCCGATGGAACGTGAACCGAAGGTGGAGCTGACGCAGCTGTTTAATTACCTGATCAAACTTCAGGTTTCTCAGTATGTGCCGATCCCTGAAGAGAATTATGCCGAATATGGACTTGATCATCCTGAGTACCATATTTCTTACCATATGAAGACCGGTGAGGTCGTGGATGTGTTCCTGTCTATGGAGATCGGCGGATATTATTACGGGTATTGCTCGAACAGTACGTATACTTTCTGTATCGATCCTTCTACGCTTCCGGGATTAAATACTTCGCCCTTTGAGCTGATTGATTCGTATGTGATCCATGGGTATCTGAATGATGTCAGGACGGCGACGGTCACGATCGGGGAGACGACGTTTATTCTGGATGTGCATCTTGATGATTCCATGTCATTTGAAAGTGAAGAAACCACAATTCGTCTGGATCAGCGAAATGCTAAGATTTATACGAGGGACGGGGACTGTTATGGACTTCTTCTGTTTGGATCGATCTTCCAAATGCCCGTAAAGCGCGTGGATTACGATGTCAAACCTGAGCTTGCGGATGTGAAGGCTACGATCAAGGTGGTAAAGAACGACAGTGAGAACTTTACACTGAAACTGGTGCCTTGTGGAGAGGAGGAGTACTACTGCTTCCTCAACGACCGCTATAGTGGATTTATTGTAGATAGAAGCGTATTATATAAAGATAATGGTCATAACATGTCAGGCTTCGGTATTTGGGATGCGTATCAGCTTACTAACGAAGCAATCGACAATAAGGATATCAACGATGTATATGACCGTCCTTAAGAGAGTGGAAGAAGAATGCCGCAAGCAATAAAGCAGAATGAACCTAAGATCCGAAAGGCGAAAGCGAGCCGCAAGTATGCGACGCCGCTCCTTGTCGCGCTGTGCCTGATCCTGGCCGTGGTGACGATCGTTCTGGTATATATGATCCGTAACCATGTAGAAGCAAAGAACGGTGCGAAGGAGCAGCTCCGTCTTTCTGCGATTGCCGGTTTTGATTGTGAATATACAGAAGCGCAACAGCTGTATCCTTTTCAGAACGGCCTTTTGAAGGTGTCGACCAAAAGAGTTGCGTATCTCTCGATCTCCGGAAACGAGATATTCGGTTATGACCTGGAAATGAGTACTCCTGTCTGTGTGATGAGCGGGCCTTACGCTATGGTGGCCGATACGGAAGGATTCCTATGTGCGCTCTTTACGGAAGAGGGGATGGTATACAGGAATCATATGGACGGAAAAATCGGAAACCTTGCTCTGGCACCTTCCGGGCTTGCCGCAGTTATTACCGATGAGAATGATTCTTTCGGCTGCGTTTATATGATGGAAAAGGACGGGAGTTTCCTGGCCAAGTGGTCCTCATACGAATCCGGTTATCCGTTATCACTGGCTTTTGCGCCGGATGAGAGTACATTGAGTGTCGCTTTGGTCGATACGGATGGTTCCCAGATGATCCCTCATGTGAAACAGTTTTCTATCCCTCAGGACCGTATGAATGCGCATCCGTCTGAATTTGCGTTCTACTCGCCGATCGTTAAGGATATCATGCCCCTTCTTGCCTATTTAAGCCCGGAAAAGGTTGCGGTTGCCGGTATTAGCGAGGTGGCGGTGCTGGGAGACGGGAATTGTGATATGGTGTCTCCGGCCTTCCCGTATGTCCAAAGCATTTTCTCGTATGATGGCGGGTATTCGGTGATCTATTCCGATGGAATCGAACAGCCGCTTCACCTTGCGATATATAACCGCTCCGGCGGTAAGACCGGAGATATCCTTCTTGGAAACGAGGTGCTTCATTTCGACGTTTCCGGGTCTTCCGTACTGATCGCTGTAGATGAGACGATCCTTCTTATTGAACTTGGCAGTGCAAGGATCACTTCTACGATCAATGTCGATGAGCCGGTGCTTCGTGTTGCCTTTTTCGGTACGAAAAACGCCTGTGTGGTGACAAATGCAGGTGTTCGTGAGATCACATTGTAATTATCTCGGAGGTTCTTATGGAGACGGAATTAAAGCTTGCTTTCGATTCGGAAGAGGAGCTTTGTGCTTCTGTCGAACAGCCGTGGTTTCTGGATTCAGTTGAAATTGAAAGTGAGAAGACCGAGGAGTATGAGAACCGGTATGTGGATACTGCCGATATGCTGATGCAGGCCTCACGTACTTCGCTGCGCGTGCGTCATGTGCTTGGTCAACAGTATATTCATACGGTGAAGACGTCTCCGGTTACCATCAAAGGAGCCGGATCCGCTTCTTTAGAACATCAGGGCCTTACGAGCCGCTGTGAGTGGAATATTCCTTCGGATTCCCCCGTTTTTGATATCTCGTGGTTTCTGGATAAAGCTTCTTCTATGAAAGATGATCCTTATGAGATCCTGGTTTCCGCACTGATCCCTGCCCGTGACCGTGAGCTGATCACTGTCTGCAGTACGGCTTTCCGAAGAACGACGATCACCGTCAGATTTGAAAATGCTGTAATGGAGGTCTGCCTGGATATCGGGAAATGTATGGCCGGTGACCGGTTTTTGCCGATATGTGAAATGGAGATCGAACTGATCAGCGGAGAGTGGTCCGCTGTTAGCGATCTCGGTTCGATAATCTGTGAACACTGCCGATGCCATCCGGGCATTCTTTCTAAGTATGCCAGATGCATGAAACTTCTTAATGAGGCCGAACATGAGTGAGAATAGTAATCCTATCTTGGATCTTCTTGTTATCGGGGGCGGAGCTTCAGGTATGTGTGCGGCCATTGCCTATCAGAAGCGTATCCTTGAAATCTCGCAATCTTATGCGGATGTCCTGATCCTGGAAAAGAATGATCGTGTTGGAAAGAAAGTTCTGGCTACCGGTAACGGACGGTGTAATCTGTCCAATAAAGATATGGAGCTTTCACATTTCCATAGCAGGAAAGAATCATTCCCCGGGAAGATCCTGGAAAAGGTACCTCCGCTGGAAACTCTAGCTTTCCTTAATGATATCGGTATTGTGACGACATCGGAAGGGAATAAGATCTTCCCGATGAGTAAGGTATCCTCATCTGTTGTGGATGCATTCCGAAGTGAATTAACGGATCTTCGTATCCGTGTGGCTTCGGATACGGTGGTCAGCGGAATCACGGCCGGTGATCCTTTGACAGTCTCCTGTGAGGACGGCCGTGTTTTCTATGGACGAAAAGTGATCGTTGCCTGTGGAGGAGCATGTGCTCCGGCTCTCGGTACGACCGGCGACGGGTACAGGTGGCTTTCTTCTTTGGGGCATAAGGTATATGCTCCTAAGCCGTCGATCGTTCAGCTGGTGACGGAAAATGCCGTGACCAAACCGCTGTCAGGACTTAAGGCGGATGCACAGGTTTCGCTGATCGAGGATGGATGTATCATAGCAAGTCAATTTGGCGAAGTTCTTTTCACGGATTATGGGCTTTCTGGACCTGCGGTGTTCCAGATATCCGGTGAGGTATCCCGAAGGATGCGTAAGGGCCGGCTTGCTGCCCCAATATATGTTTCTCTTCAGATTTTTGATGAAATCACGATTGCTTCGTTGAGCGAAGAACTTAGAAGCCGGCTCCGTACTATGAGTCAAAGACCGATCGAGCAGCTGCTTCTGTCTATTCTTCCTGGGAAAATCGGTACCATGATCCTGAAGACCGCCTTGGATCGACCGCTTTCTCTGCCCATTTCATCTCTTTCCGAATCTGACATCAGGAAGATCCTGGGAACTCTTCGCGATTGGAGATTTGATGTCCTGGGTACGCGTTCGCTTGAATATGCGCAGACTACGATCGGTGGAGCGGATTGTGATGAGTTTTGCGAGGATTCACTTGAGTCGTTGATCGTTCCGTCGTTATATGCATGCGGCGAGGTATTGGATGTTGACGGCGACTGCGGCGGTTACAATCTGCAGTGGGCTTTCTCGTCGGGAATTGCTGCAGGAAGAGCTGCGGCTGAAAAAGAACCGGTTTTCCGGGATAAGGAAGGTGGATCCTGATGGATATCGAGATCCGCCAATCGATTCCGCTTTCCGTTTATGAGCGGTTACCGAAGATTTCTTCTCCCTTTACGGATGACCGGGATGTTCGGACGTACTTTGAAAAGAAATCGCGGAAAAGACTTCCGAAATATTGCCTTTTTCTTAAAAAATCCATCGATGCCCGTCACAAAAACGATGTGCGCGTGGTGATATCGGCGCGGTTTTCTGATGTGGATTTCCGGGAATCCATCTTGTCGCCTGAATTGATCGATCACACGCGATTGCCCATATCATTGAATAAACGTGTTGTGGTTTGCGGAAGCGGTCCGGCCGGTCTATTTGCAGCTGCGGCGCTTGTTGAAGCCGGAGTTTGTCCTATACTTCTTGAAAGAGGAGAAGATATTGATACAAGGACTTCTGATGTAAGCAAATTACGTGATCAGGGGATATTGAATACTCATTCCAATGTACAGTTCGGTGAGGGCGGAGCCGGCACGTTTTCTGATGGGAAACTGTTCAGCGGCGTGTCGGATCAGAGGAGAGATCTTGTTCTTCGTACATTTGTGAAATATGGCGCACCGAAATCCATTTTGTATGATGCGCACCCACATATCGGGACGGATCTGCTTCGTAAGGTGATCAAGAATATGCGCAAGGATCTGGTCGCTCGAGGGGGAAAAGTGCTTTTCGGGCGGACGCTGAGCGATATGGAGATCCGGGACGGAAACCTGGTCTCGGTCACGCATACTGCTTCTTTTAGTGGAGAAGATCCTGTTACGATTCCCTGTGATGCTTTGGTTCTGGCTGTAGGTCATAGCGCGAGAGATACTTTCTCTATGCTCGCAGAGAAAGGTGTGGAGCTTGAATCGAAGCCGTTTGCCGTGGGTGTGCGGATCGAACATCTGCAAAGTGAGATCGACAGGGCGCAATTCGGGGAGCTTTTCCAAAGCGAGATATTGCGTCCTGCGAATTATAAAGTGGTGACTGCAGCGTCTACGGGAAGAAAGCTCTATTCTTTCTGTATGTGTCCGGGAGGCGAAGTGGTATGCGGATCGTCGGAAAATATGGGCGTGGTGACAAACGGGATGAGTGAGTATGCCCGGGATAAAGAGAATGCAAATGCGGCGATGCTTGTGGGCGTCGATGGGAATGACTATGGTACAGACAGCTGGCAAAACGGGATCCTTTTCCAAAGGGATCTGGAGAGAAAGGCCTTTCATGCGGGAGAAAAACCGTATTTTGCTCCTGCACAGCGTGTGGGTGATTTTCACGAGCATGTGAAGACAACGGCGTGGGGAAAGGTGATTCCTTCTTATCGGCCGGGAGTAACGATGAGTAATCTTTGGGATATTCTTCCTAAGGAAGTCGCGGAGACCATTGATGACGGTCTTAAGAAGCTTGACGGTAAGATATCGGGATTTGATGATCCGGATGCGGTATTGACGGCGGTGGAGACGAGAAGTTCCTCTCCTGTCCGTATCAGAAGGGACGAGAACGGTGAGAGCCTAAACGTGAAGGGAATATTCCCGACCGGAGAGGGCGCCGGATATGCCGGCGGCATCATGAGCTCGGCAATTGACGGGATCCGACAGGCGGAAGCGCTTTTGAAGAGATATTTTGTGCAGGATATGTTAGAATAGATGTGTCAATTCATCTAAAGAAGGACATACGCACTATGGAAGTTACGATTTTAGGCTGTAGTGGCGGGTATCCGGGTCCGGGACAGGCGGCTTCAGGATATCTGCTTACGATTAATGATAAGAAAGTCCTGATCGATTGCGGAAGCGGTGTTTTCTCGAATCTTCAGTTACATGTGCCGCTCAATGGCCTGGATGCCATTCTGATCTCTCATCTTCATGCGGATCACTATAGCGATCTTATGGTGATGAGGTATGCCATCGACATGAATGCCAAGCATGGCATGGAGTTCCGTAATGTTCCGATATTTGCTCCCAAAACGCCGGAAGGCGTGATCCATTCTCTTACTAATGACTGGGGATATAAGATCGGGTATATCGGACATGGATCCGAGCTTCCGTTATTTGGTGCTAAGGCGAAGTTTTTCCGAACCAATCATCCGGTGGAGTGCTACGGGCTGCGTGTAGAGCATGAGGGGAAAGTGTTCGTTTATACTTCCGATGCTTCCGTGGATACTTTATTTGCCGGCTATCTCGACGATGCGGATCTCTGTATCATGGATTGCGGTGAGATCGAGGCTGCCAGACGTCCGAATATGCTTCACCTTACGCCGAAAGAGTGCTATGCTTGTGCTCAGGCGCTGCGAATCAAAAAAACGATCCTTTCGCATCTTGTTCCGCTATATGATCGGGAAGATGTCGAACTGGAGGCACGTGCCTGCGGAGAGTGGGATTTTGAATTGGCAAGTGTGAATAAGACGTATCGAATCTGATTTATAGAAAAGAGGAAGAAACTATGAGTATGGAAAAGGATAAGAATAAGGCGGTTATTACGGTCGTTGGATGCGATGCGGTAGGCATTATCGCGAAAATTTCGGCACTTCTTGCCCAGGAGGGCGTAAATATCAATGATATTACCCAAACGATCCTTGATGACATCTTTACCATGATCATGCTGGTAGACCTTAAGGGCGCTAAGTCCGATATGAAAGAACTGTCCGATAAACTGGACAAGGTAGGGGAGGAGATCGGTGTCTCCATCCGCATCCAGCATACAGATCTTTTCTATGCGATGCATAGAATCTAATTTTAGAGATAAGCAGGTAAATATATGATTACGGATTTTGAAGTACTAGAAACTGTACGCATGTTTCAGGAACAGCATTTGGACGTGCGTACGATCACGATGGGAATCAGCTTAATGGACTGTGCGGCCGATACGCCGGAGAAGTCCTGCCAGAAGATCTACGATAAGATCACCAGATACGCCAAGGATCTGGTAAAAGTAGGGGAAGAGATCACAGAAAAGTATCGTGTACCGATCGTGAACAAACGCATATCGGTTACGCCGATATCGATCGTGGCAGCGGCTTCCGGTGCAAAGGATTACACTTTGTTCGCAAAGACTTTGGATCGTGCGGCAAAAGAGTGTGGGGTAAACTTCATCGGAGGTTTTTCCGCTATGGTGCAGAAAGGATATACCATTTCGGATAAAAGATTGATCGATTCGATTCCTGAAGCTCTCTCCGTGACGGATAATGTCTGCTCGTCCATTAATCTTGCGTCGACCCGTTCCGGAATCAATATGGACGCGGTTCGTGATATGGGCGAGATCATCAAGCAAACTGCGGAAGCGACAAAAGACAGAGATGCGCTGGGCTGTGCGAAGCTTGTGGTATTTGCCAATGCTCCCGAGGATAACCCGTTTATGGCCGGTGCGTTCCTGGGACCTGGGGAACCGGAATGTGTTATCAACGTCGGTATTTCCGGCCCGGGCGTAATCAAGGCGGCTCTGGAAACGGTGAAGGGGGAAGATCTGGGTGTTGTCGCTGAGACGATCAAGAAAGCGGCGTTCAAGATCACCCGCGTAGGTGAACTGGTGGCACGGGAAGCTTCATCCCGACTCAATGTTCCGTTCGGAATCATTGACCTTTCTTTGGCACCGACTCCGGCTGTCGGTGACTCGGTAGGACGTATTCTTGAGGAATTCGGTCTTGAACACTGCGGTGCCTGGGGAACTACTGCGGCACTGGCGATGCTAAATGATGCCGTCAAGAAGGGCGGAACCATGGCGTCATCGTTCGTGGGCGGCCTTTCCGGTGCTTTTATACCGGTATCGGAAGATGAAGGAATGATCGAAGTGGCAGAAAAAGGATTCCTGCGTCTGGAGAAACTTGAAGCGATGACATGTGTCTGCTCGGTAGGCCTTGATATGATTGCGATCCCCGGCGATACTCCTGCGTCGACGATTTCCGGAATCATTGCCGATGAGATGGCACTGGGTACGTTTAATAACAAGACCACGGCCGTTCGCGTGATCCCGGTACCGGGCAAAAAGGTGGGCGATCAGGTCGAGTTTGGCGGACTTTTGGGTTATTCGCCTATTATGGAAGTGAACACCGCTTCTTCAGAAGCCTTTATTTCCAGAGGCGGAAGGATCCCGGCACCGATCCATAGTATGAGAAATTAAGACTGCTGTTCGATCGGATGAGTGGCTTTGTACTCCCTTTTGTTGGCGTACATCTGCTCGTCTGCTTCGCGCATGCATTCGACGATGTGATTCGTATCGTTACCCTTTAGGTCAGATACACCGATGCTGACATGGATCGGGTAAGGCTTTCCTGATTCTTTGGAAAGCTTGTCCAGCATACTTTCGACTTCTTCGATGAAATCCTTGGTGTGGCTTTGACGATAAGAGACCAGCACTGCCGAGAATTCATCTCCGCCGTATCTTGCGCAGAATTCCTGCTCGCCCAGACACTCCTTGAGGATCCTTGCGACTTCCTTCAGGGCAAAGTCGCCCTCGGAGTGACCGTAAATGTCGTTGATCTTCTTGAGATTGTCCATATCGATGCTGGCGATACTGATCGTCGCATCTCCGTATAGACGGCTCAAGATGTCCTGAAGTGCATTTTCAAATCCACGACGGTTGTAAAGACCGGTCAGTTCGTCGGTCTGTGACAGTTTCGTGATCTCGGAGATTACACTGAATCGCTTCTGATAGTAGCAGTTTTCGAATGCGGTCGAAAGTGTCGTGATGTACGAATAAGTCAGAGAATTCGGCCATTGATGCTCGTTGGGCTTAAGTACGATATAACCGTAGTCCTTATTCTTGAAGAAAAGCGGGATCACGATATATACGCCCGGAGCCGGTGTTTCGAAGTATCGGTTAGGAAGGATCTCTTCTCTCGGGAATTTGGTATTCACGGCATATGCATTCATCCGGTTTTCCGCATACATGATCTGAAGAAGGATCATGTTGTCCGTAAAGGGTTCGCTGTGCTCCACAGAGAAGAATTTAGGGTCTGTCTCATCGCAATAGCAAATGAAGCCGGTGTCACAGCCGATCGTGTGGAAATAGTAGGTAGCCACAGAGAGGGTGCTGTCTATATCCGTACTGTTCTGGTAATCAGCAATGATTCGTCCAGATTCACGAAGAAGGAATTCTTCTTCGGCAACAGTGTGATAGAGTTCTTCGACATCTCCGCAAACGATTTGTTTGCCGCATCCGCAGCTGGCTCTGTAGTGGATGATGTCGGATAACATGACGGTTTTAGGTGGTTCTTTGCCGGCATTGATCTCGTCGATCAGTTTGAAGGCAGCTTCGGCATAGGTTTCCGGACGAACCGAAACGGTGGACAGGGAAGGTGTGGTAACTTCGCCTTCACGGATCCCGTCAAATCCGCTGACACAGACGTCTTCGGGAACACGTGCGCCGCGCTTCTTCAATTCGTCACAGATGGACATCGCCATGTAATCGTTGGCACAGATGATGGCCTGGGGATAAGACCTTCGTCCCTTCATGAAGAAATCAAGAGCCTTCGCTCCGCGGTTCCTCCAGTAATTGCCCTCGAAGATCGTGTTCGATTCGATGGAAAGACCGCCATCCCGCATGGCTTCCACAAATCCCTTAAGACGTTCGGGAGAGTCCTTGTGACCGTAAGGACCGGACATATAGCAAATGTCCGTAAACTGATGCTTCTCAATGAAATGACGTGTCATTTCATACATCGAATCACGGTTCTCTATGGTTATGGTGTAGAAATCCGGATGTCCCGTCTGAAGACAGATGACAGGGCATTTGGCCTGGCTTTTGACAATTTCAAAGAACTCATTGTCCATCCCGTTGATGTCAAAGGTTCCGGGCATGGCAATGATGGCGTCCAGCGTGGAGTAGTCCGGAAGGTGGATAATGTTTTTCTTTCCGATCTCCGAGAGAAAATTGCGTCCGTAAGGAGAGGTATACGATCCATAGGATGCGTAGATGATGACGTCCATATCACGAAGAGAGGCAAGATCGGCAATGGCTTTCCCGCATGTGGACTGGAAAACCTGTGTGATCTCACTCATGAACAGCCCGATCCGTTTTCTGGCCAAGACCTTACCTCCTTTGACAAGAGTTCTTTTATGAACCGATTATATCATGTAAATATGGCGATTCTGTTATCATGACAACGAATCCAAAGCACGCTTGACCGTCTCCGGTGCGGGTGCTCCGATGATCGTTCTCTTATTGACGCAGGTCTCAAGTGAGATGGCATCATATACATCTTCTTCGATGAGATCAGAGAACTGTTTGAATTCTTCGATCGAGAGCTTCTCAAGTGTTGTCCCGTGCTCTATACAGTAGTGGACAAGCTTTCCGGAGATCTCATGTGTGCTTCTGAAAGGAATGCCTTTTCTTACAAGATAATCTGCCAGATCGGTCGCATTGGTAAATCCGCCGAGAGCCGCCATCTCCATGTTATCCTTGCGGATTTTCATGGTCTTGATCATACCGGTGAAGGGGACGAGTACGCCCTTCAATGTATCGATCACATCGAAAAGCGCTTCCTGTACTTCCTGCATATCCTTGTTGTAAGTGAGCGGCAGTCCCTTCATGGTCACGAGAAGGGAAATGAGGTCGCCGTATACACGTCCGGTCTTGCCGCGGGTAAGTTCTGCGACATCCGGATTCTTCTTCTGCGGCATCATGGAAGAGCCGGTAGAATAAGCGTCATCGAGTTCGATGAACTTGAATTCCTGGGAAGAGTAGAGAATAATTTCCTCTGAAAGGCGGGACAGATGCATCATGAGAAGGGATGCAAAAGAGGCCAGCTCGATGGCCCAGTCGCGGTCGGCCACGCCATCGAGGGAATTGAGTGTCACGCCATTCATGCCTAGCTGATCTGCTACGAACTCACGATCGAGCGGATATGTCGTTCCTGCGAGAGCACCAGAGCCGAGCGGGGAGATGTTCGTTCTGGCGATGGCTTCATCCAAGCGGTCCATATCACGGCCGAACATCTGGATATACGCCATAAGGTAGTGGGCAAAGGTAATGGGCTGGGCACGCTGAAGATGCGTATATCCCGGCATATATGTCTCGGTGTTTTCCTTGGCAATATCGATAAGTGTATCGCGGAGCTGTCCGAGAAGAGACTGCATCTCCTTGGCCTCATCTACGGCATACAGACGCTGATCCAGTGCAACCTGGTCGTTCCTGGAACGGCCGGTGTGAAGCCTTTTTCCAGCGTCTCCGATGCGGTTTGTCAGTTCTTCTTCAATGAACATATGAATATCTTCCGCATCTGAATCAAATGTCAGTTTGCCGGATTCGATATCTTCCAGAATGGAGAAGAGTCCTTCCTTGATCTTTTCCGCATCTTCCTGTGAGATGATGCCCTGCTTCGCCAGCATCTGGCTATGTGCGACGGAGCCCTCGATATCCTGTTTATACATTCTGCAGTCGAAGGGAAGAGAAGAGTTAAAATCATTTACCGCTTTATCGGTCGCCTTCTCAAATCTGCCTGCCCACATTTTCTTTGACATAATCATTCCAGCCTTTCAATTCTTATCTTTCAGTATTGTAGCAAAAACGACGTAAAATCTAAAGTCTTTAAGCAGATCCGCGAGATGAAAGAAAAATAGTAAAATCATCTGGTTAGCAAGTGTTTTTCGAGGCGTTGCAATTAATCATTCTAATGATAGAATGAAAATGATCGTATGTAAGGTTGATCTGTTCAGGTGGGAGAATGGCAAAGAGGGATCAGTACGACGCGTTTATCAGTTACCGGCATTGTCTGCCGGATAGTGAGATTGCGGAAAGACTTCAAAAGAAATTGGAAAGTTACCGGCTTCCTGCCGATGTGGCCAAGAAGGTGGGAAGATCACGGCTCGGCCGTGTTTTTCGCGATGAAACGGAGCTTGCTGTTTCCGATGATCTGTCGGAGGTCATCTCTTCGGCGCTGAAGAATTCGGAATTTCTGATCGCTGTCTGTTCCCCGGAATACCGGAAATCCATATGGTGCAGGAAAGAAATCGAGGAGTTTTTGCGATTCAACGATCGGAAGCACATTTTGCTGGTTCTGGCTGATGGAGAGCCGGACACTGCTTTCCCGGAATCTGTGATGTATGAAGAACTGTATCAGATGGGCCCTGATGGAAGACCCGTCAAGTACAGACAGTATAAAGAACCTCTTGCGGCGGATTGTAAAGCAGAGAACACGAGAGAACGGCACAGTAAGGTCGATAAGGCCGTTGTCAGGCTGATCGCGACAATTTTCGGATTGTCCTACGATGATCTTCAGCAAAGACATAAGCAAGCATTACATAAACGTCGTAAGAAGCGCTTGATCACTGCATTTTCCATCCTTGGAGCCGTCTTGGCTATCAGTGTTTTCTTCCTGGTCCGTATAGCAAGACAAAATGCGAAGATTTCGAGACAGAATGAGGAGATCCAGGCGCAAAAAGAGGAGATCCAGGCGCAAAAAGAGGAGATCCAGGTACAGAAGGATACGATCGAACAGAAGTATGCGGATTCGATGGCGGGAATCTCGGAAAATCTTCTCCGCGACGGAAAGAGAAAGGATGCCGTCTATGCGGCAAGAAGTGTCCTACCGGATCATGCGGACGAAGGATATAGTGAGGCTTCCCTGGAAGCACTCTCTGAAGCTTTGGGGATCTATGAAATCTCCGATAATGTCACTTCAGATGAAACGATTCAGCTTCCATGTGCGATATCTGATTTTATCATATCGCCAAGGGGCGGATACGTCGCGGCATTTAGTCTAAATTACGATACATATGTTATGGAGATTTCTACCGGAAAAATGCTTCTTATGTGTTCGGATCAGGGTTTTATGGATCGTGCTTTTGACGGAGAAAGAGGCTTCGTATTTCAAAGAGAGGGTGAGGGATATTTTTATCTCGATTTTTCATCCGGAACAGAAACCGGTCTTGATATTGGGGATGCGAAGATTTACTCGGATCCGCTTGGAAACGGTTATACGGCTATTACGGATAATGAGATAATGATTCTTAGAGGACCGGACATTCTTTGCAGGCTTGATCTTTCTTCGGAATTGCCGACAGATACTCTTAAATTGAGGTCTGACACTTACGTATATTTTTCGCATGAGGGGGATGAGGCCTGGATCTTTGTTATCGATTTTGATTCCGGTTCGACATATGCCTATTCGGCAGATCTTTCCGGCGGAGGAACACAGAGCCGATTTGTTGATCAGTCGGGAATATATGATATCCGGTCAGATGGTAAATCTATGTTGACTTTTCAGAACAATTCGTATTCAGGTTCCCGTATGTGCCTAAGAGATCTTGAAACGGGGACGGAGAAGTTTTTTGATTCGATTGATAGTGTAAACGGATTCAACATATTCGGGGAGGATGTTGTTCTGTATGATGATTCTGCGATCTATATCCTAAACTCGGATCTGGAAGTGCAAAAAACGATCCGATCCGATGTGGGGATTTCTTCAACATGCTATACCACCGCGGAAGGAATCGTCATTTTCGACCGTGGTGCAGGCTGCTATCTTATACGGGACGGCGAATGCCGTTTCTTTGATCCCGATGTACAGAATAACAATATGTTCTGGCCCCGATATTTTGCAAGTGACACGTTATATCTTGCTGTAACGGGAGAAACGCAGATCAATACGTTTGTGTTCAAACAAGCTGATCATTTGATCCCGTATTCGGATACGCCGGCTGAATTCGAGGTGCGGGGGCTATCCGATAATCCGGTGAAAAATGAGTTTAAGTCCTTTATACTTGAAAATGAGAATGACTTCGGTCCAGATATGATCTATGATGTGTGTTTTTGCGAGAATGCAGATTTTGCCGCCCTGCAGTTATGGAATGGGGCGATCTATATATATCGGCGTTCTTCCGGAGAGCGAGTCAAAAGAATATATGAAACATTCGACTATTCCTGTTCGTTCTATTTCGATGAAAGCAGCGGAAATTACTATATCGATGCCCATGACGGTGTCGAAGTTTTCGATAAGGAATTTAATACGATCTGCAGTATTTCCAGGTGTTTTTTGATCGGATATGATGCGGCAACGGGACACCCGGTAGTAACGGGGAAGAATTTGAATGAGGAGATTATGTATTTGGTGATGCCGGTCAGCTATGAGGAACTGATCAAGGCCGCCGATGATCTTCTTTCCGGGTATGAACCCGATCAGAGAATAAAAGAAAAATACGGATTGACCTAAATAGTGAAAAAACGGCCTCTCTTGATGCTTCGGAGGCCGCTTCTTTTTTTACTCTTTATATGTATCGATGATTTCCAGATCGACAAGTGCTCGGTTCCTGTAATTCAGGTCTTCGCGGAGTGTGAAGCCTTGTGCTTCCCAGAAAGCATTGCCAAGATCGTTCGATTTAAAGGCAACGAGAGCCACTTTCTTGATTCCTTCTTTATTCAGGGCTTCAAGTGCCAGTTCGACGAGCCTGCTTCCGATCCCGAGACGTCTATGGTCGGGAGAGATGGACATGTGCTGTATGTATCCGCGTCTGCCGTCGTGACCGCAGAGGATCACGCCGACCACGTGCCCTTCCTTTACGGCTACAAAAGAGGTGGACGGGTTTCTCTTAAGATATTTAGAGATACCTTCTTTTGAATCGTCTGTGGAGTTCAAGCCGTTATGACAGGTGACCCAGATTGCATACGCCTCATCATAATCCTCAATTGTCATAAGTCTGTAATCCATAGTTACTCCTTTTCGTACCAATAGCGATGGATCCACGAAAGAAGATTACGTGTTTTATGAAAAAGAAAAAAGTTTTCGGCGCCTCCGCAGTGCAGCGCACGAGGACAACGCCAGAAAACTTTATTTCTTTTTCAATCATGCAAGTTCTTTCGCGAATCAGAGAAGACCGTTCTTCTGCTTCATCTTTGCGTTGACCTTCATCGGGAGACCGAAGCAGTTGATAAATCCGCCTGCATCTGCCTGATTGTAAACGTCGTCTGCCTCAAATGTTGCGATCTCAGGATCGTAGAGGGAGAACGGAGATGTGGTGCCGGCCGGTGTGCAGTTACCCTTATAGAGCTTCATACGGACTTCGCCGGTAACCACTTCCTGTGTCTTGTCGACGAAAGCGGAGATGGCTTCACGGAGCGGGTGGAACCACTGGCCGTAGTAAACGAGCTCGGAGAACTTCTTTGCTACGAGATCCTTATAG
>JAFZQI010000025.1 GCA_017620475.1 Clostridiales bacterium | reverse complement strand
GCACTGGATCGAATCTTCGATGACGCAATCGTCTACGTCATGAAAGGAGTCACATACCGAGGAAAGAAGTTGGAAACGCACTCTATCGAGACGCTGAAAGCAAACAACAAATAAATCAAGGTAATATGCTGGTGTGTTGGCGATTTTACATGAGCTGAGAGTGGCGATTTTAGTTGGTCCCGCAGTGGCTATTTTAGCTGGTCGCTAACAAAATGACGGTTGCGAAGATTGGAGGTTCTCTATTGATTTTAATGATTACGGGCATCTTACAGGGAATTATTGGGTTTATTCGGATAGAACAGATCTAGAGATACCACGTCGACTTGCTGAACGAATAAAATATGCCATCGAAAAAGCAACGATATACAACAAACTACAACCCTCAGGATTCTTTCAACCTCTTCCAAAGGAGAATAAAATCAAGCCTCCACTCCATGGTTATGGCACTTCTTCAAGCAACGCTAGGATGAATGTGAGTACAAACAAGTTGCTTCGTTGTGAGATGTGTGGAGCATACAACACTGAAAATTCTCAGTATTGCGAGGTATGTGGTTCGAGGATAACAACAAATCACGCAACTCAAAATTCGGATGAGAAAACGGGTTCAACGAAAAACAACTGTCCTAATTGCGGTACTCAAATAGACACCGAGTCCAAATTCTGTGGCAATTGCGGGGTCAAAATAATAGCATCTACTAAACCTCAAACATCTTCCAAAGGAAGCAATTCGTCGAAAGGTTTTGAAAGCACCGACGAAGAAATGGTATCCAATCAAGAGTTAACGCGAAGAATAGAAGCATATGAACGTCGGATAGCAAAACTCAAAATGCAAGATGAAGAATACTACAAGAAAACGCACAATTAATTGTTTTCCTAAGGTATCATGGTTATTCAAATTGCATTGGCATACAATAGTTTCTTTATGAGTCTAAACCATCTTTCGCAGCAATTCATTGAACGGTAAGCTTTTCGATCAACTCGTCCATACTCTCACTATCACTTCAACATCATCATAAAAGTATTCCCCCGCTTCGCAGTCATCATTACCGTCTATGGTGATTTCATCAACTGATCCCCATTTAGTGCTAAATAACGTATCCGCATCTTCAATTACATACGTTATGTTTACAAAACCGACTTTTAGGAGATACTCAACTACATCTTCTTTCTTCATATCATCGATATCTTCTAAATCTGCTTTAAGTTTCACCTTTTTGTGTTTAATACTCTTTTCTTTCCTTTGGGCCTTAGTAACTTGATAATAATTCTCTAGATAAACTCCTATCCACTCTCCCCATTCGTCTCCTTTCAAATCGCCAGCCAGTTTTTTAATCTGTTTATTTACCTTTTCGGCTTCATCATAATCCTCTTCATCCAGCAAATCCTCAAATTTCTCGTTGAGTTTCACTAACTGACTACGAGAATGCCTAACCTTAATACTCGGATATGCAATCCATATGATAACTCCCAAAATAAACAAAACAACCAGAGCCGAAATAATAAGAAATCGTTTAGTTGATTTCTTCTCTTCTTCTTTCTGCATAATATACATTTCTTTTTCATGTGAAAAAGCATTTGCTTGCATTCTTTCTTCTTTCTCATATTTGCGTGCCTTAGTTTTAGCTTCATAAGAAGCATCGCTCATACCAGACAAAACAACTCTGTTTCCACAATATAAACAATAGAATGTATCCAATCCATCCACCGTTTTTACCTCGCCTCCGCATCTTGGGCAAGTTACCGATACTGTTTCAACTTTTGTATTTTTCTTAAATTCGAGACCATCACGTGAACTATAGTCTTTATTCGTCGTAGCATTTTTCTGTGACTCAGAGGAAAAAGTTCCAAAAGTGGTTTTCTGAGATAAGTCTTCCTGGAATTGAGTCGATGAACTAGAAACAGGAATATACTCTCGGTTCCGTGTTATTCTTGATCCACACCCGGCGCAGAAGTTCGCAGTATCAGATAATTTATGACCACATTTATTACAGAACATATTCTTCCTCCTATTCAACAATTTTCCAAATACACGATTAACAAGTGCTCATTTCAACATCTACAAACCATCTTATTATGTACACTGATATAACAAGACATACAATTTGTCATAGTGCCACAAAAATGCATGCAATCATTAAGTTTCAAGTATTTCGTCCTCACTGATAGCGTTTATATGGAAACACTTTTTACATATCCACTCATCATTCAAATCAGAAAAACCTTCCTGCTTACTCAAACAATCTCCACATTTATCACAAAACCAGATAACATCGGGATATCGTTCACCAGAATAAACTGTATTACCATCATACAAAAGCATCCCGCAATCTTCACAATAAAAATAGCCCTCTTGGGGATCAAATCCTTCCATGTCATTGAGAAGAGCTCCGCAATTCGTACAATAGAATTCCCCATCTAGACCTATATTGATTTTTCCTTCACCATCCAGATTAATCGACAGATCTTTTGCAGAAGACAATTCAAAGAAAATACTTGCTTCCATAATATTCTCATTGGAGATCGCATACAGGTCATCTCTCTCGTCATCACAAACAAAGCACTCAAATCCACCTAAACCAGCAAAGAATCCCACGATCTGTTTAATTGCGCCCTTTACTATGTCATAGCCTGTTTTCGCCAACATCCCACCTACAAAGCTTCCAATTGTATAAGCCATCGGCATAGCAGGAAGAATGCTTTCAAGTGCAACACCTGCAGCAGTTTTGCAGCTTTCGACTATTATTACTTCTGCAATTAGGTCACCATATTCAAGTGGTGTTATATCTCCTTTTTCCAACGCATAACCATAACTGATCGCCTCTTTAGTAACCCTTGCAATTGCTGCCAACGCTTTCGGCGAAATTCCTGCTAAACCATCTTTAAATATGCCATCTATACATTTTGAGAGGATAAGATTACAAACGGCGCCTTCAATATAGCCAATAGAAGATGCAAACAAGCCATCTATACCATCATTGATAAGTTGCTTGACATTTAGTTTCCCGTTCATAAGGCTCCATCGAATAAACGAGAATAAATCCGGACCTACCGATAATGCGACTTCGACCGTCTCAGATGAAAGCCCTCCATTAATTGCTTGCTTAATTAAATACTTTGGCGTTACAATCTGACTCTTCAATAGTCCAAAATCTTCTGGAACAAAATCCCCTTCGTATGCCAATTCTGCAACAGCTCTCAATTCATCAACAGTGAAAGGAATTGTTTGATTTTCATCCGGATTATTCAAACGAATTTTGAGTCTGACAAGTATCTCCGAGCATCGATCTTCTAGAACATCGACTTTTCCTTTTAGGAAATTAACCGCATCATCAAACAACTCCTCTGGTATAACACGTGCTGAATCACTATTCACGTTGTATAAGTATTGTATTTCAGAATTATAGCCATACTCTTCACAAAACTGTTGAAAACCGATGTTTTTATCGGTCTTTGACTCATTTATATGATTTCTATACGATTCTAAGATTACAATCGCCTGCTCTGTTGCAACATCACTAGAAGAGTCGTAATAATTCTCACAAATATATCTATTGTGTGTTTCATCTGTGACATAGTTTGCATTTTTCTTCGATTCAAACAGTTTGTTAACCAAACGTGTTGAACTATACAAAGAAGAATCTGCCAACGAATCGATATTATCATTTGATGATGTCCATCGTTCTTCAGCATATAGGGCTTTTTCTTCAATGCTCAGGCTTGAGTTTTTATCCTTGTCGTCAGATTGCTCAGCTACGCCCATATATTGCGCTACTTGATTGAGATAGTCGTCATCAACCTTTTCAGTGATCTTAGTACCTAAATACTCATCCACTGCCTTCCAACCCTCAACAAATCCAGTTCCATTCTTCTTAAGGAATGATCCTAACGAACACGCAGAAACAGAATATACGATTATTATCAGCGAAAGAAAAACAGAGAATGTCCTAACTATACGTTTTTTATTTCTACTCATCCTCAAACCCTCCTAGTAAACCATTTGATCCACAACCTACTTTTATGCTATAAAAGCTGGATTTCTCATTGTTGAATCATTTGTAAATACTTCATGAATAATGAGAATATATGAATATTATAGTTCTAATCTTTTTATGTTCCTACAATCCATATGTGTAATTGGCTTTCACTTGTCCTTATATCCTGCGCTTTTTGCTACATTAATTCTCGTCAACACTTATCACGTTTGCATCATCCGAATCTGGCATATAGTACTCTTCAAAGTGTTCTTTTCTATCTTGCAATTCGGAAATCATAATATCCAGCGCTTCTTCATAGAGAGATGTATTTGCTCGGCCAAATTCCTCTTTGGCGTTATTTATCATTTCGCTAAAAGCTGAATCAACACGATAAAGGCACATCGTATTCGCAATAATCTGAGCCATTCGTTCAGCCACTTTTTCTGTAGAAACGAGATCATGCTCCAGATCATGTTTGAGTACATCTAATTCATTACTTGCTCTTCGAATATCATTGCCACCATCTAAAAATTTGCCCATAAGAATTCTCCTTTCAAGATCAATGTATTTCTACACCGACGCTAGATTTTCACGCGAACCTGATTCGCCTCTTTCCGATCGGTCACAAGTCCTTCATATCAGACGGTCAAAAGCCATCAAATAGGCACTGTCAGTTTTCCTAAAAACGAAAACCCGGGCATTTCTGCCTGGGTTTTCACTTTAAGGGGGTTCTATGAGTGTTGGGGTGGGTTATGCGTTGTTTTCTTTCTTCTTCAGGCACTGTACGTGCATGGAGGAGAGTTCGGCCAAGACGAGTACGGCAAGGCCTACGGTCAGAAGTCTCGGGACATCGACAAAGCCGGATGCGATAATCAGTCCCAGTGCAATCAATCCTACGACCAGTGTAATAATCTTCCAAACAGTAATTTTCTTCATGTCCTTGCACCTCCGTTTCCGTGCTTCATGGTTATATTCTACGGAACGAAAGTTAAGGCATCGCCAAAAGAGAGTAAAGAATTGATAAAGTTAGATCTGCTCCAGGTATTCCCGGCTGTTGACCTCGAGGAAACCGTTGCAGAACGTATCGACCTGCTCGAGCATATACTTTTTCGCCTTCTCGGCGTTCAATGCCTCATTCAGAACCACGTATTTTCCGGTCTTGGTCTTAGGATCCCATTCACAAAGGTACGCCAGAAGCGTGACATCAAAGGCATCTTTGATTCCGTCTTCGGGATAGTTGATCATGGGATTCGGAATATCACTGATCACTTTATCATCCTTCAACAAACGCGTGTAAAGAGAGGTCTCAAGATGGATGTCTTTAACCAGAAACTCCAGGCTGAACTTCGGACCGATCCGGTCCTTGATCATGGCAATGGAATCCTCACGGACCGCATCCAGGAATTTCTGAACATACGCATTCTTTTCTTCCTCGCCAAAAATGCCGCCTTCTCCTTCTTCTATCGTCCTTTCATCCTTGAAGGCGATGTTATAATCCAATATCTTATCGTATATGATCGAACACCGATCCATCAGGCCGAAAAGAGACGTCTCCCGATACTCCTGTTTCCCGTGTGTACGGACCGTTGTCTTGCAATCTTCCGAATACACGATGCTCTTAATATCCCCATAAGGGACCTTCACCGTATGAAGGAGTTTTTTCACAAGAAGGCATTCCGAATCCGCATTAATCTTCATAGACTTTCTCCATTTTCAATAGAATCACAAAACCTCGTTCCATTAACTCAAGGCATGCACATCACGAACCTTAGTTCATTTCCATCAGGATCGCACGGCACGGAGCGCCATCGCAGCCTCCGAGGTTCAGAGGCGCTGCGGAAAGAAGATAGCGTCCCACAGGAACTTCAGAAAGGCGGATTCCCTCAAGAAGCACGATCTCCGCCCCAAGCATAATGAGGTGAACCGCCATCGGCGCCATCAGAGGTCCCACGGTCTGAGACTCGTTTCCATAAAGGAAGATACCCGCCTCCGCCATCACCTTCGCGCCCTCTTCCGTCATGACTGCATCACCCTTTACAAGGATCCGCTTGGCCGCCTCCGCATCACACGACCGGGCTTCTTCCAAAATCCGTTTTGCCACCTCGGCAGTCACATCTCCGTTATACTCGGCAACATAGGCCGGGCCGGCAAAACGTGCTAGGTCCACCTGATCGATGGTTTTCCCGTCGTTAATGAAATGGAACGGCGCATCGACATGCGTACCGTTGTGTGCGCACATGGACAAAGCACTGAGGTTACATACCGCGCCGTCCTCGATCCGCAGCTTCACTTCTTTTACGGGACTCGGATCACCCGGATACACTTCACAGCCAAACACTTCCTGAGAAATATCATAGATCTTCATAATAACCGCCTTTCAAATGCCGTCTCTAACTCGTCCGCAAACCTTCTCACAGCTCATCATCTTCCTCTTCTTCTCTACTACTCTGCATTAGATTCAATATAAAGTTTAAAATATCCACAGCAAACACCACCAGGATCGCCACTTTCAAGGTGCTTTGTAACAAAGAACGCATGACATAGTATTTCGCCGACGACCGATACACCACCCCCGCGATCACAAACCAAAGCGAGGAGACCATGATCTCCAGAAGCATCGTGAGAAAATAATACAACAGCTGATTTCTCCGAGGAAAAACATCCACCGCCACCCGTTCCTTTTCGCGTTGAAAAAGAAGGATCCTTGCAAGAACCATCCCGGCAAAAAGGATCGTCGCGCCGATCCAGATGTGGTTTGCGGATTCCAGCTCCACATCATTAAGGTACGATTTAAAGTCAACGACCTCGCAAGTCACACTCTCGCCTTCCGCCGTATAATACGAGATCCTTCCTTCCTCGGTAACGATCCCGAGCGCATCCTTCGGACCGCCTCTGGGCCGGTACTGCTCGACATACGCTTTCGCCTCGGCTTCATGCCCATCCGCCACATTGATAAACACCCCGGAATAGCCGTTAAAAAGAGATTGGACATAGTAATCCAGGCCGCTTCCCATCGATAAAGCAACCACTTGCGCATGCCGGTAGACATCTTCTTCGAAAATATCGCTCACCGTAATCTCATAACCCCGAAAAAGCACTGTATCGCCTAAGGAAAGGTGGTTTTCCCTGGCAAAATCATATCCAATCCGGATCTCATCATCAGAATCAAATGTCCCATCCTCAATAATCCGCTCTGCGGAAAACGGTGTGAGCGAAAGCCCGTCCCAGTCCGTCATGATCAGGTTGGCCGGGACTTCTTTGCCGTCGATCTCAAGCACATCACTTACATAGTAATAGCCGAGCACTTCCTCACAAAACTCAAGGTCAATGAGTTCTTCGGCCTGCCCCTCGGACGGAAACGGCAGATCGTAATCGATCCTTGTGTCGGTAAATGTACTTGTCCGGTATCGGTTCTCCGCATGGATCCGCATATACTTTTCGAAAAGAACTGAGCTGATCATGCAGATGATCAGTGTGACGATAATCGTATATGGAAGACGGATCCTCAGCCATTTCTTGATCATACCAATACCTCAACCCAAACCTTAAAAACCATTATACCATTCCCGGGTTTTATATTTGAAATAGATTCACATCGAAAAACCGGATCGCGGACCGGCCATTACTATAAGCGATTTCTTTAGGAAAGCCGGCCGCGACCGGTTTTTTCCAAATGAAAACGGACACCTAGGTGGTGCCCGTTTCCGAATGGAATGGAATGTAATGAAGTTTAGCTTTTCTGTTTGTTTTTCCTGGCGAGGAGGATGCTCTGTAAGAGGAGGAAGATACAGAGCATGGCCGCCACGGTAATATTGGTCCACCACGCTTCATCGAGGCCGAGGGACGTTACGATGTTCTTAATGGTGCTTAAGGAGAGAACACCGAAGAACGTTCCTGCGATATTGCCGACACCGCCGGTCAGCATCGTGCCGCCGATGATGGAGGAGGCGATTGCGTTCATTTCCGCACCGCTGGCGTGGGACGGAGATCCGGAGCCGACGTGCATGAAGTATACAAATCCGCCGACGCCTGCGAGAAGTCCGCAAAGAAGATGTGCCGTGAACTTGGTTCTTCTGACGTTGATACCCAGTGTATTGGCGCTCTGGTTATTGCCGCCGACCGCATAGAAATTTCGGCCGGTTCTGGTCCAGCGGAGGACACAGAAGAAGATCAGAACGACGAGCAGTGCGACGATGACGCCGATCTCGACATAGGCATCGATATAGTTACCGAGTTTATTGACCGATCCCAGGCCCGGAACCGTAACACGGGTCGCCTTGAGGGCTTTGAACTGGGCGTTCTCGACATTGAACTGGGTCGCGTTAATGATCGTGGTCATACCTTTGGCAAAGAACATTCCGGCCAGGGTGACGATAAAGGGCTGGATGTTGAGGTAGGCCACCAGGTATCCCTGTACCAGGCCGAATGCCAGTCCGATGCCCAGAGCAAGGATCATGGCGACATATACGTTTCCGCCGTGTTTATCGAGGAATACCGCGCAGGACATACATACCAGTGCAGTCACCTGTCCAACGGAAATGTCGATACCGCCGGTGATCATGACTAAGCTCATGCCGCAGGAAAGGATAATCAGGGCAGCGTTTTCGTTCAGGATATTGAGGAAGGTCTGGGGCTTGGCGAAGCCTTTTCCCAGGAACACCACGGCGCACACATACATGATCAGGAATACGGCGATCGTGATGAACAAAAGCAGGTTCGTATCTGTCAGAGAAACTCTGGACTTCAGACTCTTCGCACTCAGTTCCTTGTTCGAGTTCTTTTCGAAAGGATTCGACATATCAAGCCACCTCCTTCTTGGCCTTACCCACCTTGGCGGCGGTGCCCTTCTTCTTCATCTGGACCATCTTTTCGCGGACGATCGGGGCGCTGAGGACGACCAGGACGATGACGACGACGGCCTTATAGGCAGCGATCGCAGAGGAGCTGACCTTGAACTTGAAAAGTGTCGTGGTCAGGAACTGGATGACGTAGGCGCCGAGGATCGAGGAAGTCATGCTGAACTTACCGCCGCTTAACTGGTTTCCGCCGAGGGCAACGGCAAGGATGACATCCATCTCGATGTCTTTGGCAACGACCGAGTAGTTGATGGTCGAAAGGCGGCTGACCTTGATGAATCCGGCTACGGCTACGCATGCGCCGAGGATGACGAAAGTCAGGAACTTGACCAGCTGCGGGTTGATACCGTTAAGTCTCGAGGAGCTCGGGTTGATACCGACCGCCTGGGAATAGAGCCGCAGGTTGGTAAACTTCAGGACCAGTGCGATGATGATCATGCATATGGCCGCGATGAAGATCGGTGTCGGAACCGGAATTCCCGGAATGAAGTTTCCGTAGTAGCCGAACTTCGGGTCGCTGATGACCGGGAGCTCGTTGTTGTTGATCCATGCGGCGATGGAACGGCCGGCGGTGAATAGGATCAAGGTGGCGACCATGGGCTGGATCTTGAAGAACGACACCACCATGCCGTTAAATGCACCGAATAGCATCGAGACGACGAGGCAGATTAGGAAGGCCACGATAATGGGCGCCTGCATCTGGTCGGGGCGGGACTGGGATCCGCAAAGGACTTTTAATACCACACTTCCCGCGATGGCGACAGTGGCACCGACAGAGATATCTTGTCCGCCGGAAGCTGAGGTGACCAGCGTCATGCCGATAGCCAATATCGCCAGCTCCGATGCATTGTCCAGGATGGTAATGAGGTAACCGGACAAGACCGGATCTCCGGAACTGCTCTTATCGAGCGAGATCTTAAAGAAGGACGGATCCGCGATAAGATTGAAGAGGATCAGCACCAGGAGTGCGGCAAGGGGTATAAACACTTGTTTCTGCACGATCTTTTTGATCGTATCAATGACAGAAACACTTTTCTTAGGTAGATTTTCGAAATGATTCTCTGAAACAGACATCAGGATTCACCTCCTGCAATAGTTGCCATGATGGTATTTTGGTTGAGGTCGCTGCCCTTCAGTTCGCCGACCACCTTGCCGTCACGCATGACGACGAGGCGTGAGCAGGTGCGGATCATCTCGTCAAGTTCCGACGAAATGAACGTTACGCTCTTTCCTTCTGCGGCGAGTTTTAAGACAAGTTTCTGGATCTCGACCTTGGTTCCGATATCGATACCGCGTGTCGGTTCGTCCAGGATCAGGTAGACCGGGTTGGCCAGAAGCCATCTGGCCAGGATCACCTTCTGCTGGTTTCCGCCCGAAAGCGACTTGATCGGTGTATCGGAGGAGGCGGTCTTGATGCTCAAAAGTTTGATGTATTCATCGGCAAAAGCTTCGGCCTGGGAGCGGCTGAACGGACGGAAGAATCCCTTCATGACCTGAAGTGCCAGGATGATGTTGTCTCGTACCGACAGATCTCCGACGATTCCGTCTCTCTTTCTATCTTCCGGAAGATAGCTGATACCGTTCTTCATGGCGTCGAGAGGCTTGTTGATCTTGACCTTCTTGCCGTTGACCTTAACGGTGCCGCCGGCGACGCGGTCTGCACCAAAGATTGCTCGAACGCACTCGCTCCGGCCGGATCCGAGAAGTCCGGTGAATCCGTTGACCTCTCCTTTATGGATCTCAAAGTCAAATGGTGCAATGCCTGTTGTTCCGGTAAGCTTCTCGGCTTCATATACCGGGATGCCGTCATATTCTATGTGTGCCGCGTCTTCTTCGCTCTTGATCTCGGCCATGTCGTCAAATTCTTTGCCGAGCATTTTGGAAACGAGCTGGACACGGGGTAAATCTTCGATAATGTATTCGCCGACCAGTTTACCGTCACGGAGAACGGTGATGCGGTCGCACACTTCGTATACCTGTTCAAGGAAGTGTGTTACGAATATGATGCCGACTCCCTTTTCTTTAAGGGAAAGCATCAGGCTGAACAGTTTTTTTACCTCCTGTTCGTCGAGGGAGGATGTCGGTTCGTCCAAAATGAGAACCTTACAATCACTATCCACAGCTCTTGCGATGGCAACCATCTGCTGTACTGCGATGGAGCAGCTTCCCAGCTGCTGTGTGGCTTTCGCCGGGATCGAAAGTGAATCCAGAAGCTTCGCCGCATCAGTGTTCATTTTCTTCCAGTTGGTCAGAGGACCTTTGGTCCTTCCGATATACATATTTTCTGCGACGGTCAGATTCGGGCACAGGGTGATCTCCTGATACACTGTACTGATTCCCATATTCTGCGCATCCTGTGGAGAACGGATATGAACAGGTACTCCGGCCAGGCGGATATCGCCGCCGTCCTTTGAATAAACGCCCGTCAAAACTTTGATGAGAGTGGATTTGCCTGCGCCGTTCTCTCCCATAAGAGCGTGGATCTCGCCTTCACGAAGCGTAAAGTCCACATTCTCCAGCGCACGCACGCCCGGGAAATACTTGCATATCCCACGCATTTCCAGCACAGCGTTGTTTTCCATAGTATTCGCCTCTTTCTGATTCTCTTCGTTTCATAAATGGAAGATGTGCGATGCGGTGAGGCCGCACCGCACATCCTCTTCGGTTAAGATGTTTTTCTTGAGCCGGGTGGTTGACAGGCCCCGGTTCTTTTCAACATGTAAAAGTCTTATTGATCAAATCTATCTTCGTCTACTATCAGATCAATTAGATACCGTACTTCTCAACATCGTCCTTTGTGATCGTGGAAGCGTCGAAGCCCTTTTCTTCCATGATAACGGTCTTCTGCTTTGCGCCGTTCTTGATGATGTTGTCGATGTAGGAAGCCTGGAAAGGATTGCACTGACCGTCATAGTTCCAGTTGCCTGCGAGCAGTTCTTCGAGAGCCCACTTGTTGCAGTCAAAACCGATAACGATTACGTCTTTGCCAACACCGTGAGAGATGTTTGCCTTATCAAGAGCCTGAACAGCACCCTTAGCCATGTCGTCGTTCTCTGCATAGATTACGTTGAACTTCTCGTTGGAGTCGATAACAGCCTGAACGATCTGCTGAGCTGTTTCTGCGTTCCACTCAGCGGTCTGCTGGGTTACGATGTTCCAGTTGCCTTCTGCAGCTACCTTCGTGTCAAGAGCGCCGGAACGGCCGATCTGAGCGGAGGAACCCATAACACCCTGGATGTGGATGATGTTGTATTCGGAGAGGTTCTGGGAAGCGAGCCAATCAACTGCTGTCTGGCCTTCCTTAGCCATGTCGGAAACGATGGAAGCTTCATAGAGGCTCTCGTCTGCATCGATGGTTCTATCGAAGAGGATAACCTTGATGCCGGCATTCTTCGCGTCTGTCAGAACTGTTTCCCAACCGGATGTACCTGCTGCAGAAATCAGGAGGTAATCAACGCCGTCCTGGATGTACTTCTGAGCGGCTGCGATCTGCTCGTCGTTCTTGAGGCTGTATGCGAAGTAAGCTTCGTATCCGTTCTCTTTGGTGAATGTCTCTCTCATATCCTTATCGTTTGCTGTACGATAACCGGATTCGTTCGGGTCGTTGTTGATGATACCGACTTTGATCAGTTCACCGGACTTACCTGCATCCTCGCCACCCTTAGCAGCAGCGGTCGTCTCTTTCTTAGCACAAGCGGCCATTCCAAGAGCCATGGTTCCGAAGATTGCAGCAGAAAGTAAAATGCTCACAAATTTCTTCATAATTTTCTCCTCGTCTTTCATAATAGTTTTTTTGTTGATGTCAACCGCGTTTTCCTTGGTTACGCTTACAGTGAAACACACGCAAAATGGCCAATCAATGAATCCTCGTATGGGGTTTTGCAAATGGTAAATGTGCATAAATGCAACCTGTTTCCGGTTGTCTTTGATGCGTACAACTTAATCGGTTTACGGTCGTTTTTGTCGGAAATCTTTTGCGGATTTGTCGGATATCTTCCGATTAGTTCTTTTCGTGCGGAATAAAAATCGGTACAAATTCACCAACAAGATTTCTTGATTACAGATATTCTTTTTCCCCGCAAATAAAAGAGCAAAAATTATCCAACATCGCTTTTCGCGTGGCATCTTCCAAAGTCCGCAAATGCCCAAGAATTCGAACTTCTGTCCTTCTCATAAGAAGGTATAATCATGTTGTGGGAGAGCACATGCATGAGAAAGCGAAGACTTTTAAGTGAGCGCGAACCGACCCGCCAAAGCACAGGACGCATTAGCAGCATTGGGATTCATATCGGGCGTTTTGTCTTTGGCAAAAGCACTCTGTGACAGCAGACATAGTGTGCGAAATAATGGTGTGAATTGTCTATTGTCAGCATAACCTTTTTACCCTGCACTTCACATCATTAAGAAGGTAAGAAACGATAGTTGTCTACACAAGTATTCTTATCCTCGTTTCTTACTGTAAAAAAGGTTCGTGTTCACACGTTATGAGGATGGCGTAGAGAATCGCTTGGAGGAGCCTGGTGACACCTAAGTATCGCGACATCGTAAACAAGCTCGAAATCAAGCTTCTGCAGATGCACTCGGACGGGCAGAAGAAACTTCCTTCCGAACAAGAGCTCTGCAGAGCTTTCTCATGTAGCCGCCAGACCATAAGATCCGCACTGGGGATCCTTGAAGATAGAGGTCTTATTACCAAACGCCGCGGCAGCGGTTCCTATCTTACCGACATTCCCGTTTCATTCGAAGCAAGCAATAAGATCCTCTTCATCACTGAAGACCAGGACGAATACATTTATCCCGATCTGATCGCAAGTCTTCGGAAACTGCTTGAAAACAGAAATCTCAGCCTCATCTGCCTGAACACAGGCGGATCGATCCAGACTGAGAGAAAACATCTTGAGAAAGTCCTGCTGGAGCCCCCGGCCGCCGTGATCCTCGACCCCCTCCGTGACACCATCCCCAATCCAAACCTCGGGGTCATCGAAGAGATCAGGAAAATGGACATCCCGGTCATTTACCTGAACTCGGCCTACACCGGGGGCTCAACATCTTTCTCTACAAATATCGGTTCAAAATATTCATCGACCTCCGATTCCTCTTACTCATCGAGCTCCCGATCAAAATCAGGTTCACAGATCTCCGGTTCTAAATCTGTTTCACCAACCTCACGCTCAAAAACAGGTTCATCAAACTCCTGTTCCAGGTCTTGTATCGTCAGCGAAGACAACAAAGGCGGCGCCTCTCTGCTTGTCCATCATCTCGCAGAACACGGCCACCGCAACATCGCCGGTCTTTTCCGCATTGACGAATCCCGCGGGATCTCAAGATACCAGGGCTGCATCTCCGCATGCCTAGATCTCGGCCTCCCCTTCAACGAAGAATCCTACTATCTCTACTCTTCATCCGAGAAAAAGCAGCTTCTTCGAAATGACAACGGCATGCTTCTCCGTTTTATCGAAAAGCACCTTCCCGGAAACACCGCTGTTATCTGTCAGAACGATCTCATCGCTTATCGGCTGATCGAACTTCTCCGCTCGAAAAACCTCGGCAACATCGCCGTCGCAAGTTTCGACAACAGCTACTACGCCAAAAACCAGAAGATCACCTCTCTCGGTCACAAGGAAAATGAACTGAGCCTGGTTCTCTTCAACACGATCCAATCAATCCTCACCCACCAAAACTACACCCCAACTCCCCTCACCTGGACCCTCCACCCCAGAACCAGCACCTAATTTCTTCTCGCAAAAACCAGTAGCTTAACTCCAATCCAGAACCATCACATAAATCTCCACCAACCCTCGCATCCCCCCAGTATCCCCTCCCAACACCCCTGCTCTCTCAAATTAAACAAAAATCCCAAAAAAGTGAGCATGCTCTCTCAATCGCTCTCTTAAAACGAAAAATAAGAGTGAAAACAAGAGAGCATCGATCTGCTCTCTTATTCGCTCTCTCAAACAGCAAAATAAGAGTGAAAATGAGAGAGCATCTTCCAAGTTTTCTATTTCAAAACCAATTGCTGGGTGCTATAGTATGAGTATGCTCATCTTCCTAATGATGTGATATGATTTTGATTTTTTCGTGAGCAAATAAAAACAGATTATCACAAGGAGGATGTATGATTTCTTCTGCCATCATTGAAACAGGTATAAACATGCGAAACGAAGCACTTGCTGTGCTTCAATCTCAAGCAAACAACCTTCCCTGCATCTCGACCGGAACACATACTTATCGAGGACGTACTATACAGGTCATCCGTATTTCAAAGTATGTTAATGGAAAGCAGAAAAAGAACGAATATGCTGTTCATTCTGCCAAGGGAAAAGAACTGTTAGCCAAAAGATCTTCTGTCTTGTTCATCAACAAGAACTTGAACTCATTGCTCATTGACAGAGACAAACTCATCAGACTTCTCCGATCCGATTCAGAGTACATCGAAAATGCCAGATCAAGAAGGAGAAAAACAACTCAAACAAAGCTATCAAAGCTGAATAAATCCGGAGTGGTTTCAGAGTTTTCTTTCACATATGACGATTGGGTCAAGCTACAGGAATTAAATGATCGGAATATTAAAAACGGCTACAAACACGGCCGCCATATATTCCGATCAAAGTCGGAGATGCTTATTGCCCAGCTTCTTGAGTCGCTCGGATTAGAATACAAGTATGAACCATGTATCGACTTATGCGGATCAGGACGGATTCCGGACTTTGCCGTGTACTGTCCGGAAACAGGACGTTTCTTCTTTATAGAACACTTGGGAAGAATGGACATGCTGGACTATAGAACAAGAAATATAGAAAAGATGTCCCAATACGAAACAGCCGGATACCGTACAGGACTCGATATCATCTTCACCATGGAATTCGGAGAAGGACAATTCGACCTGGATGCAGTCTTCGGGCAAATATCAGGAATCATCCTCGCCCAGGCTAGAAAAAATATGTAATTCATTAGACAATATAATAACAAATGACACACGAGTCGCTCGCAGTCAAGGGAACCTCTTACGAGGCGAGTCCCTCGCCCTTGACCGCTCACTCACGTGTGTCAAAGAAAAGCAAAGGGATGCAAGGCATCCCTTGCGAAAACTCGCAAGGGATAATTATTTCAAACCAGTTCACAATAAACCTATTCTTAATAATCGGAGAACCAAAGTACTAATCTATTCAATTATCGAGCCATCCCGCTTGTCTTTAAAAATCAGATCCGCTCCGGGCAGTCAAGCCCGAAGCCGCCTTGGCGGTGCGAAGCAGGCTTGACGGCTACGGAAGGATCTGTAAAATCTCTAAAAACGGGATGGCTCAACCAAAAAACTGATTTAAAAGATAAACCTGATTCTTAATGGAAGAAAGCTACTTCATTCTCTGCTCTCTCAAATTAAACAAAAATCCCAAAAAAGTGAGCATGCTCTCTCAATCGCTCTCTTAAAACGAAAAATAAGAGTGAAAACAAGAGAGCAGCTACTTGCTCTCTTAATCGCTCTCTTATACAGTAAAATAAGAGTGAAAATGAGAGAGCAGCTTCTTATTTGTAGCTTCTCTCCCTACTCCTCCTCAATACGTTCTTAAATCGATAAACTTCTGTGTAAGATTCTGTCTGGTATACACGGCTTCTTCGATGTAAACGATTTTATCGATTGGCTCCCCGGCGCGGTATTTCTTGATGAGCTCCTCAACCAGCGGCCCGTGAAGCGGATTACACTCCACGCAAAGATCGATCTTCCCGTCAAGGCAGTACTGCAGCGCCTTCTTCGTCGCATCGAACGTAATGATCTTCACCTGCCCGCCTTCGCCGTACGTGATCCCGGCCTCATCCAGCGCCCGCATCGCCCCGAAGGTCATGTTATCATTCTCGCTATAGATCACATCGATATCCTGATTCGAGTTAAGATATTCACTCGTCACCTCGTATCCCTTTGCCTCGGTAAAATCACCGTATAACTGGGCATCGATCTGCCAGTCATCATGAGCCTCATCCGCCACTTCCAGCGCCTTGGTACGAAGAAGCTGCGCCGTCGCCCCGTAGGTTCCCTGAAGGTGCAGGATATGAAGCGGATCCTCCGCCGAAAACTGCCCCTCCGTCTCCTTCTCCAGCCAGGCCACCGCCTGATTCCCCTGATTGAGAAAGTCCGAACCGACATTCGTCAGATACAGATCCTTGTTCCAGATATTCACCGAACGGTCCATGATGATCACCGGGATCCCCGCCTCGTGTGCCTCCGTCAGCACGTTCTCCCAGCCCTCCTCGGTCGTCGGCGCGATAATGATCAGATCCACGTTTTCCAGTATAAACCTCCGGACCGCCGCGATCTGGTTCTCCTGCTGCTGCCGCGCATTCTCCATCACAAGCTCGTAGCCCTTGGCATTGGTAAACGTCTCCTCCATCGACCGGGTGTTGGCCAGTCTCCAGTCCGACTCCGAACCGACCTGCGAGAACCCGATCACAAAAAGATCCTTCTCCGGATCCTTCGGCGAAGTGCTTTTCGAGCAGGAAGAAAGCAACACGATTACCGCTAGAAAAGCACTGAGGAGGCTTACTTTTTTCTCAAAGGATCGTCTCATTTTCCACCTCCACTTTTCTCGGGATCCGAAGCCGGATGGTCGTGCCTTCGCCCAAAGTACTCTCAATATCCACATGGCAGCCCTCGCCGTAAAGAAGCTTCAGGCGCTTATACACGGACGTCAGACCGAAGCTTTTGGAACCGGCACTGGTGATACGGGACCGAAGATCCTCCAGCGCCGCCTCATCCATTCCCGCGCCGGTATCGGAAACTTCCAGAACGATATACTCGTCATCGCATTTTCCCGTAACCGTGATCCGGCCCTTGCCGCGCTTCGGTTTCAGCCCGTGATAGATCGCATTTTCCACCAGCGGCTGCATGGTAAGTTTCGGAAGTTTTGCCGTCTCAATGGACGGATCGATGGAGATCTCGTACTCCATGATGTCCCGGTATCGCACCTGCTGGATCTCCAGATAACTCTCGATATGGGTCTTTTCCTCGGCAATGGTAACGATGTCTTTACCGTCGCTAAGGAAAGAGCGGAAATACGACGACAGCGAGGTGACCATCTTCTCGGCCTGATCGTTCTTGCCGATTTCGATGAGCCAGACGATGGCGTCGAGGGTGTTATATAAAAAGTGCGGATTGATTTGCGCCTGAATGAGCGAAAGCTCGATGTCGCGAAGGCGGATCTGCTCCTGGCGGTTCAGCTCGATCTGCATGCTGAGTTTCTCCGCCATGTCCTCAAGACCGATACTCAGAAGCGAAAGGCTCGCGTCATCGGTCTTCACGGGGGTATGGGGACTTAGGTCTCCTTGACCGATCTCCCGGACACGGTCGTTCATGGCTTCGATCGGGACGGTAATGTCTTTACCCAGACGGACGGCCCGACGCAGAACCAGCGGCGTGATAATGACCATCACGAGGATAACCAGCGCGATCTCCATCGACAGCCAGAAATCCAGGTTTTTCTGGATCCTCGCCATTTCGCCGCCTTCGTAGTAAAGGTAGGAATACATATAGTCCTCGATCAGCTGGGTAATGATGTAAATATTCGACTCCAGCTGTTTCATGCGTTCGTCGTACTGACGGGTCTGCTCGATCCTTCTCATGTAATTGGCAAGCTTGTCGCAAAGAGTAAGAACGTTGTTCATGGCCTTGCGGCTGTCCGGATTGGTCGTATCCGCCAGAAGTTCCTCCGCCAGGCTTCGCGCCGCTTCCACATCGTTCCACGGGATGCTGTCGCTGCTGCCGCTGACGTAAAGATACATCTTCTCATTTACGTCCTGCTTGAACCGCTGGTTAAAACCGGATGCTTTGACGATGTTGCCCGACACGGAAGCGTACATCACGTTACGGGTCAGGATCAGGGCGAAGATGATTACGAGGATCGCGGCGATCGGCACAAACATCTGCAGGATCAGACGGAACATCTTCCCCTGAACGGTGCTGCTATCAAATCGGCCATTCAAAAAACTCATTCGTCGCTCATTTCTCCATTACGGTACTGGCTCGGCGTGCACCCCTGGTTCTTCTTAAACACAAACGAAAAATATCTCGGATCCTTGTATCCGATCTCGCACGCGATCTCACCGGACCGCTTACTGGTATTTCTCAGAAGCTGCTTGGCCTTGGTCATGCGCTTCTTCGTAATGTACTCAACAAAGGAAAGCCCGACCTTATGGCTGAAAAGCGCGCTCAAATAATTCGCGCTGATATTGATCGCCTCTGCCACGCTGTCCAGCGAGATATCCTCATCCGCAAAATGCTGGTTGATATACGCCACCGCATTGTCAATGATGTCGTTGCCGCGCTTTTGCGCCTCGGTATCCCGCATCTTGATCGCCACCGTCAGGATATCCACCAGATAATCCCGGACCTCCTCCGCCGTATCATTGGCATCGAAAGTCGGCAGTGTCTTAGCCATCTCCTCAGCATCCACCTCCGCCTCTTTCAAAGCCAGTTCCACATTCACGCGGATACTAACCAGCAGATAATACCGGAAAAGGATCGATTTCTCGCTTCCGTCCAGATTCGCAATATATTCATCGGCAAAAGGCTCCACCTCGTTGAGCGTACCGGTCTGCACGAAATATCGGATGATCATGGGATCGAATTTCCCCGCATCGATCTTCTTGATCTGCGCATCGTCCGGCACCTGCTCATTCGTCATCTGCTCCGCCGTAAACACATGCTTTCTCGGGAAAAGATGACGGTACGCGAACGCCCGGTTGGCATCCGCATAACAGGACGAAAGCCCGCTTAGTCGCTGCGTCGGCGCCCCAACCGCCACATGCCAGTCCAGTTGTGAAGACGCCTCCTCACAATGCTGGCGGATCAGGTCCACACACTTATCCGTAAGCCTCGGAAGATCCTCCAGATCCCCCTTGATCAGCACGGCATAAGAAAGAAGGTTACAGCGGAAAAGAATGTAATCCGGGTAATGCAGGAAATGGTTCAAAAGACTCTCCGTCACCTTCGCCGCGTCATCCGTATAGGTCGACTGATTCAGGTCACGGATCGAGAAAATCACGATATTATAGCCGTTGGCCAGAAGATTCAGGTGCAGGTTATTCGCCTCTTCATAGATCTCCGACACCGACATCGAGCCTTCCACAAGCTTTTCGAAAAACGCCCTGTGGGACATTCTTTCGAATTTCTTGAACTCCTGTTCGTATTGCCTAAGATAATCCTTCTGCTCGTTTTCCTCGCTGATCTTCTTGCGGATCCCCTCCAGCGCCTGGATCATGTCGTTTTTCGTGATCGGCTTAAGAAGATACTGCTCCACGCCAAGCTCGATGGCTTTTCTTGCGTATTCAAAATCACTGTATCCGCTGATGACGATGATCTTGAGGTTCGGAAGTTCCTGCGCCACGGTCTTACTCAAAGAAAGTCCGTCCATAAAGGGCATGGTAATATCGGTGATCAGCACGTCCGGCTTCAACTGGCGGATCATCGGCAGCGCCATCTCTCCGTCCGGCGCATCGCCCACAAACTCGTAGCCGTATTTTTCCCACGGGATCATGTCGCGCAGGCCTTCCCGCACGATACTCTCATCCTCGCAAATAAACACCTTGATCAGTTCCATAACGCCCTCCGCTAAAAGTATTGTACCATATAAGGGGGTCCGCCCTATGGAGAAATCTTTAGAAGATCGTATGGAAATCTTACGGATTCCAAGGTAAAAGTGTCATTTGCCGGCTTCACGGATTCCGCGCGAAAAGCACTGTGCCGCGGCTTATGGCTGCCAGATGAAAAGTCCGTTGGCGGAGGCCAGTTGCTGAAGTCTTCGGAGAAGATCCTCGTTCGGGTTATACACGGTCATATAGGTGTCGTCCGAATTGATGGTGATTAGGGCGTCCTGCTCCTCAAGTCAGAAGGATATCCGTAAACTTCTCGTGCAGTCCATCGATCTTCGGGGCTTTGAGATAATATTGCTCCACCACGAAATACTGCCCTTCCGAACCTTCCGGAACACGCGCCGGCAGAATATCCACCACATAGTATGGCTGTGCCAAAAGAAGACCGATCTGATTCGAGTTCATTTACCTCACCTCCGAATCCATTATAATTCAATCCTCACTCCGAAAGCTGTTTTCTTCTTTTCCTTCTCTCGCGGTTGATGTGCCGCTCGAAGTCCCCGCTTCGCAGAAGTTCGGCCAAAACGTACTGTTCGAAGATCGGTACCGTGCAGGAATAAAAGCCGAGTTTTTCGTTGAACTCATCCACCAGCCCCAAAGGCAGGATCATGTAGCCGATACGCATCGACGGAGCAAGGGTCCTCGAGAAGGTATTTAAGTAAATCACCGAGACTTCCGGATCCATCGAAAATAGCGGCTCTTCCGCCTTCTTGGAAACCGTCAGTTCGGAATCGTAATTATCTTCCACCAGGATGGCGCCGCGCTTCCTCGCCCAGCGCAGATACTCGTGTTTCTTGGAAATGTCCGCCGTCACGCCGCTCGGAAAACTGTTAAAAGGTGTCACGTGCAGTACATGGGCTTTCGTCTTTTTCAGCGCCTCCGATAAGATCCCGTCGGGTCCCAGAGGCAGCGGATCGCAAGCAATGCCCATGGCCTCATAAACCGCCCGGATCTTTTTATAGGAAGGATCCTCCACCGCGAACACTCTCCCGTCCCCGAGAAGCTGGGCGATCAGGCCATAAAGGTACTCGGACCCGGACCCCACGATCACCTGCGACGGATCCACGGAAAGCCCTCGGGACCGCGCGAGATAGCGGCAGATCTCAACACGGAGTTCCTCGCATCCGTGATTCGGGGACTTGACCAGGATCTCCTCCCCGTGATCCAAAATCACCTTGTGCATGGTTTTCGACAAAACCGAAAATGGAAAATCCCCGGTTTCCGAAGAAAGATGCTCATGGCGCTTCGCATTCAGTTCTTTTCCCAAAGAATCCTTTGCATCCGGCGCTCCGCCGAAGAAATCCTCGCCGCGGTAGATGACGAAAACGCCGCTCCGCTGGCGGCTCTGGACATATCCCTCATCGCTCAGAAGGACCAGCGCATGCTCCACCGTGATCACGCTGACCCCGGTATCATCAGCGATCACGCGCTTCGACGGAAGCTTACTGCCGTAAGGGTACACGCCCGCGACAATGTCCCGGACGAAATGATGATACAGCTGGATATACGCCGGCGAATCCGAGTTCTTTTCGATAAGATAATTCATCTGGTTATATACTTTACTCCGATTTTGGTCATTTTTACATATTCAGACATATGATACTCTTCTTCCCAGAGCAAGTAAAGGAGCTTTCCGGGAAATCGGGAACTCCGAGAATAAAGGAGCTTTCCGGATCACCGAAAGCTCCGAGAAAAAAGGAGGTTCACGAAGATGAACCAGAGTAAGATCACAGCAAACAAACAGGGGGCAAGAAGAACCAGCCCGACCATCCGAATCACCTTAACCGCCGTTTTCATGGCCCTCAACATCGCCATGTGTTCCTTCGGCATTCCGGTTCCGGGCGGACACCTGTACCTCTGCGACGTGATCATCTGCCTCGCCGCGCTGCTCCTAAGCCCGTACGAAGCTTTTGTCGTCGGCGGCATCGGCGCCTTCCTCGGCGACCTCATCTTCTACCCGCTCCCAATGTTCGTCTCCCTCGTGACCCACGGACTTCAGGCGGTAGTGATCTCCCTGATCTCGCACCATACGTTCCAAAAGCACCAGAAGGTGGCGTCGATTATTGCGGTGACTGTTGGCGCCGTGATCATGGTCGTCGGCTACACCCTCGGCAAAACCTTCGTTTACAGCACCTTCGAATATGCGATGGTCAAGCTCCCGTATGAGATCGCCCAGGGCACCATCGGCGCCGTGTTCGGCGTACTGCTGGCCGAGGTTCTCGGGATCCGCAAGCTCTACGACAACGTCGTCCTCGGCCACAGCAAAAAGCACACGGTCGAGCCGCAGGAAAACTGATTTCCCTCAAGCAGGTTTAGATAAAAGAAATGCTCTCTCATTTTCACACTTATTTCAACGAATAAGTGAGCGAATAAGAGAGCATTTTTCTGCTTTTCGAAAAGAACTATGCTAAAACTCCGTGTCCGTTGGTGAGGTACTTGTCGCATTCTCTTGCAGCGCCTCTTCCCTCCGTTAACGCCCAGACGACCAGGGACTGGCCTCTGCGCATATCTCCTGCGGCGAAGACTCCGTCCACCGAAGTCTTGAATTTCCCGAACTCCGCGCTGACATTGGATCTTCCGTCCCGATCAAGTCCTAAAGCTCCGGGGATCGTGTCCTCCGGTCCGAGGAATCCCATCGCCAGAATCACCAGATCCGCCGGGATCGTTTTTCTCGTCGCATCGATCGGCACGGGGATCATTCTGCCGGACTTCTCGTCCTTTTCCCAGGAAACCTGAACGACCTGAAGCTTCTTGACGTTCCCCTTGCTGTCACCGATGAATTTCTCAGTCGACATAAAGTACTGTCTCGGATCGTCGCCGTAAACCGCCGCGACCTCCTCCTGGCCGTAATCCACTTTCTTGACGAAAGGATACTCCGGCCATGGGTTGTTCGCCGCACGTTTTTCCGGAAGCGGCCCCATGATCTCCAGCTGCGTCACGCTCTTGGCGCCCTGGCGAACTGCTGTTGCCGAACAGTCGGTTCCGGTATCGCCGCCGCCGATAATGACTACGTGCTTGCCCTTCGCCGAGATCGCCAGATCAGGAGCAGGTCCTTCCTTATCGAAATGGTTCTTCGCAAACAGCGCCTGGGTGTTGGTGCGAAGGTAATCCACCGCAAAATGGATCCCCTTCAGTTCACGTCCCTCAACTACGAGGTTTCGGGGCTTTGTCGCGCCGCAGCATAATACCACCGCGTCAAAAGAACTGCGTATTTCTTCTATGGTGATGTCGTGTCCGACTTCGACTCCGCACTTAAAGGTCACGCCCTCTTCTTCCATGAGTTTCACACGGCGCAGGATCACCTGCTTGTCGAGTTTCATGTTCGGAATACCATACATCAGAAGTCCGCCCGGTCGGTCGGATCTTTCGTAGACCGTCACCAGGTGTCCTGCGTGATTGAGCTGATCCGCACAGGAAAGGCCTGACGGACCTGAACCGATCACCGCCACCTTCTTCCCGGTTCTTTTCTTCGGGGGATGGGGCGTCATGACACCGTTCTTCCAAGCGGTCTCCGACAGATACCATTCGTTATTTCTGACCGGGGTGGAGGCAAAGTTATGTCCACAGGTACAGGCACCTTCACAAAGTGCCGGGCAAACGCGGCCGGTGAACTCCGGGAAACCGTTGGTCTTGCGAAGTCTTCTATATGCGTCTTCAAAATGACCCTTATATAGAAGGTCGTTAAATTCAGGGATCAGATTACTCAGCGGGCATCCTGTGGCACCGCGGCCCAGGAACATACCGGTCTGGCAGAACGGCACGCCGCAATCCATACAGCGCGCACCCTGGGTCCTGGCCGCATCTTCGCTCTGATACATCTGATGCACCTCGCGGTAATCACGGATCCTCTCCTTGATCTCCCGGTCCGGGCCGATGGCTCTTTCGTATTCCAGAAATCCGGTACTCTTACCCATTGCTCTTCCCTCCTTTACCTGTTGCCAGCTCGAATGCCATCATCAGGGCCTCGTCGCCGTCGTAGCCTTCTTCCTTGACCTGCGAGAGCTTCTCATTGAACTTCGCATAGTCATGCGGCATTACCTTCACGAAACGTCCGATCAGGTCATCGTAATTCTGCAGGATATGCTCGGCATACGTACTCTCGGTCGCACGCACATGCGCGGTGATCTGCGATCTGACGAACTCGACTTCTTCCGGATCCGAAAGCGGCAGAAGCTCAACCATTTCCTTATTACATCTTGCGGCAAAATCACCGTTGGCATCGTATACATAAGCGATACCGCCGGACATACCTGCCGCGAAGTTTCTTCCTGTCGGCCCGAGGACGATCACGCGTCCGCCGGTCATATACTCACAGCCGTGGTCGCCCACGCCTTCAACGACTGCCGTCGCACCGCTGTTTCTTACGCAGAAACGTTCGCCCGCGATACCGCTGATATAGGCAGTACCGGATGTCGCACCATAGAGCGCCACGTTACCGATGATCGTGTTTTCCTCCGATCGGAAGGAAGCTTCTCTATCCTTACGGACCACGATTCTACCGCCGGACAGTCCTTTTCCGACATAATCGTTGGCATCGCCTTCCAAACGCAGCGTCAAACCCTTCGGGATGAAAGCGCCGAAGCTCTGGCCGGCCGAACCTCTGAACTCCACATTGATGGAGTCTTCCGGGAGGCCCTCTTCGCCGTGTGCACGTGTGATCGCCGAGCCCAGCTGGGTACCGGCGGCACGGTCGGTGTTATGGATCTCCAGTGACAGGTTGACCTTACGGCCTTCGCTGATGGCCGGCTCGGAGAGCGGGATCAGTACCTTGTAGTCCAGAGTCTCTTCCAGCTTGTGATCCTGGGAAACCGTGTGATGGGTGATGACCGTGGAGTCAAGCTGCGGACGGTACAGGATCGAAGAAAGATCGATGCCTGTGGACTTCCAGAACTTGATAGCCTTATTGACACGGAGCATATCCGAGCGGCCCACCATTTCGTCGATGGTACGGAAGCCCAGCTGCGCCATGATCTCACGGAGTTCTTCCGCGATGAAGCGCATGAAGTTCACAACATATTCCGGCTTGCCTTCGAACTTTGCGCGAAGTTTCGGGTTCTGTGTAGCCACACCAAAGGGACAGGTATCCAGGTTACAAACACGCATCATGGCGCAGCCCAGTGCAACCAGCGGTCCTGTTGCGAATCCGAATTCCTCGGCGCCCAGCAGGCACGCGATCGCGACATCACGGCCGGTCATCAGCTTACCATCGGCTTCGACCGTGATACGGGAACGGAGATCATTAAGAAGTAGTGTCTGATGCGCTTCCGCAACCCCCAGCTCCCAGGGGAGACCCGCATGGCGGATGGACGTTCTCGGTGCAGCGCCCGTACCTCCGTCATAACCGGAGATCAGGACGACATCCGCACGGGCCTTGGCCACACCTGCGGCGATCGTACCGACGCCGACTTCGGAAACCAGCTTAACGTTGATTCTTGCAAAACGGTTGGCGTTCTTGAGGTCATGGATCAGCTCCGCCAGATCCTCGATGGAATAGATATCGTGATGCGGCGGCGGCGAGATCAGGCCGACACCCGGCGTACTGTGACGGGTCTTAGCGATCCAGGGATAAACCTTACCGGCCGGAAGCTGTCCGCCCTCACCCGGTTTTGCGCCCTGGGCCATCTTGATCTGGATCTCTCTTGCATGAACGAGGTAATCGGAAGTAACACCGAATCTACCCGATGCCACCTGCTTGATAGCACTCATGCGTGAATCGCCGTTGGGCATTCTCTCATATCTTTCCGGATCCTCACCGCCTTCACCGGTGTTACTCTTACCGCCAAGACGGTTCATGGCTATCGCCAGCGCCTCATGGGCTTCCTTACTGATAGAACCATAAGACATAGCGCCCGTCTTAAAACGCTTCACGATGCTTTCGACCGGTTCCACTTCATAGATCGATATCGGCTGCTTCGAAGGCACAAACTCCAGAAGTCCGCGTATCGTGCAGAGCCGTTCGTTCTCCTCATTCAGGCCGCGGCTGTACTCCTTATACATGGAGTAGTCGCCCTTTCTAACCGCATTCTGCAGCTGATAAATGGTCTTGGGGTTATACATATGGTATTCCCCGTCTTTTCTCCACTGATACACACCGCCGGTAGGAAGTCCGGGCTGGGTCTCGTTTTTCTTAAACGCTTCGTCCATGCGCTGCTGGACTTCCTTGGCGATCTCGGGAAGACCGATACCGCCGATACGGGATGCCGTGGATGTGAAATACTTCTCGATGACTTCTTCACCGATACCGAGGGCCTCGAAGATCTGGGCGCCCTGGTAGCTCTTGACCGCCGAGATACCCATCTTCGACAGGATCTTAACAATACCGTGACGGGCGGCCGAGATATAGTTATCGATCGCTTCAGCCGGCTCCTTATCCAGTCTCTGATGCGCGATCTCATCTTCGATCGTGGCAAAAGCCATGTACGGGTTGATCGCAGATGCGCCGTAACCCACGAGCAGTGCAAAGTGATGGACTTCTCTCGGTTCACCGGACTCCAGAACGATGGAAGTCATATGACGCTGCCCGGCCCGTACCAGATGCTGGTGAAGTCCGGCTACCGCCAGAAGTGCCGGGATCGGGCTTCTGTCGGAATCCGCATCCCGGTCAGAAAGGATCAGGATATTCGTACCCTTGTCCACCGCCGCCGATGCCGACTTGCAAAGATCGTCCATCGCCTTTTCCAGCGTCAGTCCGTCACCGCCGGCCTCATAAAGGATCGGCAGGACCACAGACTTAAATCCCCTGCGCTTACAAGCCTTTACCGCCGCCAGCTCCTCATCCTTCAGGATCGGACACGGCAGCGCAATATGTCTTGCGTCAGTCGCCTTTGGCTCAATAATGTTGCCTTCGTTTCCGAGGTACATTCTCTCCATGATGACGATGTCCTCACGGATGCAGTCGATCGGCGGGTTCGTTACCTGCGCGAAAAGCTGCTTGAAGTAGTTGTAAAGGAGCTGTGGCTTATCCGACAGTACTGCGATCGGGCTGTCGTTACCCATGGCACCCACCGCCTCGGCACCGGTACTTGCCATCGGGATCACCATCTTACGGATATCTTCGTAAGTATAGCCAAACATCTTCTGCTTGACCTCGATATCCGAAGAGGAGGCACTCTTGCCCTTGGCAGACGGTGCTTTTGCCGAAGAACGATAATCCTCGACCAGATCCGAAAGACGGACCATATTCTCATCGACCCACTGCTTATAGGGATGAGATGTCGCCACCTTCTTCTTGATCTCTTCGTTGGTGATGATGCGGCCTTCCTCCGTATCGATCAGGAGCATACGGCCTGGACGCAGACGGTTCTTACTGATCACGCGGCTCTCATCGATCGGCAGCACGCCGACCTCGGAAGAAAGGATCACGTATCCGTCTTCGGTCACCACGTATCTAGCCGGACGAAGTCCGTTACGGTCGAGGGTCGCAACGATCGAGCGGCCATCGGTGAAAGCCAGTGCTGCCGGGCCGTCCCAGGGCTCCATCAGCATGCTGTTATATTCATAGAAAGCCTTCAGATCCTCATCCATCTGCTCGTGCTTGATCCACGGCTCCGGAACCATCATCATGGCGGTCTCGGCCAAAGATCTTCCGGACAAAGTCAGGAACTCCAGCGTGTTATCAAACATCGCCGAGTCTGATCCGTTCGGGTTAATGATCGGCAGTACCTTTTCCATATCGTCGCCGAAAGCCTTGTTGCTGATGGATGCGGAACGGGCGTACATGGCGTTGATGTTTCCGCGCAATGTATTGATTTCACCGTTATGAATGAGGTAACGGTATGGATGGGCACGCTCCCAGCTCGGGAAAGTGTTGGTGCTGTATCGTGAATGCACGAGCGCCAGCGCCGAATCGAAGGAAAGATCCTTCAGGTCAAGATAAAATGCATCCATCTGTTCCGGTGTCAGCATGCCCTTATAAACAATGGTTCTGGTCGAAAGGCTTGCGAAATAGAAGTACCGCGGATCGGTCTCTGTCAGCTCGATCGTCCGCTTCTCCAGTTTCTTTCTAATGACATAAAGTGCCCGGTCAAAGGCGATCCCCTTCTTGGTCTTCTCGCCTCTTCCGATGAAAAGCTGCATGATATACGGACGGTTCTCTTCCGCCGTCGCGCCGATGGTGCTTTCATTGACCGGCGTATCACGCCAGCCCAGCACGACCTGGCCCTCTTCTTCTACCGCCTTATCGATGACCTTCATGCACTTCTCGCGGGCATCACTCTGCCGCGGCAGGAAAACCATACCTACGCCGTAATCACCCTGGGCAGGGAGCGTAATGTGATCTTCCGGACAAACTTTTCGAAAGAACGCGTCCGGGATCTGAAGGAGCATGCCCGCTCCATCACCGGTATTCTCATCGCTTCCCTCACCACCACGGTGCGCCAGATTTGCAAGGATCTTCAAACCATCCTTCACCGTCTGATGTGTTCTTTTGCCATGGATATTGACCACAAAACCGATGCCGCACGCATCATGCTCATATTCGGGAGAATAAAGTCCCTGCTTTTGCATCATCATTTTCTGCCTCCTCAGGTCAAGAAAGTCTTTCCCGATTCGGCTCGAAAAGCACTGTGGCGCAGCCTTTCCGCTCCTTTCTTCCGATTTCTTTTCGGAAGATCCGGGAAACACTTAGCGCCTTTGCTAGTTTCGATGGTTAAATCTTACCAATTTGCAAGTTTGATTTCAACATCTTGCAAAACAAATAGCAAAAAACGATAAAAAACGTGCATTATTTGTTTAGCGATGCAACAAGCAATTCGCAATTATGCATTTTCACAGATGGAATATCTTCTTAAGATGCTCGTCGCTGGTAAGCAGCGCTTTCGCCAGATCCCTGTACTTCTCCTCGTGAAGATACGTGTGGCGGAAAGGCTTGATCTGCGGCGCCATATCGATAGCATTCCGATAATCCTCCACCTTCAGGTCCAGCGTCTCACAATAGTCCCAAAAGCCCGTCTTGGTAAACACCGTATCGATCCTTTTCCAGCGGTGGTCACAGATCTTACACATAATATATGTCGCGATACCCACCTGGACACCATGCAGCTGCGGGTGTTCCAGAAGCTGGTCAAGCGCGTGGGAGATCAGGTGCTCACTTCCGCTCGTCGGTGCGCTGGATCCTGCGATCTCATTGGCCACACCGCTCATCGCCAGCGAATCGAGAAGTTCTTTTAAGAAAAGATCTTCGTTCATGGATTCAAACGGCGTTCTCACGAACGAGTTGACCGCTTTCTTTGCGATCATGAAGGCAAAGTCGTTGACCTCGTCATATCCCATATCCTCTTCGTGCTGCCAGTCGTATGTCGAAGAGATCTTGGCCACCATATCGCCCACGCCGGAATAAAGGAACCGGACCGGTGCACTCTTTATGACATCCGTATCCACCAGGATCCCGTAAGCCATCTTCGCAGGCAGGGATTTACGATGACCGTTGACCGTAAGGGAGGCCGACGAACTGGAAAAACCGTCCGAGGACGAGCTTGTCGGTACGCTGATGAACGGGATCCGAAGGATATATCCGATATACTTGGCCGCGTCGATCACCTTACCGCCGCCCATGCCGATGATCGCCTGCGTTTTATTCGGGATCTGAAAAGCCAGATCGGTAATGTCTTTAAAATCTACCGTGTCCATCTCCTGATGGTGAAGCACCGTCACGCCCGCTTTCTCAAAGGAGGCGAAAACCGTATCACCGAACATCTCGGTCAGTCCATTTCCAAAAAGAAGAGTCACCTGCGTAAAGCCCTCATCCTTCATGTAATCGCCGATATGCGCCGTCACGCCGCGCTCGATCTTCAATATCGCGGGAATCGCAATCTCTTCTTTAGACATAAGTATGTACCTCCTGGAAGTTCTTACAAAATTATATGTCGAATATTCGAAGTCTGGCAAGATGAATGCCGTATGTACAAAAACGCCAACCTCTTTTTCCACCTGATCGTGCCGCTTCTTTCCTATCTCAACAAAAAGATCAGCACGAAGATCCACCCTTCTACTCCAGCCAAAGAGCCGAACTAGCGTCGCTGGGCATGCGCCAGTCGCCGCGGGGAGAGAGGGAAACCGAGCCGACCTTCGGGCCGTCCGGGAGACAGCTCCTCTTGAACTGCTGGGAGAAGAAGCGCTTGAAGAACTTCTTTGCCGCCTCGGTCACCTCTTCCTTTTGAAGTTCCGGATATGCACGCAGTGCATAAGCGATCGAGCGGTGCGGTTCAAAGCCGTAACGCAGGGTGTAGAAAAGGAAGAAATCGTTAAGGTCGTATTTCCCGATCTTTTCTTCAGTCTTCTGTGCGATCTTTCCGTCCTCACTCGGCGTCAGTTCCGGTGAGATCGGCGTATCGCATATGGAAAGGATCACGTTCTTCAGTTCTTCGTTTCCGCACATCATCGCATAGGTGGAACAAATGTACTTGACCAGTGTTTTTGGCACGGAAGTATTCACCGCATACATGGACATGTGATCGCCGTTATACGTACACCAGCCGAGGGCCAGTTCCGACAGATCGCCGGTCCCGACAACGAGGCCGTTTTTCATGTTGGCGGCATCCATCAGGATGTAAGTACGCATTCTGGCCTGCGCGTTCTCGTATGTCACATCGCCTTCCCCCTGATACTTCGGCTCGTGGCCCAGCTGGGAAAGATGCAGGTTCACACCCTCGCCGATGGGGACTTCATAGGACTCGTCGGCCAGGATCTTCATGAGGTTCCATGCGTTATTCAGGGTATGGGATGTCGTATTGCCTTCACTGGGCATCGTATAGGCGATGATGCGGATATCGGGTATGATTCTTCTTGCCTGCGCGCAAACAAGCAGCGCCAGCGTCGAATCCAGGCCTCCGGAGATTCCGATCACCAGATTTTTGATCCCCGTTGCACGCACTCTTGTTGCCAGCCCGTTGGCCTGGATCTGCAATATTCGCTTGCAGCGCTCTTCCCTCTTCGCCTCATCGGACGGAACAAAAGGATTTCTCGCAATCGGGTAATCATACTGATTCAGGATCCCCACCAGCGCATCGATATCCACTTCATCCGTAAAAGCACTGTTCGAAGCAGCAGCCGATTCTCCCTCCAAACTACCGTTCGAACCGCCGGCTGAGCCGATTCGAACCTGCACCCTCCGGTAGTTCCCGGAAAAGTCGTTTTCAAATGTATTCTGGCGCCTTCTGTCGTGCATGATCGTCCCCAGATCGACCAGCGCCCGTTCCACGTGCGGATAGGAAGGAAAGATCGCCTCGCCGAGGAGGCTTCCATTCTGCGCCAGGATCGTATGACCCGAAAAGACCAGATCGGTGCTGCTCTCGCAGGTCCCCGACGACACATAGATATACGCACAGTAACACGCACCGCTCTGCTGTTTGACCAGTTCTCTTCTGTACTCCTGCTTTCCGATCAGCTCATCCGACGCTGAAAGATTCGCAATGATATTCGCACCGGCCAGCGCTGCATGGGTACTCGGCTTATCCGGAATCCAGAGATCCTCACAGATCTCCGCCCCAAGCACGGCCCCGCTGGAAGGATCCTCCGCAAGAATATCCATCCCGAAGGGCACTTCCCGCCCTCCGATCCGGACCGTCTTTCCGAGGATATCTCTGCCGGACGCAAACCACCGGCACTCATAAAACTCCGAATAATTCGGCATATAGCACTTGGGGATCAGCGCCTGCACCTGTCCCTCCGAAAGGATCGCCGCGCAGTTATACAGGTTGTTTTCAAACCGCAAAGGAACTCCGACGACCGCCGTAACGCCCGTTCCCTCCGTCGCCTTCGCAATCTCTGGAAGTGCTTTTTCAGACGCCTCCAAAAGAAGATCACTTTCGAAAAGGTCCGCGCACGTATATCCCGTGACCGAAAGCTCGGGAAAAACGATTACGCCGCAAGCCTTCTGCTCCCCGATCAAATTGATGATCGTTTTCGTATTTCCCCGAACATCCCCGACTTTCAAAGACGGAACGCACGCCGCCACCGCAATCAGATGATTTTTCATTTACGATTCACCTCTATATTCAAACACCTTTTTCCATTCAAAATCCGCCGGTCGCTCATCCATGTATCCGGCCGCCGGGCATCAGCATGTGATCAGCAGATGCTCGTCGGCGACATCGTTATACACCCGGCAGTCCCGACCGCTCACATCGAACACATGCACGATATCACACAGTTCTTTTGCATCGGCAAAATCACTGATCCGATCCGGTGCATCCTGAAGTTTCTCCGGGTGGAAATGAATGGTCTTTTTGTCGTGGAAGACCGCCGTATAAAGGATCTCCGCCTCCACCAGATCCTGGAAGATATGGCTTCCGTACGAAAGCTCCGGATTATACCCCGCCCGGGATTCTTCCAGCTCGCATATGATTTCAAAAGCACTGATATCCGAAAAGGCCGTGGGCACGCCGAGTTCCGGGGAACTTGTACCCACACGTCCCGGAACGATGAGCATCATGTGCTTATTCTGATCGCGGAAATGCCAGTTGAGTTTACCGATCAGGCGGGCCACTGCCGGCTTATCCCGGTACGGCATGTTGTAATACTTGACCGGATCGACGAGAACGATCGTATCAAGGGTTGTCGCTTTCGACATTCCCATCGACGCGCCTTTACTTTCAAGAAGGATACGCTCCTCCGGAATATCCTGCGGGATCACCGTTCCTGCAGAGGTTTTTTGGACCTGAAGCGGACGGCACTGCAGAAGGTCGATGGAGTATTCGCCGTTTTCAGAAAGGTTGATCGTAAACTCCGTATCCACGGGGTATTCATACTCATCCTGGATACAGCGGAGCATGCGCTTCATCTGATCCATGAGCTGTTTGTTTTTGACCAGGCCGATACAGGAAATGAACTTGACCTGCCGGTCCATGCGGATCTCCCGGAGCCTTCTTTCCGCCTCGTAGTCGTGTTCGAGAAGGGTATTTTCCAGATAAGGAGGTATGTTCTCCTCCAGTTTTTCGTACGGCAGCCTCTCCAGTTCGTGAGACACCATATTGATCACTTCCGCCTTGCCCTGCGAAAACTTATGCTTATCCGCCGAGGAGGAATAGGAGGTCTTTTCCGGCGAGTCGAGATTGACGATACGCGGATACGAGCCTTCGGTACGGTCTACGGCCGAGGTGCCCAGCCCCATGACCAGACGCAGCATGCCTTCCGCCGGGTCGGTATCCCGCATAATGCGGTACGGGCTGTAGGAATATCCGACACCCGCCGCGCACGGCATGTAGTAGGGGCCGTAATACGAACCCGACACGCGCTGGATCAGAAGAGCCATCTGCTCATCTCTTTTATCCAATCCCCGTCTTTTCCGGTAATCCAGTGCCGAAAGGCTCATGGAGCTGGCATATACGGTCTTGATCGCTTTTTCAAATTCCAGAAGCCGCTCTTCCTTCGTGCCCCGGTTGATGCAGAATACCGATTCGTATTTTCCGGCAAAGGCATTTCCGAAGCCGTCCTCAAGAATACTGCTCGAACGGATGATATACGGGTCCTGCCCGTAATACTCGATGATCCGTACGAACTGCTCCCGCATACTGGAAGAAAACTCGCCGTCCATCAGTTTCTCGGCAAATTCCGCGGCCAGCGTGAAGTACCCTTCTTCCGTTCTCTGGCGGATGCGAAGATCCCAGAGGTCATTGTCAACGATATAGGTGTAGTAGAGGTCCGATCCCGCGTAAAAAGAATCGTGTGGCTCGAGAAACTCGGCGATATCCGGTTCCCGGTTCCTTATGATCGCTCGGGAAAGCAGCATGCCGCAGGCTTTACCGCCGATCATGCCGGTGCCGATCATGTGATCTCTTACGGCGAAATAATCCTCCGGACGGAAGTTCTTCTTCACCATTTCACGCATCTTGGTATCGCGCGTCATCATGATATTGCACATGCGGCTGCAGTCTTCCGTGATGTCGGCGCCGCTTTCGTGAAGGATCTTCGTACGATTAAAGAAGCGGTCCCAGGAATCCGAGAACTGCTCTTCGGAAGATCGTTGCGCCTGTCCCAGTGTCTGGTAGAAACGGCTCGATTTGACGCCGTCCAGGATCGGCTGGAACTTTCCGGTCTCCGGCTCATAAGTATGCGGAAGAAACATGGTATCAGAATTCCGGTTCCAAACTTTCTGGGGCCGGACATAGATGCTGTTTCGGTTATCGGAATACACATCGATAAACAGCTGTGTCGTATTCAGGATCTTATTGATCGCATGCACAGAATGTTTGCCGCGGATGATCGGGAAAAAGGCTACGGTGTCCAGGATAAAAAGGAAGGGACAGGTCACGCGGAAGAAATTACCCATCATCAGGTCCGTGGCCCATGCCGTCTGAAGTTCGGACAGGCAGTCAAATACGTAAAAAGCATCCTTTCCCGCTTCTTCGATCACGTTATGGATATCTACCGTAAATGTTTCAAACCGGTGGGAAAGTGCGATCTGAACCGTCTGCACTTCCGGCCGGTCAGAAATAAGCGGAGCGTGACTTGCGAACCGGAAGTAGATGATCTTGCGTTTATCCTTGATCGCCTGCTCGATATAGGGCTCCATGAAAAGCCGGAACTCCGAAAGGTCGGACACGCGCCAGACCACATTGTCACCCAGACGGATATTGTCAAAGGCGGTATCCATCTGAGGTATGCCACTTAGTATCCTGTCAAAAGGTGCCATATTCGTCTCCTTTTTCTATAAAAGCGCGGGAGCCGTTATTTGCTATCGATCTCTCGAATGCGCTTCATCGCTTCGATCGTGTTTTCATGCGTGTTGAACGCCGTGAACCGCACATACCCTTCGCCGCATTCACCAAATCCAGATCCCGGAGTACTTACGACATTCGCCTTCTGAAGAAGAACATCGAAAAACTCCCAGGACTTCATGTCATACGGGCACTTGACCCACAGATACGGCGAGTTCTTCCCGCCGGTATACGGCCAGCCGAGCTCCTCAAATGTCTCGGCCATGACCTTCGCATTCTCCTTGTAATACGCGATGTTCTCCAATATCTCCGCGTGTCCCTGTTCACGCAGACACGCCTGCGCCGCACGCTGAATCGGATAGGAAACACCGTTGAACTTCGTCGTCTGACGGCGCAGCCACATCTTCCTAAGCTGAACCCCGTCTCTTACCAGGCCCGCCGGAACGATGGTGTAACCGCAGCGAAGTCCGGTGAAGCCGGCGGTCTTTGAAAAAGAACAGAACTCGATCGCACAGGATCTCGCCCCTTCGATCTGGTAGATCGATCTCGGCACATCCTCATCGGAAATAAAGGATTCATATGCCGCATCAAAAAGGATCACCGAACCGCGGGAGTTTGCAAAATCCACCCACTCCTGAAGCTGGGCCTTGGTATAGGCCGCACCGGTCGGGTTATTCGGTGAGCAGAGATAGATGATATCCGCCTCAAGATCTTCCGACGGCATCGGCAGGAATCCGTTTTCGAAATTTGCCTGAAGCTTAATGATCTTTCTTCCGGCCATCACGTTCGTATCGACATATACGGGATACACCGGATCCGTAACTGCCACAACATTATCATTACCGAAGATATCCAGAATGTTTCCCAGGTCGCTCTTGGCGCCGTCGGAAACGAAGATCTCATCTGCAAAAAGTTTGACGCCGCTGGTTCTTTCGTAGTAGAACGCGATCTCGTCACGCAGGAATTCATATCCCTGTTCCGGGCCGTATCCGTGGAAACCTTCCTCCGTCCCCATCTCCTCAGCCGCACTCTTCAGCGCTTCCACCGCAGCATGGCAGATCGGACGCGTCACATCGCCGATACCCATCTTGATTACGGAAGTACCGGCACCGGAAGCCAGAAACTTTCTGACTCTCTCCGCCACTTCCGAAAACAAATACGTTTCTTCAATATCCTGATAATGCTTGTTGATCTGCATAGTCTTCTTCCTCCTTACACTTCGAGCACGCCGGTAAACGATGTCACCGCAGGTCCCGTCATCAGCACCCGCTCATCGGTATAGTTGATGACCAGTTCTCCGCCGTTTAAGATCACGCGGACATCCTCGCCCTTCTTCACCAAACCGTTGAGGCAGGCCGCAACGACTGTCGCGCAGGTGCCCGTTCCGCAGGCCCAGGTCTCGCCGGAACCGCGCTCCCACACCCGCATGCGCAGAAGGTTCTCGCCCCGCACCTCGCAAAACTCGGTATTTACGCTCTCGGGAAACATCGGGTGATGCTCAAACTTCGGCCCGATCGCCGGAAGATCCAGTTCATCCACGTTCTTTTCGAACAGCACTGCGTGCGGGTTTCCCATGGAGACACAGGTGATGTGATAGTTCTTTCCGTCCACCTCGACCTCACGGTCCACCACGGTATCCCCGGGAAGATCTACCGGGATCAGCTGGGGAGACAATATCGCGCGGCCCATATCCACCGTCGCGCCCACGACCTGCCCATCCAGATCCTTCTGAAGGCGGATCGTCTTGATCCCGCTTGCCGTTTCGATCTTCATCTCATCTCCGGCAAAGCCCCACTGATCACAAACGAACTTGGCGACACAGCGGATGCCGTTGCCGCACATCTTTCCTTCCGAACCATCCAGATTAAACATAATCATTCTGGCATCCGCCACATCCGACGGCGCTACCAGGATCAGGCCGTCCGAACCGATACCGAAGTGCCGGTCCGAAACTCTTTTAGCAAGGGAAACCGGATCAGGGATGTCGTATTTTCTGGCATCGATATACACATAATCGTTGCCGCATCCCTGCATCTTCGTAAATTCATACTTCATCTCGAACCATCTCCCTTTTCAAGCGGACGGGCCAATCTTCCTATCCGACCATTTCGTTTCAATAATCGTTCCAATCTTCCTGTCCGACCCTATTTGTTGCCATAATCGTTCTTACTTCTCTTCGTATGTCTGCACGATCTCGAAGGCCACATCGAACTTCGTACGCCCGGTGTTCATGGCTTTCTTCTCGATAAACTTATGCGCCTCTTCCTCCGAAAGTCCCAGCGACTGCATCAGGAGGAGCTTGGCTCTTGTCACGACCTTCTCATCGTCAAGTTTTTTCTTCAAAGCACAAAGCCGGATGTGGGCCATATCCGCGGAGTTTATTGCCGCGGCAAAAGCACTTTGTTTTAGGGGTTTGATCAGGATCGCAGCACCCAGGTCCAAAAGCGCGGTCTGTGCTTTCTTTTCTTCGGGTGTCGTCATTTCCGTTTCTGTTGCCAGGAAAAGAATGCAGGCGGTCGGATGGGCGATCGCAATCTTGCAGGCGGAATAGGCTTCGGAAGAAGTGATATCCGCGTCTACGACCAGAAGGCCGAAGTCGCCTTTTCTTGCCAGGCCCCTTCCCTTCTCTTTCAGATCCGACCAGACGATCTCATGGGGATGCTTGAGGCTTTTGCGGATGAAGTCCTCCACGACACGGCTGGCTTTACCGCCTTCATTAAGAATCAATACCTTATCAATTCCTGTAGAGCTCATACAATTCACCTCCTGCAATGATCGAAGTCTTTTTCCGGCAGCCGGTTCTTTTTAATCGGATATATTAATATACTCGCGATCGCGCGCCCGGTTAGCCATACTTTACTTATATGCACACTTTACTCCTTTGACGGGAATTTTGCAACCTCATTATTTGATAAATTCATTTCGGGCGTGAAATCGTTCATTTTTATTGAATGTTTTTGGATATTGTGCAAGTTTACGAAAAGAATTATTCATTTTCCTGTTGACAACCTCAAAACGTAAGGGTAAGATACGCACATAAAGCAAAGGCGCTTGGAGAAAAAAGATTTCTTCAGGCGCCTTCAACGTTATAAGGAGGAAAAGAATATGACAAACGTACCTGAGATCTTTGGAACAATGGTTTTTAATGAACAGATCATGAAGGCCCGTCTCCCGAAAGAAACATTTAAGGCGATGAAGAAGACCATCGAAGAAGGTCTACCGCTGAATATAGAGATTGCGAATGTTGTAGCGAATGCCATGAAGGATTGGGCAACCGAAAAGGGCGCCACCCACTTCACTCACTGGTTCCAGCCGCTGACCGGTGTCACCGCCGAGAAGCACGACAGCTTCATCTCTCCTACAGCAGGCGGCGGAGTGATCATGGAGTTCTCCGGCAAAGAACTCGTCCAGGGCGAACCGGATGCTTCTTCTTTCCCGAGTGGCGGACTTCGTGCAACATTTGAAGCAAGAGGCTATACCGCATGGGATCCGACAAGCTACGCTTTCATTAAAGATGACACACTCTGCATCCCGACCGCGTTCTGTTCCTATAGCGGCG
>JAFZQI010000024.1 GCA_017620475.1 Clostridiales bacterium | reverse complement strand
TGTTCCGCTTGATGATTCGGAGACAGTTCTGCTCATAGACTCATGGACGGATCAGGCCGCTATAGATGAGCATCATGCATCACCTATGATGAAGCAACTTGCTGAGCTACGCGAGAAATACGATCTCCACATGACGGTTGAACGTTTCGTCAGTGATGAATATGATGCGGATAAACAGTTTATTAGAACGTAATATCATCAGTAAACATAACAATGGGGGTAACAGGATAACTTTTAATAGAAAACGATATCGAAATGACCTTTTGATAGATTGTAGTAGTTGTTGCTGAATTGAACATGCACGAATTGCAAGCAAAAAGTTAGCGTAAACTAACTTTTTGCTATATAATTATCATCGATTCAATGAACGGAGTGTTTACAGAACTGATGATTAAGACAATAGCTGTTTCATTAATAATGTGTCTTATTGAATTCCTTGTGATAGTGATTGCAAGCCCTATGGCCAAGCCATCTTTTGTGCTCCGGTTCTTGCCCGAAGATATAAAGGAAGCTGCTAAAGATCATCCGGAACCGCCGCGATGGAAACAGAGGACAGCACATATCCTGTTTGCATTATTTGCTGCATCATTTATCGGAGGAATAGTATTTCTTGGCATAGACGGCCTGAAGTCAGGATATGGTTTCTGGCAGTTATGGCTCAGATTTTTGATTTGTCTGTATATTATCAAGATCTTCGATATCTTTGTGCAGGATCAGTGGCTTGTAATGACATCAGGATTTTACAAAAAGTTATTTCCCGAGACCAAAGAGTGTGAAGGCTGGAAAAAACGTGGTTGGAATAATAAAAATCAAATAATCAGACTGATACTCTTCCCTTTTGTGTGCATGATCACAGCAGGTATCTTTATGTTGTTTAGAGGGTAATACACATGCATCCTTATTACTCTAAAAACAAAAGCAAATACCTGAAACAGATTAACAAACTGATGTCATATGCAAAGGACGAGACACGGGAAGTATTTGCATCGGACTATTCTAATATTCTTAAAGAGGTTCAAACCGCTTTTACTGAAGCAGTGCTTGAAGATCTGCCGTTTGTGGGAGGCAGTAAGAATTCAAATGATACTTCAAATCTGGTTGGCATCGGTCAATATACTGCATTGTTTTTAGTCGGCAGAAAACACGGGATTGAAGATCATAAGATTGGAGAGCTTCTGACGATAATGGAACAGCGGCATTTTAAACCTTTACCGGGTTGGATACAAAGCATTGTGCGGTGTTTGACCAATCGGAAATTCGCTCAATCATTTTTGGTAAGGATGGCGGTAAAGAGCAGGAAGTTTGGAGATGAATACCCGTATGCATGGGTTTATGTTTATCGTGAACCGGATAACGATTACAGTCTTAAACTTGACTGTGTACGGTGCGGTGCATGGAAATATCTGAAGGAAAAGGATTTTTTGGATATAATGCCGTATGTCTGTAATATGGATCACGTTTGTTTCGCATCATACGGTCTCGCCTACTATCGTAATAAGGCAATCGGTTATGGCGATGAACTATGCAATAACAGGCTTAAAAGAGATGGAAAAATACTGACGGAGCATTGGCCGCCTCATGGTCTGAAGGGTGACGGGTTCAAATAAGAGATTACACAATTGCTTTCAACGGGTCATGAAATAATGACCTTAAATATTCGGAGGTGCCATCGTAGATAAATTGTTTGACTTTATGGCAGCGAATTATCCAAATGGATCAGATAAGAGGATCTACAAAGAAGACCTATAGATAACTAAATCCTGAAGTTAATGAACTATCGGAAAATGAAATTTGAGGTCGAATGATATGAAGTGTGAATTATTATCAGAACATAACCTTGCCCTTTCAGGATTTTCTTTTGCTTAAAACACCGTGTTTGACGACAATTACGATGCATATTCATGGATTCTACGAGACTTCCGGGATCGGAGAGGTCCGGGATCTTCTGGAAAAGATCTCTTCGGAGCGGAGGACTCAGATCAGCCGCTTCCGCTTTGAGGCGGATAAGATGCGAAGCCTTTTTGCAGAAGTGCTTCTTCGATATGCGCTGAAGAAACGTTATGGTATCGAGGATCTTTCGCTTGGAACAAACGAATATGGTAAGCCGTTTCTGAAGGATCATGAGGAGATCTTCTTTAACCTTTCCCACTCCGGTGACTGGGTCGTGTGCGGAATCGGGGATCGAAATCTCGGTATCGATGTGGAACGGATCGAAGATATCGAAATGTCGATCGCAAGAGATTTCTTTGCAAAGGAAGAGTGGGAGTACATAAAGACGATCCCTGAGACAGAAAGACTTGGAGTTTTCTACAGAAGGAAAAAACATCGACAGTGCTTTTACCGTGGTTTCGCTGGAAGAAATACGGGCTGAGATTTTATAAGGACAAACCTTACTTCTAATTAATGATCGCGTCTTTCCATGATCCGCGTTTTTCATCCTGTGAAGATGAGTCCATAGGTGCAGCGGCCTGGATTGCTGCACTGTTCTGCTTTCTCTGCAATTTCTGGATCAAACTCTTCGGCGTGGTAAGGATCGGAAAATCATCTTTCGAAAGCTGGTTTTCCAGTGCTTCGGAGTATTCCGGTTTTTGCTTTAGTTCACGAAGCCATTCGATCGCAGTAGGTTCATACATGGAATTCTCGAATAGCTGAGGAAGGCTGTTATCCTTGTGGGTGTAGGATATAGGCGTGGAGATCTTCTCTGAGGCGGAACGGCTGTTTCCGATCAGATTGGAATGCTGGAGTATCGAATACAGGAAAAAGGTCGCAAGGCCGTAGGCCAGCGGCAGCATGATTATAATCGAAGCAAACACTAACCAAAACATACCTGATCACTCCTGTCTTTTCTTAGCAAAATGGAAGATGGAAGAAGCCTGCGACATCTTTAGATGGATATCCACAAGTTTCTTTTTCCCGGACGCCATGGCGATCGTAACAAAACCCAGTAACAGCGGAAAAAAGACCAGCCCAAGATTCGCCATCGCATCGGGTTCTCCCTCTTGATGCGTAAGTTCGATGAAGTAGTACATGGTCATGGTCAGAGGAATGGAGAAAAGTGCCGTCAGGATCGCGGTTACCCAGGTCAGTTTTTTCTTTTTCCAGGGGATCGCGCCCACGACTTTTCCGGTCTGTCCGTTCACCATGATGATATTATGCTGTCCGTCATAATCGTAGGAGACAAACCATACCGGGAACATGGCGTAATAGATGTTTTCATCTATCACGGTCTCGTATTCCCAACAGACTACTTGCGGGTTGGCACCGGATACGCTGGCTGCGGCCTGGTCGTGAAAAGCACCGACGGCACGCATTTCGGCAGCATCAGTTAAGTCTTTATAGGTAATATCCGAGGCGTTGGAATAAAAGCCCAGAAGATAGCTTTCCGCAAAAGGCTGGATGGCGGAAAGGTCGTAGGGCTCCAGCTGCTGGGAACTGTCATCGGATAGGATCTTCGATCCGTCTACCGGAAGATTCCGCAGCTGCATCATGCCGGCTCTGCCCCAGTAATACGGTTTGGTGGATCCATCCGAACTTCTGTCCGGGATATAGCTTCGCACTACGGCTCCTTCAAGATGTCGGCCATTTACGAGCCAGTAGGGCACATAGATTCCGCGGACCATATCCGGATTCAGGTTCTTTATGACTTTGGGAACCAGAAGACGTCCTTTCAGGCTTTGACGGATCTTCTCAATAGCCTCTTCACGGGTGACGGTGAAGGGAATGATGTATTCCGGTGCTTTTTCCTTCTCGATCCGGTTAAACACGATACTCGGATTTCCGCAGTAAATGCACTTGGTGGAACTTTCGGTTCCGTTGACATTGATCTCGCCACCGCAGGAAGGGCAGTGATAGACATAGGCATCGAGAAAGTGGGCGGCCACATCCTCATCGTCGATATCAGATACGTCCGCATTTGTTTCTTCCAGGTCTACGCTCTCCTTCTGAAGATCGAATTCCTGCGGGTCCCAGGAGCCGCTACAGGAATGGCAAATGACCTTTTGTGTCTTCGGATCGAAGACGACAGGGGCAGAACAGTTGGGACAAAGCGTTACCATAGTATTCCCTCGTTTCGTTTTCTGCGGAAAAATCCCGCAACCGGGTCTTATCTATTTTCGATTGTAAGGGACAAAGGATGCCTTGACAATGGATGAAAAAGGGAATAAGACCTTCTATCACAGAAAAGAATTAGGTGAAATGTTAGTGTTTTTTGTGATAGAATAGCCTCATCGTGGAAAAACACTGTTTCGAGTGCTTTTCCCGAAGATCAGAAAAAGACATCTAAGAGCACAAAACAAGAGGATAGGAGACAAAACGTATGCATAAGTTTAAAAACGTTGCGGCAATTCTGATGGTTTCGGCTTTGATCCTGGCATCTGTAGGATGTGGAAAGAGCAAGGAAACTACAAAGAAAGAAAAGAAGGAAAAGAAAGAAACTTCGGCGGAAGTAATTGAAAAAGACGAAACTGAAGAGGAAGCGACAACTTCTGAAAACGAGGAGGTCATTGAAGATGCTTCCACTTTTGATGCGGCGATGGAAGCGATGTCGCAGGACTTTTACGGATACGTGCAAGAGAAGCTCGGAGCGAATCCGGATAAGATCCATGAGACGGATGCGGCGGAACTGACCAAAGAAATGGCCTACAGTGGAAAATACTATGCTCTTTCGGATAAAGAAGAGCCGCGTTTGGACTGCTGTGTATTTGACTCGGAAAAAGAAGCGCTCAACCGCTTCATGGATGAATACTATAATCCTTTCAACGAGACCTTTAAGCCTGATATGTTCAAGGGCGAATACCAGTGTGTGTTAGAAGAAGGCCATGGCTATATCGTGGTGAACGGAACTGATACGTGCACGACCATTTTCGGTGACTTTTACCGTTCCGGGAGAGAAGTTTATGCGGGCGTTTACTACGAAGGAAATACAATTGTCATCATCATGCCGAAAAACAATGTGAAGAATGAGAGAGTTGAAGAAGTGATGAAGCTTCTTGGACTTCCGACGGCAGACGGAGAAAACACCTGATCCGGGATCAGGTGTTCTCCTTTAGTAGTATTGAACTATTGAGAATGAAGCGGCTTTTTTATGAGCCGCTTTTTTCTTACTGCGACTCTGTCGGCTCTTCTGGTTCCGTTTGTCCGTCAGATTCTGTCTGCGCCTCTGACTCCGTCTGTCCGTCGGCTGCATCCGTTACATCTGCTATTTCCGGTAATTCTATTTTTTCCTCTTCTTCCACATCAAATTGTATGTCTTATGCGCGTTCGTTCAAAACTTTCGTTTCCGACTAATAACGTAAATGTCCTGTGGACACACAAACCCTGAAGTTCCCCCATTTTTTGTACAGCGATGTACAATGAATGGGGGTACTTTTATGCTAATAACAAGAGAGACCAAGTTAAAAATCGTAAAAAAGCACCTGGAAGATGGTGTAACTTTTACTTTTCGATAATCGTTGGGTCCAGTAAGAAATCGAAGATATTTACCATAAATATCCCATCCTCATCGTAATGCGGAGACATAAAGTCCGCTGTTATCACAATTCGCTTAAAGGCATCTTTAATCTTTCCAAAAGGACGTGTTTCTTGAATTCTCTTTTCTTCGGTTGGCAACGAATATGCAGATTGAATGTAATACCTGGAGGCACCTTTGTTACATACAAAATCAATCTCGAGCTGCTTTCGTTGACTCTTTCCGTAGTTATCTCGTTCGGAAAACGAAACGACACCCACATCAACGTTGTATCCTCTCATACGAAGCTCATTGTATATGATATTCTCCATAGAATGTGTGGGCTCCATCTGCCTAAAATTGATTCGTACATTTCGTAGACCAAGGTCACTGAAATAATACTTCAGTGGAGTATCAATATAGGATTTTCCTCTTATGTCGTAGCGGGTTGCTGACTCCATAAGAAAAGAATCTTCCAGGTATCCAATATATTTCTGTATGGTCTGGTTGGTGATCTTTGAGTGTTTTACAGTTTTGAAGGTTCTCTGAAGCTTCTCGGGGTTTGTCAACGAACCGATAGAAGAGGAGAGGATATTCAGAAGATCCTCTAAATCGCCTTTGTTACGAACGTTGTGCCTTTTTATGATATCTGATATGTAGATTTCAGTGTATAGATTGGAAAGCCGATCTGCCTTGTCGTTATTATCTTTACAAAGAACTACCAGCGGAATTCCCCCGTAAGTCATGTATTGAGTAAGCCCTTCATACTTATCGCCAGAGAATGCTGTCATAAACTCGGCAAAACTCAGAGGAAACATGTGGATCTCGTCGCCACGTCCTGAGAACTCTGTGATAATGTCTTTAGATAAGAATTTTGCATTGCTTCCCGTAACATACAGATCCATATTTCTTTTACGAAGATAACCGTTCAGCACAGATTCGAAAGAATCCATCAATTGAACTTCGTCTAGGAGAAGATAGTATTTCCGGTTATCTGAGCATTGTGATCGAATGTATTTCATGAATTTCTGCGGATCGACGCTTTTCTTTTCTTTCTGAAGAGTAATTATGTTTTCACCGATCATTTCAAGATCATCTGCAGAATCAAATGCAAATCTGATGATATGATCCGCGGGAACTCCATTTTCTATCAGATAGTCGTAAAAAAGGGTATTGAGAAGGAACGATTTTCCGCATCGTCTTACTCCGGTGATTACCTTCACCTGACCATTTCCCATACGGTTAATCAGCTTGTTTAGATAAAAATCCCGCTTAATATCCATATACACCTCTATAATAGATTTCTGCATCGTGATGCATTTTTCTATTACAGAATAGATCCTTTTTACAGCAGAGTCAATAGTTTATAATAGATTTTTGCAGCATGATGCACTTTTCTATTTAAATCAAAAAGCGAAAAATGAGCCCATGAAACGACGATTGGATTGTCCTTGATCCGATCGTCGTTTTCGTTCTTCGTCCTTCCAATTACGACCATTTTCCAGTGATATAATGAACATAAAACGGTAGCAACCCTTGGTACAGAAAACCAGCAGGATAATGAAATATTATGACAGTAATAACTATGGATAAAGAATTCAGAGGAAACGCATATATAATCAAAGGCCGGGATGTATTGCTGAATTACAGCGGCGGATTTTCAGACCTGGCAAATGAGATCCCGAATACTATCGATACAAAATTTGCATCTGCATCAATGGGCAAGTCCTTTGTTGCTGTGGGCATCCTTCAGCTGATCGAAGCAAAGAAACTTGGATTCGAAGATACTATCGGCTCGATTCTGGATTTTGATCTGAAACAGATCGATCCTAACGTTACAGTGAGACAGCTTTTGAATCACACTTCCGGTGTTCCGGATTACTTTGATGAATCGGTTATGGATGATTATGAAGCGTTGTGGACTGATTATCCCAATTATAGGATCAGGCATAACCGCGATATGCTGCCTCTGTTTATTGATAAGCCGATGATGTATGGCAGGGGAGAGAGGTTTCAGTACAATAATTCCGGGTATGTATTGCTCGCGATGATCATCGAAAAGATTACCGGCATGGATTTTGACGTTTATCTAAAGCAGAATGTTTTTGACAGATGCGGCATGAGCAATACTGGTTATTATTCCTTCGACAAACTGCCTGCAAAATGCGCGAACAGCTATATCTACTGTCCTGATACAGATGATTACCGTACCAATATTTACTCTGTCGGCGCAAAGGGTACCGGTGACGGTGGAGCGTTCGTTACTGTAGGAGATATTGTGAAGTTCTGGGAAGGACTTCTTGAGCACAAGCTCCTTTCAGAGGAGATGGTGACGCAGATGTTTTCCAAACAGAGCGGAGACGGAAAAGATCCGGAAGAAGGATATTACGGGTTTGGCGTCTGGATCATTGATAATCCCCAAGGACAGGACTATGTGTATATGCAGGGATGTGACGATGGAATAAGCGCCATTTCCGAATACAATCCAAATAATGGAATGATAACGGTTATGCTTAGTAATTACGGAGATAATGTCTGGTCGAGGATGAGAAAAATACGGGAAGAGATGTATAAATCGGAAGTTAATGAACTATCGGCAAATGGAATTTGAGGTCGGATGATATGAAGTGTGAACTGTTAGCAGAACAAAATCTTGCGCTGATGCTTGATTTTATTGATGATCAGAATACAAAATACAATGAGGACACGCTGAAAGCATTTTTGATCGAAAAGAACGCTTTTGGTTACATTGCGGAAGATAACGGAAAAGCCGTTGGATTTGCGTATGGTTATGTCTTGAATGAACCCGATGGACGAAAGACTTTTTATCTGCATGCAATCGATATTATGGCCGGTTATCAGAAGCTTGGTTACGGAACGGAATTGGTCAGATTTGTGCATGTGCATTCAAAAAGCCTGGGCTGCCGCAAAATGTTTTTGATGACAAACACCGGCAACGTGTCTGCGTGCAGATGCTATGAAAAGGCAGGCGGAACGAGCGCTGCTGCCGACGTCGTCATGTATGAATACAAGAATAGTAACTAAACATTTGAGGGGAAAAACATGCGCAGACTATTTATGAAAACTATGAGTGTAGGGCTAGCTGTTGTTGCTTTGTGTGTAATGATTACCGGGTGTGGGCCTGCGAAGACTGAAACGCCGAAAGATGCCATCACACATACATCTTTGACTGAACTGCCGGGTGATGATACTGGTGTTACTGAGAAGACTACGTTGAGCGATGAGGAGTATTTAGCGGTAGTGCCCGAGCAAGACAGATATATGTTCCTGAGTGGACGATGCGCCTCATCTTTTCCTGATAACAAAGAGATAAAAAGGATCTCATTGCTGATAATCAATTACTCAATGACCTGGAAGAGTATTTATGGTTCTGTTGATCTTGAGGCGGGAAAAGCAACATATGGTATGACAGACGGAGGCCTGTATACGCCCGAGGAATATCAGGTATATGAAATTACAGATGCTGATATTACAACTTACAGGAACGCTTTTGACAGCACGCTACTTTACGACGAATTACAGCTTGATAACGGCTACTGGAAGATGGCAGTCGAGTACAAAGACGGCACTTGTTATGCATATCAGTTTGATGCTAACGGATATATGAGATACACACCTGAGAATATTATGATCAACGCATATTTTGATAGAATGGATCTTGACGATAACCAAAGGATGTTGTTCGGTATTCAAAGCTATTGATAAGTTTAAAGTATAAGGAAGTGAGAGAAGTATTTCTCACCCAAGGAATAATTAGTGTGAACGAAGCGTATGTTACCGGCGAAGACAATGAACATCTATTTATGAGGATACGAAAGCCATGAAAGAGAAACTGAAAAAAGCATTGGACAACATGAAAAAATATAATCAGGGGATCATGTATCAGGAGATATTCGGATTTGATCCGGATACGGAATATGATGCGCTTGTCATTGCACCGGGCTGGCATCCGGTAAAGATCATCAAGGATCCTTCTTATAAGATCACGCTCCTTTCCCAGCACTCGTATTTTGCGGGATATCTGGTCGAAAAAGACGGGCTCAAAGTGGCATGGGCGCAGACGGCTTCCGGTGCATGTAACGTACTTGATCATGCAATCATTTGCGCGGAAATGAAGTTCCGGAAGAGTATCTTTGTCGGGGCAGTGGGCGGTCTGTCTATAGACTTCAAAGTAGGTGATTTCTGCACACCGAAAGAGTGCATTTCCGGAGTTTATGTAAATCATTATCTGGATGAAAAACTGGAAGACTTTCATCCGTTTAAAAAGATACAGCCGGATCTCGATTATATGGAGAGAATTATTGAACTGGCGAAGGCTTCCGGATATGATTTGAAACCGGCAAAAGTCTTCTGTACGGATTCAATTTCCATGGAGTATTCCCACCTGGATGAAATCAAAGAAACAGGGGCGGAACTGATCGAGATGGAGACGGGTACGTTCTACACGTTGGCAGCGCTTTTCGAGGTGCCGGCAATTGCTCTTCTTGCTGTTTCCGATAACTCCGCAACGGGAGATCCGCTTCTCGGAAGAGGAGAAGAGATCGAGGCAGCATATCACCACACGAGAAGCGATATTATTCCGAAAATGATCTTCAGGATTGCGGGCATGAAAGAGCAGGAAAGCGTATATGCATCAGACAAAGATGTGTGCGAAATCTCTGATAGACAGATAGAGAAGAATATGGATGCATATAATGACCTTGCGAAGTAAGTGCTTGGTCATTCAACATTTCGGATAAGGAAGACACCGGAGGAAATGACGATGGAAAAATGGACTCTTAAGATCGTATTCGCATTATTTGCTGCAAGTCTGAGCGTTGCAGCGATTGCTTTTAATCTCGAGAAGATGATACTGGCTATTCTCTTTTTTGCTTTGGCACTGGTATTCGGCGCCATCATGGTCGGTCTGAATAAGCGGGTATCCGGCGAAGAAAAGAGCCAAAAGAAATAACAGAACGAACATATCTACACTCATGTTACCACCCTCTGAAGAAGGCCCGGGGAAGATAGATCCCGGGCCTTTCTTTTTTCGAAAAGAAACGTAATATGGGAATAGTTATCGATGTGATTCGAAAGAACGATTTGAGGAGAGGATCCGAAAAGTCGTGAAAAAGGGTGTTGACTCTCACATAGTGTGAGGGATTATGGTAGTGATGAGCTCAAGAGAAACATCCATGGAGGTTAAGACAAAATGCTAAAGATAGGTGAATTTTCAAAACTATCCAGAGTCAGCATCAGAATGCTCAGACACTACGATGATATCGGTCTTCTGAAACCGGCGGAGATCGATGATTTTACAGGATATCGCTATTATCGTGAGGATCAGCTGTTTACCATCGGCCGGATCACGGCGCTGAAGGATATGGGGTTTTCGCTTGCGGATATCATCAAGATCCTCGACAGCTATGATGATAAGGAGAAGATGGAGGCGTTTCTTTCGGAAAGGCAGAAGGAACTGACAAAACTTTCCGAAGAGACGGAGTATAAACTGATGCTTCTGGAGACAGCCCGAAAGAGGCTGAGGAAGGAGCAGAATATGAGTTTCGATGTAACAGTAAAAACAATTCCGGAGAGATATGCGGCGACAGTACAGATGGTGATCCCGAACTATGCTGCCGAGGGCATGGCATGGGGCATGATGGCCGAGGTCGGACCTTCGCTGGTGCCGGCTGATCCGTGCCTGGCAGCGGCGGAGTTTCTGGATCCGGAGTACAAGGAAGAGAATGTGGAGGTCAGAGTGTGGATGACCGTCAAGGGAACCTACTCCGATACCGAGCATGTGAAGTTCCAGACGCTTCCGGCGGTGAAGGTGGCCAGCTGTATCATCAAGGGCAGCTACGATCAGATGGGCGAGGTCACGGCAATCGTGATGTCGTGGATCTCGGACAACGGGTACGAACTCAATGGCCCGATGTTCAACATCTACCATGTGGGACCTGTTCAGACTCAGGATCCGAACGAGTACGTCACGGAAGTGTGTTTTCCGGTGAAGTAAAAAAGTACTTGAAAAGAATTTATAATCCATTTATGCTTCTTTTCAGGACGTCCGAATCTTACTTTCCAGAAGAGGAGCAATATGAGTAAAGAAGCACTACATGAGTATGTGGAAAGCAGCATCGGGAACGAGAAGAATATCTGCCAGATCTGCGTTTTTAAGGACGGGCAGGAGGTGTATTCCGACTGCTGGCATGGATTTGTTCCGGAAGATGCGATGCATGTGGCATCGGTCACGAAGGGGGTCATGAGCCTGCTTGCCGGGATCGCGATCGACAAGGGATATATCCGGGGAGTGGATCAGAAAGTGATGGATTTCTTTCCGGATTATACGCCCAAGCGCGGGGAAAAGACGATTAACAGTGTTACGATCCGCCATCTTCTTACCATGACGGCGCCGTATAAGTACCGTTCGGAGCCGTGGACGAAGGTGTGCACATCGGAGGACTGGACCGTGGCGGCCCTCGACCTTCTGGGAGGGCGTGCGGGCATTACCGGAGAGTTCAAGTACGCAACCCTCGGGATACAGATCCTGACCGGGATCATCGAAAATGCGGCAGGAAGTAAGTGCATCGACTTTGCCAACCAGAATATTTTCGGTCCTCTCGGGATCCCGGCTGTTGCCAAGCACGGCGACAGCAGCAAGGAGGATCAGTTCGATTACCTGATGAATAAAGGTCCGAGAAAACATGAGTGGTATTCGGATCCACAGGATGCGGTCACGGCGGGCTGGGGACTATGCCTGTCGGCGCAGGATATGGCCAGGATCGGAGAGATGGTGCGGTGTGAAGGCCGCTATGGCGGAAAAGATGATGGTGTGCGAATCGTGTCCGAGGAATACATTCAAAAGATGACGGCTCCGCATCTTCAGTTGGGCGAACGTTTCGGGAATATGCAGTACGGATATCTCTGGTACCGGCCTCATAAAGACCGGGACATTTCGGCAGCGATCGGCGACGGCGGAAACGTGATCTATGTCGACCGCGAAAAGAAGATCTCTGTCGGCGTCAACGGATCATTCAAACCCATGATCTTCGACCGGGTAGAGTTTATCGAGAAGAAAGTATTACCGGAATTGGGTCTGTAAACGAAGTCCGAAAAGGCATGATAGAATAGAACCACCTGACAAATCTTCGCAAACGAGGAAATGTTGCTTTTCCGGATCTCGTCCATAATGGACGTGTAAGCAGGAGGAAAGACGCTTAGGTTTCTGCACAGGAGGACGAATGCATGGAATGGATCGAAGCATTACAGACAGCCATCTCGTATATGGAAGAGCATCTTCTTGAGGAGATCAACTATGAAGACGTAGCGAGGCAGGTGCACACGTCGAGCTACGAGTTTCACAGGGCTTTCAGTTTCGTGACGGGCATGACAGCCAATGCGTACATCCGGAACCGCCGTTTGTCTCTGGCGGGAAAAGAACTGGTGGAGACCGATGCGAAGATCACGGATCTGGCGATGAAGTACGGCTATGAAACGCCCGAAAGCTTTACCAAAGCCTTCACGAGGTTTCATGGTGTCGCACCGAAAACAGCCAGAGAAGAACCCGTTAAACTGGCGCTTTTCAATCCACTTACGATTACATTATCTGTGAAAGGTGGTAAGAGTATGGATTACCGTATTGTTCAGACAAAAGAAAAGAAGTTTATCGCACTGGTAAGAGAATTCAGCAACGCGATCATTAACGACGAAGCCAACCACGATGTGGCGGACTTCTGGGGCGAGGTCAACAGCAATCAGATGCTTTCTCCGATCTGGATGCTCAGAGAAGACGGAAAGCGCGACCTCTACGGTCTTTGCAGTCCGACGACAGAAGGAAAAGATACCTTCGAGTACGGCATCGGCATCATCATTGATGAGGACACTGCTGAGTTCGATCTAGCGGATCTGGAGAAGAAAGGCTTCCGCATTTGGGATGTCGAACCGGGCACATATGTAGTTTTTGACTGCGTGGGCGAAGACGGCGACTGCATCGCGAAGACCTGGGTGAAGTTCTATAAGGAGTTCCTGCCGCAGATGGGCTATGAGGCCTCGGAACAGACGGACTATGAGCTTTACTTCGACGGAACGCGTCCGGATGTTTTCTGCGAGCTGTGGATCCCGATCAGGAAGAAATAAGTGTTATAGAAAAGAACGTGAATTCTGACGAAGGAAGGGGGAGGGAGACCTCCCTCTTTCGTTATGCGAAAAGTGCTTTTCAAGAAATGGGGATCGAGGTATACCGATAATCTAAATGCGAAATTTAATCCGCGTATCATGGTAGAATAGAAACATATTCGGATCCGGAGGCTTGGAAAGCATGGAAGAAAGCAGTTTTGTAACAGCGTTAAAAAGCGGGTCGCTGCAGGCGCTTTCGAGAATTCCCAAGAGCGATCTTCACAGCCACGCGGGAAGAGGTGGGCATATCTCGTTTTTCGAAAAGTTCGCGAACGTAAAGATCACGCCTCATGACGGATCTTTCGAGAGTCTTTCGGAGATGAATCTGTGGCTTAAGGAGAACGTGAAATGTCATCTTCCCCAAGGCGCAGAAGGATACTTGAAACAGGTGGAAGGTTCTTTTGTACAGGCGGCAGCAGACAACGTCACGGTACTGGCATTAAGCTTCTGTGTGGATGAGATACAGCTTCTCGGCGGAATGGAGTCATTCAAAAATGCGATAGACGGACTGCGCGAAAACTATGCTCCGGATACGGTCCTTTTACCGGATCTGGGTCTCGGGTATTTCCCGGAAGAAGTAAATGACCTGGATGAGATCTTTTCATACAAGTGGTTTTCCGGTGTGGATATTATGAACGGCGCGGGCACGTATACCATGAGCGAACTGAAGCGCATCTGTGGGAAAGCAAAGGATAACGGCCTGATCCTGAAGGCGCATATCGGCGAGTTTGGCGAGGCCGAGGATGTTTGGCGATATGCGGAAGAACTGGGACTGGATCAGATCCAGCATGGCGTTCTTGCTGCGAAGTCTGAAAAGGTCATGCGATATCTCGCGGAGAATAGAATCCAGATCAATGTCTGTCCGACCAGTAATGTCATGCTGAAAGTGTGTGCTGACTATAAGACTCACCCGATTCATACATTGTTTGCAAACGGAGTCAGGGTTACGATCAATACGGATGATCTGCTGATATTTAATTCCACATTATCGGAAGAATATTTAAAGCTTTACCGGGCCGGCATGAAAGCATCCGATCTGGAAGTAATCCGAAAAAACGGGATTGGACGAGAAGGTTGTCTGTAGAAAGCGCTTGTAAAGGAAGAAAGTGCTTTTGAAAAAGGAGAAGAAATGGAAACACAGGATATATATGAGGTTTGGAATAAGGATGGGAGCGGTGTTCTTTCGGTAGAGCCGCTGATTCTCACTGCGTGTAAGGAAGGGAAGATCGGGGCGGTCTTTTCGTATCCCGGCGGCTGTATCTATAAGACAGTGTTTACGTATCTGTGCGGAAAACCGAATGAGAAGTTTATCTCGGAAAACCCGGATCTGATCTATAACTCGAGGCTGGTATGCATGAGTTCCGAATGGGAGGAATATATCCGGAAGATGCCGGTAAAGTTTATCCTTCGAAGAGAACTCATGAAGCCCCTTTGTGCTGAATCCGGAAAGAATTTGAAGCCGCTTCCGGATGGTTATAGCGTCAGTGCTTTTACGGAAGAGATATTTGAAAAGCACCCGTTTGACCACGGACGGGGCTATGCGGATTTTCGGGACTTTTCCGAAAGAGCAGCAGGTGCGGTCGTGCTTTATGACGGGCAGGTCGTGTCGGCATCTTCGAGTTTTCTTACCCTCGGAGATCATGTGGAACTGGATGTGTTTACGGAGCCGGAACACAGGGGTAAGGGACTGGCCGATCACTGTGTTTTGGAGATGATCCGGCAAAGTAATAGAAAAGGACTGACGGTGCACTGGGATGCGCAGAATCCGATGTCATCGAAGATGGCGATGGGGCACGGATTTGTCCCGGAGACGGAGTATGCTGTTTACTGGGTAGAGAAGTAAAAGAGGTATAGATTATGATTCTGATTTTCGATTATTTTGAGACGCTTCTGAACACGAAGAGCATGGATTTTAACCGTGGACTTTATGTGTTTTGGGAAAACTACTATAAAGATAAGTGTTCGTTCGAGGAAATAAAGAAGCTCGGTGAGGACTTGTTCCAGGTGCTTCTTGAGAAGCATAAAAAAGGAGAAGAGTATCCTTTCGTAGAAGAGGAACTGCCGATATATGCGGAGAAGTTCGGCGGAGAAATCGTGACGATGAGCGCAGAGGAGGAAGCCGATTTCCTGATGCACTTCAATGACTTCGAATTGGATCCGAATATCGAGGAATTCCTTAAGAAATGCAGTCAGAAGCATATACCGATGTATGTTCTGTCGAACAGTGGTTTTCGCGCAGAAGCACTGCTGGAAATACTGAATCGGTTCGGGATCGGAAAATACTTCCAAAACCTGTGGTCCAGCGCGGATTTCGGAAGGAGAAAACCCGATCGGGATTTCTTCGAACTTGCGATCGGAACGGCACTGGAAGAAAACCCGGACGAAGTCAGGGAGAACATTATCTTTATCGGAGACACCTACGAAACGGATGTGGCCGGTGCGCATCTCACAGGAATCAAACCGGCGTGGCTCAACTGGAAAAACAAAAGCGATGAGAACGGATGGGCCACATACGATCTTGCATCAGCGGAAGGATTGTTTGAGATATTAGATTCGGGAAATGACTGAATACGGAGAGAACGGAATTCTCCCTTAGACTTTCTGCCCCGAATACACTTCTTTCTCAGAACGGCTTTTTAATTATCTCAAAAAGGGTCTTTACACTACTACGTATACGTGGTATTATTTTGCCACAATGCTACGCATACGTAGTAAAATGTTTTACTTCCTGAAATGAGGTGAAGGATCACGTGAAAGAGCTGTTTAGGATGAAAATGACCAGGGATACGGGAATCGCGGTGACCGCGGGGTTTGCGATGATCGCGCTGAGCCTTCTGATGCTTCCGTTTTCGGGGGATTCGATTAGGGATACGATAGCATCGTTTCTGATCCGCGATGTCCTGATGATCTTCGGCCTGGGGATCGTTTTCGTGTCGCTGTTCGTGGATAAGAAGGGAAAAGAGATCCTTTCGGATATCGGATTTACAAAGCGGAAATGGAAACTGAGCCTGGTGCTGGATGTGCTTCTTGCCGCAGGGCTAGCGGGGATATTTATCAAGGACGGGATCCCGGAAGGGACCGTGATCTTGAGCATCGGGAATCTTTACGCGGCGGTCTATATTCCGACGGCGGGCCTTTTCGAGATGCTGTTCATTTACGGTTTTTTGAGAATGAGTTTCGAAAAAGCATTCGGCATCATTCCGGCGATCCTTCTGACCAGTGCCTTTTACTCCTTCCATCACGCGGGATTCCAGCCGGAGTTCCTGCACCTGTTTCTGGTGGGACTGATGTACTGTTCCGTGTTCTATATCACTCGGAATATGCTGGTTATCTTTCCGTTCTTCTGGGGCGTTGGCGCGCTGTGGGATGTTATAATATCTTCAGAAGCAGGAGAAGGGATCAAGAACGTGGAATCCTTCGTGTTCGCGTTGATCATCTGGCTCTTGATCTTTGGATGGTTCCTTTACCGGAAAGTTAGGAGAAAAACAAATGCTGTCGAAAACATCGATCGTGATCATGGGGATACTGACCCGAGGTGAGAAGAATGCGTATGACATTCTGAAGGTCGTTGACCAAATGAATATGAAATACTGGCTTCCCATCGGTGCGACCACCCTCTATGAGACATGTATCCGCCTTCAGAAAAAAGGGTATATCGAGGACACGGGGGAGGCCGAGAATAAGGCTGTTTACTGCATTACGGATAAGGGCAGAAAAGAACTGAAGAAGTCCATCTGTGAGCTTTTCGAGAGGGTGGATTATGACTCTGTGTGGTTCTGTCTGGCAGTGATTTTCGCGGATGTTCTGAGCAAAAAAGAGCTCGCGGAAGAGAAGAAAAAACGGCAGGCGCTTCTGGATGAATACGAAGCGGGAACCAAGGAAAACAAGAAGAAGCTTATCGCGGCAAAAGCACCGTACTCCAGCATCTGCGCCATCGACCGGATGATCTACATCATCAAGATGGAAAAAGAGACACTAAAGAATATGTAAACGCGAGGACGAATTCTCCTCGTGATGAAAAGACGAACGGGGAGAAGAGAATTGACCGAAGCAGAACTCTACAAAAAACTCGGAAGAATAATAAAAGAGAAGGATACGTGGGAAGAAAACATCCCCTTCGTATCCTCTCTTCTTTCTCATGAATCCGTAAAGATCCGGGCCAAGGCCCTCTGGATGATGGGGGAAATGGGCCTCGGAAAACATTGCAACAAACACCCCGGATATCTATGCGGATCACATGGAAGCATTTGCGAAACTTCTTAAAGACGAAAACGACAAAGTCCGGATGGAGGCACCGGAGATCTTCCGTGTTTTCGGGAAAAGAAGGCCGGAGTTTGTCAGACCCTATATCGGGCTTCTTAAAAGCATATCCGAAACAGATGAAAACCGGGTGGTACGGATCCACAGTCTCGGCGCGATCCGGGCTGCGGGGTTGACATAGAAATCCAAATTTCCCCCAAGTTGGGGGAAAATCTGTAGTATCATGAGAACGTGAGAAAAACATATAAGGGGACAAAAAATGGCATCGAGTAAAGAGTATCTGGAGTTTATCATGGAGCAGCTGTCAGAGCTGACCGATGTAAGTTACCGCACGATGATGAGTGAGTACATTATCTACTTCCGCGGTAAGGTGATCGGCGGAATCTACGACGACCGCTTCCTCGTGAAAAATACGAAGTCGGCAAAAGAGCTGATGCCGGACGCGGATATGGAGATCCCGTACGAGGGGGCCAAAGAGATGATCCAGGTGGATGATGTGGAGAACCGGGAGTTTCTTAAAGAACTCTTTGAAGCGATGTACGGAGAGCTTCCGGAGCCGAAGAAAAAGAAGGCAAAATGATGTTTACTGTGCTATGTTCTGATAGAGCTTGGCTGACTTCGGAGGAAGCGTTTTCGATATATGCTTCTTGCATGTATCAGCCGACATTTGACGGTTTTGTTGCGCAGATGGAGGAGTATTTGGGGGATCCGTCTGTGAAGATTTTCGTGTGTGATATAAAGGGTGAAAAGGCAGGTATGCTGGTGCTGAAAGAGGCATGTACATCCGGGGCGACAGACATGGATCAGGAGGCAGAAATCCTGGGTATCGCTGTGAAAGAATCCCAGCGGAAAAAGGGTCTCGGAAAAGATATGGTCTATCAGGTGATGGAAGCAGAGAGCCTCAAGAAGATCACGGCGCAGACAGATGACGATGCGATCGGATTCTATAGGAGCAGTGGTTTTGAAGCGGAAAGATTCGTGATCGAGTATCCGGACGGGTCAGCGGTCCGGTACAACTGTGTTTTGTATAATGAAAGTAGCAATTTTGCAACTGAGGATTGATGGATGAGACAGCGTCTGTTTTGTACATTAATTTCAGGAGGTGATCGGCAATGATTTTTTCTGAAAAACTGCAGATACTGAGAAAGAATAAGGGTTATACGCAAGAGGCGCTGGCGGAGAAACTGGGTGTTTCGAGACAGGCTGTGGCGAAGTGGGAATCGGGGCAGATCTACCCGGATATTTCCAATCTCATTGCTATCAGTGAGCTCATGAATGTGAGCGTGGATTATCTGGTGAAAGACCAGGACTGCGCGGTCAATATCAAGGCGCAGCCGGATACGGATCTCGATGCACTGATCGCGTTCCGGCTGGAAGCGAATGTGAATACCTATGCGGCATTTATGAATGAAGTGGATGCGACAAGACCGGCTTCCCATGATTTCCGATATGAGAATGGCAGATACATGTACCACGATACCTATGTCGGAGGGGAGGAGTTCGCCGGGGAAGAAGTGGTCTGGAAAGACGGCATCGCTGTGTATGCCATGAATTATATGGGTCGTGTTCTAGCCGACGGATTTAGCGGGAATTTCCTGAAGGAAGCGCTGCGTGCGGCAGATGTAAAAATGCCCTATCGCGGACCGGAACTGTATCAGTCCGGCGAGTATACATACAGATGTAAGGTGACAGGGGACTTCACCTGGTTTCAGGGATACGAGGAGATCTATCAGGGAAACACGAAAGTATATGAATGCGTGTTTCACGGCGGACTTCTGAAATAAGAGAATGTTGTCATCCGGGTCCACCATCCGTGTGCGATGCAAAAAGGAAAATGGATGTTAATCTCCTGGAAAAGTATTGTGATTTTTCCATCAAGCAGATAATATAGTTTTATTGGGGAAACTATATTTTTATGGAGGTATTGGTTTATGTATTATGCTGTGTTGGGAGCAATCATTCTCGCTCTGGGTCTCTTTATGGTGATTTGCCCGAGACTTTCCACAAAGAAGGAAATGCGTGACAATCCGAAGGCGGTAGCCGGAATCAGAAAAAGAGGATTTATCGTTATTGCCTGCGGAATAGCCGTTATAATTATTTGGCTCTTCTTGTAATCCGCCCCGGAAGAATGAATCCGATCGGCTGCCGGAAGTATGACTCCGGTCAGCCGCCGTTAACGTTGCGGATATAATCCTCAGCGGAGATCATCGGGCGCTCCAATTCGGAAATGGTAGCCGGTGTAAGAGACATCGCGGAAGCGTACTCTTCGCCGGCTTTTTCGAATCTTGCCAGAAGAGGATCAGCGACGACGGCCGCGGCGGGGATATTCAGCATCGGCGTCTCGGGTACGCAGACCATGTTCAGGTTGCCGAAACAGTTTTTGCAAATGAGCTTCATGGCGTCGAAGTTTCCTTCCCAGTTCGGGAAACCGCAGCCGCAGATTACGAGGGTGTGGATCTTCGAAAAATCGACCAGGGCCTTGTGGCGGACAGTGCCGTCATCCATCATTTCCATATCCATCTTCACCAGCGGGATGGTACGGTCGAGCAGGGCTTTCAGATGGGAAGGCATGCCATAGCAGTAAAGCGGGAAGCTCCAGATGATCAGATCGGCTTCGCAGTACATATCAAGGATCGGATTCAAGTCGTCTTCGAAGACACAGTGGCCTTTCTTCTGCTGCCAGCATCCGAAGCAGCCTCTGCACGGCGCGATGTTCTTCTCGATCACGTTGACGACGGTCACTTCGTGCTCGTTATTCTTGTTCAGGCCTTTCAGAAATGCATCTGTCAGTCTGAATGTGTCGCTCTGCTTCTTCGGGCTTCCGTTTAATACCAATACCTTCATTTTTCGTTCCTCCGATTTCCTTGCTGTAGCGCCTGTATCCTTGCTACGGTTTTATTTTGCGCCAAAAGCACTGTTCCGCATAGTGCGGTGCGTCATGAATTTGCATGACAGATGTCACGGGGCCTGCTTTTTTGTGTCACGGGCTGCCAAAGTTTCAGTGCGCCACGGAACCTGAAATGCCCTATTTTCAGTAGTTGCAACCACAGGTTGCGAAAGTTCAAGCCAAAGATGGTAGAGTCGCAACCGTGCCGGCTGGTACATTGGGACCAACAAAAAACCTTGGAGGTGCCAATATGAACTACGAAGAAAAAATGAACTACACTGACCACAAGACCATGGCGGATCTGATCGACGAGAAGATCCTGACCGAGAAGAACGGCCGACGCGCAAAGAAACTCTGTAAATATACATTAATCGGATTTCTCGCGCTCCTGGCGGTCGATTTTATTTCCTTTATTGTTGTTGCGCTTACAATCGGGTTACCCATGTAAGAGAAGGTCCGGAGGTGTAAGAATATGAGTATCAAGAAAACAATTGGCGGAGTTTTTGCCGCGTTTCTCCTTATGATCCTTTCTGTGGAACTTTCCGGGATCCTGACGAGCGGACTGGTCGTGATCGGCGTTCCCGTGGGAATTTGTAACATTGTTATGGGTATCCTTTACCTTGCAATTACATGGTTTCTGGTAAAGATTCTCGTCAAAAAGCTCTTTAAGAGTAAGACGGAGGAGATGGGGATGCCGAAGATCTCGATCAAGCGGAGATATATTCTGCTGGCCGTGATCCTGCCTCTGGCGGTTACCGTTTCCTATCTTCTTTTCGTAAAGGGAGAGTTTATCTCTTCTGATATGACGGGTGCGGGGCTCTTCTCGACAGTCACCGCGGGCCTTTTCTATAGCGGACTGGCCGCACCCTTCGTGGAAGAGATCATCTTCCGCGGCGTGATGATGCATCTTCTGAAGAAGAAATGGAATACGGCTGTCGCAGTCGTTGCGCCGTCAGTGCTTTTCGGGCTGATTCATATTATGGAGATCGAATCGCCGACTCCCGTATCCATGATGCTGGTCGCGGTGGCAGGCACACTTTCGGGCATCATGTTCTCCCTGATCGCCATCAAATCGGGTTCCGTCTGGAATAGTGGCATCGTGCATGCCATCTGGAATATAATAATAGTTGGTGGCGGTCTTACGATCGCCGGTTCTCCCGTGGAAGGATCGATCGTGACATATGTGCTTCGTTCGGATTCCGTACTTCTCACAGGAGGACAGTTCGGGATCGAATCATCACTGGTTGCGCTGATCGGATATCTGGCTGTCGTTTCCATGATCCTTCTTTCCATGAAGCGCGATCATACGGCAAATGAGGTAATAGCATGAGTATAGCAGACAGAATCTTGATGCTCCGAAAGTCTAAGGGCATGTCCCAGGAACAGCTGGCCGAGGCGGTCGGGGTTTCCCGGCAGGCGGTCTCCAAATGGGAGAGTGAACAGGCTTCCCCGGATCCGGAGAAGATCATCGCCTTGAGTGAGATCTTTGGGGTCACCACGGATTATCTTCTCAAGGGGATCGAGCCGGAGGAAGAAGCGGAGATAAAACCGGAAGAGAAGACCGAGGGGACGAAACCGGAAGATACTCACAAGACGGTCGGCGATGTGCTCGACCAGAAGATCCTGAATGAGCAGAATAAGGAGAAGACGAAAAAGATCTTCAAATATGTGCTGATCGGTCTGGCCGTATTTCTGGCGATCGATATTATCTCCTTCATTATCTTTATCATCATCAATGGAGGACTTCCGGGCTGATAAAGTCTATATTTTCAGGACAATGACAATGCCGAAAAGAGGCACTATACTCAGTAATAACAGTGCTTTTGGAAAAGCATAATCAGAACGAAAGAAAGAATCGATATGGCGGAAAGTTTTATTTGTCTGATGGCGGATCTGGATGAGGGTGTCCAGAAGAATATGTCTTCATGGTACGAAGCACTTCAGAAAGAAGGATTTACCGGAAAACAGACGCCGAACCTTCCTTACCATATAAGTCTTGCGACATATCCTCTGGAAATGGAAGATAAAGTCGTCGAGAACATAAAGAAAGCGGCGGCGGAGTTTTCGCAGGTGCAAGTGCACCTGAGCCATATGGGAATGTTTGCCGGTGGGTCAGTGCTTTTCGCGGCGCCGGAAAGAAATCCGGAACTGGACAAGCTTCAGGAAGCCTGTCAGATGGGCGTTCCGCAGCCGTATCCGTTTACTCCGCATACCACGATCCTGATCGATGAGCCGGAGGTCGTGCAGGCCGCGATTCCGACCTTCGTAAAGTGCTTCAAACCTATGGTCGGAAAAGTTGTCAGGTTGCATCTTTGTGCGTTCTGGCCCACAAGAGAGATTGCATCTTTAGAACTGAAGGATGATTGATATGACACAGGAAGAAATCAATAATACGAATTGGACCCAGTCGGTTGCCGGTGTGTGTATTTGCGACGGGAAAGTGCTTCTGGCCCGGCATACTTACGGCAACGGAAATGGTATGTTGATCATTCCCGGCGGGTATGTGAAGTTCGGCGAAACGCCGGAGGAGACACTGGTGCGTGAGTATCAGGAAGAGACCGGTGTAACGGTAAAGGCCGGTAAACTTCTGGGGATCCGGTTCAGCGCCAAGGACTGGTATGCGATATTTTCTGCCGAATATGTCGATGGAGACGCGCGGTCTGACGGTGACGAGAACAGTGAAGTTGTCTGGATGAAGATCGAAGATGCGCTGGAAGATGAGACCGTTCCGGGACTGACAAAGACCATGATCCGATGTGCGCTTTCCGGGAGTGGTTTCGAGCTCACACCGTATCAGACGACCCGACCGGGGAATTTCTTATTTACTGCTTTAGAGGGGAATACGTAACTGAAATAGCCGAACCTGATAATACCTGTACGATACAGCTGTCAAAAGAGGGCAAGTATTCTGATACAAATGTGCCTGAAAAGTAAAGACAGATGTAATGACAATTGTGATAATGTCGTAAAGGATAGCAGGGTATTTTGAAAGGTTGGGTATATGAAACAGGTAAGTAAATTTCTCGCGGCATCTATTGCGGCAGCGAGCATTTTCCAGTGCATGGGTTCAGTTCCCGTACTGGCGGACAAAGGCGTACGTATCGACAGCACGAATTTCCCGGATGACAATTTCAGAGCGGTGATCGCAACCACTTACGATCTCGATGGAAACGGGTATATCGGCGATTATGAAGTGAACCACATCTATAATATCGTCTGTGAAGGTAAGGGTATCAAATCCTTGAAAGGGATCGAGTACTTTACGCAGATCCGGGGATTGTGGTGTAGACAGAATCAGATCTCCTATATGGACATCAGCAATAACAAAGAGCTGACGGGAGTATGGTGCTCCGAAAACCTGTTTACCTCGCTGGATTTTACGCCGAATCCGAAACTGGAGTGGGTGTATTGCTTTGATTGCCGGCTGACCTCGCTGAATGTGAGAAATAACGAGCATATGGCGTATCTCGAAGCCAGCACCAATCCGAATCTGAAGTCGATCGATGTCACACAGAATGAGGAACTGGAACATCTGATGGTCGCATCCTGCGGACTTACTTCTCTGGACGTAAGTCATAATCCGAAATTGTCTCACCTAGATGCACAGAAGAATAATCTCGGGTCGCTGGATCTGTCGAATAATAAGAAGATGAAGAGACTGGATATATGGGATAATCCGCGACTCGGCAATAGTGTCAATATCAGCGGATTGAAGGATCTGGAGTACTATTGCTGTGCGGCGAATAATGTTACCGTCCTCGATGTCAGCCATAACCCGCACCTGATGAAACTGAACTGCAGTTATAACTACATCAAGAAACTGGATCTGTCGAATAATCCTGATCTTGCCTGGCTGAGCTGCGGAAGAAACGAGATCTCTTCTTTGGACCTGTCGAATAATCCGAAGCTGTACTATTGCCTTGCGTTCACGAATCCTTTTACCACACTCAATATCGGGAACAACAGCCGGTTGCTCAAGGTCTACAATGACGGGTATTATCAGGATGAACCGCTGGTCTGCCAGGGTTATTCCATGACGCTTGATTATGGTGGAAGCCACGAGTATTTTGATGAACTGGAATACTGTTTATGTGTCGACTATAAATGCACGGTGGATACGACTCACAAGAAGGGAAAAGAATCCTACGACAGTTATGTGGATGCCCGTGACGGCCTGTCTACTTCAGACGATCTGATTACCCGTGAGGTGGCGATCCAGACACTGTACCGGCTGGCCGGAAGTCCGAGCGTCAGCGGATTGAAGACTCGTTTTACGGATGTGAAGGCAGGCTCCTGGTACGAGAATGCCGTGAAGTGGGGCGAGGCTAATGATATCTGCTTCGGCTACCCGAACATCTGCTCAGATACCTTCGGTGTGGGTCAATATATCACAAGAGAAGATCTGGCGCTCATGATCCACAGATACGCGGAATATAAAGGATTTTCCAGTGCTTTTGACTATGGACGGACGGATAATTTCTCGGACTTTTTCAAGATGGATTATTACGCGTGGGGCGCGATGACTTTTGCGATTCAGTGGGAGATCCTGAAACCGAGGGGATCGTACATCTATCCTCACGGAAGAGTGACCTATTCCGAACTGACTGCCGGTCTGAATAATCTTTTGGAATTAAACTATAGAACACCCAATGCACAGGTGGCTATGCCTCTCGGAAAACCGACCCTGGAGTCGGTCCTGGTAACGGAGAAGGGGATATCCCTTTCCTGGAGCAAGGTCAACGGTGCAGATGGATACAATATCTACAGGTCCACTTCCGAAAACGGCACATATGAATACGTCAAGAGCGTCAAGGGTTCCCAGTCCACGACGGATACCACGGCGAAGCCCGGGCAGAAGTACTATTACAAAGTCAGAGCCTACATGAAAGACGGGCAGACCTTCTACAGCCGGTATTCCAATGCGGGAAGTGTCACGTACCAGTCATTTTCAAGCTTTGCAATCACTGTCAAAAGCAGCGTGACGATAGGAATAAGCTGGAGTCGTGTTCCCGGTGCCGTTTCCTACGACATCCTGTATGCGCCTGTCGGTGGGAATTATAACCTTGCAAAGACCGCCGGAAAAACACAGACCTCGACTTCACATACCGGACTTTCTGCCGGAACCAGATACCGCTATAAGATCATCGCGAAAAACGGCGCCGGAAATCCGATTGCGATCTCTCCCGTTCGGGAAGCGGTCACACTCGGGCCGACGTCCCTGCAAACGGTGCAGCTGCGTGCTGACGGGTCGATCTCACTTTCCTGGAATAAGGTCGGCGGAACGGATCGATATAACGTCTATAGAAGCACCACCGGCGAAAGCGGATCTTTCGAGTATTATGCAAGCGTTCTGGGAGGTACATCCTTTGTGGATAAGAATACGGCTCCCGGCCAGAAATACTATTACCAGGTGCAGGCCTATAAGAAGATCGACGGGAAGACCTACTATGGAGAGAGATCTGCTGTCGGAAGCGTGACCTACCGGTTTATTTCCAACTTTAAGGTCGCACCGAAGAGCGGCGTGACAATGACACTTTCCTGGGGAAGTGTCTCCGGAGCGTACTCCTATGATGTCATGTTTAAGGAAGACGGCGGAGCCTTTACTCTGGTCAAGTCTACCGGTTCTTCGCAGACCTCGACCTCGCACACCGGTCTTACCGCCGGTAAACGCTATAGCTACATGATCATTGCGAGAAACAAAGCCGGAAAGATCATTGCCATCTCCGATGTCCGCGCGGCAGTTACGCTCAGTTAGGCCAAGGTGACTGCATAGTCATGTCATTCGAATCTTTTCTTGGTAAGATGTATTCGGGAAAGGATGAAATGGATGTATGAAAACAATAAAGCGTGTAGCCGCAGGCGTGCTGACATGCGCCATGCTTCTTCCGGCCGCGGCCTGTAATCGGATTCATTTTTTTCCTGTGATATGGCCATGGACAAGGACGGGAATGTTCTGATCATTTCGAACGATTTTGATGTTGAAACAGGAAAGGAAAGCCTTCGGCTTACGATCATCGATAAAGAGGGAAATGAAGTGCAAAATGTTATGCTTCAGAACCCGCCGGTATCTGAAGAAATGACGACTGTTCCGCAGATGGGCATCCTTCCCGATGGACGGATCACCGTCTGCGGAAGCAGCAAGATGACGGTCTACGATCGGGACGGAAATCGTCTTTCCGAGATCTCCGATTTCGGACGCACGATCGAAGGAGATGTGATCGCACAAGACGGGAAGAACTATATTCTTTCTACTGGTTTTAGCAGTGAGGGCGGGTTTACCGCTCAGCTGAAGGAAGTGGATCTGGATTCCGGAAAACTGGGGGACCCGATACAGGCGGACAAGTTATTTGCAACAGGAAGACCGGTGTCAACGAATGAAGGGATCTTTGTCAATTTCGGATCCGGCTGCTCCCGGGTTGATATCAAGAGCGGAACGACGGAGGAGATATTCAACTGGAATGATACCGATGTGTCCCGCAGTATTGCCCGAAATGCCAGCATCTATCCGAAGAATGACGATGAGCTGTTTGCCCTGGGACATAGTCTTTCATTAACCGGGAACAATATCTATTTGATTCGATTGAAACGTGCAGAGAAGAATCCGCATGCAGGCAAAAAAATGATCGTGATCGGTGGAGAAGGCATTGGAGGGGATGCCGCTATTTCCACATTCATTGAAGAGTATAATCGTGACACTTCAGCCAAAGCCCGCGCCGTAATCATCGACTATTCGGATAACGATTCCATAAATTCGGATAGTGACGCGGCAAGACAGGCGCTCATGCTGGACATTCTTTCCGGGGTCGGTCCGGATATTCTGATCGGTATGGGCGGGAAAACGGCATTCGAAAATCCGGATATCATGCTGGATCTCAACACCTTCATCGACGGTCCGCAGGGTCTTGATAGGGATGAGTATTTCGATAATATTTTCCGTGCAGAAGAAAAGAATGGAAAACTATATAATATTCCGCTTCGAGTCATGCTTTTCGGGCTGGAGGTCAACACGAAATACATCACAAACCGGGGCGGCTGGACCTATGACGAATTCGAAAACTCTGCCGAAAGCATTCCGGACGGGGTGAGTTTCCTGGAAGGCATGCCGAACGAGCTTCTGCTGACAAGACTTCTGTATTCGTTACCCGATTCCGTTGACTATGCGGCAAAGACCGTGGACTTTCAAAACGACGATATGAAAAGGATTTTACAGCTGACGAAAAAGTACGGCGTAAAAGAGATCCCCAAAGACGAAGGCGAACATTCGGAATACGGGGGAGAAGGAATCTACTACGATAGTGTTGATTATACGGACGTTAAATTCCAGACGGAATGTCTTGCCGTGAAAGAAAGCACACTGTCGACGATCAACGATTTTGCATATCAGCGCCAGCTGGTTCCCGGTCAGACTGCTTTTCTCGGGTATCCCTCTTCAGACGGAACGGGAATGAGCAGTTACTGTTTCTCATCTTTGGGCATTGTCGCAACCACCAAATATGCGGATCTGGCATGGGATTTTATCCGATCTTTCCTGCAGTTTTCGTACGACGGCTCAGGGATTCAGTATACTCTTTCGGTGAACAGGAAGACCTTTGAAAAAGAATGCGAAGACGAGATGAACCGGAATAACGCTCTTTACGAAAAGGCCATGAAAGAGTATCATGACTTATCCATATACGAAGGGTATCTGGTATGGATCAGCCGGGAGGATATCGATACGCTTCGGGAGCTGATGTCCACTTCCAAACGCAGTGTAAGTTTTGACAGCGATATTACGGCAATCATCTGCGAAGAAGCGGCGGGGTATTTTGCGGGTGACCGTTCGGAGGAGGATGTCTTAAAAACGATTCAGAACCGTGCCTCTATGGTGGTCAAGGAAAAGTAAAGGGTTAAGTAGTTAAAGGAGAAAAAATGGAATTAATTAGTGACTATATGTGTGACGAGACACTCCGTCATGCACTTAATGAATTAACGGTAAAGACATTCGGATTTGATTTCGAAGGCTGGGTGACCGGCGGGTATTTCGAAGGTGATTACATTCCGTATTCGTTTATCGAAGACGGGAAGATCATCGCAAACGTATCTGCCAACAGGATGCAGTTCCTGCAAAATGGCGTGATGAAAAATTATATCCAGCTCGGTACGGTCATGACTGATGTAGCCTACAGAAGACAGGGCCTGGCAGCAAAGCTGATGAAGCACGTCATCGAAGAATACGGGAAGACCAGCGACGGGATCTATCTTTTCGGCAATCTGGAATCCCTCGGATTCTACCGGAAGATGGGTTTCCTGGAAGGGGCGGAGTACCGATATTGCGTAAAGCCGGACCTTCTTTCTGTCCGTGAAAGCGATGCATCGGTTTCTTTGCGAAAAGAACTGTCCGCGTTTGTTCCGGTGGATCCCTCAGATGACAGCATGCGGGCAAAGTATATGAATGCCATACGAAACAGTGTCGCGAATTCTTCCCTGGAACAGATGAACAAATTCGGACTTCAGATGTTTTACACCATGGGTCTGGATGGGGTTTTCTATGCAGAAGATATCGATTGCTTCATCGTGACGGAGCAAGAAGAATCGACGCTTATCCTCAACAGCATCATCAGCAGTAAGCCTGTGTCGCTTTCGGAGATCCTAAAGCGTATAAACAGTCCCTTTACCGAATGCAAACTCGGCTTTGCACCGCTTCCGGAGGATCGGGAGATGTGTGATGCAGAGCGCTATGACGGCGGAGATGATTACCGGTTCTTTTATATTGGAGAAGAACTGGAGAGCATCGAAAAAGAGAGACTGTATTTTCCGGAATTCTCACACGCGTGAAGACCAAAAACACAGGTCCGCAAAAAGCTCCGGATGGATGCTTATGAATGAGATGACCGTCCCGGTTTGCTCATCTTCTGCGCATACATACGGGCGTCGCTGATCTTCAGGAAATCTTCGATCTTCCCGAAAGAGTTCGTATCCGTGAGGTATGTTCCGTAACTGAAATCCAGCTGGTAATCGCAGGTGTTGGATCGGTTGAAATCCGCCTGTAAAGCCAGCATGCGCTCGATGAAACGGTTCAGCCTTGTTTCGGAATAATCTGCAGCAAAGATATAGAATTCATCACCGCCGGCTCTTCCCGCAATCTCGCCGGAATCGCAGCATGTCCGGATAATGTCAGCCAGCGCTTTGATGGCACGGTCACCTTCGTGATGACCGAACCGGTCGTTGATCTTTTTGAGACCATCCATGTCGATGACCATAGTGCAGACAGTGATGATGTCGTGGAATTCCGAGATGGTTTTCCTGGACTTGTCATCAAATCCGCGCCGGTTGTTAAGACCGGTAAGGACGTCCGTGATGCTCAGTCCTTCCAGTTCGCCGATCAGCTTATTGATATGGTCATTCTTCTGAAGGGCATTCAAGGTCACGCCGAGATTGTGCTGCCAAACATTATAGAACTCGTTGAAGATATCCTTGCCTGTCATCTCCACGACAGAATACCCGAACAGTTTCTCCGCGAAATGCACGCTCATGACGTAGTGGACATGGCATCTGTCGGAATCTGATTTCGGGATGAAGAAAGTCCGGTCGAATTCGTGAGGACAGTTGTCGTATTCCTTATTCTTATCGACCCAGATGACCGGCACGAACCGGCCGGAAGGGGAGGTGAATTTACTGTTATAGACCGGTCGTCCTTCGGCATCGGTATGGACCATCAGGAAGAAGGAGGAGTATTCTCCGAAGTTGATGGCATCTTCTGCGAACACGGATTCCATCTTCCGCACGCTGTCGGCGCGGTTAAGCTTGACCATCGCGGATTCGGATTCGTAGAGGTTCACGCTGATCAGCCGCTGGTCATCGTGGGACTGGGCGACCAGATCGAAAATATGCTGGTAATCCATGGGGACACAGCCACAGGATTGCGCATAGATCTGCTTCGGTGAGACATCCAGGTCAAAGTCTCCGACATCCTTATTATCGGATACATCGATCAGAAGTTTCAGTGCTTTTCGAGCAATATCAAGACGCTCGCGGGTGACGGTCGTCAGTATCGGCAGGTATTCCTGGCCCTCGATCGTTCCGTCATAGCCGGATACGGCGATATCATCCGGGACCTTGATGCCGAGCTGGCGCAAGGAACTGATCAGGGAGATGGCCATATAGTCATTGGCGCAGACGATGGCTTCCGGACGCTCGGGAAGGGACAGAAAGTAATGAGCCGCATCCATGCCTTTTCCAAACCAAAAGTCGCCTTCGAAAATACCCACACCGTTCTTGGGGAGACCGCGCTCCTCCATGACCGAATGAAATTCATTCAAACGGGAAACCGCATCGGGATGTCCGGGAGTGCCGGAGAAGAAACCGATCTTCGTATAGTGGTGATGATCGATAAAATGCTCCACCATTTTCCGAAGTCCGCCGGAATCGTCAAACCGTATGTTATAGAAGCCTTCGATATAACTGCTGATGGAGATCACGGGACAATCCACGGCGCGGAGCTTTCTTTCGATCGTCTCCGACATGCCGTCGACGTTGTAGCCTTCCGCATCGAAAACAATACCGTCAAACTGATTGAGATCAAAATAGTCGAGGATCTCGGACTCGTAGTCCTCGGTGAAACCGTTGGTGGTACCAAGTCTTCCGTAGGTATTAAAGATGACCAGATCGACATCAAATTCTTCCGCAGCAATACTGAAGACCCGGCACAAACTGCGCTTGAATCTACTCGTAAGACTGCTTCCGAATAAGGCGATTTTCTTCCTCTGACTCATAGTCCACCTGCTCTCTCATGTTTCAATAATACAATACGGGGCGGGGTGGATTATTGTTCATTCTGTAAACACTTTATAAAGAGTGATAGAATAGCATTTAAACTGGAAAGGAGACGGACTATGAAGGAACAAAAAGAAATCATTCAGGAATACTATGACAGCGATCCGAAGAAGGAGTGGGACCGTCTCCAGAAGAATCATCCTTATGAGAAATACATCACGGTCCACATGATGGATCAGATGATTCCGGAGGGCAGTACGATCCTCGATATCGGCGGCGGTCCGGGCCAGTATTCCATCTACTATGCAAAGAAAGGTCACGATGTCACGCTTCTGGATCTGAGCCCGGAGAACGTCCGTTTTGCCAAGAAAAAAGCCGGACAGTACGGCGTAAAGATCACGGCAATGCAGGGCGATGCCATGGATCTTTCGCGCTTCCCCGATGACTCCTTTGACATCGTTTTCCTCATGGGTCCGCTCTACCATCTTCTTTCGGAAAAGAACCGTGTCAAGGCACTTACGGAAGCCAGGCGTGTTTTAAAGCCCGGCGGCCTTCTTTTCAGCAGTTTTATCCTGATGTTCGGTGGTGTGGTTTACGGCATTCGCGATCTGCAGGAATCCATCCTCCGCGAGCCGGAAAAAGAACTGTATGAGACATGTGCCAGAGGAGAGAGCCTCTCCTTTGAAGCCTTTACCTATTCGTACATGACGACGATCGGAGATGCACGAAAACTGATCGACAGCATCCCGGGTCTTCAGACGGTAAAAGTGTTCGGACAGGAGAGTTTTCTTGCGCCCTACAGGCATATTCTTCCCGGACTTCGTAAGAAGATCCGCCTCGCATGGTATGATTATGCGATCCGTTTCTGCGACAAGGAAGAGTACCTGGCACACACGGAACATCTGATGATCGTTACGAAAAAAGAGAAAACGAAATGATTCTTACCGGGATGTAACAAGCTTTTCGGCGTCCTCCTGAGACAGCGGGCGGCCCCAGATGTATCCCTGGATATAATCGCAGCCGATGCTTCGTAATGTCTCCAGCTGATCCTGTTCTTCGACACCTTCCGAAATGACATCGAAGCCCATGGCGTGTCCGATGGAAATGATGGCGGCAACATATTGACGCGAAGGCTCGTTCAGATTCATCTTGTCGATAAAGGATTTATCGATCTTCAGAAGATTTGCGGGGAAGCGGTTCAGATAACTGAGGGAAGAATAGCCGGTTCCGAAATCATCGATGGCGATCCTTATGCCCATAGCTTTTAATTCGTCATTACAGTGCATCGCCTTCTCATCGATGATGATGGATTCCGTCACTTCGATCTCAAGCTGATCGGCAGGAACGCCACTCTCTTGAATAAGGCTGCGGATCTCATCCATAAAGTCGGACCGCATTAGGTGACGTACCGAGGCATTGAGGCTCAGCGTCAGTTTTTCGTCCGTTTCCGAGAGCAGTTTTCCGAAGAAGCGGGAGGCCTTCTTGAAAACGGTTCCATCCACAAGGACTTTGTTAATTGAATATTCACTATGTGGAAACATATTCATAGTTCAGTCACAGAAACCGCATTTCTTCGTTGCGAAAACATGGATAAAAGCACGGAACACGATATTATACAGCATGTTTTTGAAAGTAATCCCGATCCGTTGATGGTAAAATATATATTGTTGTACGGGATTAACGCATGACAGATGGAAAGGAAAGTCATCACACGATATGGAAATAATCAAAGACGGTTTTTTTGAAGGGGAAAGAGCCCTGTTTTTCGGCAAGGATCTGCAGATCGCGAACTCGGTATTCGATAACGGAGAATCGCCCCTCAAGCACAGTAACAACATCGACCTTCAGCACGTGACCTTTAAGTGGAAGTACCCGATCTGGTATTCCAATCATATCCGTGTCAAAGAGAGCGTGCTCACAGAGACGGCGCGCGCCGGCATCTGGTATACGACGGACCTCCTGATGGAGAACGTAAAGATCGACGCGCCCAAGACCTTCAGAAGAAGCAGCGATCTGATCCTTCGAAACGTTGATTTTACCAATGCCCAGGAAACACTTTGGTCCTGCCGGAATGTGAAGATGGAGAAGGTTACGGCCAAGGGCGACTATTTCGCAATGAACAGCAGCGATCTTCAGATCTCGAATCTCGAACTGATCGGCAATTACGGATTCGACGGTGGAGAGAATATCGAGATTTCCGATTCGAAACTGATTACAAAGGATGCCTTCTGGAACTGCAGAAATGTCACCGTGAAGAACTCCTACATCAGCGGGGAGTATTTCGGCTGGAATTCAGAAAACATCGTCCTGGAGAACTGCACGATTGAGAGCCTGCAGGGCATGTGCTATATCCACGGTCTGACCATGAAGAACTGTAAACTGATCAACACGACACTCTCTTTCGAGTATTCGGATGTCGATGCCACGATCGAGGGACACATCGACAGCGTGAAGAATCCGTCATCAGGAAGGATCAGCGCAGCGTCCATCGGAGAACTGATCATGGAAGAGGACCGCGTCGATACGAGCGCCACGACCATTGAAACGGAGGATAACGATGCAATACGATTTTGACAGGATCATCGACAGGACCGGAACGGGCAGCTGGAAGTGGAAGAACGGAAAAGATATGCTTCCCATGTGGGTCGCGGACATGGATTTTGAGACCTGCCCGAAGGTCAAGGAAGCGCTGCAAAACCGCGCTGCTCACGGCATCTACGGCTACTCGGTCCTCGGGAAGAACTGGCATCAGGCCTACATGTCCTGGTGGAAGGAACGGCATGACTTCGAGATCGAGAAGGAATGGCTCGTTTTCGTGACTGGTGTCATTCCGGCAATCTCCGCGGCAGTCCGTAAACTCACGACCCCCGGCGAGAATGTCTTGATCCAGACCCCGGTCTATCCGGTATTCTTTAACAGCATAGAGAATAACGGCAGAAATGTTCTGGAGAACCGGCTTCTTTACGACCGGGAAACGGTGTCCTACCGTATCGATTGGGAAGACCTTAAGGAGAAACTTGCGGATCCGCAGACGACGCTCATGATCCTCTGTAATCCGCAGAACCCGTCGGGCAACATCTGGGATAAAGAGACGCTTCAGAAGATCGGTGAACTCTGCTACGAAAACCACGTCATCGTGATCTCCGATGAGATCCACTGCGATCTGGTCGTGCCGGGATGCGGGTATATTCCCTTTGCCTCCGTGTCAGATATCAATAAGCAGATCAGCGTGACCTGTGTAGCTCCGACGAAAACCTTCAATATAGCCGGGATCCAGACGGCCGCGGTCATCGTGCCCAATAAGGATCTTCGCCACAAGATGTGGAGAGGGATCAACACGGATGAAGTCGGAGAAGGAAATTGCTTCTCCGTCACAGCTGTAGAAAGTGCTTTTACCAAAGAAGGCGGACAATGGCTGGATGCCCTGCGTGAGTATGTCTTTGAGAACAGAAGGATTGCCGAAGAGTTTATCGGAAAGAATATCAGCAGTCTTCGGGTCATCCCTTCGTCGGCCACCTATCTCATGTGGGTCGATTGCGAAAGAATCACGGAAGATGCCGATCAGCTGGTGGACTTTCTGGAGAAGGAAGCGAAACTGATGCTCAATTCGGGCGTAGAGTTCGGAGGCAACGGCAAGACGTTCGTACGGATCAATCTCGCCTGTCCGAGATCCATGCTGGAGGACGGCCTGCTAAGGCTTCAAAAGGGAATCACTCTGCTTCAGAAATAAAAATACGAAAAAAGAACCGGAAACTTCCGGTTCTTCTTCGTTTGTAACAATGTGAAATACAGTTGCCTTAACGGCTTTTCCGATTATGCTTCAGCTACGTCTGCCATCTCGGGAGCCGCGGATTCCGCTGCTTCCTCTGTAGTGGTAGCGGCAGCAGCAAACTTAACCTTACCCTTGGCCAGTTCTTCCAGCTTACGGACTTCTTCTTCTGCCGCAGCGGCAGCCGCTTTAGCTTCTTCCTCTGCCTTTCTGGCAGCAGCCATAGCCTCTTCGGCTCTCTTAGCCGCAGCTTCTGCTTTCTCTCTAGCCTTCGCGGCAGCGATCTTAGCCTGCTCTTCGGCTTTCTCGGCAGCGATCCGCTCGTCTTCTTCGTTCTTCTTCTTGTTTGCGGCCTCCAGGAGTTCTTCCGCTCTTCTGGTTGCAATCTTCGCTTCTTCTGCCTTCTTCTCGGTAGTCTTTACGAGCTCGTCGGCGTGAATAGAAGCATTCTTTGCTTCCTGCTCAGAAAGCTCGGCAGCCTTTCTTGCTTCCTCGCGAGCTCTCTTAGCGGTAATCTTAGCATCCTGTTCGGTCTTCTTCTGAGAAGCGAATCTTACGGCTTCGTTGGCCTTCTTCATTGCCGCACGGGCGACCTGCTCGGCTTCATTCGCAGCCGCCTGAGCATCCTTCGCCGCCTTCATTGCCGCGGTGTAAGCGTCTTCTGCAACCTTCGCCGCATCGGAAGCTTCCGTCTCCGCCTTCACAGCAGCCTCGAGAACTTCTGCGGACTTGGTTACGGCAAGTCTTGCTTCTTCTGCCTTGGCAGCGGCATCAACGGCTTCCTGAACGGCGCGGTTCTCGCGGTTCTTCGCCTGATTGAATTCATAGAGAGCTCTCTCTGCGGCAATAGCGACAGAGGACTTATTTCTATTGTAACCAACAGGTCTTCTTACCGGATTATCCGCAGCCTGTTCCGTCTCCGTCGTTCTGGCAACAGAACCCGGGCGTACTGCCTGAGGCTGGACTACCGGCGTAGGAGCCGCCTGTGTATGCGTTACTGCCTGATCAACAGTAAAAGGCTTAATAGAATCGCTCGTTGTGTATTCACTGTTATCTACTGCTTTATTACGGGAAGCTTCTTTCGCCTTTCTGGATTCCTCCATGGCCTTACGGGCTTCGATCTGCGCTTTGGCCGCGGCCGCACGTTCTCTGGCGTAATTCGCTGCAGCGGAATTCTTCCCCTCTGCGGCTAAGTAATTGCGCCCTTTAGGATCTGAAGATTTACCCATCAAATTGCCAAGAGATCCTCCTGCGCCGGACAACTCAACAGCAGGAGTACCGAGTTTCCCGTCATTCTTGCCTGTCAAAACATCCAAAAAACCAGCCATGACTACCACCTATACAACCCAATTATTAAAATGCTATTACAAATTTTATTATACTCGGTTAACAAACTATTTCAAGTTTTTCGGGCAAAAGCTTGTGATATTATACAAGTAATCACATAAAAATGAGGAAAAATGATGATGGACAAGAACGATTTTTGCCCCACTCCACCCATGGGATGGAACAGTTACGACTACTATGACACCACGGTAACGGAAGAAGATGTCAAGCGGAACGCAGACTATCTGGCTGAGAATCTTCTTTCCTACGGATGGGAATACGTGGTGGTGGATATCCAGTGGTACGCCCATGGCGCAGGCTCGAAAAGAGAGCAATACCAGTACATCCCGTTTTCGAAGATGGAAATGGATGAGTATTCGCGGTTCCTCCCGGATCCGGAGCGTTTTCCCTCATCGGCAGACGGCTCGGGTTTTACGAAGCTGGCAGAATATGTCCATGCCAAAGGATTAAAGTTCGGCATACACATCATGCGGGGCATTCCCAGGCTGGCTGCCCATCTTCACGGAGCGGTACTCGGAACGGACGTTACGGCAGACGAGATCGCCGATCCTTCATCCATCAGTAAGTGGAATCCGGATATGTATGGTGTCCGCAATACGGAAGCAGGGCAGAAGTACTATGATTCCCTGCTTCAATTGTATGCCTCGTGGGGCGTAGACTTCATCAAGTGCGACGATATCTGCAATACCAACGCCTATCCTCATGATCCGTATTCGGCCCGCCATGAGGTCGAAATGCTGGCCCGTGCCATCGAGAAGACAGGAAGGAAGATCGTCCTTTCCCTTTCTCCGGGTCCGGCATTGATCGAAGAAGTGGAACACTACAGGAAATATGCGAATATGTGGCGTATCACGGATGATTTCTGGGATAACTGGAGCTCTCTTAAAGACATGTTTGAGCGCTGCAGGATCTGGCAGGATCAGGTATCTGCCGGATGCTATCCGGATTGCGATATGCTTCCCGTCGGTATGCTGGGCAAAGGCTTCGGGAATATACGACCTACGGGATTTACCTTTGATGAACAGCGTACTATGCTTACGCTTTGGTGCCTCTTCGGATCCCCGCTCATGATCGGTTCGGAGCTTCCGGCGATGAATGAAGAGACGGTTTCGCTTCTTACAAACAGAGAGATCCTGGCAATGTGTGCCCCCAAAAACAAACCGCACATGATCCGCCTTAACGAGGATGAATCGGTGTGGGAAGCCTGTTCTTCGGAAGATGGCGTGAGATATATTGCCCTGTTTAATCTTTCAGAAACTCCTCGAAAAATCGGGTTCGATATCGGAAATGGGGTTCAGGGTCAGTTCACGGAGCTATGGACCGGCAGGCAGTATTCATCCGGGGAAGAGATAGCGGACACGATTATTCCGCCGCATGGCTGTCTGGTATTCCGCTAAATCAGGAGCGATGCTTCTTCGTCTTCTTCTCGATGTACATGATCTTGTCTGCTTTATTCATGCACTCAAGAAGCGTTTCCCAATCAGAGACTTCACAGGTGCCGATACTGGCACTTAGCGAGTATTCCGCACGGTTCTCGGCATTGGCTTTCTTGATGGCGTTGCGGAAACTGCGGATAAACTGTCCGATTCGAGCCGGGCTATTGAGGATCAGGATGGCTTCAAATTCATCGCCGCCCATCCTTGCCGCGATCTCTCCTTCTTTCAGTACAGACTCCAGACAGTGCGCAATACCCTTGAGGGCTTCGTCGCCGGCGGCATGCCCGAGATTGTCATTGATATCCTTAAGGCCGTCCATGTCGATGCTGACTACGGCGATCTTGTGATCCGTGACTGCGCCGTCGGTAAAATACTGGGCGACACCTTTCTCGAAACCGCGGCGGTTAAGAAGTCCGGTCAAAGCATCCTTGATGTACAGGTCCATGATGTTGTTCACTTCGAAGAGCTTATCATAAAGACGCAGGCGGTTGAGCGTCTGCCCGAGAAGAACCATGGTGAACTCCATCTTCTCATCGAGGATATATTTCACATCCGAATTCAAACGGAACACGATATACCCGTATACTTCACTCTTGTAGAAGACCGGAAGGAAGATCCGAAGTGCAGGATTCGATGTCTCATATTGCTCCGGGAAAAGCTCTTGATTCGGGAAACTGATATTGGTTCGTGTACACTTCCCGTTCTCACAGCTGCCAACCAGCTGTCTGTCGTTCTCACAATACTTGCAAAGGAGGATCTGGTTGAAAAGTCCGTACCCGTCCAGATTCTTCAAAGTATAGTTAACACATGCATCGTAGGAAAGAACATCCTCGTAATCGGAACAGAGAAGAACGAACGCACGCGTTTTATCGTAGTAATTCCGCTGCAGTACATCCAATGTGCGGTGCATCTCATCGAAGTCCTGCTTCGTCAAGGCCTCACCGGAACTCTCTCGAAGGAGCAGGCGTCCGGGAACGGTAGTACACATATCGACCTCTTCTCCTGCGTGGATCCGTTCCAGACACATGATGGCAGATCTGCCCAGGACTTCTTCCGGAATATCGGATGTGGTGATCGAAGGAATATGGATCGCAGAAGCATCCAGATTATCCACGCCGGTGATCAGCGTGTCTTTCGGAATCGAATACCCGCGCTTCATCAGCTCGTCTGTAAGAGCAATGGCCATGTAGTCATTAGAACAGATGATGGCTTTCGGAAGCGTTCCGTCTTCGCGGATAAAGAAATCCGCCGTCTGAGGTCCCTGGTTTGTCCAGTAGTTACCATGGAAAATCAGATCTTCGGAAACCGTAAACCCGGCTTCTTCCATCGCGTCTTCGAATCCGGCCAGACGTTCGTGAGAATCTTTGAGATCATCACGTCCGGTGACAAATCCGATATCTCCGCAGCCAACCTTACCGATGATGTATTTTGCGATCTCATACATGATCTGGCGGTTGTCGGGAACGATCGCATAGAAACCGGCTTCTTCTGCGCGGACGCTTACAACAGGAGGAAGATCCGCTGCGGCGGTCAGATTCTCAAGAAGCTCGTAGTTCAAGCCGGCGTGATGCAGTGTGTCGGAACAGAGAATGATTCCATCGTAATCGGAATAATTCGGAAGAGAGAGGATCTTCTTCAGACCTTCTGCATGAAGAGGGTTCTCGCTGGGCACGGAACAGTTGCCGAAGACATCCACACGATGCCCGCGTTCGATGGCGCATTTCTGTATAGTAAGAATGAGCTCGGACGAATAGTCACGATACATATCACCGATAAATGCACAAATCTTCATAGACGATACCTCTCATAGAAAAATAGTATCACAGCCGTTCTTTTCGCTCAATACTGACAGGGAGGGGACTTGTAAACAGTGCTGATGGAAAAGAATAAAATTCTGTGAACAGAGAAATCGGATTGCCAACTGTTTAAAAATCAAATATAATTGTTATATCGTCTATGACGAGAAGAGAAAAAGGCGTTTGCAAGGTTTTTTGGAGGGTATTATGGGAAAACAATGTGCAATCTGCGGAGCAGAAGTAAACCTGGTCGGACAACAGAAACTGGCGGACGGAAATGTGATTTGCCGTAAAGTATGCCAGAAGAAAGGCATGAAGAAGTATTTTGATTTCATTCATGCAGATCTTGCGCAGGTGCAGGATCACATCAAGCAGGTAGAGAACGGAACCAAGATCTTCAACGATATTTTCGTTCCGAGAATGAAGGCTAAGAAGAAGGATCGTCCGAAGCAGTACGGCACGGGAATCTTCGTCCTCGAGGATCAGGGTCTGATGGCACTGGCTATTGCCAGCTACAAGTTCTTTATCTTCGGAAAGTATTATCCGCAGGCATGTGTATTCCGCCTTGGAGATCTTCGTGACTATAAGCCGACAAAGCCGGATAAGAAGCCGGATGGAACCAAAGCGGATCCGAGCAAGAAGTATATCCACTTCTCGTTCCAGAACACGATGGGTCTTTGTGATTTCGATTATGAGTACAGTGGAGATGCCAAGAAACTGGCAAAGGAATTCGATACGATCTTCGGTATCCAGAAGACTCTCGGCAACATGAAGAACACATGGAAGAGCCAGATCGATGCAACTAAGGCCGTTGTAGGCGCTGCTAAGGCGGCTGCTTCCGGTGATGAGAGCGCAACAGAAGAGAAGGGCCTCGAAGCTGCCAATGCTCTCGATGTCGCCATCTACGGAGACCGCACCGAACTCAATAGAAGAGCAGCAATCGCTCTTGAAAAATATAATCTCTGATAACACGAGCCTTTGATATCGTTCTCCGCGATGAAGGCACAAGAGCCGTCCTGATACTTCGGGACGGCTCTTTTATTGGAGGAGAGGAAATGTAGCGGTATAATGTACAGGAATTACCCTGTGCCTCCAGGTGTCCGAAAAGCGAAGGACGAATCGGAGTCAGGAGACAGGGACTAAGATCAAGGGGGAAGTTCATCGGAAGATGCGGCTCACGAAAGAAGAAATCGATAAGAGAAATGAACCTCCGAAACTGACAACGCTGGAAGAGGTGGGTAATGCCGTAACTCACGGAGTCGGGGCAGGACTCTCCATTGCCGGTTTTATTTTGCTTCTTCTCCGATCGAATACTGCTCTCAAAGTTCTGGCCTCCTGCTTCTACGGCATCTGCCTGATCCTGCTCTTTTCGATGAGCTGTCTGTATCACGCCTGGAAAAGCGGCCTCTTTGTCAAGAAACTGTGGCGCCGTTTTGACTACTGTTCGATCTATCTTCTCATCGGCGGAACATTTGCGCCGATGTGTCTGGTGTACTGGGGAAATACCCGGGGACTGGTCATGTTCTGTATCCAGTGGGGCCTGATCGTTGCCGGAATAACGATTATCGGGATTTTCGGACCTGCCAGGTTTATGCCGCTACACTTTACACTGTATTTTCTCATCGGATGGAGCGGACTGCTGTTTGTTCCCGGCATGATCCGAAACGACTTTTGGATGTTTATCATGATCCTGGGAGGAGGGATCCTCTACACGATCGGCATGATACCGTTCTGTAAAGATACCAAGGGCATGCACTTCATCTGGCACATTTTCGTTCTTCTCGGCGCTGCCGCCCACTGGTTCGGGATCTATATCTTCATTTACTAGGTTGGGAAATATTTGGACACCTCCTTTGTTAATATCTGTACTATCAACAAAAGCAGACTTGCGTGATTGGCCATAACAGTGGCGAATCAGGTCTGCGAAGGAGGATAGTATGGATATTGCGATTCTGATTCTTTCTTCAGTCGTACTGGTCTTTGTCATCATTTTGGCATTTCTTCTGATCCGCACGTATGCGGGTGTGCATGTTCTTGCCCTGCGGAATAGTGAAGATCCGTCCCGGATGCAGGATGCATTGAGCAAGGTGATCGATCAGAGGATCACGTCAATGGAACAGAACCTGACACGGGTAGAGAACGAACAGCAGGCCACGACTAGGACCCACAACGAAGAGCTGAGTAATCTCAGCAACCGTATGCTCTCCCAGAAGTTCGATGCAATGAGCAACAGTATTTCCGGTGTGCTTAAGACGGATAAAGAGAGCAGTACGGCGATTCTTGAAGGGAATACCAAGATCCTGACCCATGGCCTGGATAGTTTGAACAAGACTATGGAGACCCGACTTTCCAAGCTTACGGAGACACTGAACGAGGACTTTACGAAGCTTCGCGTAGAGAACAATCAGCAGATCGAGAAGATCCGTGAATCCGTCAATGAAAGACTGGACAAGACCTTGAATGAGCAGTTCGAGAAGAGTTTCAAGGGTGTGCTGACACAGATGACGGAACTGCAGAAGACGATGGGTGAGCTTAAAGGGATCTCCACGCAGGTAGGAAGTCTTGAGAAGACGCTGAACGGCGTCAAGACCAGAGGCATCATGGGAGAAGTCCAGCTGAAGCAGATCATCGCGGATGTGCTGACACCGGTGCAGTACGATGTGGAGGTGCCGACGAAACCTGATTCGTCCGATCACGTGGAGATCGCTATCAAGATGCCGATCCGTGACGGAAACGGATTCAGCTACCTTCCGGTTGATTCCAAGTGTCATTTGGATCTGTACGAAACATTGTTACATGCATACGATTCCGGAGACAAAGACTCGATCAATGCCGCCAGGAGGGACTTTGCAAAGGCGATCCGTGAGGATGCCAGAACGATCGTGGAGAAATACATCAGTGTACCGGACACGACCCCGTATGCAGTTCTTTTCGTGCCGTTTGAAGGTATGTATTCGGAGATCGTGAATCTGAATCTGATCGAGGAGCTGAATCAGCTGCATGTTACGGTGGCCGGGCCGTATACGCTGATGGCGATCCTCAGCACGATCACGAATTATTATCAGGCGCTGGCCATCGAGAAGAAATCCCATGAGATCGAGAGAACACTCGGTGCGGTAAAGACCGAGTTCGGCAAGTATCAGGACGCCCTTAAGACGGTGCAGTCAAACCTGACGACAGCCGTGAAGAACCTTGATCTGCTTCAGAACAGAAGAACGAATGCCATGAACCGTGTGCTGAAAAACATTACGGAATTGGACGAAGGGCTTCATCTGCCGGAAGATCTGTCAGATGAGATGGATGGCGGCTTGGAATAGTCAGGACGCCAAGGCATGGATCTGTTAAGAACAGCAGTATAGAAAGCCGTATAGAAAACAGGTGAATTACAAGGTTGTATTACTGGCCGGAAGTGTCGCGGAACAGGGAAAGATCATCATTTAGTCTGGCAATGATCACCCGGCATCCCGGTGCGGGATCGAGATCGCACTCCTTATTATCTGAGAAATGGAGCGTCTGATCCTCAAGACCGTTCACGATCGCGCTGTGATCGTCTTTCTCTCCGCGATATGTTCCGTAGTAAAACTCGCAGTCACGCTTTCTGATTGCGCTTGCTGTGGTAAAGATGTTGTATACGCCGTAGATAGGAGCAATCAGGCACAGCAGGAAGAAGATGACGATCTTTGCGCTGAAGATAATGATACGGGCCTTGGAGATCAACAGCCAGGCAATCAGCACCGCAACGGCGAATGCTACAAGTGTTCCAATCAAAATGCCCCAGGAACTCTTGCGAGATTTACTGAAAAAAGATCTCAGGAAGTCGTCACTTACCTCTGTCTTTTGAATTGCGCCCGAAGAAGATGCCTCACTGAGCGCTGTTTTACTGCTTCTTGTCATAGATATCTCGGTTCTCCGTTTACTTGTGTTTTTATCAAATTGTTCTCATTATATCACTCCACGGAAGGCTTACCTTCGTTCGTGAAAAAGAAAAAGCCCGTAAGGGAAAATGTCGGCGGTTCTAAGAGAAAATAAGAAAAACCACAAATGGAGAATAAAAAAGTGGAAATGTTGCTTTTTCTATGGTAGAATATCTCATGTCGCTTCGATAGAAGCAAGTGACTTCGGCATGGAGAAGTACCCAAGAGGCCGAAGGGGAGGCTTTGCTAAAGCTTTAGGTGGTGTAACAGCCGCGCGAGGGTTCGACTCCCTCCTTCTCCGCCAAGACCCGTAGACTTAGTGTTTACGGGTTTTTTGTTGCCGTAGATCAACTGCCGATGTATAAGAATTTGTAGATGTTCGTCAGTATTTGTGTTGAGCGATATCAAAAGTTCGTCAGAAAAAATGTAATATCGTTTGTATTTTCGTCCGAAAAAATGTAAAATCATAGTGCGGAGGCGATACTATGGATAGATTAGCGTATGGAAAACTGGTTGAGTGGAAGAATAGTAAC
>JAFZQI010000023.1 GCA_017620475.1 Clostridiales bacterium | reverse complement strand
TCCCGGATCACATCGAATGGCATCTTAACTTTAATCCGGATAAGGTGCTGAAAATGTCTATCAAAGGCAACAAAAAACACCATAAATTACTGATGGAAAGTGAAAACGAAACAAGAAGTATTCAGAAAGACAGGCTGCAATTGCTGAGCAGAAGTAATTCGAAAGCGTAAGTCAACGAATAAAATGAACAGCCGGAGCAGCAATGCTTCGGCTGTTTTTATTTGCTCACATGGTATAATGAGCTTGGATGTGAGGGGACGGTATTATATGAAAAAGACAACACTTCGAGCTATATCTATATGCTTGTGTATGGCGATGTTTCTGCCGCTTGTAGCCTGTAAGAAGAAGGATAAGTCGATTTCCCTGATCGAAAGCATCTCATATAAATCAGGACAGGAGATCCTGGAGACTGATCCGTATTTTAATGCGGAAGTGAATGTGTTGAAGTTTCCTGTAGATGAGGGGAGAGAGGTTGAGTATATCTACTCATATCCTTACGGTTTCTTTGGTGATCTTGCTGTTGTGGATTATGGTATCAACTACAAAGTACCGGAAGGTGTGGACAGGTATTCGCTCCCCAATGATGAGTATATGAAGTACTATGCACAGGGAACAGGTGTTTTTGACGGAAAAGGCAACTACCTCACGGACATTCCCCAGGACATTGATCTAATATACGATCTGGCAGCGGATCCGGATGGCCATCTCTGCATTCTGGGACGTGGAAGTAAAGAGGGAGAGGCGTGGATCAAGACTCTGGTTTGTCTCATCTTTGATCGTGATGGAAGTGTTTCAAAACGAGTTCCCCTGACAGGTGTACCATTTGACATAGGCAGCATATCTTTAGCAGATATCGGGTTTCTTTCGGATGGAAGGTATTCTGTCCGTGAAACCGGAGTACTTTATATCTTTGATAAAAATGGAAAAATGCAGTTTTCCATCTCGGAACCGGAAAGAACGATAGGAACCGGAATCGTCTCCCAAAACGGGAAAAACTATGTGATATCGTTTGGTTATGATTTTGAAAATGACCAGCAGAATATTCTGATCAAGGAAGTGAACATTAAGACAGGTGAACTTGGAAAGAGTTACGATGCCAGCGGGCTTTCTGCCTTCGGCGTACTATGTCCGACGGTGGAAGGTTTGTTTGTGAATTCAAGCACCGGTTGTTACAAATACGATGTTGAGACCGGAAAACTGACGAAATTCTTTGACTGGAGTGACACGGATGTGAATCGTTCTCTTATGGAACATACTCCGTACGTACCTGTGGCCAAGACTACTGACGAAATCTATGCAGTTGGTTTGTTAAGTTCGATCAATTCCGGAGAATGGTACCTGATCCATCTTACGCGAGCAGAGAAGAATCCGCATGCCGGAAAAAGGATCGTCGTTGTGGGTGGTATCAATATCGACAACAATCGGTCACTCATGACATTTATTTCTGAATTCAACAGTAATCCTGAAAATAAGTGCCGTGCTGTACTGGTCGATTATACGGAAGATCTCGAGAATGGCGGAAGCCGCGCGGATATCGAGAATAAAGTTCTATTGGATATTCTTTCCGGAGAAGGCCCGGATATACTGGTCAATTTCTCAGAAACGTCATCCTTTCAGACGGCAAATGTCATGGAAGATCTGAATCCCTATCTGGACAGGGCGGATGGCATCTCCCGGGAAGAGTATTTCGATAACGTTCTCCGTGTTCAGGAGAAGAATGGCCAGCTTTTCCATATTCCGATTCGATTCGCGCTGGAGGGCCTTTTGGCGAATACGGATTACATATCCAATACTAAAGGATGGACTTTTGATGAGTTTGAGGAAGCGGCATCCAAAATGCCGGATGATGTCGGTTTTATGGAAGGCCTTTTATACAAGGATTTCCTTAAGATGCTTCTTACTTCAACGATGAGTTCTTTTGTGGACTATCAGAATAAGACGGTGGATTTTCAGAATGATGAGATGAAAAAGTATCTCCAGATGGCGGCGGAGTTCGGCGTGGAGAAAGTAGCGGAAGATGAAGGTGTAAAGAAATACTTTGACGGAGACGTACTCAAAGCAGACAGTAATCTTTCCGAAGACAAGTTTGATAACGGTCTGATAGCACTTCGACAGGCAGAAATCGATAGTTATGACATATATAGTGTGAAGAAAGAACATTGTCCATGTGCGTTTCTTGGCTATCCGTCTTTAGATGGTTCCGGGGCAGCTATCAAATCCTATCTGTCAGTCGGAATCGTATCCACAAGCAAGTATAAGGATCTGGCTTGGGATTTTCTCAGATCGTTACTCTCGTTTACCGGAGATTCAGATTTTTTGGATCTGCCGTTTCCGGTCAATAGAGAACTCTTCGAAAAAGAATGCCGGATGTTTTTGGATAACCGGACGCTCTCAAGAGAGCAAGATCTTAATGAAATTCGGGAAATGATCGAGAATGCCAATACGACGCTTTCTTACGATGCCGCGATGCTTGATGTCATCACAGAAGAAGCGGCGGCGTACTTTGCCGGGGATCGAAGTGCGGATGATGTGCTGAAGAATATACAGAACCGTTGCGATCTCATTATTAATGAGCGCGGATGATAAAGGAGGATTCCATGTCGGATAGGCCCGAATTAACAGATAAATTATGCAGCAAGGAATTCCTTGAATACTATTATCTCAAAGAAGAGCTTGTCCGATTCTGCCGTGAAAACGGTCTGCCTGTTTCAGGCGGAAAACAAGAACTGACGGAGCGCATCGCGCTTTTCCTTGATACCGGAAAGATCCGGGAAGCCGGGGCTACAGTAACCCGCAAAAAGATTATATCGGAGATTACCAAAGACAGCATTATCGAATCCGGGTTTGTATGTTCAGAACTGCACAGAGCTTTTTTCAAAAAAGAGATAGGAAGCAGTTTCTCCTTTAATGTGGCTTTTCAAAAATGGCTCAAGTCAAACGCCGGTAAAACATATGCTGATGCGATAGCCGTCTATAAAGATATCAAAGCCGCAAAAAAGACAGAGAAGACAGCTATAGGAAGTCAGTTTGAATACAATACTTATGTGCGCGATTTTTTCGAAGATAACAAAGGTTCGTCATTGGAAGATGCCATTAAATGCTGGAAGTATAAAAAGAGCATAAAGGGACACAATAAATATGAAAGAACTGATCTGAGGGCATTGGATCAGTAAATTGCAGTTTAGAAGTGTGAAAGGTAACACATAAAGAATTGTCACGATAGCGTAAAGAAGGAGAATTGATAGATGCCTAAAGGAGTTAGCGATGTCTCAGAATAGTTCATACGATACGTCTGTATGGGAAGCGAAATACAAGGCCAAGAGAATTGAAAGGATCATGTGGATCCTCTTTGTCGTGGCGGCCATAGGCATACTGGTCTTTGGCGCATACAGGACCACCCATCAGGAAACGGAGTTTCCGAGCCTGAAGGATGCGCGCATCACGGCCGTGGAGGAAGCCAAGAAGCAGTTCCCCGGACATGGCACGATTCCGCTGACAGAGGAAGTCCTGAAGTCGGATTATCGGCTTTTCTATGCGAATCGAAAAGAACTGGCGGACTCTTCAATTGCTTTCCGCAGCTCTCTGGTGGGCGTATTCCTGCTGTTTTTCGTTATGCTGTTGGCGGTCAGTATAGTGAAGGCCAATATCACCGGAGAAAAACTGTCACGCGGGAAATTCGGGGCGTCGATAGGGGGAGTGGCCGTTATGCTGGCACTTTTCCTTTATGTCATTTTCGGCATAAACTACTATGTCGGACCAAATCCGGAGAAGGCCAACTACAGCACCTATTCAGTCAGCTATATCAGCAAGGATCTCCTAACCGTCGGCAATACGACAAACTTTTATATTTTCTACGAGGAGAACGGACTCAAAAAATCCAAGAACGTCTCCGCGGGGGAATATAACATGTATCCCAACGAACGGGGGACGGTATACGTCGCAACAGCGAGCTATAAAGGGGATACGATAGTGTTTAAGGTGTATTCCGAAAAGGAATACTACCCGATTTGATGCACGGTATCTGCGCTGCGAAAAAGCCCGGGGAGAATGGTATAATGATACGCAATAAAGACAGGTTCCCGAAAACCCGAGGTAAGACGGCATGAGTTCCCAGATCGATAACAGCCGGCGCTTCTACGACAAACAGGTCGCGCCTTTGATACATGAGAAATTCCCGCAATATGAAGACCGCATCGCGGTAGGACTTTGCGGGGAGGGTTCTGACTGCTTCGGCTACGATGATTTCATGTCTAGGGATCACGACTTCGGAACCGGCGTCTGCCTTTGGATCACGGATGAAGACATGGCCGTTTTCGGAAAGGAACTCTCTGACTCCTATAACGAGCTCATCGACCGCCAGAGCGGGAACAATCTGACTCAGCGTCTCCGGGAGCGAAGAGGCGTCATGACGATCCACGATTTCTACTCCCGGACACTCGGCATAAACTGTGACACGGAACATGCCGTGATCACCGAGAATGACTGGCGCAGTCTGGATCACTCCTGCCTGGCCACCGCCGTAAATGGAGAAGTATTCCGCGACGGCCTCGGTGCTTTTAGCGCATATAGAAAAGCACTTTTAGATTACTATCCGGATCGTATCTGGAGGATCCGGATCGTCAATGAGCTCCATAAGTTTTCGGCGGCACTTCAGGTCAACTATGCCAGGTGCATGTCCAGATCCGATGTGGTGGCGGCAAGGCTTTGCCATCTTCACGGGATGGAAGCGGCCATGCAGCTTTTCTTTCTCATGCAAAGACAGTATCCGCCATATTATAAGTGGACCTACAGAAGACTTTGTGAACTGGATAACGAAGGGCTTTTCAGTAAGTGGGTCAGGGAACTGGCCGAGGCGGATCCCGATTTGGAAGCCTGGGAGGGGAAGACCTACAGCGGTAAATATCTGAATCTGTCCGACAGGGTAATACTGCTCACTGAAAGACTGGCCGGGGAGATCGTTAAGATGCTTCAGGGACATGGATTGATCTCCGGCGCGGATCCGTATTTGGAGACACATATTGATGAGATATTAAGGAGATGCAAATGATCGATCAGGCATACTATTGTGGTCTTGTAGATAAGCTTCGGGAAAAGAGAGATTTATCGGACGAGGAATTACGGGATGTCCTTCTTTGTGAGGACGGGGAATTTGCCGCTTACCTGCAGACGGCGGCAAGGGAAGTCCGTGAACTGCATTACGGCAAAGAGGTATATCTTCGCGGACTGATCGAGTTTACCAACTATTGCCGGAACAACTGCTTCTACTGCGGGATCCGAAACGGAAATCCCAATGTGGAGCGCTATCGCCTAAGTGAGGAACAGATCCTTTCCTGTTGCGACCAGGGCTACGATCTGGGATTTCGGACCTTCGTTCTTCAGGGCGGGGAGGATCCGTACTTCACGGATGAGATAATGGTGTCTCTCATCCGGAAAATCAAAGAGAATCATCCGGACTGCGCACTGACCCTTTCCATCGGAGAACGGGAGAAAGAAAGCTACAGAAAGATGTTTGAGGCGGGAGCGGACAGATATCTTCTTCGTCATGAGACCGCGGACAAGGCCCATTATGAGATGCTCCACCCCAAGGCGCTGTCGTTCGAACACAGGATGCAGTGCCTCCACGATCTCCACGATATCGGATATCAGGTCGGCTGCGGCATGATGGTGGGCTCTCCGATGCAGACTACCGAACACCTTCTGAAAGATCTGCGGTTCCTGCAGGATTTCAAGCCTGAGATGGTGGGAATCGGTCCTTTTATTCCTCATCACGATACGAAGTTCAAGGACGAACCGGCGGGAACCGTCGAGATGACGATCAGACTTCTTTCGATCATCCGTCTTCTGCTTCCGGAGGTACTTCTCCCGGCAACTACCGCCCTCGGAACCATCGATCCCATGGGGCGTGAGAAAGGGATCCTCGCCGGAGCCAATGTCGTTATGCCGAATCTTTCGCCGACGGATGTGCGCGGGAAATATCTGCTTTACGATAACAAGATCTGTACCGGCGATGAAGCGGCGGAGTGCATCCGCTGCATGACGGCACGCGTGGAAAAGGTCGGGTATAAAGTCGTAAAATCACGCGGAGATCACGTCCGGTTTACTTCAGAACAAACATGTAAGTGACTTCGGTTTCTTTTTCGGCGTGAAAAGCAACGTATGAGGTATACCCCTGCTCTTCTACATACCGGATCAGAGATTGATTCCACTCGTCATCCTCGAAGGATTCGTGGAAGACGACAACATCTGCCTTGTGCGAAGCAATGGTCTCCATCTGCTCCCGAAGAGGCTCGTCATTGTTAAACGGAGGCATATAGAACATGCGGAATTCAGGTGTGCTCTGCAGATGCTGGTCGAAGATGGGGTAGCAGAGAGAACCGAGCGTCATATATGTGGCATCCGGATGCGTCTGTGCATACGATTCGATGGCCATCTCATAATCCGTTTTCTTAGAAGGCACATACGGAACGAGATAGATCTGGAAAACGATCATGAACACCAGAACGAATCCCGCAATCGCCGAAAGCTGGCCGGCATTAGTCTTCTCCTCCAGAAGATCCGTAAGAAGCTTGGCAATGAAGTTGGTTCCGAAGAGGAAACAGGGCACCAGAACGATATAAAAATACACGCATACGAAAGGCGCCGTGAGAAGGACGGAAACCAGGAGCCCCAATGTGAACATGATGATCTTCTGCACGTTCTTCTTTTTCGCAAGAAGTTCAGGAAGGAAAGCAAGTAAACAAAAGAGGATCAGGATCGTCAGACTGACCTTGGCGGTCATCGGTATAGCACGTTTTGCAAAGTAGAAGAAACTGTCCTTGCCTCCTGCATACTTGAGGTTAAACACGATATACACGTCAAAGAAGGAAGAAAGCCCGCCCCGGATATAGAAGAAAAGAAGGATGGGAAGGCAGACCGTCAGGATCCCGCCCAGAAAGACGCCGACAGAAGAAAGAAAGGCTTTTCCCATCTTCCGTATCAGAAGCCAGAGAAAGTAGCATCCCACGAAAGCCAGATAGAAAAGGCAGACATTGAGCTTGATCATGAAAACGGCACCGCACATGATGCCGATCACATACATGCGTGAACAGGGGATCACGTGCGATTCTTCCGCGTTCTTTTCTTCCGCGCTCTTGGTGACGGAATACTTGATAAACAGGTACACGGAAACCATAAGCGGCAAAAGAAGAAGGTTTTCCGGTTTTGATCCTGTGGTAAGGATATTCTCTTCGGTCATGGTGCAGAAGAACAAAAGAAGGATCACGCTGAATAGTGACTCGCGTTCGGCAAGGAACAGCCGCGCTGTTTTATACGCGAAACCAAAAGCCGCAGCGTTGATGAGATAGCAAATGATGAATGTGCCCCAGTTGGAAGGACGGGAGATCAGAAATCCGAGGGCATAAATGAAATAGGTAAGAGGTCCCTTGTGATCAAAAAGATCCCGGTAGGGAAGCTTGCCGCGTAAAAGCCCGATGGACACGGTCCTGTAGCAGACTTCATCGGCGCTGAAACAGTAGCGGTATAGAGGAGAATAGGGCATCAGGCAGAAAAGAAGCGGAAAAATCAGAAGACAGATCCAAAAGATGCTCTGGACATCTTTGTTCTTCAGAATCGAACTGGAACTGGTCGCGGTCATTCGGCTGCCTTCCTGTGTGAAAAATCGGATATGTAAGAAGTGCATCATAGAGCACGTTAGCACTTTTCACGTCCGTGAAAAAATTATAACATATAATACAGACGATGTTTGATTATGTGGAAATCAGAGGGGGATTCATATGCGTGAGAAATGGTCATCAAGGACGACTTTTATTCTGGCGGCGATCGGTTCGGCAGTAGGTCTGGGAAATGCCTGGCGGTTCCCGGGGCTGGCAGCAAAATACGGCGGAGGGTCGTTTCTGTTCGTATATCTTCTGGCCATGCTGGTGATCGGAATTCCGCTTCTCATGCTGGAGATCTCCGTAGCAAGACATACCAAGCAGGGTGCACCGGGATCGATGCGTGCGCTCAATAAGAAAGCCGAAGGTATCGGCTGGATCGCCGTCAGTAACGGTATCGGCATTTCCATCTATTACGCGGCCGTCTTCGGCTGGGTCATCATGATGTTCTTCATGAGCTATAAATTTGCCGGAATGACAGGCGATACGGATGCGGCAAGTTCACTTTGGGCGGAGACGATCAAGACCACGGGCACGACTTCCGGTTTTACAACGATTGCCTGGCCGGTGCTGATCTGTCTTCTGATCGCCTGGGCGCTCTGCTATTTCTGTATCCGTAACGGAACGACTACCGTGGGCAAAGTCGTAAAGTACACCGTTTCTCTTCCCGTGATCTGCCTTCTGATCATGGCGGTTCGAGGCTTTACGATGCCGGGTGCACTTGCCGGCGTGAAGAAACTCTTCATCCCGGAATGGAGCGCACTTTCCGACTCGAAGCTCTGGATCGATGCCATTGCACAGGTATTCTATTCCCTGTCGACTTCGATGGCCATCATGTTCGCATACGGTTCTTTTCTCGACGAAAAAGCCAACATTGCGGTGGATGCGGTCATCATCGCCTTTGCGGATATGCTGATCTCCGTCATGGCGGGCATCGTTATGTTTACGACCATGGCCGGTGTCGGGATGCTGGACAAAATGTCCGCATCGGGTATCGCCACGGCTTTCATCATCTATCCGCAGGCCATCGTCAAGCTCTCGGACAGCGGCATCGTGAACACGGTATTTGCATTTGTTTTCTACTTCTGCCTGATCACGCTGGCGATCGATTCACTCTTTTCGATCATCGAGGGTATCTCCACGGCGCTGTCCGATAAATTCCACCTGAACAAGAAAAAGACGACCCTGACCGTATGTATCGTGGAGGGTGTGTGCAGCCTCATCTATGTGACCGCTGCGGGCCTGGCGATCCTGGACATCGTGGATTACTTCATCAACAGCTACACGCTGATCCTGACAGGCATTCTGGAAGTCATCGTGGCCGGCTGGTTCTTCAAGACGTCGAAGATACTGGAGCAGATCAATCGGAATACGAAGGCCTTCAAGATGCCGGAATGGTGGTTCCTGCCATCGATCAAGTACATATCTCCCGTCGTACTGTCCGGGCTTTTCGTCTGGAATCTGGTGAATCTCATCCGGGGTGGCGGTATTTATGGAGAAAAGGACGGCTATTCGCTTCGTGCCAATATCCTTTTCGGCTGGGTCATTATCGCGGTGATCCTGCTCTCGGGATTGATCATCCGATTCATCGTGAAGTATAAGATGTCCGGCGGATACAAAGAAGATGACCGGAATTGGGACGATTTCCAGGATCAGAACTGACTGATTCCATTTCTACCCGATTCGAAAAGCGCTGACTGTTTTCCTTCGTATCCGTTTGGAAAAGCACTGGCGGATTTCATCTGTCCGTCTGACGTTGGTCTTTGCTTTCTTAAGCGAAAATATTATAATATTCATGTTGTGCCGAGTTCCCGAAAACGGTCTTGTTTTCGGATCGGCAAGAGGACAGCAAAGGTCCTTATCAATCCATATTTCAGGAGGTCATCTATATGGCAGAGCGTAGAGTTGGTACAGTTTCCCGAGGCATTCGCTGCCCCATCATCCGTCAGGGCGACGATCTGGCAAAGATCGTAACCGATTCCGTACTTGAGGCGGCAGAAGCAGAAGGCTTTGAGATCCGCGAACGCGACGTTATTTCGATGACTGAGTCCATCGTCGCCCGTGCGCAGGGGAACTACTGCACGGTAGACGATATTGCCGAAGATGTGAAGAATAAACTTGGAGGGGAGACGGTCGGCGTGATCTTCCCGATCCTTAGCCGCAACCGTTTCGCCATCTGCCTGAGAGGTATTGCGAAGGGCTGCAAAAAGATCGTCCTGATGCTTTCCTACCCTTCTGATGAAGTGGGTAACTGCCTCGTAAGCCTCGATAAGATCGATGAAGCGGGGGTGAACCCGTATAGCGATGTGCTCACACTCGAAAAGTACAGAGTGCTTTTCGGCGAGAATAAACATGAGTTTACCGGCGTAGATTATGTCGCTTACTATGGCGATCTGATCAAGGAAATGGGCTGCGAGGTGGAGATCATCTTCGCGAACCAGCCTAAGGCGATCCTGGACTATACCAAGAATGTCATCAACTGCGATATCCACACGAGAGTAAGAACCAAGAGGATCCTTCTTTCAGGCGGCGCGGAAAAAGTATTCGGGCTTGATGAGATCATGAACGCTCCCGTTAACGGCAGCGGATATAACGAGAAATACGGACTTCTGGGCTCTAACAAGGCCACCGAAGGTCAGGTGAAGCTTTTCCCGAGAGATTGTAAGGATCTGGTATTAGCGGTGCAGAAGAATATTCTCGAGAAGACCGGGAAGCATGTCGAAGTAATGGTCTACGGCGACGGCGCGTTCAAGGATCCGCAGGGCAAGATCTGGGAACTGGCAGATCCGGTCGTATCGCCGGCATTTACCGATGGATTGATCGGCACTCCGAACGAATTGAAACTGAAGTATCTGGCCGATAACGATTTTGCCGGTCTCTCCGGTGAAGAACTTAAGAATGCTATTTCCGAGAGCATCAAGGCGAAGGATGCCAATCTGGTGGGCAAGATGGCCAGCGAAGGAACGACTCCCCGTCAGCTTACCGACCTGATCGGATCTCTGTGCGACCTGACTTCCGGCTCCGGAGATAAGGGAACACCCGTCGTGCTCGTTTCGGGCTACTTCGACAACTATACGAATTGATCCCAATGAGGATGATTCACATCCCGCCTCCATTCTTCGGATAAGGGGCGGGATGTATCGCACGTATCCTCATTCGCATTTAAGTTATGACAAAAGGAGAAGCGCGCTAGTACATGATCAAAAAGAAGATTCCGTGGATGATACTGTTTCTTCTTCTTATGGTGCTCAGCATCTGGGCGGTAGTATCCAGAAGCGGGAGCTACTCTCTTGCGCTTCTCAAAGAGACGCTCCGCACTTCCAATCCCTGGTGGCTGGTAGCAGCCGTGATCGGCATGTTCTGCAATGTCTTCTTCGAGGGCGCGGCGCTGGATGTTCTGGTTCGTGCGCTTACCTATACCGAGGGCGAGCCGAGGATCAAGAGCCACGGGATCCTGTATTCATCCGCAGATATCTACTTCTCGGCAATCACGCCTTCCGCATCCGGCGGACAGCCTGCCAGTGCTTTCTTTATGAGCCGCGACGGCATTCCGATGGCGCAGTCTGTCGTCATTCTGGTTCTGAATATGCTTCTTTATACTGGAGCGCTTGTCGTGATCGGCATTATGGGATTTACATTCTGCCCCGAGATATATTACGGTCTCGACACGCTGGCGCAGGTGCTGGTGATTATCGGATTCTGCTGCCTCCTGGGCCTTTGCACGGTCTTTGTACTGATATTAAAAAAAGAACTGTGGGTCAAGCATATGGCGGTTATCGCCATCTCGCTCGGAGCAAAACTCCATATTATCCGCCACAAGCAGAACATGCTGGACCGTGTTGAGAAGGCGATAGAACAGTATAAGAACTGTGCGGGTCTGATCTCGGAGAACAAGCGGTCCATGGTGTCGGCTTTCATTTTCAATTTTCTTCAAAGGCTCTCGCTGGTCAGCACGACGGTGCTAGTCTATCTTGCCTTCGGAGGTTCCACCGATAATCTTTCCGCCGTGATCTCCGCCCAGTGCCTCGTTCTGGTCGGCGTCTACAGCCTTCCGATCCCCGGAGGTATGGGCGTTGCCGACTATCTTCTCATCAGCGGACTGACACAGATCGAAGATGTAGCCAGTCCTGCCAACCTCGAGCTCATCTCCCGTGGTATTTCTTTCTATTCCTGCATAGCCCTTACCATCGTCATCGTCATCGTGGGATATCTTCTGCAGGAGCGCCGAATCCGCCGCCGGAAGATGCAGGAAAAGAACTAGCTAAGGCGCTATGCGGTGCCACGCCGCTTTTCCTGGGGTAAGTAGTGAACCATACCCACTTTCCCTGAGGTAAGCAATGCACCATTCCGCTTTCCTTTGGTAAGTTATGCGCCTTCTTCAATGAGTTTGACCAGATAGAAACAAGCAGATTCACAAAATTGCAGATCTGCTTGTATTTGTATTTTTCTTCCCGCGGTGAAAAGATTTGTTTACATGAGGTTTATATTCTTTCCATCTTTAAAAGTGATAATGAATATGGGTGGTTGTTTTCCGTATGTGAATTCTGGCAGGGGGGAAGGAAATGAAAGAACGGAAGAGCAGTATGTTGAAACGAACCTACGACATGACACAAAACAACAATATCATGATGCGGAAGAATAGAGTTTTGGCATTGTTGCTGGTATGCAGTTTTCTGATGGCGGGATGCTCGGGTGCATCTGAGAAAACCAAGAAAACAAAAAAGACGGATGAGAACGAGTATGAGAGCCACGAGATGGAGACGAAGGATCCGGATCCTACAACGGAAATCTCGGAAACGACAGAGCCGTCCCAGCGCGATACCAGTGTGCGGCCCTCCCCGACACTTTCTCCGACCCCCACTCCGATGCCTCAACCGGTCACGCAGCTTACCGAGCAGGATATTCAAGCCATGAACAATAACAATGCCATCATCATTAAGAATGACGACGGCTATATCAGTTCCATCGTGGGGCGCTTCTTTGACCGCCCCGTAACGGACGAGGACGATGCGATCAACGCACTTCGAGGCCTGCAGACACTACTGGGTATCGAGACGGGGTATTTCCCTTTTGCGGTATATGGTTCGATTTATAACGGATGTAAAGTCTTTACCTATCAGCAGCTGAAAGGAGACATGGTCGTACAGAATGCTTCCCTCAAGATCGTTCTGGATAAGGAAGGATACCCCTTTATGCTCCAATCCTCGCTGGCGACCAATCTGGACTATCAGGAAAGCAGCCCGACGATCGATGAAGCGGATGCGGAAAGGATCGTCATTTCTTCCATGGGAGATGAGTATGAAGTGCTCGCCGATTACACCATGAAGACATGTCTTGCGGACTCCTATCATATGAGCCAGCACTGTTTCCAGGTCATCACCAATAATCCTTACAGCAGCCAGTCCTTCGACATGCCGTATGTCATCCACTTCGTTGACTATGACGGCAACTACATCAAAAACTATCCGACTGCATATCTGCCGACGGACCGCTTTGCCGATTATGGAAATGAATCCTATTTCAAAGACATGGTGCCGACGGACTGCACATTCACGGTCAAGAGAAACGGCGAGGACTTTACCTTTACCGTGCCGATCTCCTACAACACCGTGGACGGGAAGTACTATCTGGCGGATCCCTCCAGAAAGATCATCGTGGCGGATTTTTATGAGTTCTACTACAACAACGGAAACCTCGTATTTGACTGCCGTGACACCAATGAAGGCTGGTCGGAGAATCATCTCGCCGCCTACTACAACTACATGAAGGCTTATGACTTTTACAAAGAATTCAATATCGAATCCACGGACGGATTCGGGATGCCTTTCCTGATCCTTACAGGCTATTGTGATTCGGACAAGACACCGATTGCGAATATGTGTAATTGCGGAGTCATGTACGGATGGTCGGCGGCAACGGTGTCGGATGTGATCGAAGCCGGGTACAGCATGGATGTGTGCGCACATGAGTTTACACACGGCGTAACGACCGTAACCAGACAGGGATGTGTATACTATAACGAATACGGTACGATCAACGAAGGCTTCAGTGAGATCATGGGCAATATAAGCGAGATGTATATGGGGGAGACAACGGACACCACTTGGCTCATAGAAGATACCTGCGGAAACCCTGTGCAGTGCATAAGCGATCCTTCTTCCTACAATCAGCCGGAGGCGGTAGGCGACATGTATTATACGCCGAATTCCGTGTATGCCATGATGACAGGAGACATGGACCGTGGCGGTGTGCACTGGAACGATTCCCTCATCTCCAATCTCTGTTACGTGCTTTACACGTACGGACTTACGCTCGAAGATCTGGCCAACTTCTTCATCGCCGCTATGGAAATGCATACGACCTACGCCGATTTTGATGATATGTATGCGGTCTTCATTGCAGCTGCCATGGTCGTCGGACGAGAGGATATCATCCCGGTCATCGAGCAGTACTGGGAGGATAAGCGCCTTAACGGCCCGCGGGCAAAGACAAATGAGACCACTCCCGTTGAAGGCATCACCAAAGTGAACATTCCGTTTACTTCCACATGGACTTCCTATACGAGTTTTGTCTTTGCCTATTCGGTAAGTAAAGGAGAGTTTGTTGAGAGCGCACCGGTCCAGCTGGACCAGGTGGCGACATTGCGGCTCCCGGAAGGTGACAGTTACTATATTTCGGTCGGACTATATTCGGATTATTATTTCACGCAGTTCGACAAGCAATACTGGCTGGACCAAAACGGGAACTGGACGGTGGATTCCACCAGCCTTGCCGTTTTTGAGGCGCAGTCCGAAGACATCATCGATCTGCCCGCTTTTACTTCGTGAAAAGCACTGCGTCCGCCACTTTCCCCGGGAGTTGGAAAATAAGCGTAACAACAGTGCTTTTCGAGAAGATAGATAAACTTTATTCACACTTGGTTTTTCCTTCTGTCATTTTCTATTGAGATAATTAAAATGTATAATTCGATAGAAACAGGGGGAAATAGGTATGAAAGAGCGTAAATTCCGTGCACTGGCGATCCTTCTGGTCTGCTGTTTCCTGATGGCGGGCTGCTCGAAGACCGCAGAGTCAACGAAAAAAACCAAGAAGACTGAAGCTAACGAATACGAAAGCCATGAGATGGAGACGAAAGATCCGGATGCCACGGAAGAAACAACCGAGACAACGGAGCCTTCCCAGCGCGATACCAGCGCCCGTCCGTCGCCCACTCCGACCCCCACGCCTGAAGTGATCCCGATCCTTACCGAACAGGACATCCAGGACATGAATGGAGGCAACGCCATCATCATCAGAAACGATGAAGGCCATGTCAGTACGATCGTAGGAAGATTCTTCCACCGTCCGGTAGCGGATGTGGAAGAGACGATCGATGCGGTAAAGGGCGTTGCGGAACTGCTCGGGATCCAGAGCTATTACCCGATGGCCATGTACGGCGCAACATATGAGGGTTATACGTATTTCACCTATAAACAGATCTACAATGACCTGACGGTACAAAATGCTACCCTCAAAGTCGTTTTGGACCCGGAAGGCTATCCGTGCATGCTGCAGTCGTCCCTCTCCACGAATCTCGGATTTACGGTTACCAATCCGACGATCAACGAAGCTCAGGCCGAGCAGGTCGTGCTTTCTCGGATGGGAAGCGGATACAGTGTCATGTCGGAATACACGAAGAAGACCTGTCTTGCCGATGATATCTCACAGGCGCAGCACTGCTTCCAGGTCGTAACGAATAACCCCGACGGAACCATCGGTTTCGATATGCCATATGTTCTCCATTTTGTCGGCTATGACGGAAGCTACATCAAGTCCTATCCGACAGGCTTCCTTCCGGATGATTCCAATATTGCCGAATACGGAAATGATTCCTATTTTTCGGATCTCGTACCAGAGGATCACACCTTCACGATCGACCGCAATGGAGAGAGTTATACCTTTACCGTACCGATCTCCTATAACTCCGTCGATCAGCAGTATTACATGGCCGATCCGGCAAGAAAGATCATCGCGGCGGATTTCTTCGAGTTCCAGTACAATGGCAGGAACCTGGTTTTTGAAACCTCTTCGGATCCGGAGAACTGGTCGGAGAATCACCTGATCACCTACTATAACTACATTCAGTCCTACGATTTCTACAATCATTTCCATATTCAGTCTACGGACAGTTTCGGCATGCCGATCCTGATCCTGATGGGGTATTGTGAATCGGATGGAACCCCTGTCAACAATGCCTGCAACATGGGCGTGACAAACGGATGGTCCGTATTCGGCGCATCGGATGTGAACACATACTGCTACAGCCTCGATGTCTGTGCACATGAGTTTACACACGGCGTTTCCGGTTTTGCCAGACAGGGCAATATCTACGCAAATGAATATGGTTCCATCAACGAAGCCTTCAGCGACATCATGGGCAATATCTGTGAGATGTACATGGGCGATACATGGGATACGGACTGGCTCCTTGCGGAAACCTCCGGCAATACCATGCGTTCCATGAAAAATCCGTATCTTTATAATCAGCCGATCTTTGTAGGTGATCCCTACTATCAGACGCCTTCGCTTCAGGCCATTTACTATGGCGTTCAGGATTGCGGCGGTGTACATATCAACAATACGCTGATCTCCTATCTGTGCTACAAACTCTACGCCGCAGGAATGAGCCTTGACGATCTTACGAGATTCTTCCTCTGTGCGATGGAGATGCACACACCGACAGCCGATTACGATGACCTCTACGGCATCTTCGTTGCCGCGGCCCAGCTAAGTGGACACGCAGAGATCATTCCTATGATCACGCAGCACTGGGAGGATACTTACCTTAACGGAGACCGTTCGAAGAATGTGGAAAGTGTTGCCATCAACGGTTTCCAGAGGATCAACATCCCGTTCGAATCCTATGAACTGGCCACACGCTGTATCTTGACCGTGTACTATTCCAACGGACAGGGAGTGACCCAGGCTCTGGCCCAGCCGGACGGCGTGATCTCCATTCTGATCCCGGCTGACAGCAATGAGTATGTATTCATTATTGAAGAGTACAGTGATGACCAGTGGAGCGCCAAAGTCAATGAAAAAGCACTGGATAATACGGGTACCTGCTGGACGACGGACGGAAATTCCATCGGCTACTATACGATGGATTCCGGAGATGTGGCTACTACGCCGGTGTATACGTCGTAAACAGATGCGCGAAGTGCTTTTCGAAAAGGACCGGAAAGCAAATCGGAAACTACATGAAATCAGGAAACTACATGAACGATGTAAACCACGAGAGGAGGAAACAAGATGAAGAGTCGTAAACTACGGGCATTCGCCATTCTTATGGTGATGAGTCTTCTGATGACGGGCTGTTCGAAGACAGCGGAAAAGACCACGAAGACCAAAAACACCGAAGAAGGCTACGAGAAGCACTCGATGGATTCGAAGGAGTCGACTGAGGAGACAACGACGGAAACGACGGAACCCTCGCAGCGCGATACCAGTGTCCGTCCGGTCGCCACGCCTACCCCGACACCGGAAGAGATCCCGATGCTGACGGCTTCGGACATTCAGAGCATGAACAACAATAATGCCCTGATCGTTTATAACGATGAAGGAAATGTAAGTACGATCGTCGGAAGGTTCTTCCATCGTCCGGTTGCGGATGAGGACGATGCGATCAATGCCGTAAAAGGCGTGCAGGAGCTCCTGGGACTGGAAACCGGGTATTTCCCCTTTGCGGTATACGGATGCAAATATCAAGGTTATACCTATTACACCTATCAGCAGATGAAGGGCGACATCACGGTATCCGATGCGACTTTGAAGATCGTACTGGATCCGGAGGGGTATCCTTGTATGCTCCAGTCATCTTTGGCTTCGAATCTTAATTACACGGCCTCTTCGCCTTCTATTACGGAAAAAGACGCCGAAGAGATCGTAAAGAATCTGTTCGGATACCGCGTGCTTCCGGAATATACAAAGCCCACTGTCTACGCAGGAAAGGCCCTGGCGCTTCATTGCTACCAGGTCTATACGGATAATCCGAATAACGACCCGTCCTTTGATATGCCCTATATGATCCATTACATTTCTTATGACGGCGAGTATATCATCGGATATCCGACAGCATTCCTGCCGACAGATCCGTTTGCCGATTATGGCAACGAGTCTTACTTTAAAGACATGCAGCCGATCGACTGTTCATACACGATCACGATAAGCGGCAATGAAATCGATATCACGGTTCCGATCTCATATAATTCGGTAGACGGAAAGTATTATCTCTGCGACCCGAGCAGAAAGATCATCGTGGCCGATTTTTATGAATACATATATAACAACGGTAATCTCGTGTTTGACTGCGCAGATGATACCGATGCCTCATCCTTTAACGCGAGCCACCTTCTGGATTATTACTACTATATCGAGGCATATGATTTCTATAAGGAGTTTAACATCGAATCCACAGATGGTTTCGGTATGCCGATCCTGATCCTGCACGGGTACTGTGACGAGAATAAAAAACCGATCAGGAACTGCAGCTGCTGCGGCATTATAAACGGATGGTCGGTATTCTCGGCAAATGACGGCTACACTTTCGGTCACAGCCTGGATCTCGTAGCACATGAGTATACGCACGGTGTCACTTTCTATTCAAGACAGGGATCCCTTTACTATAACGAGTACGGTGCCATCAATGAAGCATACAGCGACATCATGGGAAATATCTGTGAGATGTATATGGGGGAGACGACGGACACGGAGTGGATCCTGGGTGAGAGAAGCGGTGATGACTGCCGTTCGATGAGTAATCCGTATCAGTATAACCAGCCGATGTATGTTGGCGACCTCTATTATATTTCAACATCACCTTTAAGCTATATGAGCGGTCTGGATGATAAAGGCGGAGTACACTCGAACAATACCCTGATCAGCCATATGTGCTACTACTTCTATATGAACGGCGAGAGTCTGGAGGATCTGACAAGATTCTTCCTGACATCGATCGAGATGCAGACACCTAATGCGGACTATGACGATTTCTACGCGATTTTCGTAGCTGCAGCTATGTTCAGCGGACATGATGAACTGGTTCCGCTTATCACCAGTTACTGGGAGTCGGCAGGCCTGAACGGACCCCGTGAGAAGACGGCCGAGACTACCACGATGGAGGGATATGAGCGTGCCATTATTCCATTCTATTCGCCTGACGTCGGACAATACTGCGTGGTACAGGTCTATAGCGGAGCTTACAACGGGCTGTACCTTTACACGACAATGCAGTGGGACGGTATAGCGACATTCCTGGGCCCGGCAGACGGAACCCAGTTCATGATTGGAATAACGGAGTTCTCAGACGCCTCTATGTCGACCATAGTGAAAGAGAAGTGGTTGAATCACGATCTGACAGCATGGACAGATGATCCCTATGACGTGGGAATCCTCACCTTTGACAATAATGTTGTTTTTACTTACCCCACATACCAGTAGGCTTTTTCGAAATGCCGATGGTTGTATCTGAATAATATGGAAAACGTTCTCTTCGAAAGGAGGATGGAAAAATGAAGAAAAACTGGAAAACGTCAGTTCTTGCAAGTCTTCTGGCTGTGAATATGGTATGGGGATGTGCATGCTCAGCGACGGAAACGACGAAGAAGGGGAAGAGCAAAGAAAAGGACGAGGATAAAAAGGCCGAGTATGTGGTGAATAAACTCGGAAAGAATCAGACTGCCGAAGAGATCCCGGAAGGAATGACCGTCGAAGCGGACGAGGATATGGATATTTCTTTCTGCTATCCGAACGACGTATATCTGGATTACAGCAGTGATGACGGGTATGTGCTCGACTACAGCGGGGAAGAAGAAGGCACACATCAGATCCGCATAAATAAACTCGAAGAAGACGCAGACGAGCCGGAAGCGCTCTTTAAGAGCATAAAGAAGTCTGTGGATAAGGAGTTTGAGAAGACCAAGGCTTCCGATATCGAGGAGACGAAGGTCAGTAAGAGAACGCTCTACATGCAGACGCTCAAGGGCTCGGATGTGGTGATCGATGCCTATGTGGAGATCTATAAGGACTTCACGATGGTGTATCTTGCCATCGGCGAAGAAAGCGGCGAGCTGGAGGCCGAACTCAATTCCATCCTCCAGACCCTCTACTTCAGCGCCGAAGCGTATGACGGAATCGAGCCGCCGGAACCGCCGGTAAGCAATACGTCTTACCTGGAAAGCTCGGAATTCAATATTGCCATCACGGTCCCGTCAGACGGCGCTCCGGATCCGAATTGCCCGGCAGGCATCTATGTATCTTATCCGGAGGGTAATATCGGAGCGATCTTCCTGAACTCCGACCCCATCGGTTCCTGTGTATATGACGCGGAGGATCTTCTCAATTCCTTCATGATGTACGGAGGCATGATGGCCTCTCTCGTGCTGGTCACTTCGGCAGAGGTCGAAAACTACTACGATTCTTCTTTTAACGGAATTCCGGAGATCGACGCGGAGTACTCCTGCATCGTCAACGACGCATTCGGAACCGGATATGCACGTATCATCAACGGCCCGGACATCGGCTGCTATCTGGTTTTCTATACGATCTACGATAAAGACCACACGGAGAGACAGGAAGAATTCGCCAAGGCAATCGAAACTTTCGAGATCAACGGAGCACCGCAGCAGAGAACTTTCCAGGTCCACGAGACACCGTGCGGCATGCGTTTCGTCGTACCGGCGGATCTCTTCAATTCCATCGAGGACGATGCGGATACGGATACAACGTATATCGTGATCGATCAGGATCACTTTGTGATGACCGGCCCGGATACTGATAAACAGCAGGGTCTGGATGGCTACATCAATGATGTCATTGCCAATTTCGATCAGGCGGAGAATCATGTCTATCAGCACATCACTTATGATGACAGCCGTTATCAGTCGAGGCTGATCAAGGGCCAGTTCGACTATCAGGGCACGACCTGGTACTACAGCTACGGTGTCACGATCCTGGGTGATAATAAGCCGTATGCATGCATGTACCAAACCACGGATCCGAACACGGCCACACTGGATGATATCATGGATTACCTGCTGTGGTCGATCAACAGAAAACCCGAATAATGATTAAAACGGACGCGGTGATTGGCTCGGCATAATAATTACAGTAACAGTGCTTTTCGCGACGTGTACGGCTAAGGATCAGTCCTGATTCTCGTATGCGACGAGATACTCTTCGCCGTACATCTTACGAAGCTTCGGCTTCTCGATCTTACCTGTGGCGTTACGGAGAACAGGTGCGAAGATGATCTTTCTCGGTCTCTTATAACGAGGCAGCTGCAGGCAGAAGTCGTTGACCTCTTCCTCGGTCATCTCCATGCCTTCCTTGACCTCAATGATGGCGCCGGCGATCTCGCCCTGACGCTTATCGGGAAGACCGATGACGGCCACGTCCTTGATCTTGTCGTTCTTCATGATGAAGTCCTCGATCTCAACAGGATAGAGGTTCTCACCACCGGAGATGATGACATCCTTCTTTCTGTCTACCAGGTAGATGAAACCATCCTCGTCCTGACGGCCCATGTCACCGGTGAGGAGCCAGCCGTCCTTCAGGACCTCGGCTGTAGCTTCCGGATTATTGTAGTAGCACTCCATGACGCCGTTGCCCTTAACACAGAGTTCGCCGACCTCGCCCTGCTTGACGATGTTGCCGTTCTCGTCGATGATCTTGCACTCCCAGCCATAGCCCGGGATGCCGATGGCGCCGACCTTCTCCACGTTCTCCACACCGAGGTGTACGCAGCCCGGTCCGATAGACTCGGAAAGACCGTAGTTGGTGTCGTACTGATGCTTCGGGAAATAAGCGAGCCATCTCTTAATGAGGGACTTCGGTACCGGCTGGGCGCCGATATGCATCAGTCTCCACTGATCAAGCTGGTAATCAGAGATCTTCACATCGCCGCGGTCGAGGGCATCGAGGATGTCCTGGGCCCACGGAACGAGGAGCCATACGATGGTGCAGTGCTCCGAGGAGACCGCATCGAGGATGTACTTCGGCTTGGTGCCGCGGAGAAGTACCGCACGGGACCCCGCAACCAGAGAACCCATCCAGTGCATTTTCGCACCGGTGTGGTAAAGCGGCGGGATGCAGAGGAAGCAGTCCTCACGGGAAGTGGAGTGGTGCTTCTGCTCGACGGCTGCGGCGTGGGACAGGCTTCTATGACGATGCAATATCGCCTTCGGGAAACCGGTCGTACCGGAGCTGAAGTAAATGGCACCGAAATCATCGTCCGTGATCGGGATGTTCGGGCGAGTGCTAGAGTAGTCGCCGGTGATGAGGCGGTAGTCTTCTGCAAAGGAAGGGCACTGCTCGCCGACGAAGATGAGAGCGCGGTTCTTGTGAAGTGCCGGCTCAATATTTTCGATACGGGAGATGAACTCCGGTCCGAAGAAGAGGATATCCAGTTCTGCGAGGTTAGAGCAGTACAGGATCTCGTCGGAAGTATAGCGGAAATTGAGAGGTACGGCCAGTGCGCCGGTCTTCAGGATACCGAAATAGATCGGGAGCCACTCGAGGCAGTTCATCATGAGGATCCCGATCTTGTTGCCCTTCTTGATGCCTCGGGACAGAAGCATGTTGGCCAGACGGTTAGCCTTCTCGTCGAAGACCTTCCAGGTGATCTGGCGGCGGTACGCCTGCGTCTTCGTGGGCTGGATCAGCTCATATTCTTTCCAGGTGATACGGCCGACTTCCTGCTGCTCCGGGTTTAATTCCACCAGCGCAACCTCGTCGCCATACAAATCTGCATTTCTTTCAAGATACTCGGTAATAGGCATATTCAATTCCTCCTACGATCTGCTACCAAACTACATGTAATATATGCGCTCCTATGAGTATAACAGGATTAATTGAAAAAAGCATCCCGATTTTTCGGGATGCTTTCTGATTTCTTTGCCAAAAGAACTGTCCGGCAGTTTAGGCGTTCTTCTTATAGACCTCCATGAGTCCCTTCAGGATCAGGTCCGGATCCAAGTGGATACTGCGTCTGCAAAGCGGAACGACAGATGCGGCATACCGGCCGGTTGCCACGATCGTGCACTTCTTGCCGTATTCCTCCTCGATGCGTTCGATCATGCCGTCGATGGCAGATGCCGTCTGATACATCAGTCCGCTCTTCATGCTGTCGATGGTATTCGTGCCGATGACCTTCTTCGGGATCTCGAAAGCCACGCTGGGCAGCTGAGACGTCTTTTCGCACAGCGCATCGGCCGCAACGCCCATACCGGCACCGATCGATGTGCCGACGAAATTCTTCTGCTCATCAATAAGAGAAAAAGCAGTCGCCGTGCCCATATAGATATTGATCTGCGGCACCTTATACTCCCGGATACCGGCAACAGCCGCCATTACCAGATCTGTTCCCAGCTGAGCCGGATTATCGATCTTGATCTTCAGCCCCGTCTTTATGCCCGGGCCTACGACCAAAGGCGTCACCTTGGCGAAGCGCTCGATGGCGGAACGGATGACCTGTGTCACAGAAGGAACGACGGAAGCCAGGATCGCTCCGTCAACTGTGGTGAAATCCAGGCGGTTGACGCGGAGCGCCGTCTCAATGAGAGAGGCATACTCCAGATCCGTTGCATGTCTGTTCGTGGTCAGAAGCTCGGTAAAAAGGATGCCCTTATCGTCAAATCCTCCGAGCAGAATATGTGTGTTTCCGATATCAACTGCCAAAATCATATGAAACCTCCCAAAAACACGGGATCCGATACGGAAGTGCTTCCTGCAGGATTACTCTTCGTCAGAGTCTTTGCTGAAATCGCTTTCGGAAATGACGGCTTCGCAAGGAACATCGCCATCAAGGATATACTCCCTGTCGTCCTTCTTGCCGGAAATCTCTTCGTTCAGATTCTTCGATGCAAGGAACACCGCGTCGATCAGTCTTGCTTTAAAGAGCGCAGATGCAATGGCACCGATGATGAAGAAGGCGGCGATCGCCTCGACAAGAGCGTTGGTCCCGACAAAAGCCGCGAAGAACTTCACCAGGGTCGCTGTCTCAATTCCCCACTCCTGCATCTGGGCGATGAAATCGGTGTTGTGCCAGAAGAAAAGAATGAGCGTACCCATGAAGAATGCGGTGTTAAAAAGCGCAGCGCAAAGACCAGTCACAGAATAACCCGCGTAGTGGACAGCGGCAGATGTGCCGGGTCTGTTTTTCGCCTGAAGTGCAGCGGCAAGCTTCTTGAATCCCAGGGAAACGAATCCCGTGCAAAGTCCGGCCAGCACGCGGGCACCCACGCACATCAGGAAAGTAAAGAAGGGGTTAAGGTCCATCAGGAATGTTCCGAATGCGTCCATACCGAAGCACTGTACGAATGAGGTGATGCCGAAAACCGCACCAAGAGCCGCACCTGCCCAGGGACCGAGCGCGATGGCGCCGATAGCGACAGGGATCATAAGGAACGAGATGGAGATAGCTCCGACTTTGAGATAGCCGATGGGGGTGAACGCCATAAGAATAAGCAGCGCCGTAAGAATGCCCATCAGTGCAATAGATTTTGTTTTCTGAGTTTGTTTCTTCATAACCAAACCCTCCTTTGTTATTATTCCTCTTCCGAGGATACAATTACGCGGCTTCAAAACATCTGCTTCCCGCCTTCGTCAGATCCGGTGGCCCGGTACCTGCAATATAAGGCTTTTCCGGCAGCTGTTCCTCCGCCAGCCCGATTATATAATAGAATTGCAATTTTGTCACTTATTCTTCATCTTTGTGTTATACAATTCGTAGTATAAATTCGGTACACTCTACTCTAGGAGAGAAACACATTGAAGAACAGAGCTGACAAGAAGAACAGAACGACACCGGTCCGGAGCATGAAGCAGAAGATATCTGCGGTCCTTATTGCTGCGGTGCTTCTTTCCGGCTGTGCGTCCCGCTCTGTTACCGAGTATACGCAGATGGATCAGAACCAGAACGATATCGTAAAGGCGACGGAAGAGCAGACGGTCACCAGCGGCGCCACGGCTCCGGAGGTCTTCTACGAGGCAAAGGTCGTTCCGCTTGCGATTCCTAACCACTATTCCGATACGATTTCGTATAAACTCATCTATACGACTTGTCAGATGCCGGTATTTGTGAACGATCGGGTCATTGTGCCTGTATTCCGCAAGTATAAGGATCTCGGCAGCGTTGACGAACTGTACTGGGGCGAATACTATTCCTTTTACGACATGTCCTGGCCGGTATATGATCTGGAAGGCAATTATCTCTTCGATCTTTGTGAATACTGCTACCTTCCGGAAGATGCGCTTTTCGGAGTAGATGGAGATGGCCGCATTATTGCAGTCTACAGTGAGTATACGTGCGATGATGAAACCGAAATGGAGGGCTCATTCGTCTATAGTGTCGTATTCGGAAAGGACGGCACAATAATCCAATATCCGGTTTGCATTTGGAAGGAAGAGGATTTCTATATCAACGGATTCCTGATTACAGATGACGGACGATATGTCCTGTCCACCTGGGATCGGATCATTGTACTAGAAGCGGATGGCACCCTTTATGGCGAAGTGTATATTGATGATTCGGAACAGTGTCTGGGTGTTTTTGAAGAGAACGGGAAGTACTATGTGGAGTTTGCCGTTAGCGATTCCGCTCAAGTACCGGCTACCATCGATGAACCCGTTACATCCAGCGAACTTGCCTCTTTTTCCCTGGGAGAAGACGGAGAACTGAGCATTGGCGCGGATAGGATGCAGACGGACAATCTTGCCGGAATGAAACTGTTCCAGACGGAGAGCGGGCTTTATGCGGCGACGAAAAATGCACTTGGCAAACTGGATCTGAAAACCGGAGAATTCAGCCGCCTCCTGGATTGGAATCAGACCGATATTGACAGAGGTATGCTGACAAGAGGTAATGTCCGCGTCCTGGAAGAGGGCGAACTGTCCCAGACGCTGAAACTGATCCCATCCTCCGAGGAACCTGTCGTGGATGTTTCTGAATCACCGGAGGTCACTGTGGAAAGTGATGTATTAACGACTAATGAAGGGACACAGACAAGGCTTCTGATCGCCACGACAAGACATGGCGTGAACGGTGATACGCCTTACCTTGTTACACTTTATCCGTCGGATCACAATCCCCATGAAGGACAGAATATAATCTGGGTGGGCGGTGTAGATGTTTCCAGCAGTATTCTTACTACCTACATCGAAGCCTATAATCAGAATCCGGCCAATCCGTCCTGGGTGAAGATCTACGATTACTCGGATTTCCGCATTTCCCCGACCCTGGATAATGAATTGTATATGCCGATCGTTAACGGCTCCGTAGAACGCGCCAGACAGGAGGCACGGGAGACCATGGCCGCGCAGATCCGCTCCGGTGTCGGACCGGATATCATCATCGGAGACGGAAATGACATCGACTTTGATAACAACAGCTGCCTGACGAATCTTAACGGCTATATGGACGGCAAGAACGGTATAGACCGGTCCCTTTACTTTGACAGAGTATTCCGGGCGTTTGAGACAAACGGAAAAACATATCAGATCCCGCTTTGTTTCAGTATTTATGCGATGCTGGGCAATAAGGCGTATACGGATGGCAAGCAGCAGATGAATTATCAGGATCTGTCGTCCGCGCGGGTATTCCTGCCGGATCTTGCAACACTGTTCGTCTATTATCCGACGGATATCCTGGTGTCACTTTTTACCGCCGGAGAGACAAATACATGGATCGATTATGAGAACGCCGGCATGTCGATCGATCAGAACTCCCTGATCAACATGCTTGAGCTTCTGCGGATCCATACACTTACGGTGGATGAATTCACGATTGGCGGATATTCTTACCGGTATAAGCCCGAGATCAAAGATTCACTTTATTCCGTATACAGCGGTGATACGGCTTTTGCCATCGGAAGATTCAGTTCTCTTCTGGAGTTTTCGTTGAGTCATATCACTTCAGGACTCACACAGTGGTACGGCATCCCCGGATCAAGAGGATGTACTCCGGTCATCGATGCAGAGATGACTGCCGGTATTGCCTCGTACTCCGTGCAGAAAGAAGCCGCCTGGGATGTGATCCGGTATCTTCTTTCTGAAGAAGTCCAGCTGCAGATCGCAAATGACAAAAAGGCGGGGAACGGAGACGGTACTCTGGAAAGCCGGATCCCCGTTTTGGCTGATGCGTTCTATCAGACCAGCTGGACAAGAAATGACGGAGCGAATTACTACTATACCACCCTTCCGGATTCAGACGGGCTTACTCTTCTTGGAAACCTGGATACGATCTTCGAGGAATTTAAAACCTGGATCGATCAGCCGCTGAGACGCTATGTCAACGATCCGGAGGTCATTTCGATCATGCTTCAGGAGACAGAGTCATACATTGAAGGCGAAAGACAGGTGACTGAGGCGGCCGAGATCATCCAGAGGCGTATTGCAAATGAAGTGATTCATTAAGAAATAGAATGCTTCTTCTTCCACTTTTCTTCGACTTTCGGCGATAGGAAACAAACGAGAAGTCCGATGGCTCCGCCAATGATCATGCCTGCGAGAACATCGCTTGGGAAATGCACATATAAATACATTCTCGAATAAACCATAAGAAGAGCTGCGGGGATCAGACCGATCGCCAGTCTGGGATGATTGTGTACAAGGATCACGGTGAGGATCGTGACGGATGCGGCGTGCCCGGAGGGGAAAGAATAGTCTTTCGGCGACGGGATCAGCAGCTGGACCTCCGGACGGAGCCAGCAGGGGCGCGAACGCTGTATGATGTTTTTGAGGATGAGATTACAGATGAGAACGCCGCTTAACGCTCCGCAGGAGACCATAATACCGTCTTTTCTGGTCTGCCTGAAGCATAAAAGAAGTGCACAGTAACAGATGACCATTACGGCATTGCCGAGATTCGTGTAGTAGGCGAAAAAACCGTCCCAGAAAGAAGACCGTGCCATGACCTGCAGAAAATCCAGAATGTAAAAATCGATGTCGGTTATTGTCTCAAGCATTTGTCTCACCTCGAAATGAGTGTACCACATCCCGCCGATATCGCAAACTTGTATTATAAATGGTAGAATAGGGAAGGTTGCGGGAGTATTTATTCCCGCAAACCCCGACGGGAGGAACAACATGGCGGATTCAATCAAGTGCCCGAACTGTGGCGGCAATCTCGTGTTCAATGCGGACCTGCAGCTGATGGTGTGCGAGTATTGCATGGGCCGTTTCAGCGCAGAAGAACTAAAGAACACGATCGTTCCGCAAGCCCCTTCAGATTCGGATGCGGGTGACCGTATCCACCAAACGGGAGCTGAGGAACATATACGCAAAAGCCTGGGAGATGAGGGCGTGAAGTTCATCTGCAATTCCTGTGGCGCCGAGGTGGTCGCAGATAAGAATACCAGTGCGACATTCTGCGCATTCTGCGGTTCTCCGGCGATCATCAGCCAGCGAATGACGGATGAATTTTCTCCTGATTTTATTCTTCCTTTTAAATACGGTAAGGATGAAGCGATCAAGAAATTCTACAAGTGGTGCAAGGGCGGCCGCTGGACTCCGTTTGATTTCGTAAGTGACAAAAACATCCAGAAGCTTACCGGCCTTTATGTGCCGTTCTGGCTCTACGATGTGGACGGGGATATAGATGTTATCGGTGAAGGCGTGGAAGAGAGTTCGGTTACGATCGGCAATACCACCACGGTGACGACCTCGTATTACAACGCCAGAAGAAGGATGAAACTCTTCTGGGAGCGTATTCCCCTTGACGGCGCCAAAAGGATCGACGACCAGCTGATGGAGGCGATCGAGCCCTTCGATTTTAAGGAGATCCAGCCCTTCGATCCGGCATACATGCAAGGGTTCTTTGCTGAGCGGTATGACCTTACCGGTGATGACATGAAGGAACGGCTTATCGATCGTGTCAAACATTACATCACTGAAGAATTGACACCTTCGTATAAGAGATATAACAAGGGGTTTACACCAAAGCAGGACAACACGGTGCTTTATGAGCCGAAGATGAAGTATGCGATGCTGCCAGTGTGGTTTTTGCACTATAAGTACAACGGCCAGGATTATCACTTCTGTATGAACGGCCAGACGGGAGAAGTGGCGGGAGTTCCGCCGGTCAGCCGGCTTAAGAGGATCGTACTGTTCTTCATCATCCTGATCATTGCGGCTGCAATCACGAGATTCTTCGTGGGCCTGTATCTGGGAGGATTTGTCGGATGAGTAGCGTGGAAAACGAGAAAAAACCAATCGAAAGAGAAAACCTCACCAATGTCAAAAAGAGCATCTGGGGGGAGATCAATGCGCTCTCCGGCCTGGTGATCGCCGGCATAGCCGCCATAGTGATCCTTGCCATCGCTGCTTTTATCTACATGAACCGCATCCCGCCCAAGCGGGTAGTGGTGATGGATGATGCCGACATTTTTACCGAGGGTCAGATCGAGGAACTGGAGGATCTGGCCAATGATCTGAAGAAGTCAAAGGATGTGAATGTGGTGATCGCGACCACACGTCATAATCCCCACGGTACTTCGGATGATGATTGTAAGGAATATGCTGCAGATATATATAAGGAATATTGTATACACACCAGCATGCAGGATAATTCCGGATTCCTGATCTACATCGACCTGACCGTGGACAAGCCGGGTTACCGCTTCTTCTGGCTTTATACATACGGAACGGCCTACTACACGGTAAGTGACGAACAGTGCCAGAGGCTTTTTTCGTGGTATAAGTCGGATCTTCAGAAAGAACATTACTACGATGCCATCCATGGGATCCTCGGCGATCTGGACGGATATAACTTCCATTCTTCCGGTCTTGTCATGACCTATGCGTGCAGCATCCTCATTCCTCTGGTCCTTGCACTGATCATAACGCTCATCGCGACGCACAAGAAGAAACTGGATACGGTACCGGGTTCGATTGTCTATCTGGTGAAGACGAAGAGCAAAAACCTGGAAACGTCGGATCAGTTTATCCGTAAGACTACGCGCGTGTATCACCACGAGTCCTCCTCCGGTGGCGGAGGCGGTGGTGGCGGAGGCGGCGGTGGCGGCGGAGGCC
>JAFZQI010000022.1 GCA_017620475.1 Clostridiales bacterium | reverse complement strand
GGCTGCAAAGGCAGATCATCTCCGTGTAAAAGCCCGACGTAACTTCTTCGTATATTCCTCTTTCCTCATATTCTTCGTGTCCAACAATATGAATTCCATCATTATTCAAAGAATAATGCAGATTATATGCAATGTATTGAGCAGTATCACCGAGTGCGTCTTCTCCTGGAACATCAACCGTATCGGAGGAAACATCCTCAATTGCAGATTCAGAAGGATCTTCAGATTCATTATCTGCGAAGACATAGGCAGGCGTAATGCACGAGATGATAATAATCAACGAAATAAGATAGGAGATTATTTTCTTTTTCATTATCAGCACCCTCTTTCTCTGTGTTTTTTGTCTTTTCTGTTAATCTCTGTTTTGTCTTTGCTATTGTCATACATTATTAGTTGTGAACAATAAATAACTCAACTAAAAACGAAACTTGTATCAGCCACCACATGTCCTGAGTGAAAAAGTAATCTTCCGTTAGTTCACCATTTGATACTTCCGTGCTTCTATCGCAGTAGTACCCAAGAACCGCATCTAGTTCCATCTGCGACTCAATCGTATGCGTTTGACAATAAGCGATCAAACTAAAATCATCGGATTCATCTCCTATCACTTTGCTTGGAAACAAACAAATTAAGAGTAACGCTAACACTACTGTGCATACTCTCGTTTTCATTATCCTCGTGACTTTCCCTCTCCCCAATAAACCACTCCTGTTCCATTCTGTATAGGATTACCATGCTCATCTGTTGTATTTTTGGCTCCGGGTAAGTCAGCAAAAGCAAGCGCCATAAAGAGGATTATTGCATATATAACAGCTACAAGGATGGAGACAAGTAGAAATAATTGATTTTGTCTGTGAATCCTTTCAAGTTCTGCCTGTTTTAGCCGCAATATTGCAAGTTCAGCCTTTGTTTTAGAGTGTAATCCTGAAAAAGTATCCATAACGGCACTGGATTCTCTATTGGGACTCTCATATTCTTTTGGCACGTGTTACCACCTCCGGAAACCAGCTCGGATGAAATCTACTCAAATACACGATTACTGTGATTGCGATTAAGATAATAAGTAAGAAAACGAAATTTAAAATTCTCCTTCTTTTTTGTTTGATGATCAAAAGTTCCACTTCCGCAATCATACCAGCAATTTGCATACGGTAAATCTCCTCAACCTCGTTAGAAAGAGATTTGATCTTTTCATTTAGCCGATCAACCGTCACCTCCTCTCCTTCCGGTTGATCTTCATTTCCCATGTTCGTGTGTTCTTCGTCTTGCCCTTCTTCATTCTCTGTACTTTCTTCTGCTAGCAGATCGAAGATTGTTACCCCAAAAACGCGAGCAATTGAGTCTATCGTATCTAAACTAGGAATAAGATGTCCATTCTCCCATCTGCTTATTTGCCTTTCTGATGTACTAAGTTTTTTAGCCAATTCTTTTTGCGTAAGTTTATTTTTTTCTCTATATCTTCGTATGTTGTCCCCCAACATCTGTTGTCACTTGGCCTCCTGTAAATATGTTAGAAATATATTATCCCTAATTTGAATATACTGGGGATTCATGAGGATTTCAACCTTTTGGAGCGGACAGATTATGTCCGCTTTTCAAAAACGCCTATGATTACAGCATTTGCGGATTTGCCAATTTAAAGATTTTTACGTGAATATACAACTAATGATGATTCGAGAATACAAGTTTGCACTTACATTTAATAGATTTCAGACTCATATTCCAGAAGAAGTGACATTACTTCCTCAATTGTCCCGGCCTGCATCAGACGGTTCTTGATGCCGGCTACACCATGTTCACCCTTCAGATAGCAGGCGATCTGTGCCCGCATCTCTTTGACCCCCGTTTTCTCTCCCAGTTCCTCACAAAGTCCGAGGAGATGACGACGGATCACGGACGTGCGTTCCTTTCGCGTCGGTAAAGCAGATTCCCTCAGGTTATATGAAACCGCCTCTTCTGTTTCCGGGGTCATTTCTCTTGCACTGTCTTTGTTTCCGAGAAGTGCTTCCCTGATTTCTCTAAAGACCCATGGATTACCCTGTGCGGCACGGCCGATCATTACACCATCACAAGCGGTGCTCTCGATCATTGCTCGAGCCGATTTTCCATCTCTGACATCGCCGTTACCCCAAAGCGGGATGCCCATACCGGAGATCGCGTCTTTTGTGGCAGCGATTACGGCCCAATCCGCCGTTCCCCGATAGAGCTGTGTTTGTGTCCTGGCATGAAGAGCCAGAGCAGATGCACCGGAATCAACACACATCTTCGCAAAGGATGGCGCGGTGATATGGGCTTCATCCCACCCTGAGCGGAATTTCACCGTTACCGGTTTTCCGTACGGTTCGGCAGCTTTTACCGATGTTTCAATGATTTTCGAGGCAAGAAGGGGATCCTTCATCAGGGCAGAACCTGCACCGGTCTTCACCACCTTTGAAACCGGGCAGCCCATGTTTATATCGATCACATCTACTTTCGCAAGGCGCGTATCTTCTAATATGAAAGGTATAGTATAGGAAAAATCCTCCGGATCCGCGCCGAAGAGCTGGATGGCGGTTTTTCCTTCGTGTTCCGGATCGATCTTTAAGTATCGCATGCTGACTTCGACCGATTCTTTGAAGCGGATCCCTCTGGCCGAGACCAGTTCGGTCACTCCGAAGTCGCACCCGTATTCGTGCGCAATCGTTCTGAACACACAGGTACTCGTCCCCGCCATCGGCGCAAGCGCGATGTTCCCGGGGATCGTAACATTACCGATCCGAAACGAATGCAAGTGCTTTTCCATATGAAAAAGCATATCACGAATTCACGATTTTTTAACGTTTGAATGCAAATATTCCATTGATTTCTTGCACATTTCGACTTATTCTATACAAGTAGAGTTGTCTTTTGGGGGGGACATCTTATTTGTGTGTTCCTAAATCGAGTTGAAAGAAAGGAGGAAACGGCATGCCGTCCCGTATTTCCGTACGTGAGCTGAAGGTCCTAGACTGGATGTATGAGCACCTGCGCTGTAAGGTGTGTGACCGTTTGATGCCGTTTCTGTCCCTGACCGGCAACTTCGGTATTATTTGGTTTGCTGCCGCGGCGACTTTCTACTTTGCGAATATCAACCAGGAGGCAGCGGTGTGCATCCTTCTTGCGCTGGGCTGTAGCCTTCTTTTTGTCAATCTGATTCTGAAACATGTGACGCGGCGCCCTCGTCCGTATGAGGTGCGTGGTGAACTTCGGGATACCATCATCCGTGAGCCGAAGGACTTCTCCTTCCCGTCCGGACATACATTCTCGTCTTTTGCCGCCGCGACGGCGATTGCACATTTCTCTCCTAAGCTGGGAATTGCCGCTTTGGTTTATGCTGCCGGGATCGCCTTCTCCCGCCTTTATCTTTATGTCCACTATATCTCGGATGTGCTGACTTCCGCGATCTTCGGTGTGGCAACGGGTATTCTTGTGAGTTACCTGTACACGAACGGTTTCATCGTGTTCTGATCGTTCACTTTTTATCCCGATGATGACTATGCTCACCTGCTTCTTCGGAGGCAGGTGTTTTTATATTCATTTTCGTCCGGCAGGCTTTGCAGTAGCCGAAAACTTCGACGACATGCCCGACGACCATGAAGTCGTTATCTACGGTATGTAACGAGGATTCTTCGCCGAACGGGCAGCCTGCGAGTTCGGTTCTGCTTTTGCAATTCATGCAGATGGCGTAGTGATGATGTCCGGGCGCCGAGATGGCGTAGAGGGCCTCGGGGCTGTCTTTGAGCATGGTTTTGCTGACGGCGTGTTCTTTCTCGAAGGCATCGAGTGCGCGGTAGACGCTGCTGAGCCAGACGCCTTTGGTGTCCGGAGTGCCCGCTTTCTGTGCGATCTGCCTTGCGGTGAGCGGTGTCGGTGCGTCTGACAGGATCTCCCATACTTTTAGTCTGGATCTGGTTTTGCGTAGGGTATCCGGGAAGTTCATGGGTCACACCTCCTTGCTGGAAACAGTGCTTTTCGCGCCGGAGCGGAAAAAGCCGATCGTGCGGAATACCAGGAAAAAGGCTACTGATAGAAGGACTATCGTGCCACCGGGCTTGAGTCCGAGATAGAAGGACAGGACCAGTCCGCCGATCGTCGATGTGATCGATACAAAGACCGCCCAGAGTATGGTCGTTCTGTAACTGCGTGCGATGCTCATGGCGGCCGCGACCGGGACTACCATGAGGGATGAGATGATCAGGGCGCCTACCGTTCGTGCGGCGATGGATACCGTGACGGCAGTGAGGATCGTGAAGATGGCGTTTACGGCGCCTACCGGGACGCCAGAGATGGCGGCGGCCTGTTCGTCAAAGGAGATGTAGAAGAGTTCTTTGTAAAGTAGGATAAAGGCCAGAAGTACGATGACCGCCAGGATCACGACGAGTCTGGTTTCGAAGCCGGAGATGGCGACGATGGATCCGAAGAGGAAACTGTTGAAGTCGGCGGCGCTCTTTACGAAGCCGGATAGAACGCCGGCCAGGCCGATGCCGGTCGACATGACGATGGCGACGGCCATTTCCGAGTGGTTGCCGAGTTTTTTGCGGATGGCTTCGATGGCAAATGCGGAGACGATGCAGATGGCGACGGCGCCGACGATCGGGTTGAAGCCCAGAAGGAGGCCCAGTGCTACGCCGGAGAGGGAGGAGTGGGACAGGGCGTCACCGATGAGGGAGAGGCGTTTGTGGACCATGACGGTGCCGAGGCATGCGACGATGACGGCCAGTAGGCAGCCGACAAGAAGGGCTCTCTGCATGTAGGCGTATTGAAGGATCGAGGGCATTTACATCGCCTCCTTTCCGTCATTTTCTCTATGTTGACGAGGCTGGTCATGTTTGTGCGCGTGCGTTTGGTCGTGATCGTGCTCGTGGTATTGCTCACAGTGACTGCACTCCGCACAATGCTCCGCGTCGTGGCCGTGCTGTTTATCCGGACCGTGATCACAATTGGCGCAGTGGACATGTTCCGCTGTTCCGTGGGCATGTTCGTGTGCATGAGCGTGTACGATCTGGGCCTGTGGGAGCAGTTCTTCGCGGCATGCGCCTTCAGAGAGGCAAAGCACTCTGTTGGCGTAGGGGCCGACTTTTTCGATATCGTGAGTCACCATCAGGATCGTGACTTGTTTTTCTATGTTCAGGTGATGGAGGATGTGCAGGAGGCGGTCTACCGATTCTGCATCTACGCCGACTGTCGGCTCATCGAGGATCAGGACTTCCGGGTCTGCCGCAAGTACCCTCGCGAGCATGATCCGCTGCTGCTGGCCGCCGGAAAGTTCGCCGATCAGGGCTTTGCGCTTGTCTTCCATGCCTACGAGTTTCAGGGCTTCCTCGACCTTCTCCTTGTGGGATTTCTTGGGGAAGCGCGCAAATCCGATATTCTTGTACTGGCTGCTCATGACGATTTCTTCGCATGTTGCCGGGAAGGCGGCCGCGCGGTTGCCACCGTTCTGAGGCAGGTATCCTATGCCGCTTCCCTTGATGGATTGCACTTCCTTGCCGCTGATCCGGATCGAACCCGATGTCGGACGATTCACGCCAAGAAGAAGCTTGACCATAGTGCTTTTGCCAACGCCGTTGTCGCCGATCACGACGGCGAAATCACCTTTCTCCACGGTGAAATTCACGTGTTCCAGGATCATTTCCCGGGTGTACCCGAAAGACATATCTTCTACTTCAATTACTTTCGTCATACTGTTACCTCACTCGTTGCCGGCATGGGCTCTTCACTTTGCGCCGTTGCTGCCGGCGGGGCGCCACCTCATTCAAAGGATGCCTTCAGCGCTTCCAAATTGTCCTTCATGACGGAGAAATAGTCCCGTCCCGCATCGATATCTTCCTGTGTCAGGCCGTCCAGCGGCGATAGTGCCATCGTCCGGCATCCCGTCTCCTCCGCGATCGTCTTTGCGACCTTCGGGTCGACGAGTTCTTCGAAAAAAATGCACTTGATTCCGTATTTTTCGACCATGTCGATGATTTCCCGCATTCTCGCGGCGTCCGGCTCCTGGTCCGCCGACACGCCCTCGATGCCGATCTGCGTAAGTCCGTACTCGTGGCAGAGATATCCGTACGCTTCATGGGCGACAACGATGTATTGGTTTTCGTGTTTTTCCAATTCCTCGGTATAAGCACGATCCAGATCTTGGCAGGCGTTCTTGGCCTCTTCGAGATTCTTGCGGTATGTATCTGCGTGGTCGGGGTCGGCTTTGATCAGCGCCTCAGCGATCGTTTCCAGTTCTTTTTCCGCATTCTTAGGCGAAAGCCAGACATGCGGGTCGTATTCGCCGTGGTGATGCTCGTGGGCGTGGTTTTCGTCGTGGGCTTCGTCCTCGTGGGCGTCATCCTCGTCATGCTCGTGATCTTCGTCGTGCGTCTCTCCAACCTTAAGAAGTTCCACATTCCTGCTCGCTTCCACCACGATCAGGTCTTTATTCTGCACGCTTTCGAGGAGGTCATCCGCCCACATTTCCATGCCGGCACCGTTGTAGACGAAGAGGTCTGCCTCCTCGAGCATAAGCATATCCCGGGAGGAAGGCTCCCAGGCGTGCGGCTCTGTTCCGGCGGGGACCATCATGTTGACTGCAACATAGTCTCCACCGATCCGCTTGACGAAATCATACATCGGGTAAATCGTGGCTACCACCTTGACCTTACCCTGTGCATCTTTGCCGAAACCACGGCGGCAGCCGGCCAGGGTGGACAGGCCACCGGCGAGGATCGCAAGTGCGGCGGTTCCTGCTAGACCCCGGCGAAAGGGGCCGGATCTGTTTCCTTTTTCTCTATTTCTCGTATCGTTTTTTTTCAAGAAAGACATCATCACTACAAAACGTCCCCATAATCCAGTTCTTTTCGATAACTGCGAATGATTCGCAATTGCAAAAGAGAGTATAAAGGAAAGGTCTATCAAAATCAAGCCCTCTACAGGAGAAATCGTCTGACTACCCGTCAGTTTGGGGTGGTCGATCAGACCGGCGGTGGACGGTAGTCAGGTTTTTCGCAGCGAATCTGAACCGAGTCCGAATTGGGAAGCGATTCAGACTGCATTCAGACTCAAACCGTGAAAATACCCCTAAAAATCCGAACCGGGTCCGAATCGGAAAAAGATTCAGACTCTATTTAGAACGCACAAACAGAAAACTCCCCGACTTCGCTTTTCGCCGCCGGGGAGATTTTTCCAATTCTGGTTTGCCTTTAGGAAAGGCTGTTTTCAATCCAACTACTTAAGATGACTGCAACGCCACCTCTTCAGCTGATTGCAAATCTCGTTCTTAAGAAGCCGGCTATTCCTCGTATCAAGAGGAGAATACCGGATCGTAGTCGCCGCTGGCGATGGCTGCGTCCATGTCATCCTGAAGCTTCGTGTAAGCGAGCTGCTCCAGCTGGTCCGCTGCCGCCGGATCCTTACCGACGAAGTACATTACGTGATATCCGAACATCGTTTCTACGATACCGACATCGCCGACTTCATGCTCTGCGAAGCACCACTCTTCAAACTGCGGAACCATCTCGCCAACCTGGACCGTATACTGAGCCGCCTCAGCTGCATCACCGGAAGCAATGGCCTCGCTGCCCTTGGTCTTCATATCGTCAAGAGAAGTAACGGAATCCTTAAGCGCCTCTGCCTTCGCTTTTGCCGCCGCAATCTCATCCTCGGACAGCGATGTACGTGTGCTCAGATCAATGGTCGGATAGAGGATGTGGTAGACCGTCGGAAGCATCTTCTCGTCTTCCGTAAACGGATACTCTTCCACATACTTATTCATCGCCGCATTCACCAGCTCATAACGCTGCATGATCGCGCGCATGCCTTCCGTCGTCGCATCCGGACCATAGTAGGATTTCATGTACTCATCCATAGTCAGGCCATACGATTCCGCGCTCGCCTCCATATCCTCAAACTGCTTATCGATCTCATTCAGGATCGACTCATCCAGCGTCAGATTCTTGGACTGCGCATACTCAAGAAGGAAAACCTCACCCTGCAGATCCGCGATGACCAGATCCTGCAGATACTTTTTCACCGTCAGATCCTCTGTCAGGTACCCTTCCATATCCAGGAAGCCGGAGCCCGTTACCGGAACACTGGTGCCCTGCATATAAAGGCTCACGACCTGCGCATACTCGTTTGCAAAGAAGAAGTTGTAATCCAGGGCTGTGAACTGCATACCGTGAATCGACACGATCTTGTTCATCTCATTGATGGCCGCCTGATCATAGTTATCCTCATATGTCATCTTCATGAAAGAAGGCGTCGAACTCATATTGCTCGGATCAGTAATATTCGGATCGATCGAAAGGCTGATTCCCGTATCGGAACTTACAGACGAATCCGATCCCAGACCTGTGCCGGAACCCGCAACCGTCGTCTCATCCTTCTTACAGCCGGACAAAGCCGTACCGGTCAGGAGCATCAGCGCCGTCAAAACAGCAGCGATTCTTGTTCTCTTCATTTTCATTTCCTCTCTAAAGCTTCTGCCTGCAAATTCATCTCGAAAAGCACTGTCAGGCATACTTTCGGTTTTATAACAGGGGCATTATATCACAGACAGGAAGGATATACACTAATTTTTTCGTCACATGGCGGGAGATACCGCTAAGGATCCTGCGGATGTTTCACTTAAGATAGATAAAGATCCTGAGGATGATTCACTTAAGATCGATGAAGATCGGGCAGTGGTCGGACCCCATTACTTCCGAGAGCATTTCAGACTCGGCGATCCTGTCCTTGTGTGCTTGATCGACGAAGAAATAGTCGATACGCCAGCCGACATTCCGCTCTCTTGCGAACGTCTTATACGACCACCAGGTGTACTTCTCCGTCGCGTCCGGGTAGAACATGCGGAAGGTATCGACCAGTCCCGCTTCAGCGAAGTGATCCATATACACGCGCTCCTCCGGAAGGAATCCGGAGATCTTGCTATTGGCTTTCGGATTCGAAAGATCGATCTCCTTATGAGCCGTATTCACATCCCCGCAGACGAGGACCATGCGCCCCTCTGCCATCTGTTTTTTGACCTTCTCAAGGAAGCAGTCATAGAAGCGGAGCTTAAACTCCACGATTTCCGGACCGCGCCCGCCGTTCGGAAAATAGATGTTGTAGAGAATGAAGTCGCCGAAATCCAGTTCGATCGTCCGGCCTTCGTGATCGAATTCATCGACCCCCAGACCGTAGGACACCGAGACCGGTTCCCGGCGGGTATAGACTGCCGTACCGGAATATCCTTTACGTTCTGCAGAGGAAAAATAACTCTTGTATCCGGGGATATTGATCAGACTATCGTCCAGCTGATCCACCGAAGCCTTCGTCTCCTGGATACAGAGCACATCCGGAGCCAGCTCTTCGACCGTTTCCAGGAAGCCCTTCTTCGCTACCGCCCGAATACCGTTTACATTCCAGCTAATTAACCGCATGTTTACATTTCCTCGCTATTTCTTTTATCTTTCTTGTGTATTATATCAGACAAATAAAAAAATTCTGCGTTATAATGAAATTAATGCAGGATGGGAGGTATGACATATGGCAGATCCGAAGAAAGTCTTAATGGTTTTTACAGGCGGAAACATTTCTATCCGTCTTTCGAAAAAAGCTCTGGAGCTTGGCACCGCACCGTATGCGGTTTTGGATGCCGCCGGGAAATTCGGCAAAGATTTCACCATCATTGAACCTGTCGACGTCTGCTCCGAAAACTTCACACCCCCCATGTACAAAGTGCTTTTCGACGGGATCAAGAAAGAACTGGATACAGGCGCGTACGGATGCGTCCTGATCGCCCACGGCACCAACACGATGGCATATACCGCCCAGCTGGCCGAGCTTCTTCTTTCCGGGTATGAACTGCCGATCGTATTCTTCGGAAGCAAGATCGCGCCGACCGAGCCGGATACTGATGCCGTCGTCAACCTCAAAGCCGCCTATGCGCTGGCCATGGAAATGGACAAGGGCGTTTTCGTAGTCGGGAAAGCTGCGGATGGCAAGGTCTATGTCCACTACGCCGCTTACCTTATGAGTCCGAACAGAAAGACGGATGACTATGCAAGCTATAAGAACCGCGTGGCCGGTAAGATCTCCGGCAAGAAGTTCGTGCCGAGTGAGGATGTCGAAGTTCCGGCGGAATGCCCGAATGCGATGAAGAATCTTCGAGCTCTCAGTAAGCTCATGACGCTTCCGAAGGAAGACACGATCCTCACGATCGACGCGCCGGTATGCCTGAACTACGACAACTTCAGTATTGCCCGTTCCGACTATAAGTATGTGCTGCAGCGTCTGCATCACGACGGCACCGTCAATACGCTTTCCGAGGACAACCCGTTCTCGATCCTGTATCTGAAGAATGCCTGTGCCCGCTATGATAAGCAGGTCTTCGTTGCGCCGATCGACAGTTCTCTCGTGCCGTCTGCTTCGACGAAGGCGATCCTGGATGCGAAGATCAAGCCGCTCTACGACATGCCTCTTGAGGCGGCCTGGGCATACCTGATGCTCAGCACCTGGCTTGGAAAACTCATCAAGAAGTAAGCGATTATTGTAAGTCACCTCTTTTCTGAGCAACCGCGGAAGCCGCCTGTTTTAGGGAATTTCTGCGAATTGTGAAGAAATTGTGTGCAATTATGAAGTGGTCTTCACCATTTTTAGACAATCATTAACAGATTGCTGATTTCTTTCCGGGACAAGTTTCGTATAATGACAATGGAAGCGATCGAAGAGGCGCTTCCGGGGAAGCTTGTTGAGACCCGGTTATTGAGTTTGTATTTAGGGTTTAAGGCTTACCATCCTTCTTACAATATAGTGCTTCATAATAACTCCGGGCTGTCTTTCAACAAGGCAGCTTTTTTCTTTGCCAAAATTGGTGATGCGGTACGCAAAAAGAGAACTACTTCATCGTAGGATGCAGTAAGTGCAGAAAAAATACTTCATGTTGGGATATGGTGTGCGTTTGAAAATTACTTCGCCACGGAAGGCACGAAGAGCGTACCGATGTCTTCCCCTTCCAGGATATCTTCCAGGATCTGGGACTGGGAGCCTTCAGCAATCACGCCGGCGATCCCGTGTTCCATCAGCATCTTCATCGCAAGGATCTTGGTCTGCATACCGCCCGTACCCAGCGCCGAACCCGCACCGCCGGCACCGGAGATCAGTTCGTCATTCACCTCGGTGACCACGGAGATCCGCTTCGCATCGGGATTCTCGCGGGGGTTGGAATCGTAGACGGCATCAATATCGGAAAGAATGATCAGAAGATCGGCATTTACCACGCGGGCCACCAGCGCAGACAGCGTGTCGTTATCGCCGAAAGTTCCTGCGTGCGGGATCTCCGCCGTAGAAACTGTGTCATTCTCATTTACAACAGGAAGGATACCCTTCTCCAGCAGGGACTCCATCGTATTGGAGATATTCGCTCTGGTGATCGGATCATCGATACCGTCCTTCGTCAGGAGGATCTGCGCGACGACACGTGAATACTCCGCGAAGCAGCGGCTGTATACATTCATCAGCTCGCACTGCCCGACCGCAGCGACTGCCTGCTTATCACGCATCTCGCTCGGCCGTTCGGGAAGATCAAGGCAGCCGACGCCCACGCCGATCGCACCGGACGTTACCAGCACGACTTCACGGCCGGAATTCATCAGGTCAGCAATGGCTCTGGCCAGCCGGTCCATATTGCGCATATTCATGCGTCCGTTCTCATAGGTGATCGTCGACGTGCCGACTTTAACAACAACACGCTTCGCCTCCGTGATCAGACCTCTGCCCAGTTTCTCTTCCTCACTCATTACGGGTACTCCTACTTCGATTTTTCAGCACTACATAGAATAATCTGTTCTGCTCCAAAAAGCAAGGATTCATTGACACGCCTTTTCATTCTTTTATATAATAACGGCGGAAATGCGGAGTTTGGATCATCATTTTGTTCATGGTTATGGAAATGAAGAAGAACCGTAAAGGGAGATTAGCTGCACTGGGCGTTGCCGTACTGATGGCGGCAAGCGCCATTTTTTGCGTCGCTTGTGATTCTCGAAAAGAACTGGTTATTTATAACTGGGGCGATTATATTGCGGAGGATACCGTTACACGCTTCGAGAAGGCCTGCCCGCAGTATAAGGTGGTATACCGAACTTTCGAAAACAACGAGACCATGTACCCCAATCTCAATAACGCCTACGATGTGATCATCCCCTCCGAGTACATGGTAGCCCGACTGATCAGCGAGGGCCGCATCCAGGAGCTCGACTGGTCCAAACTCCCGAACGTTACGAATAATCTGGATCCCATGTTCCGCTCTGTCACTTACACCCAGGATAAGGACATCTCCGACAAGATGCTGGAATACGCGATCCCTTACCTTTACTGCACGGTCGGACTCGTCTACGACGCCAACCGCGTGGATCTTCCCTCCAGCACCACCGACCCGAAAGAAGTGTGGGGAGTGCTTTTCGACGAGAGATATAAGAATCAGATCGGGATGTATAACAGCATGCGCGAGTCCATCGGTGTGGCGCTGAACTACTGCGGTTACAGTATCAACACGCTCGACGATGCGCAGCTTCAGGAGGCCGAGAAACTTCTTCTCAGCCAGAAGATCTGGATCTCCCCTTCGCGTGGCGTTGATATTTTGAAAGACAAGATGGCCAGCGGCGAACTGGTGGCCTCTGTCGCCTGGTCCGGCGACCACATGGTCATTCTCGACCGCATCCGTGAACTGGAGAAAACCGACGAGATCGATATGCGTTTCGTCCTGCCTTCCGGCTCCAACTGGTCCGTCGATATGATGTGCATCCCCACCAACGCCAAGAATGTGGCCGGTGCGCATGCCTTCATCAACTTCATGTATGATCCGGAGATCGCTCTGGCGAACTGCCGTTTCGTCGGATACTCCACCCCGAACATCGTCGCCCGCGGTATGCTCGATCCGAAGATCGCCGAGAATCCGGCCTATTATCCAAGCGTCGAGAAACTCGCCACCTTGGAAGTTTATTTCTCTTCGGATGAATACGAGAAGAAATATACCGAGATCTGGGAAGCCATCGGAGCTTCCTCCTAAGGTTTGCTATGCGTTTCGAACCCGTTGAAAAAAGGAAGGATAAGGATAACTCGATCCTCTTTTATCTGCGTTCCTCGCTGGTCCCCGTTTTTGCCGACCTGATTATCAGCTGCGGTATGGGATTTCTCTTTCTGTTCAGTGATATGACGACCCGCGTCGGCCGCCTGATCGGTATGCTGGCTTTCGGCTTCTGGCTCATCGCTTTTCTCGGATTCGCCATCGCGCTGATCTCCCGTATCTGCACACTGGTCTTCGTCACCAAATACCGTCTCTACGGACAGATCTACGCCTTCTTTCCTTCCCACAGAAGGATCGAGATCGCCCTTCCCGAAATCAAGGATATCGAAGTACGCGCCACCATCGGAACGAAGGTATTCCACTTCGCACACCTCATCATCCACCCCTATAACGGCAAGAAGATCACTCTTCACAATGTCCGCAATGCCGAAGAGCTCGCGATGATCATCCTCAAGCTGCAAGATAAGCTGAATAAGCACCCGGCCGGAAACGACACAGCAGACTCATAAAAAGCGCACAGAAAGAGAGCAACTCTTCCAAGCAATAATACGCGCAGAAAAAGTTTCTCGTGCTGGTCCTCGGCTTCGCCTGCGGAGGCACGTCGAAATCTTTTTCATGCGCGTTATTTGTGTTCGGAATTATCGGAGTTCCTCGCTCGCGTGTGCTCCGTACTGGGACCGCATTGCGAAACAAAGATCGATCAGGCTCTCGTGGTATGTGATGAACTTTCCACTTCGGATCATGTCGAGGATCTCCTCGCGGGTCGCCCAGCGGACGGCCTGGACCTCTTCTTCCTGAAGCACGAGAGATTCGGGATCCAGATCCTTCTTGATCAGGTAATAATCATCGAATCCGTGTTCCCAGTTCATGGTGAAGTGAGGAACGATCCCCGTAAAATCTATATCCAGACCGATCTCTTCCAGCACCTCTCTATGCGCCGCATCCTGCGAGGTCTCCCCCGCACGGGAACAGCCGCCCACAGACAGATCCCACAGATCCGACCAGTCAGACTTAAACGGCTGGCGCTGCTGGATCAGCATTTTTCCTTCGGTATTGAAAATACAGATATGCACGACCATGCGGAACTGGCCTTCCGCCGGTTTTGTGCCACGTGTGACCACGTCACCTGTCTTCACACGGTGAATATCGTATACATCCCATTGTTCTTTTCCCATGATAAACCTCGGTATTCAGTGCTTTTCGAGAAGAAAGAAGCGTTCCCGTTCTTTTCGGAAACGCTTCCTTTAGTTGTTCAGTTCTTAGTTCTCGTACGGCTTGATGGTCTGGATCGTACCGTCGTCGTTGTACTTGAGCTCCGTGTACTTCACGCAGCGGCGGTGGTTGATGCCGTTACTGAGCTCGCAGTCGTGATAGAACAGGTACCACTTGCCCTGGTACTCCACGATGGAGTGGTGGGTCGTCCAGCCGATGACCGGCTCCATGATGCGTCCTCTGTATGTAAATGGACCGTCCGGATTCTCGGATGTGGCGTATACGAGGTAGTGGGTCGTACCTGTCGAATAGGAAAGGTAATAAAGTCCGTTATACTTATGCATCCACGGGCCCTCGAAATAGCGGCGGTCTTCGTCTTCGGCAAGAAGCGGATCACCGTTCTCATCCAGGATCTCAAGGTGCTTCGGCTCAGTCTTGAAGGACTTCATGTCATCGTTGAGTTCCGCAAACATCGGCCCCAAAGCCTTGTCTTTTCCGGCCGGACGCGGTGTATTCTCATCGAACTTACCTGTCTGCCACATCTCGAGCTGACCGCCCCAGAGTCCGCCATAGTAAATGTACGCGCGTCCGTCGTCATCTACGAGCACAGCCGGGTCAATACTATAGGAACCCTCAATATAATTCTCTTCCGGCTCAAAAGGGCCCTCAGGCTTGTCAGAGACCGCCACGCCGATACGGAAGATACCGTCCTTGTCGCGGGCCGGGAAATAAAGATAATACTTACCGTTCTTATATGCACAGTCCGGAGCCCACATCTGCTTGCTGACCCACGGAATGTTCTTCATGTGGAGTGCTTCACCATTATCGACACAGTCTGCATCCAGGTTGTCCAGTGACAGGATGTGGTAATCTTCCATTCTGTACTCATCGCCATCGTCGTTGTCCTCGCCATCGTGCGGGATATCGTGAGACGGATACACATAGATCTTGCCGTTAAAAACATGTGCAGAAGGATCTGCCGTAAAGATGTGGGTAACAAGCGGAGTTCTTTCTTTCATGGTGATACTCTCTTTCTGATGGTTTTTCCTGCGCATTCTTCAAAAGAAGCGCAAAAGTACGTTAATATTCTATCACAAATACGGAACGAATCACATTTCCGATTTCACTACTTACTTCCCTTCCGGCGCTTCCCCGTCGAACTCCTCTTTCTTCCTGCGACGGCCGAATACGGAAGCCAGACCAAGGCTCACACCGATACCGGCGGTCATGAGGAACGGAACGACATTAAACCGAATTCCGGACGGAGCAATATATTTTCCGGTATTGGTAAATATAATTGTGAGACTGTTCGAAGCTCCTTCATCAAAGGCATTCACATTCGTTGGGAACTTCTGACCGTGCGCGACAGCAAATGTAAAGGAGCGGTTTTCGCTATTTGTCGTATAATCAATTGTTCCAGCTGAAGTTCCGTCTTCTACAGTTGTCTCGTATCCTTCTTTAGCCTCTTGCGTAATTGTCAGATTGTACGAATACGAAGATGAATAGTACTTTTGGGATAGAGCAGAATGCTGTAATAACGGTGAACTACTGACTACAACACCATCAGCATCGACAATTTCCAAATATGAACCATACCCAGGATTACTCCAGCCACCTGGTTGTATTGAATAGACTGTGATTCGAACTGTATATGTTTGCCCGTCTTTCAGCTTCGTGGTCACCGAGCCCCACGGATGATCTACATCAACCAGCTTATTGCTTTTGTCGACCATTTCTCCCGAAATGGCAATAGTATAATCAAACTCGTCGCCTACGTTTCCTCCCACTACATGATTCTCAATGGTAAAAGTAAAGACCTGCGGGTTTTTCTGCGTCCATGAAGTAGAAAGCGTTATATTTTCGGTAATCGGTTGTGAAAAATCGAAACCGTATGTTACGAGATTCGTTAAATTAGGGTCTTTAGATGTATACCTGTAAGAATCTGTCGTATTGTTATTGACCAGCCACTTGATGAAATGCCACTCCGGGTTGACTTCAGCCGCATTGGAGACGACCTTAATCGCAGTAGGGTCATCCGGCTTCGGCACTTTTTCGCCCTTGGCCATCGTGTAGGTAATGTATCGGCCCTTCGCATCATTGGCACAGAATTCATAGGGGGTGCTCCCGTTTACTGTAGCCGGGCTATTCCATATGTGATTGTACACGGTATTCGCATTCTCATTCGATGTAAAACAAACATCGAATGTTACGGTAACGGCATCGCTCCATACCGCATAAAGCGTATGATTATAGGGCGGAGTCTGATTGAAATCCCAAAGATAATCACTCTTGACTTTCTCCAGTACTATCGAACCCGTATCCGGTGTGATCGTCGTACTTCCAAACGTGACAGCGCTAGTACTACTGAAATCAGTATTCGCTGCGATGTCAGGATTATCTGTCCATCCGATAAAGATCTTTCCACCTTGAGTCAGATCTCCATGGGTCGGATCGCTCGGTTCATAATTGTTATTCACTACATCCGTTTCTTTGATGGCATAAAGATCACCGGAAAGCAATACAAAAGGTGAACCGTCTGTCCATGTGCCACCATTTACATCAAAGATCACCTGCGCCTCCGGCTCTTCAGTATAGGTAACGACGATCCCGGTCGCGTCAGTTACAAGTGTTCCGGTATACGTTACATATTGACCGTACAGTTTATCTTCGCTTCCCGTACCATATGCTGTGCCCGTCGGATACTCTCCGCTAACACTCATTTTTTTAGTAAGATGATCATTTTCAGCCGTAGCGGTAAAACTGTCTACTCCAGCTTCCGCATGTGGGAAAACGACTTTAATACTGCCGTTTTCATTACCGGATCTCGGTGGTACGACGATCGTATTCGTGGTTTTTGCCCGGTCAAATTCGCCCGTGACCTGATTCACAACACTGACAGTATCCACTCCCGAGCCGGTCAGCGTGATCGTGATCGGCTTGTCAGTCGTGTTGACAAATGTCGCATATACCATGGGCTCCCACATCGCATAAAGCGTATGGTTCTCATCTCTTTGTACCGCGATCACCGTATCCGGTGCAAAGGCAGGAACATACGCATCACCGGTCGTGGGGCTATTCGGATCACTATTCTCATCAAAGCCGATCAGCAGATAGCCGTTCTCATTGGTGAAGAAATTCGTTCCCGGGATCCCGAAGAAAGTCTTATTCGTAGCATAACGATAGAGATGCAGTGAGATATTGGACTGGATATCACCCAGTAAGATCTGTGTCGGATAACCGTTATAGATCTCCGAATTCATATTGATGATCTGTGATCCCGATCCCGACAGTTCAGGAAGCATGGTCGAATCCGCTTGATTCACATATCCGCCATACGGGTCATTGGCATCGAGGATCAGATTGGTGATCTCCGGTCTGCGGTAGGAATGGTCTTCCATCTCATAATAGGCCTGCAGATGAATGACCGAACCGAGCACACCGTTGACCTCGGTTACCAGATCCGAATTTACGATGAAGTCATCACCGGGCTGATAGTATATCACATCTCCGTTATCGTCATACTGGATCGGTTCCCATTCTGTAACGTTATATGTTCTGCCGTTGTCATCCGTATATGTTGTTTCTCCGACAGCTTTTACTACCCGCCAGCCACGGAAAATCCATCCGCTGGTGATGTTTGTCGGCGCACGCAGGATATGCGTGAGCGACTGGTCCGCATAAAGCTGCACACTCGGTCTTTCCGGATCCAGCCAGGCTTCCATCTCTCCGGCAACGATCGTCACATGGCCGGCATTATCTTCTTCAAAATAGTACGGGTTGTACTGCAAATAGTAACCACCATCGAGACGCCAAAGTGCACGCAAGGTGATGGGACCATAGACCGGATCGTTGAAATTATACGGCATAGAAGCTACAGATCCATCATCAAAAACCTGATACCATCCCATGAAAGAGTAGTGTTCACTAGCAGGATTGACCGGTCTATAGGCAGTAGTCGGATAACTGGTATACGTTGCGGCAAAATCATCAAAAGACAGCAAGGTAACGCCTGTATAGTATCCCAGATTATTCGTCACTGTCGGGACGTACACATTGTTGTAGTAATCCTGAAGATCTGCCTCCGTCAGATACAAGGCATTTCGGAGATTCGGATGAAGTCCCCAATCCCCGTCATAAAGTTCATTGAACTGTGTATTCAGGTAGTAATACTTCGTTCCGGTATAGGTCTGCAGATCTTTATCCGAAAGGGCGATATAATCGCGCGAAACGGAGTACTCACCAATGGTCGTTCCGTAGTCAGCCGTAAAATAGGTAGAAACGGAGGAATTATTGATATGGTCGATCTCTCCGCCATTCGGATCGATCTGTACCCGATACTGGATAACCCGCATGACAGGATAGAGAATGTCATTATCACTGGGCATCGTCTCATTGGCAAAGTCAAACGGCTCTCCCAGACCAAACTCATTGGTATACCAGCCGAGGAATTCGTATCCTTCTTTTTGGGGATCTGCGTATTCCGGTTTCTTGGCGTTGGCCAGCGACTGGGTATAGTAATATGTATCCGTTTTCCAATCCGCCTGATCCTCATATTTGAAGGTAAGTGTGTACTGCTTCGGCGTATAGAAGAAATAGACATGATACTCATTGGTATTTAGTGTATTGTAGCAACTGTATACCAGATTATACCCGTCAAGCGTCGATCCCAGCTGGGCTTTCGGATCAAGATTGGAGATGACATCCGCATCCGATTCCAAGTAGAACAGATGATTCGCGACCTTGTTCACATCACCATTTCCTGCAACCGCGCTCCACGTTGTCTGACTATATCCAAGGAAGTCATTTCCGGAAACGGTTGTGACACTATTTGGATCATAGGTTCCATCTATGGCCTCAAAATATATGTGGTAATGCTTGATGATGCCGGCTTTTCCGGTATCGCCATAGTATGCAACAAGGTGATGGACATGATTAGCGTTAATCACATCGGTTCCATCCCGGTTCGAGCACAACTCCGCAGACATATATTCATATATGCCGTTGATATCCGGATTGTTGTTATTATCGGCTCCACCGCGGCTATGGGCGATCCCGCAGTAGAGGCTTCCGTAATAGCCGGCCCAGATATACATACTCTTTGAAGAATCATGGGTAAAATCAAAATACGGATTGACCGGTGTCGGCCAGCGGTCTCCGATATAAGCACCGTACTTGGCCGTAATAACATATACATCTTCGCTGTCAGCGGGGACATAATCACCCAGCACATTGTCAGCATTCGTTACGTATCCCGTAGTATACACTTCGTCAATTCCGGTATAAGGATTGTGGTACGTCATGGTAAAATCCGCGCTGTAAGACTTGGCTGTCGGTCCAGGAGTATATCCCAGATCATCAGAAATATGGGAATCGTTAAACATAAACTGGATCCAGTTGCCATCCCAGTTCTGATAAGCCGGACGCGTCATATATTCTGGTCTTTGCTGACCATTCTGCTTCACGTATCCGTCACGGCCAATGTGGAAGACGACCTTAAACTCTATACGACTGAAATATACGTTGATGACTGTACTGCCGTCTCCTTTGATCACTACAGACTGCGTCGAGTATCCGGTTTCTTCATTAAGCTGATAGAATTTTTCTTCACCGGGATGTACCGCTTCCACCTCATCAAGATACGCAGGATCGATCACACCGACCGAATTCTCCTTATACTCTTTAAGCTGATTGAGCGTAAGCGTAGAACCGGAAGTAAATGTTGCCCCAATGGAAGCAGACTGGCTGTTCAATTCCGAAGTATTAATGACCTTGACTGCCGTGGCCGCATAGTCATCTTTCGGATCTGCAGGTGCCTGATAGCCCTTCTCCTGAGCCTTTTCCGTCCAATACACGATCGTGATCTCTGTATTGGATGGTACCCAGTTCGCATAGAGCGTCAAGCGATCCACTGCATCATACAGCCGTAGGCTATTAGAAGTATTCCCTTCGCCAAAAAGTAACGGCGTACCCGAAGATCCTATACCGTATGTACCATTTCCATTATCAACCAGACAGCAATCCCCTTGGAAGCTAATATTGCCATTTTCATCGGAGATCTTAAGAGCGGTCGTATGAACCGTAACGGTATGCGTTTGAAACTTGTTGTTTACATCGATATACGTGACCTGGACATCCATCGGCGTATTCAGGTTCAAGATTTCGCCTGTATTCGGATCGATCACCGCAAAGGCATACCAGCCTTCGAAGCTGTATCCGGCACGTGTCGTGGTATTCAGCGTCGTAAAGATGTTTTTGTTGCTTTCTTCCTGTGTATTAGCGGGAGTAGCCGTCCCCCAGGATTCCAGGAACCGGGAAGCCACATATTTTGCCCCGCTTCCGGATATACCGGAGAAGAAGTCCACCCAGCGTGCTTCCACAAAGATCGGGTACAAATCTACGCTCGTAGTATCGGCGAGGTCGACCGTGATATATGTACCATCCTTGCCGGGGTCTTTTCTCTCCGAACCATCATACTCTACAGTACGGACCTGGATCCAATTCGGATTGTCTTCTGTTCCTGCGTTATACTCCCAACCTGTAAATACAAGATGTACCGGATCCGTGCTTGTCGAACGGACATCGCTGACCTTCACATCTACAGAAGTAGAAGATCCGAGCGCCACCATCTTCCGGGTCATCAGGTTACTGGCGCCCGAAGAGTTTGCGTTTCTGGGGTAAAGCATGAAGTTGATGAAGTTATACTTCTCGTAAACCGGCGCAAGGAACACATGTACGTTGCCGTCCGCATCTACAGAACCTGTTCCGGAAAGACCATTCAAACTCCAGTGGATGGTATCCCCGATGCTGACTTCGCTCTCCGTAATGGAAATCGGAGATTCAAAAGTGATCTGCGAAGGCATTTGCGGCCAGGTATAGTACAGGTGTCCATTCGATGTGCCGATACCGTAATCGTCTGTATCCGCATTGATATAAGGATCTACCAGATACCAGCCGTAGAAATACTGGTACTCTCTGTTGATCGGATCTACGATCTGTTCAAGTGATTCTCCGTCAGCCAGGATCTGTGTTTTCTGCATATTGTCATTATCATACTGGCTTTTATTCTTAAACTGATACGGCGCACCCTCATAGAATACGGTGGTTCCGTCCGTTGCGGAGGTGGCACCATCTGCGATGAAGTGGAACATGACCCGGGGCACGAGGACAGTTTGCTGCTCGTGGTCTACGACCGCATATACCGAGAAGCTTTCCGCGTCAAAAGCCACGATCGTGGCGTCGCCTTCATTGGTTGTCGAACACTCGATCAATTCTGCACTTCCGTTTCCGGGTTCTTCGGCGAAGTGAACGATACTGAGGTCTTCGGATTCCGTATCCTCGAGCTTAATCTCCACAGAAACCTTCGCTCCCTCAGCCGGCTGCAGCTCCACACCGTCTTTTACGATGGTAATATCGAAAAGATGCACATAATCAAGATCCGAACTGTCAAGGGTGGCCTGTACTTCTTCCAGATACGCGTCATATGCATTACCGCCGGTGATCTCCTTGACGTCCAGTTCCGCGTCCTTGGGCAGACCAGACTCGGCCGTATCATATGTCGCAGTAAAGGAATACTTGTGTCCATTATGATCGGTGATCGTCTTCTGCAGTACGGCGATGTAACTCTCGGAAGGTTCTTGCGGATCGCTTGCGCTCTCAGAAGTGGTTTCTTCTGAAGGCGGAGGAGTGGTCTCGGAAGAAGATTCCGAAGTATTTTCGCTTGAAGAATCTGTGGCGCTTTCGCTCGTCGATTCTGTGGCACTCTCACTTGTCGACTCAGAAGTGCTTTCTGTAGTCGATTCTGTGGTGCTCTCACTTGTCGGAACAGAAGTTGATTCAGATGTGGTTTCACCTGTCGGCTCCGAACCCGATCCGGAAGTGTTCTCACCGGTTGGCTCGATACCGGATGCAGATTTGTTTTCACTTGTTGATTCAGAAAGATTTTCGGATGTCGTTTCCTCGTCTTCATCGGAAGAAGACTCGGTCGACGGATCATCCGAAGACGCGGAGAAGAAGGTGTCGGTCGCGTCTGTCACTGTTTCGGAAGGCTCACTCTCGCCCGTAGTTTCTTCCGTCGGATCCTCGGGTTCTTCCGGTTCCGTTACACTCGAAACCACACCCTCAGAAGGGATATGGGAACTCTCTTCAGGATCCGCATAGAGGATTCCACCCTGAAAAATCGACAAAATGATGGAGGCGGTAAGCACCGTAGATACGAAAGAACGTATTTTATTACGAATCTTTCTCTTAATCATCTACTACTTCTTCTCCTTCCATCTTTTCCTTTTTCTTCTTGCGTCGTGAACAGTATTCTTCACTGATCAGCGCAATACCCAGGATGATCAGCATCCAAGGTGTATACTTATCCTTCATGACCATCGGATCACGCATGTTCTCATAGAGTATGAAAATGATCGCAGCCATGATCGCGAGGATCACGTTAGCAACCGGTCCGGCGTAATTCCGAAGAATGGCCTTCTTCTTGTCATCGCCCCATGTGTTGCTTTCAAGGATATACGGCAGGATCGTCGTGATCGTCAGGATCAGACAGCAGAGGTTCAGAAGTGCCCAGCCGGCCCCATCGCCCGCGTCACCCGTCTTCACCAGCGCGCCCGTACCTTTTGAAGGAGTGGGCGTCGGCGTGCCGTCATCCGAAGGCGCCGGAGTGATCGTAGGTACAGGCTCCACCGACTTCTTTGTCGGAGAAAGCTTACAGATAAGAAGGATCCTTCCGTCTGTAGAGACACCTTCACATGTCGAAAGCACCAGGAACTTGTCGGCGGAAGTCACCGATTTATTGCTGTTGATGGTTTCAATATTGTCGTTCTGAAGTATGGCTTGGGTATACCCTTCCCAGTCAAGCGAGGTGATACTGTAAGTGGCCGGTTCATAAGCGTCCGTCCCCACGAGTGAGAGCACTTCGATCTCGTATACCTCTTTTGAAGTAATCAGCGTACCGGTAAGGTGGCTATCGAAATAACCGGTATCTATGTACTTCGAAAGATCTCCAAACATCGCCCCGTTGTCCATGTGATGACCATAGAGGAGATTGTAGGATTCAGAGAAATCGTATTGGTTCTTCGCCTGCATGTAGATGGCACCCGTCAGGGACGGATCCTTATTGACATCCCGGCTGGCATAGTACAAATCATCCGGACCTTGAACGATCGGGTAGTCGATATGCGTACCGTCGATCGTGATCCAGCCGACTGCATCGGGAATATTGGCCATGAGTGCATCGACGGAAACGGTCTCCTGCTGCACATCCGGCTTGTAGCTCATGGACTGTGCGCCAAATGCCCGGTTCTGTATATACTGGCTCTCATAGATCATATAGCCTGAAAAGGCCATGATCGAGATAGAAGTGACGGTCGCCACTCCCGAGAGTATCGAATTTGCTATTTTCAAAACCGAAGCAAATGCCATTCTTTACTTAACCTCAAAAATTGTACTGACGTATTACCAAAAGCAACGTGCCCAGGATCTCATCGGTCTGAACCGTCCCGTAATAGCGGCTATCCACACCGGTCCTGCGGTTATCTCCCAGCACGAAGTATTCCCCCTCTTTGAGAGTGATCGGATAGGCTACATAATCGGAATTCGGATAGGTCTGGCTGTAGATCTTATCTTCCACGATGAGATTACCGTTGATCTTGACGGAGCCGTCCTCCGTTATCTCAACCGTATCTCCCGGAATCGCGACCACACGCGAAATGCACACGTTCCCATCCTTTTTGAAAACGATCACATCACGCGCTACGGGTTTCTTATCCACCCGTGAGTAAACGATCCGGTCACCCAGATTCAGCGCCGGCGACATGTCATATGTACTGACGGTATTCACGCCTATAATGTAGGAGAACATGACCCATAGACTGACAACGATCAGAAAGCTTGTGCGCACGAAACGGCGGATACCGTTCTTTGATTTGGACAGTTCCTCCCGGATTTGCTTAAGCTTCTCTTTCACCATCAAATTCTATGAAGAAGCAAACCTTCTTGCTTTCACAAGGTCAGGTCCTGCTTTTCTCCTTTATACAGAATCATCGATACCTGGTCAATTCACGGCAGTATCGTCGTCACAGAGTACGAATCACGCCTCTGTCTCTTCCTTCTTCTTCCAGTGGCGGCTCAGGATAAACAGTGCCGCGCCTGCACCCAGCAGGAGGATGTAAGGAGCATATCTTACGATCACGCCGGTAGGAGAGATCTGCTTCAGGGAGTTGGTAAAAGTCACTGCACCCGCACCGCTTGCTGTATGGTTTTCCGCCGCTGCCGTCAGGGCGGTCTGTCCGCAAGTGATGATCGCATTATTGGAATTCTCACCTGTATAGATGTTCAAGGCCGCAGCATTGGTATCGGCATTGGTCGATACGGAAGCATAGGTTACGCCTGTAACGTCATTTGTCTCATAAATGGTCACGGTCGTGCCGCAGGGAATACCCACATAGGAAACTACACCGCCATCGGAAATAGTCGGAGTCCATGTTCCAGTGATCGGCGCCGGGGTAAGCGCTGCTTGGGTAACCGTTCCGGTTCCGGATGTAGATACGATCGGCAGAACGTTCGCCGTAACAGAACTATTGGCAAGTGTGATCGTGAACGGGAATTCGTGTCCCTGAGAATACGTATCGTTTTCGAGCTCTTTGGTCAGATCAAAGTTAAATGTGTAGTAGGCATCCGCAGTCTGTGCTGTCGCACCATCCGTACCACCGGCCGTTGTCGCGACAAAACCTTCTGTCTTCGCCGCTTCGGTTACGGTGTTCGTTGTCGCGCCATCCTGAGCATCAATGCTGTTATTATTCTGGAAGCAGACATAACCGTAAATATCTCCGTTACCATCAACATAGACATCCATGTAACGGGTATCCGAAATGTCTCCATCTTTTATACCGGCATTAGCCTTCGTCACATCGGTCGTTTCCGTAATCACATAACGATAGACACCGGCACCGGTTGCAGGAGCAGCCGTAAAGTCGATGCTGCTGAAGTCCAGCTTAAGCTGATATGCATTTTTCTCACCATCTGCATCTGCATCGAATTTTACAGAAGGCGTGAATACCAGCTGACCCGCTGTAAAAGTCGTTCCATCGACCGACCCCGAAATAGCAGGAGTACCAACACCCGCTTTTGTTGTCGCATGAACACTCGCTTCCGGATTATGTGCACTCTTGATATCGTAGATATCCTTTCCGGCTTCACCTGCACCGATCGTATAGTTATATGTGATAGTCGGAGCATTGACTGTGCAAGTTTCAGGGTTATACGCGGTGATCTCCTTATACATAAAGACCACATCATTGTAGACTGTCGGAGTGTCCGGAGTAGTAAAATCACCTACGACACCATCACCGGCAAGGTCTCCATCATCAGCAGCCATAACTGTGCTGCCCAGCGCAAAGAGCATCGCAAAAGAGATGACAAGCGCCCCAATTTTTCTCATTCTCGTTTTCATTTGTAGCCACCTTTCGTTCTAATTACTTTTCTGATTTTCAAACACCTGAAGTCAAAAAATGTCCTCAAAATGCTTGAAAAGGATATATGTGTACAGATAAATGATAGCACCATTAAAAAAATTTTTCCATATTTCAGAGCCGTGAAAATGTTATTATTCTGTTACTATATCTAAAACATATAATTGCAGGCAGTCATTAAAAACGTGCTCAAGCGCCTATAAATAGGTGGTTTTAAGGATCATGGCATCTCCCCGGGGAATTAAACTAAACCGATAGCGGTGAGCATGATGCCCCACAAATCTGCCTCTTGACAGAAGAAGGACACCCACCTGGTTGTTCTCCTAGGGAAAAGGCAATCTCCTTCGAATCTTTTTCCAAAGAAAAAGGCCACCTCTTTCGAGGTGACCTCTTCTAACAAATCAATTTGTGTGCTTTCACAGAAGCATTAGAGCTTCGGGCCAGCCTCAACAAGAGCCTTACCTGCATCGTTCGTCTCGTACTTCTTGAAGTTCTTGATGAATCTGCCGGCAAGATCCTGAGCCTTGGCATCCCACTCAGCTGCATCAGCGTATGTGTCACGCGGATCGAGGATCTCTGTGCTTACACCCGGGAGCTCTGTCGGTACTTCGAAATCGAAGTACGGGATCTTCTTTGTCGGAGCGTTCTTGATGGAACCGTCCAGGATCGCGTCGATGATTCCACGTGTATCCGGGATAGAGATTCTCTTGCCTGTGCCGTTCCAGCCTGTGTTAACGAGGTAAGCCTTCGCACCGGACTTCTCCATCTTCTTTACCAGTTCCTCAGCGTACTTTGTAGGATGCAGCTCGAGGAAAGCCTGACCGAAGCAAGCGGAGAATGTCGGAGTCGGCTCTGTGATTCCACGCTCTGTACCGGCGAGTTTAGCTGTGAAGCCGGAGAGGAAGTAGTACTTCGTCTGCTCAGGTGTGAGGATGGAAACCGGCGGCAGTACGCCGAAAGCGTCAGCGGAAAGGAAGATTACGTTCTCAGCAGCCGGGCCGGAAGAAATCTTGTTTACGTTCTTAGCGATCTTCTCGATGTGGTCGATCGGGTAAGAAACACGTGTGTTCTCTGTAACGGACTTGTCAGCG
>JAFZQI010000021.1 GCA_017620475.1 Clostridiales bacterium | reverse complement strand
GAACTGGCAAGAAACGAGAATCAGGAACTGCCGAAAGAGCGCGTATCTTTTTCAAGGATCGTGACCGGAACCATCCTCCCGCAGGAAGCGGTTTTCTTTGAAAAAGGCATCACTGTAGAAAGTCATATCGCTGACGACCTATTCGTTAACGGGAACAAAGGACAATTGGAACAACTGACCACGATCCTGCTGGATAATGCTGTCTCGCACGCCTCCTCTGATGAAAGCCGGAAAACTGTCTCTGTTGTTCTGAAGAAAGTTCGTGATCATGTGATCCTGGAGGTCACCAATCCCGGAAAAGAGATACCGGAAGCGGAGAGACAAGTGCTTTTCACACGGTTTTATCGCGCTGATGATTCCAGAGAATACACAGGTCACTACGGACTCGGGCTGTCGATCGCTAAAGCGATCTGCGACGCACACGACGGAAAGATCGAGGTCACATGCGAGGACGGTCTGGTCACCTTCCGTGTCTTCCTGAAAGCAGCCTGATCTCTGTTTTCGGAAAAACCCTGGAAATTCTCGAATCTACCCGGTTTAAAAAGAGACTCTCCATGCCGCAGGATGAAGCAACATGGAGAGTTTTGCTGACTTTTGGTGCGGATGACAGGACTCGAACCAGCTTGGTACTAAATATGTGTTAGAAGCGGATTTAGTACTACTCGATTACACACAAACTAGTACTAAATGCGGGCTGGATACGGATTTAGTACTAGTCAAGCACACTCAAACTGATACTAAACACGAGTTTGATGCAGGTTTAGTACTATTCGACCACGCACAAACTGATACTAAACACGAGTCTGATGCAGGTTTAGTACTATTCGACCACGCACAAACTGATACTAAACACGAGTCTGATGCGGATCTAGTACTAGTCGATAACGTGCAAGTGTCTTCACACGCGGGAAGGTAAGCATCCTGAACAAGAAAAACGAATAAAAAAGAGTTTTCCGAGCCTCCGCAGTCACCACCAGGAAAGATCAAGCAACGCGAAGATCCAAGAAAGAAGAAAGAAAAACACCTTCGAAGTGCCTCTGCAGGACTAAGTCCGAGGACAGCACAAGAAGGTGCTTTTTCTTTCTATTTAGATTAGACGATCTTCGCGTTACTTGATCTTCGCCGCCTTGATCTTCCAGATCTCCTTCGCGTACTCGCTGATGGTTCTGTCAGAGGAGAACTTACCGGAGTTGCAGATGTTGATCCAGCACTTCTTCGCCCAGGCCATGCGGTCCGCATAATCCCTATATGCCTGATCTCTGGTCTTTCTGTAATCATCGAAATCACCGAGAACATAGTAGGTATCACCCGGCTGCCAGTTGCTGCCGTAGATGAGGCCATTGAAGAGATCCTGGAACATACCGGTTCCCTCATCGTTGAAGGTCCCGTCAACGAGACGGTCAAGTACCTTCTTCAGGCCCGGAATGTTCTCATACTGCCACTTCGGGTTGTAGTAAGCACGTGTTGCTTCCATATCCTCGACACGGCAGCCGAAAATGTAGACGTTGTCATCGCCGACAGACTGGGCGATTTCAACATTTGCGCCGTCCCATGTACCGAGGGTAACCGCACCATTCATCATGAACTTCATGTTACCTGTACCGGAAGCCTCGAGTCCTGCTGTAGAGATCTGCTCAGAGATATCCGCTGCCGGGAAGAGCTTCTCACCGTTACTTACGTTGTAGTTTTCGATGAATACAACCTTCAGACGGCCTTCCATATCCGGATCGGCATCGATCATCTTCGCGATCTCGTTGATGAACTTGATGATCGCCTTCGCACGGAAGTAGCCCGGAGCGGCTTTCGCGCCGAAGAAAACGGTTACCGGAGGCATATCCAGTTTCGGATTTTCCTTGATACGGTCATAAAGGTTCAGAGCATAGATCGCATTGAGGAGCTGTCTCTTATACTCATGGAGACGCTTGATCTGAACATCGAAGATCGAATCCGGATTCACCTTGATGCCCTTAGTCTTCTCCAAGTGATTGCAAAGCGCCACCTTGTTGTCACGCTTTACCTTCAGGAAACGTTCCATAACCTTCTTATCGTTGGCATATTTCTCGAGTTTCTTGAGCTGGTCAAGATCGGTGACCCATGCTTCGTTTCCGAGCAGATCCGTAATAAGTGCCGCCAGCTCCTGGTCACAGACGCGGAGCCATCTTCTCGGAGTAACACCATTTGTCTTGTTACTGAACTTCTCCGGATAGATCTCATACCACTCTTTGAGCGTGTCTCTCTTGAGGATCTCGGTATGTAGAGCGGCCACGCCGTTTACGGAATAGGAACCGTAGATCGCCATCCAGGCCATCTGGACTTTGCCATCGGAAAGGATCGAAAGACGGTCCACCAGTTCGGAGTACATGCCCTTTTCGAAGAACTGGGCTCTCTGCTGGTTGTTGATACCCTCGACGATCTCGAAAATTCTCGGGAACAGGAAGCGGAAGATGTTGCAATCCCACTTCTCCAAAGCCTCGGCCATAATGGTATGGTTCGTGTAAGCAAAGGTATGGCGCACGATCTCCCAGGCATCTTCCCATCTTACGCCGTTCTCATCAACGAGGATGCGCATGAGCTCCGGAATACCGATAACCGGGTGCGTATCGTTGAGCTGGATGCTGTTAAGCTCGGCAAACTTGGAAAAATCGTTACCATATACGGCTTTGTAGTTTCTGACGATATCCTGAAGCGAAGCAGAAACGAAGAAATACTGCTGGCGAACACGGAGCACCTTACCATCGTAGGAAGTATCGTTCGGATACAGCACACGGTAGATATCATTTACACGGTTTCTCTCAATCACGGCGTCATCGAAGCGCTGGGAATTAAAGAGATTAAAGTCAAACTCCTGAGCCGGCTCACACTTCCAAAGGCGCAGACGGTTCACGTTATGAGTGTTATAACCGGTAATCGGCATATCGCAAGGGATCGCCCATACATCAAAGTCATTAAAGTGGACACGCACCTTGTCTTCATATCTCGGAATGACAAACGGATAACCGTTTTCCATCCAGGAATCCGGATGTTCTCTCTGGAAGCCGTTCTCAAAGGTCTGACGGAACAGACCGTAGCGGTAAAGGATACCATAACCGGTAACCGGCAGATCCAATGTCGCGCAGGAATCCAGGAAGCAGGCAGCCAGACGGCCCAGACCGCCGTTACCCAGCGCAGCATCCGTTTCTTCTTCCAAAAGATCAGTAAGATTGATGCCGAAATCCTTCATGGCTTCGACAGCCTGCTCGTAAATGCCAAGGTTTACAAGGTTATTGAGCATGGAACGTCCTACCAGGAACTCTGCGGAGAGGTAATGGGCCTGACGGACCTTGCCGTACTTTTCGCGTGTCTTCTCCCAATCGTCCGCCATGATTTCAACGATCGAACGGGAAAGTGCCAGCCAGTAATCTCTTGCTGTTCCCTTATCTGCGCTTTTACCGGAGCAGGACTTGACCTGGAATGCAACCATGTCATGGAGCTGCTGGGCTGTGATGCTATGGATATTGGCCTGTGGATCCACTGTGAGGCTCTTTCTCGCAGAAGCCTTAGCCGGAGCGGCCTTTGCCGTTGTTTTCTTAACCGGAGCAGCCTTCACCGCTGTTTTTGCAGATGCCTTCTTGGCCGGAGCTTTCGTAGCGGTCTTCTTGACTTCTGTTTTCTTTGCGGCCGAAGCCTTCGTTTCAGCCTTCTTTACTGTTGCGGCTTTCTTTTCTGCGGGTTTCTTAGCAGCAGCCGCTTTAGATACTACCTTCTTCTGTGTTTCTTTCTTCTGTGCACGTTCACTCATAACGATGCACCTCCTTTTCCCCTTTGGTTTTCAAAAACCCATTTGCTATTTTAGCAGACTTCACAATTTCTGCAAATCAATGTATTCTTATATATAGGATTTTTCGGGAGGAAAAGCATGACCTGTACGACACAAACCATTGTTCTTGCCCTGATTGCAGCACTCATGGCCGTTCCGGCTTTCTTTATGTTCAACAAAATGCCTGAAGCCTGGCTTCAGGACTACGATTTCGACCCGAAGGCAGACAATGTTCGTCTGGCCAAGCGCCTCAAGCCCTATCACATCGCCATTTTTGCCGTGATATACGCAGTTCTGGTTTTTATCAGCGCCGCCATGTATCCGGACTTTCTCAGTGCGAACAACTGGCTCCGCGTCCTGGCTCTGTTGCTTACATTTCCGGGCTTTACCGTCATCATCATGTCCGATACACTTAACCGTATCATTCCCGACCACATCATTATCCTGAACATCGCGCTGGCAGTCCTCTATTTTGTAGTGGATTTTGCCGTTGGTAATATCTGGATCGATCCTTCTAAGCCCTGGTACTACTTCATCTTGAACCGTGTCATTGCCGCCATTGCCGGCAGCGGCATTCTCTTCCTGATCGGAGTCATCTCCTCGGCCATTGCAAAAACCGAGGCCATGGGCATGGGTGATGTTAAGCTTCTGTTCCTCTGCGGCTTGCTTTCCGGGCTCAAAGGCCTGATCTTCGTACTCTTCATCGCCTTCATCACCGCCGGCGTTGTCGCCGTACCCATGCTGATACGTAAGCGTATGCGCATCGCCAAAGAAGAAAAAGAGATCCGCGAGAGCCCCGATCCGGCCAAAGCCAGAAAGATCCTCGCCAAGAAGAAGCGCGAGATGCACTTCGCTGACGACCCTGACTATCTGGCATTCGGTCCGTTTCTGGTCCTCGGAACAGTTCTTTTCCTGCTGTATGAGCCGTATTTTCTCCCGATTTTCGAGAGATATTTCGCTACGCTATAGGGGGCATTCTGATGCAGGAGCCTTCACCACGTAAAAACCTCAGCGCCGGATCGGTCCTAAGCGACTACATCCTGCCTTTTATTCTCCCCTCATCTATCCCGAACCTCGGGGTGGTGCTGCTGGGCGCCTTCGGGTTATCCTATCTTCTCCAGATGGTGTGGATCCGGATTCCGCAGGAAAAGCTCTTTTTCTCGAAGACTTCTCTGATCGGTTATACACTGATCACTCTTTTCCGGCTGCTGGCACTTCTTCTGGTCTATGTACTGGTCACCGAGCACTATAAGGTAAAGGAACACCACACCTGGGGCAGAAACCCGGGACTCGGCGGCTTCTTCATCAGTTTTCTCGTGGGCGTGCCGGCCATGCTTTTGTCCGCTTCCGTGCACAATTTCTTCATCTACTTTGAACTTCGGATGGAAAACCCCATCCCAAGGCAGTTCTACTACTATGTCACTTCCGAAGAATCCATTTACGGAGTTCTTCTGCTTCTGGTCATCGGGATCCTGCTTCCGATCCTGATCGAGGAACTGTTCTTCCGGGGACTTCTCTACGCCGTCCTTCCGGACCGCTGGTGGATACGTATCCCGCTTCCTGCCCTTCTGAGCACCCTTTTTGCCATTAACCGTCTTGAATTTCCGGCACTTCTGGTCATCGGCCTCTGCTGTTCCTGTGTCCGCTACCTCACCGACAGTACGTTATGTTCCTGTCTCACGCGTATCGGGCTTTTCTGCGCAAGGACCCTTCTGTCGCGGATCATCACCATTCAGGATCCCGACGCCGTCCAAAACGCCATGGACTATACCCGGACAACCCTTTATGCCTCGCTGATCGCCCTTGTATTGGGGGTCGTCATGCTGATCGTTCTGATTAAACAAATGCATATCCTTCACTACCTTCAGAAAAACGAAGACCTCAAATGTGAATCCGAGGAAGGAAAGGCTCTGAAGATCCCGCTTCGCGAGCAGTTTCACCTGGATCTCTTCTTCGGGATCGCCTTTTTGATCCTTTGCTGGATCATGTCATAAAGGAGGCACATATGGACCATAACGCCAAGTATCTCAAGGACCGCGCCACCGTCATGGCGACCGTGAAATATCTGCTTTTCGCGGCGATCATTGCGGCACTTCTTTACTTTGCCAGCAAGATCATCGTGATCTTCATTCCCTTCCTGATCGGCTTCGTTCTGGCCAAGGCCTCCCGAACCATTGCCGATGCGATCCTTCGTATCCCTGAGCGCCGCCACAAAAAGAAGATCACCGAGTCACACAAATACATCCCCGCACCGGAGACAAAGAAGCCGAACCGCATCGTCCGTTTCTTCCTGCCGGCCATGGGTGAGAAACGCTATTCTCAGCGCACCCGTGTGACGATCCTCGTATATGTTTGTCTTCTCATCTTCGTTTTTCTGGGTGCCATCTGGGCGGTCGGCGCGCTGGCCATTCAGGTATCCAATGCCCTGAGTTATGTACAGAAACTCACAGCGGATATGGCGGAAAACAACACGTCCATTTCCGATATGGCCTCCAATGCCATTGAAAATGCCCTGACTTACCTGTCCCGTTTCTTCGATGCGGCGACGATCGACACGATCCGTGAAAACGCCTATTCCGTAGTGGAGAACCTCGGCGGAAACCTCTTTGATATTTTCCAGTATCTCGCCGGTTCCCTTCTTTCCATGCTCAGCAGTATCCCGATGGTGATCTTCTACATCATCGCCGTCATCATGTCCGGTTACTACTTCATCACAGACGGCCGCTCCATGATGCGTTTCTTCGCCAACAACATCAAGAACCGCCGTTTCCGCATGCGGACGCTCCGTCTTCTGGACCGTCTGTCCTTCACGCTTTTCCGTGTGCTCGGCGGCTATATGGTACTTCTTATCATCACCTTCATCGAGTCCTGGATCGTCTTTAAGATCGCCGGCGTCAAATACGCGGCCATCTTTGCCTTTATTACGGCATTCCTGGATTTCCTGCCTGTACTGGGCATCAGCGCCACCATGATCCCGATGATGGTCTACGTGACCGCACAAGGCAATTACACCGCACTTATCGTCCTCATCGTCGGTATGACGCTCATGACCATCATCCGCCAGACCATCGAGCCGAGGATCCTCGGAAAGTCCCTGAACCTCCACCCGCTGGCCACCATCCTCGGCATGATCATTGGTGTCTATGTCTGGGGTGCCCTGGGCTTCCTCATCGGGCCTGTCTGCATGATCGTCGTAATGCAGACCATGAAGGTCTTCTCCCTTGACAAGAAGCTCCGCCGCTTCATCGAAGGCCTCCTGAACCGCATGGCCGAGAGCGATGACGAAGAGGATAAGAAGAATGTGGGAAAAGAGCCGAAAGAGCCTTCTGAAAAGAGTGATGATTCCGACCGCCCGAAGCTCAGCCAGGTCCTCAAAGACAGCACCGCCAAGATGCGGGAGCGTGCGAAGAATCAGAAAGCCGGAAAAAACAAGAAGAATAGTCCGAAACCTGCGACAGCCGAAGGTACTGAGATCGATGAGAGCGCCTTGTCTGATGAAGATTCTTCGGAAGAAACCGAAGAGTAATAAAACCACTTATTACCCGAACTAACCGATTATTACACGAACTGACAATTATTTCCTGAACTGACTAAGTGCCCTCAAATCAAGGATTTGGTCAGCTGGCACGGCTTACCGGACTACGTTTTTCGAGCGTTTAGTATGCTGATTCATCGAAGACCGGCAGCTATTCACTTGATCCGGCATACCAAATGACCTAAATCTTTATCGTTGGTCAGCCGTTTTCTGCTTGAAAAGCACTGTGCCTCTGCCTTCCAGCATACCAAATCTGGTTTTCCTTTACCCTTAGTCAGCCGTGTCCAGTAAGAAGCACGATTCCTCAGCTGACCAAACTGCTACACTTATCGCGGTTGGTCAGTCAACCGCTGTTACTTAGGCATGAAAGTCTAAAATCATCTTTATAGTGAGCCAGTTCAGCGCATATTGAAAAACCACTCGGCCACGAGTTTTTGCGAAGCAAAACTGTTTGAGTGGAAGAGTGGTCATTCTTTATGAGATATACACATTTCCATCGTTTTTGGTGCTGTGATCTCCGTTTGTGATCTTCTTCCCGAACGGCGCGAGCGAGAGGTGCGCGAGCTTGAAGTACTGCTTGCCGAACGGAATACCGACAATCGTTATACAGAGGATCAAACCGAGCAGGAAATGCTCGAGCGCGAGCTCCAGGCCGGACACGAAGAACCAGATCACATTAAGAAGGCAAGATACGCTTCCCCCTTCATTTTCAACCTTTTTGCCGAACGGCAGGAATGAGAGCGCCGCGAACTTGAAGCACTGGATGCCCACCGGAGCGCCAACGATCGTGATGCACCACAGGCACCCGGCGATGAGCCAGGAAAGTGCGCAGAGCCAGCCACCAAGCAAAATCCAAAGTATATTTCCGAATGTTTTCACTATTATCCCCTTCTTTCGTCTATTCAAAATAGGCTTTCGTCAGTTTCACAACGTCGTCAGTTTCACAGTGTCGTTAGTCACACATTTTCGTCAGTCTAACATTTTTCTCTCCCATTTACGATTATAGCATGCTGAACCTGCTAGAAAACGCCCGCGTCTAAGGGATTAGCGCGGGCAAAGCTTGAGCATATTCAGAAATAAGCAAAATCAGAGCTTCATCTTAGATAGATAATCAGGGCTTCGTCTGGGCCGGCTGCTCTCCTGAAGCAAAGATCCCTTCGTCCTTATCGCCGTCGCGGCTTAAGAAGGAGTATGCCGGCAGGGGCTTATCGACCTTCAGGTAATACGTCATCTCCGCATGCGGTGTAGACTCGATCGGCTCCCCGTTCTCATCGAAAAGCACTTCGGCCGTGATCGGTTCGCAGTAGCCTTCCGGCAGCAGCACATGCAGCGTATCTCCACGGAAGATCTTATTCCTCTGGCTTACGATCGCGCAGCCCTTCTCCTCATCATAGCCGGTCACAACGCCCACAACAAAAGCCGGGCGGTGGTAAGTCTTATCCGGGAAGATCTGGGCGTTCTCGCCGGGCTTATCGTAGAAGAAACCGGTAGCGAATTCACGATGGACAGTACGATCCAGAAGCGCCTGCCATCGCGGATCCTCGGCATACCCTTCCGGATCGGCCATATAAAGATCCACAGCCTCGCGGTACGCCTTCGTAACCGATGCCGCGTAGAAGGCACCCTTGATACGGCCTTCGATCTTAAAGCTTGTGATCCCCGCCGCGACGAGCTCCGGAATATGACCGATCATGCAGATATCCTTGGAATTAAAGATATACGTACCACGCTCGTCCTCCTGGATCGGAAGCGGCGCCTCCAGGCGCTTCTCCTCCACCACATAGTAGCCCCAGCGGCAGGGCTGGGCACAGGAACCGGAATTGGCGGAACGCCCGGTAAAGTAATTCGAAAGCAGGCAGCGCCCCGAGTAAGACACACACATCGCACCATGGACGAAGCACTCCAGCTCCAGATCCGAAGGCACCGCCGCGCGGATCTTCCGGATCTCCTCCAGCGTCAGTTCACGAGCCAGCACGACGCGCTTAGCGCCCTGCTCATACCAGAACATACAGCCCTCACTGTTCGTTACACTTGCCTGCGTGCTGATATGGATCTCCATATCCGGCGTAAGTTTTCTGACCTTTCGGAAAATACCGGCATCGGAAACAATGACCGCATCCATACCGATCGAAGACAGGAAAAGAATTTCCTCATCCAGCCGGGAAATATCGTCCTCGTGGGCCATGACATTCACGGTACAATAGCACTTCACACCGTGCGCGTGGGCATATTCCACGCCTTCTTTCATTTCATCATGGGTAAAGTTATCAGAAAAAGTCCGAAGGCCGAAAGACTTGCCGGACATATACACCGCATCCGCACCATAAGCAACCGCCGTCTTGAGTTTTTCCAGATTCCCTGCCGGTGCAAGGACCTCCGGCGCACGCATTCCCATACTCATCTGATCAAACCTTTCTCCGAAACAGCCTGCACAACGACCCGCGGCCGAATCACAGGCAACAGTGCTTTTCGCAAGGAATCAGCCCTCATCACCCATCGGGCCCTCATCCTCGATGACCGCATTATCGTTCCAGTTATCCTTATACTTCTCGACGTTTTCCTCGTGCTCTTCCTTCGTCATCGCAAACGCCGTATGTCCATCGCCCTTGGCACAGAAATACATGAAGTTGCAGTTCGGCTCCGGATAAAGCGCCGCCTGGATCGCATCAAGACTGGGCATACAGATCGGTCCCGGCGGGAGCCCTCTGTAATAGTATGTGTTATAAGGATTATCCCATTCCAGATCCTGCGACGTCGCCGCCCAAACATGGCTCATACCCGCCTTTTCACGCAGGTAATTGATCGACGCACAAGAACCCAGGAACTGCATATCCGGATCCTCGGAATTCAAACGGTTATGGAAGACCGCCGAGATATAAAGCATGTCCGTCTTATCCGTGGTCTCCATCTGAATCAGGGAGGCAAGCGTAATGACCTCATCCATGCTCATACCGAGTTTCGCGGCACGCTCATAGAACTCATCGTACAGTTTGTTATTCATATTCCGCAGGAAGGTGGAGATGATCTCCTCCTCACTGGCATTCATATCGAAATCGTAAGTATCCGGGAACAGATAACCGCTCAGGATAAAGTCACGGTCTTCGTTGGTCGAGATCGCCGATACGAAAGAATAGTTAACGAAAAGATCCGGGCTGTTCATGCACTCATCGAGATGCTTCTCGTTAAAGGAAAGGCCGGCCTTCTTGAGTTTTTCCTTGATACCCTGATACGTAATACCTTCCGGGAAAGTAATACGGACCACTTCCGGCTCCTGGCAAAGAAGGTACATCATCTCATCGTAGGTAAGATCCGGCGTCAGAAAATGCGTACCGGCCAGATACCCGCCGTCAAAGCCATTGAACTTGCTCATGATGGAAAACGTCAGGGTATTTTTGATCAGTCCCGCATTCTTAAGGTTCTCGGCAATATCTCCGGTCGTATCACCCGAACGGATCACGATCATGACGGCACCGGGCGTATCCTGATTAATGACCAGATCGCCGTTGGTGATCGACTTCTCCAGATTCTTAAACCGGGCATTCTGGGACATGACATAGTTGTAGCCGAGGAACACGCCGATCACGCCACACACGATCAGCGCCGTCACCACAATCAGCACACGCAATGCAATCGATACTTTTCTCGAGAACATGACGTCCCTATCTCCTTTACGGCCGCCTTCTTTCCTTTACGAAAAGCACTGTCGCCGTTTCCTTTTTCTCTTCCCTGCCGCCCGGCATCAAGCCGGAACTCAGCGGATATCAGCTGTTCTTCTTGGCGGCACGATCCTTAGCACGAAGTTCCGTAGAGAGGATCTTCTTACGAAGACGGATATTCTTCGGTGTAACTTCGCAAAGCTCATCGTCGCCGACAAACTCGAGGCACTGCTCGAGGCTGTAATTCAGCGGAGGTGTCAGACGCAGCGCATCGTCGGAACCGGCGGCACGCATGTTGGTAACGTGCTTCTTCTTGCAGACATTGACCGTGATATCCTCATTCTTCGGGTTGATACCGACGATCATGCCCTCATAGACCGGCGTGCCCGCACCGATAAAGAGCTGACCTCTTTCCTGTGCATTGTAAAGACCATAGGTCATGGCCTCACCGCTCTCAAATGCGACCAGCACACCGTGGGAGCGTGTCTCGATCTCGCCTGCAAACGGCTCAAATCCGCTGATTACGCTGTTCATTATACCATTGCCCTTAGTGTCGGTCAAAAACTCGGTACGATAGCCGAGGATACCTCTGGACGGAACTTTGAACTCCAGACGGGTATAACCTTTCTCCGGCGGGAACATGTTGACCATCTCCGCTTTTCTTGCGCCGAGCTTCTCAATAACAGCACCGACGAATTCTTCCGGCACGTCAATAAGGAGCATCTCCACCGGCTCGCACTTCACGCCATCCACATCCTTCATGATGACCTGCGGACGGGATACCTGGAATTCGTATCCTTCACGGCGCATGGTCTCAATGAGGATGGAAAGGTGCAGCTCGCCTCTTCCCTTGACCACGAAGGCCTCTGTAGTATCGGTCTCCTCAAGACGCATGGATACATTGGTCTCCATCTCCTTGAAAAGGCGGTCACGAAGATGTCTGGATGTTACGTATTTTCCGTCCTGTCCTGCAAAAGGGCTGTCGTTAACGGAGAACGTCATGGCAATGGTCGGCTCATCGATATCGACAAAAGGCATCGGTTCCGGGCAATCCTGCGCACAGATGGTATCGCCGATGTTGATCTCCGGAATACCCGCAACGCAAACGATCTCACCTACGGATGCCTCCTGGATCTCCTGACGGGCCAGGCCCTGGAAGCGCAGAAGCTTCACGATACGGGCATTCTTCGTTGTGTTGTCATCATAGGTGCAGACCACCACCGGCTGATTCTGCTTGATCGTACCTCTCTCGATACGGCCGATGGCGATACGTCCGATATACGGATCCGAGTCGATATTCGAAACCAGAAGCTGCAGCGGAGCCTCGGTATCACCTTCCGGACAGGGAATGTTGTCCACGATGGCATCCAGAAGCGGGCAGAAATTCAGTTCCTTGCCGTCGATATACTCCTGCAGATCCGTCGTTGCGATACCGACCTTACCGGATGTGTAGATGATCGGGAAATCGATCTGGTCGTCATCTGCGCCCAGCTCGATGAAAAGCTCGAGAACCATATCCACGACCTCAATGGCACGCTCGTCCGGACGGTCGATCTTGTTGATGCAGACGATCGGCTTCAGTCCCATCTCCAGTGCTTTTCGAAGAACGAAACGCGTCTGCGGCATCGGTCCGTCATACGCATCGACCACGAGAAGCACGCCGTCTACCATCTTCAGAACACGCTCCACTTCACCGCCGAAGTCCGCATGGCCGGGAGTGTCTACCACGTTAATACGATAGTTCTTATAGGAGATCGCCGTATTCTTCGCAAGGATCGTGATACCACGCTCACGCTCCAGGTCATTACTATCCATGACCTGCTCGACGATCTGCTCGTTCTCTCTATAGATGCCCGCCTGCTTGAGCATGGAGTCGACGATCGTGGTCTTACCATGGTCAACGTGGGCGATAATGGCGATGTTTCTCAGGTTCTCAATCTTTGTCATACTTATTTTCATTCCCTTCTGGTTTTAGATCTTTCTTCCTGTCTTTTTCCCTCAGATATATTCGTATCGGCGTGCCGGCGAAATCAAAGTTTTTACGAAGCTGGTTCTCCAGATATCTCTCATACGAAAAATGGCTCAGATTCAGGTCATTTACGAAAAGCACAAACTGTGGCGGATACACGGCCACCTGCGTGCCGTAGTAGATCTTGAGGTGCTTGCCCTTGTCCTGCGGCGTCGGCACCATGGCCACGCACTCCGTGAGCAGGTCATTAAGCACGCCCGTCTTCAGGCGTCTTCCCGCATTCTCGTAAACTCTCTTGATCTGCTCGAAAAGCTTATCGACGCGCTGTCCGGTCTTGGCCGAAATAAAAACGACCGGAGCGTAGTCCATGAAAGCGAAACGGTCCTTAAGGATCTTCGTCATCATCTCCAGCGTACCTGTTTCCTTTTCGATCAGGTCCCACTTATTGACCGCAAAGATACAGGCCTTTCCGGCGTTATGCGCATAACCTGCCACCTTCGTGTCCTGCTCGGTCACGCCCTCCACGGCATCGATCAGAATGACGCAGACATTGGCCTTCTCGATGGCGGACAGCGAACGGATCATGCTGTATTTTTCCACCGCATCCTCGATACGGCCCTTCTTTCGAAGTCCGGCGGTATCAACGATGGTAAACTTGCCATATTTATTCTCAACCAGGGAATCGATAGCATCTCTCGTCGTTCCCGGGATATCGGAAACGATAGAGCGCACTTCTCCGGTCATATAGTTGGAAAGCGAGGATTTACCGGCGTTCGGCTTACCGATGAGCGCCACGCGAATGGTCTCGTTCTCCTCTTCTTCACTTAATTCCTTCGGGAAATGCTCATAGAGGGCATCCAGCATCTCGCCCAGTCCCAGGCGGTGCGAAGCTGAGATCGGATAGACCTCTCCCAGACCCAGATTATAGAACTCATAAAGCTCCGCCGGCGGCTCGCCTACATGGTCCACTTTATTCACAGCCAGTACCACCGGCCGGTTTGCTTTCCGGAGCATAATGGCGATCTCTTCGTCCGCAGAGGTAAGTCCCGACTGGATATCGCACATGAAAAGGATGACATCTGCCGTCTCAATAGCGATCTCGGCCTGCATGCGCATGCCCTTGAGGATCACATCTTCGGACTTCGGCTCAATACCGCCGGTGTCGATCATGACAAATTCCCGTTCACGCCAGATCGAATCGGCATAGATACGGTCACGTGTCACACCCGGTTCGTCGTGCACGATCGAGATCCGCTCACCGTAGAGCGCATTGAAAAGTGACGATTTCCCGACATTCGGGCGTCCGACTATCGCTACGACTGGTTTTCCCATCCTTTTACTCCTTTCCTTTTCGTATCCGCTTATCTGCGGCCATTTATGTCCTGCTGTTCCGCGGTTTCCCGCGGTCACATCAATCTTCTATTCCATCATAGAGTCCCGTAAAAGCATCCAGCGCTTTTAGGACTCCGGAGCCGTCGCACTCAGCCACGATGACCGGCACACCGACTCTTTCCTTAAACTGATCCAGCGTCATGTCGTCGAGGAAGATGTCCTCGTCGGCCTTAAGCATATTGGCGGTAAGCACCACCACATCCACGATCCGGCCCTTCTCCCTCTCATCTGAAATGGCATTGGAGATGTCCCCTCCGGTCAGAAGCCCGGATACCGTGATCGTCGCGCCGAAGAACTTATTGACCACCGCCAGCACAGCCAAATCGATATTATATAACAAGGAAATAGGATGCGCAAACTTTTCCGTGTATGGTGCCGCATCCGTTCCGGAGATCATGAGGAAATGCTTGCCGACATATCCATGCGAAAAGGACTGAGGAAGATTCTTTATGCGAAGCCGGATCCCCTTGCTCATTGCCGCATCGCGCTCGGCGATCATACCGACACCGTTTTCCAGCTGCGGATAACCCTCGTATTCTTCCGCCTTCGGCATCGGGCGCTCCGCCCGGATATAGAACTCATCCGCTGCGAAGAAGATACGCTCGCCGCGGGTCTTAAGGAAATAGTCCTGCCACTTGTTGACCTGATCGAGAAGTTCCCCCGCCGTCTGTTTATTAAACGGGGTCAGTTTTACCAGTCCGTTCTCGTCTCGGAACTTCGTGATCCCCACCGGAACGACCGCGATCGAGAGTACGCCCTCGCCGAGCTCCGCCAGATCCGAGATCGTCTGATCCAGGACCGCCCCGTTGTTATACCCGGGGCAGCACACGATCTGGCAGTTGATGGAGATCCCGTTCTCAATCATCTTACGAAGACGGGGCATGAGTTTTCCGGCAAACCTGTTGTTGATCATTTTCTCCCGGACCACCGGATCCGTGGCGTGGACCGACACATTGATCGGCGACAGATGGTAGCCGATGATGCGTTCAAATTCTTTATCCGAAAGATTGGTAAGCGTCACGTAGTTTCCGGTCAGAAAGGACATACGCATATCATCGTCTTTAAAGTACAGCGTCTCACGCATACCCTTAGGATTCTGGTCAATGAAACAGAAGATGCACTTATTGGCGCAGGAAGTGCAGTTACACATGATCGGGTCTTCGAAAACCAGACCCAGCTCCTCGTCCTCGTCCTTTTCAAGCTCGACCTCAGCGATCTGCCCGTCAGGAAGACGGAACGCCAGAAGCATCTCGGAAGCTCTTTCCCGGAGGCGGTAGTCAAAGACATCTCTGACTTCAACGCCATCGATGGATACAAGGATATAACCCGGTTCCACGCCGACTTCCTCGGCAATGGAGCCCGGTACGACTTCCTTGATCCTCCGGAATTCTTCTCTTTTATTTGCCACGAAAACTCCCTCTTACTGCGGCCGATCCATCTCCGCCGCCTTCGCGCCGCTTCCCGGCTTTCCGCGAGCTGTCCATCTGCTACTCCAACAGCCGGCCAAAACACTGACAAAAAGAAAAAAGCAGTGGTTCAACTATTTAGTAGAAACACTGCCGATTATTAGTAGTAGTACGTCGATTAGCTGTTAAGCCATCTCATCTGCTTTATTGATGATCTCCTTGCCATCAAGATAACCGCAGGTCTTGCAGACCTTATGGCGCAACATCTTAGTGTGGCAATTGGGGCACTCTACAAATCCTGGCAAGGTAAGCTTCCAGGCACTTCTGTGACGAGAAGTTCTAGCTTTCGACCATTTACGCTTCGGATGAGCCATCGCATCCACCTCCAATACTAACTTAGAATACTTTATTCTTTATATCGCAACCACACTAAACCTTGAGGCGCGAAAGATATTATGCACTAATGGAAATGCTTTGTCAAGCAAGTTTCCATGCGTTACCGAAAGATTTTACACATAAATTTTTCATTTGGCAATATGCAGTTTAAAAAACATTGAATTCCGCATCGGTTCCTGGTTCGGAAAGCAAAGATCGTACTCGAGCATCGCCTTCTTAACAAGGTAAGGTTTCCCCTCGAGGATCGTTTCCTCATCCCCGGTTTCCGGGAAAAACAGGATATGCCATGTCTCGATCCGGATATCGAAGTCTCCGTGGCTCGTACGCATAATGCCGTCGGTCTTTTCCCCTTCCCGGAACAGAAGATCCATCTCGGTCGAGCCCTTTCTTGAGAGCCGCAGGGTCTTCTCCGCAACACGATAGGACATGAGGAAGCGCGTCTCGCCCTCCCCCTTATTCTCCTCCGGCTGAGTCCACGCCATCCGGATCCTATCCTCCGAGGATTCGAAACTCCCCTCGTATCGCTTCTCTTCTTCTTCAAAAACACTGGCAATGCTCACCAGGCAATCTGTCTTTTCCATATGTCCTTACACCCACTCTTTATTAATACGAATATACACCGCTTTGAGGATCTGTGCGAGTACCATATACACCATCATCAGTCCGACAAGCCAGATCCCGAAGGACGGGATCATGACCGGAAGGTCAAAGAAACCGGCAATGGCGGTAAATCCGATAAGAAGCGTTCCCAGAACTACCAGAAGCGTAGAGACCGTCAGCTGCACAGAAGCCCGATCCTGCACGAAGGGAACCTTCGGCGTACGGATGGTATGGATGACCAGCGTCTGGGACAAAATACCGAACATAAACCAGCCGCACTGGAAGAATCCCGCCTGCTCGATACTATTAAACCCAAGCACATACCACATCACGAGGAAACAAAGGACATCCAGCACCGTACTCAAAAGGCCGAAGATGATCATAAACTTCTTGATGCCCGGGATATTCCACTTTTTCGGAAGAAGAATACTGTCCTTCTCCACATGATCGAAAGGCATACCCAGCTGGGCAAAGTCATTGAGGATATTCTGCACAAGAATATGGATCGGAAGAAGAGGCAGGAATGGAAGGAAGATACTTGCAATCAATACGGAGAACATGTTTCCGAAGTTTCCGCTCACCGACATCTTCAGATATTTGGACATATTCGCAAATGTGCGGCGTCCTTCCATTACACCCGCATCCAGCACGTTCAAGTCCTTTTCCAGCAGAATAATATCCGCGACCTCCTTGGCAATATCAACGGCGGTATCCACGGAGATACCCACATCCGCCTGTTTCAGGGGCAAGCTGTCATTGATGCCGTCTCCCATATATCCGACGGTATGTCCGTTCGCCTGGAACGCCTGCACCACACGCTGTTTCTGGTATGGCGAAAGCTTAGAAAAGATCTGGCACTTCTCGCAGGCCGTGCGGAGTTCTTCATCATTCATCGTCTCCACCTTTGCACCGGTCAGCGTATACTCTGTCGAGATCCCCAGTCTTCCGCAGATATTGATGGCAACGCCTTCGGAATCACCTGTCAGAACGACTGTCTTAACGCCGTTCTTCTTCAATGCCGTCAAAGCCGATTCTGCCGACGGTTTCGGCGGATCAAGGAATCCTACGAATCCGATGAGCACCATGTCCGACTCATCATCTACACCGAATGTCTCGATATCGTGGATCTGGTTTTTCTGCGCCACGGCAATGACACGGATACCTTCAAGATTGTTCTCATAAGCAATTTTCTTCGCATTCTCAACAAGTTCGTCAGAGATGGGCTTGACCTCGCCTTCGATCTCAATAAAACTGCATATCGAAAGGATCTCCTCAACGGCGCCCTTCGTAACCAGCTGCCGTTTTCCGGTTCTGTCCCGAAGTACCACACTCATACGGCGGCGCGAGAAATCAAACGGGATCTCGTCCTCCCGCACATAGTTCTCCTTCAGCGGCGACAGTTCTTCCTTTTCTCCCCGGTTAATGATCGCCACATCCATCAGGTTTTTCAATCCCGTTTGAAAATAACTGTTCAGGAATGCGTGGCGGAGCACTCTCTTATCTTCCCGTCCCAGCACGTCCATGTATTTCTCAAGAACGATCCCGTCCTGCGTGAGCGTTCCCGTCTTATCCGTGCAGAGAATATCCATCTCACCGAACGTCTGGATGGCACCAAGACGCTTAACGATCGTCTCTTTTTTCGACATATTGACCGCACCCTTGGCAAGAGAGGAAGTCATAATGACCGGAAGCATCTCCGGCATCAATCCGACAGCGATCGTAATACCGAACATCAGGGAATCCATCCAGCTTCCCTTTGTCAGGAAATTCGCAATGAAGATCACCGGTACCATAACCACCATGAATGAAATCAAAAGCTTACTGATCGAGTCGATATTCTGTTCAAAAGAACTCTTACTCTTATAGGTATTCAGGCTCTTGGCCATCGATCCGAAATACGTGCTGTTTCCCGTCGTCAATATGATCGCTTTGGCCGATCCCGAGACGATATTACTGCCCATAAAGCCGAGATTGTTCAGTTCCGAGATTTCCGCGCCTGTCGGATCCGGTCCGCCGAACTTCTCCACAGGGTTACTCTCCCCCGTCAGCTGGGACTGGTCAATAAACAGATCCTTCGTCTCAATAAAGCGGACATCGCCCGGAAGCATATCACCGGAAGCAAGTTTGACAATATCACCCGGAACGACTTCTTCCATATCCACTTCCATGACACTGCCGTTACGGATCACATCGATTTTATTTCTGATCATCTTCGACAGTTTCTGCGCCGCCGAATTGGACTTTTCTGTTTGAACGAAAGAGATGACGGATGAGATCGCCACAACGAAAACCAGCATGAGGAACGTGGCCCAGCTTGATTTCTCCGCAAGGATAACATCCGTAAACAGCGTCACTATGGCGACGATCAGCAATACCACATTAAACGGATTAATGATCGCCTCCCTTACCCGTTTCGCCAGACTATTGCTGTTTCCGGAGTCGATGATATTACGTCCGTATTCCTCAAGCCTGTCACTCGCCTCAACCTGATTAAGACCTTCTTCCGAAGACGAAAGCCGTGCATACAGGTCCTCATCACTGATGGCACTCAATGCCGCCAGTTCCTGTTCTACCCGTACTTTCTTTTCTTCAGTCTTAGGATTCGAATTCCTGTTCATCATTCCAGTATTTCCCACACGCAAGTTTTTTTGCCAATTATTATATCATCCGTAGATTATCCACGAAAACTCATCTGATCATCTTTCAATTCTTTTCGATTTCCACATTCCGGCTTTCGGATTTCTGGTCTTTGCCATTTCGCGTCTTTCGGATTTCCGCGCGGATGGTATACTATAATGCGTACCGCGGATGGTATACTATAATGCGTACATAATAAGAATTCATATTTTATATCACATTTTTATAAAGGAACATTATGAGAGATTTTATCGTTTCATCCAAAAGTGCCGGCAAGAAAGTGATCCGTGCGGCGATTCTGGAATTTCCGAATCTGACGCCGTCTTCCCTTCAAAAAGCACTGAAGCATAAGGATATCCGCATCAACGGCAAGCGTATCTCGTCGGACATTCCCGTAAGCGAAGGCGACCGGGTCGAGCTATGGCTTCCCGAAGTGCTTTTCGAAAAGAAGTCGGATAACGAAGTTTCCGCCCAATCCTCCGGAATCGGGAAAGCGGCTTCCGGATCGTCACCTATGGACGATTATAAAGTCGTCTTCGAGTCCGATGACCTGCTTCTGGTCAATAAGCGCCAGGGACTGGCCGTGCACGGCGGTAAGGGCATGGACGGCGACTGCCTGATCGACATTCTCCGCCGCGACTACCATAACCCTTCTCTGGATCTGTGCCACCGCATCGACATGAATACCGGCGGTCTGATCCTGACTGCGAAGAATAAACAGAGCCTGGAGGACGCGATTGCTCTTTTCAAGGCGGATTTGATCACGAAGCGCTACCGCTGCCTCGTTAGAGGAGTTCCAACCGTGGGCGAGCATGTCATCTGCCAGGATGAGGCCATCATGAAGGAGATCTCCGCCTATCTCGAGAAACCCCGTACCGGAAACGTATTCATCCACGATATTCCTAAGGAGGGCGATCTTCCCATCACCTCCCGCTACCGGGTCCTGCACACATATAAGGGCATCGGTCCCGACGGCGAGGATGTTTCCGACATCGAAGTCGAGCTGGTCACCGGCCGTACCCACCAGATCCGCGCCCAGTTCGCGCATCTCGGCCACCCGATCCTCGGTGACGGCAACTACGGGCGGAATCAGTACAATCTCAACTTCCGGAATCTTCGGGGAGGCAAGGTCCGTTATCAGCAGCTGTTTGCATCTACCCTTCTTTTCGGAAAGATCCCGAAGGAAAATATCCACAGCCGCCTGAGCGGACGCCACTTCGCCATCGAGCCGCTCTACGACGTGAAGTTATCCTGATCGTTTCACGCCTTTTAGTGTATAATCGAACACGAAATAAACCTATTTATATATGAGGACGAACATGAACACAAACCATAAAGCTCTTCGCGTCATTTCGGCGCTTCTTATTCTTTCCCTTCTTACGGCCTTCTGCGGCTGCTCTTCCAAGACCTACACCAAGAAGACCGGCGAGAAACACCATGTCGAGATCGAGGTCGAAAACTACGGCATCATCAAGCTGGAGCTTGATTCTGACAGTGCTCCTGTCACCGTAGATAATTTCCTGACTCTGGCTAGAAGCGGCTACTTTGACGGATCCACATTCCACAGGATCATCAAGGGCTTCGTCGTCCAGGGCGGACGCGCTCCGGAATCCTGGACCGGCGAGCCGGCCAAGACCATCGTCGGCGAATTCTCTGCCAACGGCTTCAGCAATCCGATCAAGCATAAGCGCGGTACCATCTCGATGGCCCGGCTCAGCAATGACAACAACAGTGCCTCTTCCGAATTCTTCATCTGCCATCAGGACGCATCGAATCTTGACGGACAGTATGCGGCATTCGGGCAGGTCACGGACGGCATGGCCATCATCGATCAGCTGGTCGAAGTACCGGTACAGGACAGTAATGGAACGGTCGACCCGGCCGATCAGCCGAAGATCAAGGCAGTACGAGTGATCGACTGATTTTTTCTATCCGATCCGGAGAGTGCCTTCGCCAGGGCGGCTTTCAGTGATCGGGAAATCAGTAGATGGAGGGGACATCTATGAATCTGGCTGAATTAAAAACCGGACATTCTGCAACGATTACGAAGGTCGGCGGCGAAGGTGCACTTCGCCAGCACTTCCTCGATATGGGCGTGATTCCGGGAGCCAAAGTGAAATTGGAAAAGCTTGCTCCCTTGGGCGACCCGATGGAACTGCGAATTCACGGTTATGAACTGACGCTTCGTCTTGACGATGCAAGACTGATCGAAATCAGTGAAGCAAAAGAAGAAAAGCCCGCCGAAGATACACCTTCCGATCCGGGCAAAAGGAAAGAACGCCGAATCATCATCGCCCACCCGGGTCTTGGTGAAGGCGGTAAATATCACGTCAAAGCCGACGAAGATCCTCTACCGGAAGGAACGAAGCTGACTTTCGCTCTCGCCGGCAATCAGAACTCCGGCAAGACTACTCTTTTCAATCAGCTCACAGGCAGTAACCAGCATGTCGGAAACTTTCCGGGAGTCACTGTCGACAGGAAAAGCGGCGCCATTAAAGGGAATCCGAATACCGAGATCACTGACCTTCCGGGCATCTACAGCATGTCGCCCTACACCGCCGAGGAGATCGTCTCGCGACAGTTCATCCTCGACGAGAAACCCTGCGGCATCATCAACATCGTCGATGCTACCAATATCGAACGCAATCTCTATCTGACCATGCAGCTGATGGAGCTCAATGTCCCGATGGTCCTGGCCCTCAACATGATGGACGAGATCCGCGGCAACGGAGGGTCCATTCTCGTGAACCAGATGGAGCACGAGCTCGGGATCCCGGTCGTACCGATCTCCGCGGCCAAGAATGAAGGTATCCGCGAGCTTGTCGAGCACGCACTTCACGTGGCCAAATACCAGGAGCGCCCCGGTCGCCTCGACTTCTGTGACGAGAACGAGAGCGGTGCGATCCACAGATGTCTGCACAGTATCATGATCCTCATCGACGATCATGCCAAGGCCGCCGGCATCCCGGAAAGATTCGCCGCAACCAAGCTTGTCGAAGGCGATTCACGTGTACTCGAAGCCTTGAAACTCGACCAGAACGAGAAGGAAATGCTCGAGCATATCATCGTGCAGATGGAGGAAGAATCCGGCATGGACAGAAGTGCCGCCATCGCAGATATGCGTTTCACCTTCATCCAGAAGCTCGTTGACCGGACCGTCATTAAACCGAAAGAGAGTAAGGAGCACCAGCGCAGCCGCCGGATCGATAAGATCCTCACCGGAAAATACACAGCCATCCCTGCTTTCATCCTGATCATGGGCGCCGTATTCTTCCTTACCTTCAATGTCATCGGCGCATTCTTCCAGTCGATCCTCGAAAAAGGCATCGACGCGCTCACCGAGGTCGTATCTTCTGCCCTGACAGCCGGCAACGTCAACGAAGTCGTCCGCTCCCTCATCATCGATGGAATATTCAACGGTATCGGCAGCGTGCTTTCATTTCTGCCGGTCATCGTGACGCTGTTCTTCTTCCTTTCACTCCTCGAAGATACCGGCTACATGGCCCGTATTGCTTTCGTCATGGACAAATTCCTCAGAAAACTCGGTCTTTCCGGACGTTCGATCGTCCCGATGCTTATCGGTTTCGGCTGCACCGTCCCGGGCGTCATGGCCAGCAGGACGCTTCCTTCCGAACGCGACCGTAAAATGACGATCCTTCTGACGCCATTCATGAGCTGCTCGGCCAAGCTTCCGATCTACGGATTCTTCGCCAGCACCTTCTTCCCGAAATACAGCGGGCTGATCATGATCGCCCTTTACTTCATCGGCATCATCACCGGCATCTTTATCGCCCACATCCTGAAATGGACTGCGTTTAAGGGTGAGGCGGTTCCTTTTGTGATGGAACTTCCGAATTACCGTATGCCCGGCGCCAAAAATGTCGGTCAGCTTCTCTGGGAGAAAGCCAAGGACTTCCTGCAGCGTGCTTTTACCGTCATCTTTATCGCCTCGATCGTGATCTGGTTCCTGCAATCTTTCGACCTGAGCCTGACACTCACAGATGACTCCAGCCATAGCATCCTGGCGATCCTCGCCGGCTACATCGCCCCACTGTTCGCTCCTCTCGGATTTGGCGACTGGCGTTTCTCCACTGCGCTCATCACGGGATTCATGGCCAAAGAAAGCGTGGTTTCCACGCTCAACGTCCTCGTCGGCGGAAGTGAAGCCGTTCTTCCTCTTCTTGAGCCTCTTTCGGCCATATGTCTTTTGGTATTCTGCCTGCTTTATACGCCATGTGTTGCTGCCGTGGCGTCGGTACGGCGGGAACTCGGCGCCAAATGGGCTGGCATCGTTGTCGTTTTCCAGTGCGTCGTTGCCTGGGTGGTTGCCTACGGCGTACATCTCATCGGCATACTCTTCGGACTCGGCTGATCGCCACGGTACGATCTTCGGACTCGGCTGATTTCTCCGTTCATCAGGACAAATGTATTCGTCCACCAGGGCAATGAATATCCGTTTGCATATCATTTTTCAATTTTTATATCAAAATTATTGTCTTTCTGTTAAGATTTCAGTGAAATAAAAATCATTTTTCCTTAAGAAAAAAATCGATCCCGCCGTTCATCGCGGCGGGATCTAGTGATGAAATAGTTTCCTGCACTAAAAGTATGTCATAAAAAATGCAAGAAGTTGTCAACAAGCGTGGGGGCTAGAGCTGTGTGCGTCAGAAAGATGGCAAACTTTCTCTAACGGAGGCATTGGGGTTGTCTGTTCACACCGCCCCCTACTTGATTATATTCTATCTCTTTTCAGAAAATACGATACCAAATATTTGCACTTTATGTCATAATACTGGCATAAGATTATTATTTTACGAAAGAAATATAATCAGAATTATTTATGGTCATTTTCTGCCTTTCATGCTCGCTTTTCGCGCAGCATCACTTCGTAACCACTTTGAGAAGCATCATTTTTTCGTGGATAAAGCGGTATCAAACTAACGATGGGAGGAGACTTTTATGGATCACGATGTAAACAAAGAACTGCAGCGGCTGCTTTTCATGCAGAGAGAGCGCCTGATGGTACGATCCTCTTACGAGCATGAATTCGACTTTTATGATCTAGTCGCGACCGGTCAGCTCGAAGAAGTCATGCGCCAGGTCAGAGAATATCACATCTCCGAGCTCCGCGGCGTGGGCACGCTCTCCCCTGATCGTCTCCGGAATGTGCGGTATCACCTTATCATTTCCATCGCGATGATCTCCCGCTACTGTATCAACTACGGCATGGACGTGGAGACCTCCTATTCCCTTTCCGACATCTATATACAGAAATGCGATGCCGCCACGACGACCTCCCAGCTCGATGCGATCCAGCAGCAGTGCATCGAAGACTACTGCACCAGGATGCGGGCTCTTCGTCTCGACAACATTTTCAGCAAACATGTCGTCCGCGCAATCGAGTATATATACAGCCATCTTCAGGACCGTATCCTCGTACCGGAGCTGTCTGAATATCTCGGTCTGAATGACGCCTACTTCTCCAAACTATTCAAAAAGGAGACCGGCGTATCTGTCAGTGATTTTATCCGATTGAAAAAGATCGATGCGGCGAAACATATGCTGAAGCACTCGGATTACTCGTGTCTTTCGATTTCCCAGTTCCTCTCCTTCTCGACGCAGAGCCATTTCATCCAGGCCTTCAAGAAGCAGACGGGGCTGACACCGGAAGAATACAGAAAACAGAACTTCCACAGAGCTTTTCCCAAAGACAGCAAGACCAAGCAGGGTGCTTCCCTTCCCGTGGAGCACACCGAGGAAGAACTGGCCAGGCTTCTTGAGGAGTCAAAGAAGAAGAATCTTGCGGGAGATTGATTTCTTTCTGCGCAAAAAGCACTATACCGCAGGTTCTGTTCTTAGGACATCGCGAGAAACACTTAATCGCAAGTTCTTATCTCGGGCATCGCGAGAATCATTTAATCGCAGACTCATTTGCAGAACTTGCGGAAATCTATTATTCTGACAAATAATCAGGGGGTGACATTATGAATCAGAAAATCAAGAAAATGCTCTGCTTAGCCATGACCGCAGCGATTACCACATCACTTTGCGGATGCGGGCTAAAAGCCGAGTCGGCAAAGGACGGACCGGACGGGTACACAATCGCCGCATCTGCTTCCGCGGCAAAAGACACAGACTCCACGTCGGATAGTTCTTTTGACGCGGACGAATCTTCCGACACGAACGACTCAACCGCTAAGGACGGTTCTTCCCCTACTGACGGTTTTTCCGCAGGAAACGGCTCTTCTTCCGGGTCAGAGGATTCTCCTTCAAATGACATTCACTCTTCGACACAGCATGTGACCGATTCACCTGACTGGGTCAAGCGACTGGTCTCAAACGAGGCTTCCGCGACACAGATCCTCGTTGTCAGCGCGCAGGACACGGATAAGACCACCGCGACGGTCTCGCTTCACGAGAAAGATGCGGACGGTAACTGGAAACAGATCCTCAGTACGCCCGCTTATGTCGGGAAGAACGGACTTTGTCCAGACGCCGACCACAAAGAGGGCTGCGGACAGACGCCGATCGGAGTGTACCGGTTCAACAAAGCCTTTGGTATCGCCGATGACCCGGGCTGTGCCCTGTCCTATATCAAGGTCACGGATGATACCTACTGGTCCGGTGATGAGCGCGATGGCATGCACTATAACGAGATGGTCGATATCAAAGACTATCCGGATCTGGATCTGACGAATAGTGAGCACATCACGGATTATGAATACCAGTATCAGTACTGCCTGAATATCAGTTTCAACGAGGAAGGTACCCCAGGCCGCGGTTCTGCCATTTTCATGCATTGCCTCGGTCCGGTCAACCCCTACACAGGAGGCTGCGTGGCCGTGCCGGAAAACATCATGAAACTGATCATGCAGAATGTAAAGGAAGACTGTGTCGTCATCATCGATACTAAAGATCACCTTGAAAAAACACCGGAGGATCATATCACCGTCTCCGAGGACGGTGTTAAGCTCTCCGATGACGCTTCTGATTTCGTGGCCATCACGGATGTTGTTCCGGATGCGATCCTGGAGATCCGCTACTACTCCACCTACAATTTCATTGGGGACCGAATCAACGGATACGAGGAGCCGGAAGCTTTCCTAACGAAAGAAGCCGCGCTGGCACTTAAAGAAGTCAGCGATGAACTGCGTGAGATGGGCTACCGCCTGAAGATCTACGATGCCTATCGTCCGCAGTGCGCGGTTTCCCACTTTGTGGCCTGGGCTCAGGATATGGACGATACGAGAATGAAGGAATACTTCTATCCGGAGCTCGAAAAGGATGTCCTTTTCCCGCAGGGCTATATCGCCGAACACTCCGGCCACAGCCGCGGAAGCACCGTCGATCTGACTCTCTTTGATATGAAGACGGAGAAAGAAGTGGATATGGGCGGCACCTTCGACTATTTCGGGGAACTCAGCCATTCGGATTACACGGATATCACTGAAGAACAGTACGCTAACCGCATGCTGCTACGAGATGTCATGCTCAAGCACGGCTTCAAACCGCTTGAGGAGGAATGGTGGCACTTCACTCTTGAAAACGAGCCCTTCCCGGACACCTACTTCACCTTCCCGGTCAACAGCGAATCCGTAGAACCCTGGTTTGAAGAGCAGGCCGCCTGATTTCAAACAGATCTTTCGTTCTATCTGGCGCTCAGATTTCAAACAGATTTATCTGTCGCTCAGTTTTAACAAAGCTCTCGTCTGTCTGTCGCTAGCGGGTTGGCTTCTGCACCGCCCGTATCTACACCGTGACTGACCAAACGCCTCAAAATCAATGATTTGGTATGCTGCCTTCTTCTCGAAAAGTACTGTAGTTCTGCCATTTGGCTGACCAGATCCTGATTTTCGGGACTGTTGGTATGCTGTATCTCTATAAAGATGCGATTTCCCGACTGACCAAACACCCTCAAACGGGGATTTGGTAAGCCGGGAAGTCAAAAACACTTTGCTCAGGATCACTCGGCAAGAAATACTTCCCGATTATGAACACGCACAATTCAAATGCTTATCGGATAGCGTTCTCGATCCAATCCAAATGCTTATCAGATAGCATTCTCGATCCAATCCAAACTCTTATCAGAGCGAGTTCTCAATCTCCTTAAGCGCTGCAGCAACAGCTTCGTCCGCAGTCATCTCGAGCACTTCAGATCCGGCGCGGAGCTTATACTCAACCTTACCTTCTGCTGCCTTTCTGCCGACGGTGATGCGGATCGGGAAACCGATAAGATCGGCATCCTTGAACTTAACACCTGCGCGCTCTTCTCTATCGTCGATCAGAACCTCAATACCCTTCTTCTCAAGAGCGTCATGAATCTCTTCAGCCATCTTTACTACCGCCTCATCCTGAGATGTGGTCGGAACCACGATAACCTGATACGGAGCAACCGCCATCGGCCAGATAATACCGTTTTCATCGTAGTGCTGCTCGATGATCGCGGCCAGTGTTCTGGAAACACCAATACCGTAGCAGCCCATGATCATGGAGTTTTCTTTACCGTCTTTGTCGAGGTAGATGCAGTGGAGTGCATCGGAGTACTTTGTGCCGAGTTTGAAAATGTGACCAACTTCGATTCCGCGGCACATTGCCATCGGCTTGCCACACTTCGGGCACGGATCGCCTTCTACAGCACAGCGGATATCCACTACGCGGTCCGGAGTAAAGTCACGGCCGAGGTTAACATTCTTGAAGTGATAGTCGGTCTCGTTTGCGCCGACGATGAAGTTCTGCATCGCGGTCACTTCAAAATCAGCGATGACCTCTACCTTCTCCTTCAGGCCAACAGGACCGGCAAAGCCAACAGCCGCGCCGGTTACGCGTTCAACTTCCTCAAAGGAAGCAAGATTCATTTCCGTCGCATCAAAGAGGTTACCGAGCTTGGTCTCGTTGATTTCTCTATCACCGCGAACCATAACGGCTACGATCTTACCATCGATGTTGTAAAGGATCGTCTTTGCAAAAGCAGTCGGCTCAGAGTGCATGAACTCCATGAGTTCTTCAATGGTCTTAACATGAGGTGTCTCGATCTTTTCCATAGCGAGCATCTCGAAATCCTTAGGAGCTTCCACCTTCGGGCACGGTGCTTTTTCCTCATTAGCGGCATAATCACAAGCCGGGCAGTACGCAATCGCGTCCTCACCGACAGAAGACTTCACCATAAACTCCTGAGAACCGGAACCGCCCATTGCGCCGGAGTCCGCATCAACAAGAATGTAGTCAAGGTTGCAGCGGTCGAAGATCTTGCAGTACGCATCCTTCATAATGAGATAGGACTTATCCAATCCGGCCTCATCCACGTCAAAGCTGTATGCATCTTTCATGACGAACTCACGGGAACGAACCACGCCGAATCTCGAACGCTTCTCGTCACGGTACTTATGCTGGATCTGATACAGAGTAACCGGAAGCTGACGGTACGAACGGATCGTGTCGCGAACGGCTTCGGTGAAAGGCTCTTCATGTGTTGGGCCCAAGCAGAACTGACGTCCGCCGCGATCCTTGAGACGGAACATCTCCGGACCGAACTTCTCCCAACGGCCGGAAGCCATGTAGGTCTCGGCAGGAAGGACAGCCGGCATGATCAGTTCCTGTGCGCCGGCGCGGTCCATCTCCTCACGGACGATCGCTTCGACCTTACGATAGGCACGGTAGCCCATCGGCATATAAGAATAGATTCCGGCAGCGGCCTTACGCATCAGGCCCGCACGCAGCATGAGCTGATGACTCACGATCTCGGCATCTGAGGGGACCTCTCTCTGGGTAGACATGAAAAGCTTAGATACTCGCATGATTGATTCCTCACAATTTCTATTGCCGCGTGTCCCGATGCGGCCAATTATCGGAATCGTCAACGACTCCCACTCCCCGCCGTCATGCACGCGCGCATATAATATAGCACACAAAAGTATAATGAATTGCTTGGGTTATGTCAATTTGGTGTCGCCTTGCGGACAATAATGCTGTTGGGTTTGATCAAGCAATCTTTTCCAACTCCTAATCAATTTGATCAAGCAATCTTCTCCGAATGCTAACCTTCAATCAAATGAATGGCAGAAGATCCAAATAAACTGTGCCACCAGGGCAAACGGAATGGCGTTCAGAAGAATAAAAAGCCACGTCGAAATCCGGTTATCCAGTTCTTTTCGATGAGAATAAAGCACCCAGATCACCAGCGCGCCAATGAGGATCGCCAGAATCACCATGATCATGCTCGAGTCCACGATTTTATTCCCGTCCAGAAGTGACTGGAATACGAGAGTCAGCGCTGCCCAGAACGAGACCCCGCCGCACCAGATAATAACCCCCTCAAGGAAAACACGTATCTTCGTCGCAATATCTTTCATTTCCGTCAACCATCCCCGATCTTTCATTTCGGTCAGCCATTTCGGTTCATTCTGCTCCCCGGTAAGTACATTATAGTCTATCCCTGCCGGCGGTATCTCACTTAAATGTCACCAAAATATCAAATTTGGTGACATTTGCGGTGAACCTGCTGCCCACCGCTGCTTCGTCAGGTAAACCTTCACCAAATCTGTCACCAAAATGTCAAATCCGGTGACTTCTGCGGTGAACCCGCTGCCTGCTTTTGCTTTATCAGGTGGAATTTTCCTCGTCGGCAAAAGAACTTCGCTCAGATTTCGCTTTTTTTGACATTTGAGCGAAACTGGAGCGAAGTTGGAGCGCACCGACTTACCGGAGCGAAATCAGGAAGGACCGTTCCCACATGAGCAGAATGCAGAATTCGCACGATTATAGTACAATAGGAGCAGTTATCCGCGCGGGGCACGATGTTCCGCAGAAAGAGGCGGCTTATGAAATACGACATCATCATCGTGGGCGCCGGCGTGGTCGGAACTTCCATCGCCTACAGACTCATTTCCCACGATGTTTCCGTACTTCTGATCGACAAAAACAACGACGTAGCCATGGGGGCCACGCGCGCCAACAGCGCCATCGTCCACGCCGGTTACGATCCCCTGCCCGGCACGCTGATGGCCCGGCTGAATGTGGAGGGCAACGCCATGTACGAACCCCTCTGCGCCGATCTAGACGTCCCGTTTCGCCGATGCGGATCGCTTGTCCTGGCTTTTTCCGATGCGGAAAAAGCACTGCTCAACGAGCTTTTGGATCGTGGCCTTAAGAACGGGGTTCCGAACCTTCGGATCCTGGATTCAGAAGAACTTCGAAAGATGGAGCCGGAAGTCTCCGAAGAAGCCGTTGCCGCCCTTTATGCTCCGACGGCAGGCATCGTAAACCCATGGGAATTCTGCCTGGCACAGGCTGAAGTCTTTGTCAGAAACGGCGGCACGTTCCTCGGTAACTGCGAGGTCACCGGGATCCGTTCCAGCCAAGCAAAAGACGAAAAGGCTTCCGAATCAAGTGTTACAAAATCAAGCTGTACTGCAGATAAATGCGAAACAAAACCAAATGAGACCGTCGATGCAAGCGAAACAGATAATGGCGGGATTGACGTTACTCCAATCGCAAAATCGGCCTCTCCCCGATATACACTCACAACCACCAAAGGCGATTTCGAAGCCTCCTGCGTCATCCTCGCCTGCGGCGTAAATGCCGATTCCGTCCACGGTCTGATCGCTCAGCCCGATTTTCAGATCGTACCGACACGCGGCGAATACTTCCTTTTGGACAAATCCGAAGGCTCCCATGTCGATCACGTGATCTTCCAGTGCCCCAACAAATTCGGCAAAGGCGTTCTCGTGGCGCCGACCGTCCACGGCAACCTGATCTGCGGACCGACATCAGAAGTCCTCAAAGAAGATATCGAAAACACCGCCACCACTTCTTCGAAACTTGCTGAAATCAAAGAAAAAGCGGCGCGCTCTGTTCAGAGCATTTCATGGCGGGACAATGTCAGGAACTTCTCCGGCATACGCGCCAACTCCACCAAGGACGACTTCATTATCCGCGAGATCCCCGGAAACGAGGGCATCTTCGAGGCCGCCGGAATCAAGTCCCCGGGACTTGTCAGCAGCCCGGCAATCGCCAAATACATGATCGCCCTTCTAATCAAGAGCGGCATCGCCCTTCCCGAGAAAAAGAGCGGATATGACCTCACCCGCAAAAAAGTGCATTTCCGCGACATGAATAACGAAGAACGCGCGGCGCTGGTCAAGAAAGATCCGGCATACGGCCGAATCGTGTGCCGGTGCGAAGGTGTCACGGAAGGCGAGATCCGCGATGCCCTGGAAAGTCCGATCCCGCCGATGTCTCTTGACGCCGTCAAGCGCCGCGCGGGAACCGGTATGGGCCGTTGTCAGGGAGGATTCTGCGGTCCGCGAATTGTGGAAATGCTGCTGGCCGATGCCCAGATCCCGCAAGCGTACCTTTCCATCCTTCAGGATGCAGAAGGATCGAACCTCTTCTACCCCAGGGACGCAGAAACACCGGACAACAGTGCTTTTTGGAAGGAAAACCGTGAGGTCTCTTCAGGAAAAGAACTTGCCGGCGAAGGATCGGAGGTGGAATCATGAGATCTTATGAAATCGTCATTATCGGCGGCGGTCCCGCCGGTCTTGCCGCAGCCAAGAGCGCAGCCGAAACAGGCTGCCGGTCCATCCTCCTCATCGAGCGCGACACCAAACTCGGCGGCATTCTCAACCAGTGCATTCACAACGGTTTCGGGCTTTCGCACTTCGGCGAAGAGCTCACCGGTCCCGAATATGCATTCCGCGCATACGAAGAACTCAAAACGGCCGATCCCGGCGAAGACAAAGCCGTTGACATCCTTCTGGATACTTTTGTCATGGAGATCACACCCGACAAGAAGATCTACGCTATGAATAAAAAAGACGGCTACTTCGAGATCTCCGCCAAGGCGATCATCCTGGCCATGGGCTGCCGCGAGAAAGCCCGAGGCGCACTGGCCATCCCCGGCACGCGCCCCGCAGGCGTCATGACCGCGGGACTTGCCCAGCACTATGTCAACATCGACGGCTACATGGTCGGAAAGAAGGTCGTTATCCTCGGGTCCGGCGATATCGGTCTCATCATGGCGCGCCGCATGGTCCTGGAAGGCGCCAAGGTCCTCGCCTGCATCGAGATCGCCCCGCAGCCGGGCGGACTTGCCCGTAACATCACGCAGTGCCTGCAGGATTACGGCATTCCCCTGTTCCTGCGCCGCACCGTCACCGCCATCCACGGCAAAGAACGCCTCACCGGCATCACCGTGCAGGAAGTCGATGACAAATACACGCCCATCCCCGGAACCGAACAGGAGATCGCGTGCGACACGCTCCTTCTCTCCTGCGGTCTGATCCCCGAAAATGAGCTTTCCCGCAAGGCCGGGATCGCCATCAACCCGAAGACCGGCGGGCCTTTCTCTTCCAATTGCCACGAGACATCTATCCCCGGCATCTTCGCATGCGGCAACGTCCTACACGTGCACGACCTGGCGGACAATGTTACCAAAGAAGCCATTGAAGCCGGCCTCGCCGCAGCACTCTTCGTTTCCGGGAAAGCGGCCTCGACCTCGGAACAGGCCCTGTCCGATCCGAAAGCTTTCCCCGGAAAAGAAACAAAGGCAATCGATCCTTCCGCTGCAAAAGCACTGGAGATTGGTGGTTTGGATCGTCTGACCTGCATCATCTGCCCCAAAGGCTGCCAGCTGACAGTCACACTCGGGCAGGACCCGAAGGTATCCGGCAACTCATGCCCGAGGGGTGAAGCCTACGGCATTTCCGAAATCTCCCATCCCATGCGCACCCTGACCACCACGATCCGCGTCAGAAAAGAAGACGGATCCTTAGGCCGAATAAGCGTCAAATCGAAGGGCGAGATCCCGAAGGAAGTGCTTTTCGAGCTGGCGGAAAAGATCCATCACACGATCATCCAAGCACCGGTCGCAGTCGGAGACGAAGTCATTCCCGGCGTCGTCGCCACAGGCTCGATGCCATAGTACAGGCGTCGTCGCCACCGGTTCGTTACGATAAGAAAATGATTTCATAAGGATAATCGATCCCATAAGAAAAGAGGACAGAAGGACACAAATGGAAAATCGCAGTTTACTCGATAAATACCCGAACCAGGCCACATATCTAGCCATATGCGGTCTGTCTGCCCTACTTACGCTGGTCGTTTCCATGATCGTATTCCTCCTCATGGGACTCGCGCCATTTGGAAACCGCGCCCTGATCTACAGCGACGGACAGCACCAGATGATCGACCTTCTGTGCTGGTATAAGGACGTACTTGCCGGGAAATCCTCCATCGGCTACACCTTCTCCAAGTCCCTCGGCGGAAGCAATTTCGCGGTCTTTACCTATTATCTGGCGTCTCCGTTTTCGCTGCTGATCGTATTCTTCGACAAAGCTTCCGCCCCTCTGTTCATGAATATTCTCTTCGCACTCAAGGCCGCAACGGCAGGCGCTTTTGCATCTTATTACCTTCTCCGCCGGTTCCGTCCCACCACAAGCATGCAGCAAGGCATCACATTGATCCTTTCGGTATCCTATGCCCTGAGTCCTTTCTTCATTGCACAAAGCAGCAACACCATGTGGCTGGACGGCGCTTACATGCTCCCGCTCATTCTTGCCGGATGCGAGAAGATCGTCGCCGGCGAGCACAGCATGCACTTCTCGATCTCCGTAGGTCTGGCACTTTGCTTCAACTGGTATTCCGGCATCGTTGACCTCATGTTCGCCTGTTTCTGGCTGCTTTTCGAGGTCGGAAGAAAGATTATCCTTACTAAGAATGATTCCCCTGATAAAAAAGCTTCGTCACCCGATAAAAAAGCAGCGTCACCCGATTCGGAACACGCCGTCGCCAACGCCTCACAAAAACCTCAGAATACCCGTAAAAGCATACTCTTCATTTTCCTTCGTTTTGCCCTGGCATGCATCTGCGCGATCCTACTTTCTGCCGCGCTCCTTCTTCCGACCCTCATGAAACTCAGCAGCCGCACGCACGGCAGTTCCGGCATGAGCATGCTCAAGGATCTGAGCCTTCTCGGACCGGTTACGGACAGTGTTGCAAATTACGCATTTGGCATGATCAGCGTCAAAGGCAGCGTTTGCCTGTTCGCCGGAAGCTTCGTTCTGATCGGCGTTATCCTTCTTTTCCTCGCCGGCAAAAAGACAGGAAAAGAGAAAGGCTTATTCGGAGGTCTTCTCGCCTTCAGTCTTCTCATGTTCTTCTGGCAGCCGCTGGTCGCCGTCTTCTCCATGCTTCGTGTGGTCGAATCCTACTGGTACAGATACACCTATCTCGGGGCTTTCGTCCTGATCGTACTGGCTGCTGAATTTTACCTGAATACGGAGATCTGCTCCGACGGATCCGACTCAAAGGAGATCCTTCCCTGGATGCCCGTGGCCGTCACCGGCTTCTTCTGTCTGATCGTTTTCCTTCTCTCGAAAATACAGGGTTCACGCACCGTAGACCTGGTCTTCGCCGCCACCCTACAGGACTTCCTGCAAAAGCCGGTCGACCCCGAGACCGCGCCGATTCTGGCCAAAGTTCTTTTCCCGCTTCTATTCGGCATATCGATGTACCTGTTCCTCAAGTTCAAAGACAAAAGCCCGATCGCAAGACGCGTCCTGTCCGGCCTGATATCCGTTTTAGTCGTCATCGAGCTCACTTTCGGTCAGGTCATTCTTTCGCAGTTCTATTCCACGGATAACGCCCTGGAGATCGCAAACTACACACAGCGCGAACTGGCCCTGCTCCCCGAAAACGAAACCGGCTCCTTCTACCGCATCGTGCAGACGACCTATCACAGCACGCATTTCTCATCTCCGTCTTCCTATAACGAGCCTTTGGCTTACGGTTTTCCCTCCGTCACATCCTTTGTTTCCGACCCCGACGAGAATGCGATCTTCTTCCTGGACAAAGCCGGCTATCCGCAGTACAGCGAGACGATCACCGTAACCTCCGGCGAAAACCTGGCGCTTGATAGTCTTTTGAATGTCAGGTATATCCTTCTGGACATTGACGATCCCAACACGATTGGTCTTGAAAACATCACCGGCATCGCGGGTTTCAAAAAGCTCTACATCAATCCTTATTCCGCCCCGAACGCTTTCGTATATGCGGGAACCGGAAACTACGACAGCGGGAAGACCCGGCCGGCCGAATACCTTAACGATATGTACAGGAAGTTATCCGGTACGGAACGCGGCATTTTCGAAGAAGTTCAGATCAGCACCTCCCAAAACGAGAACACGTTCCACTACGAAGCCGATCTGGGAGAAGACTTCGACCCGAACGGACAGATCCTTTACATGAATCTTGAAACCAATACCGACCAGGGCGCGAAGATCTTTGTTGACGGCAAGGAGTATATGCCGTATTCCCAGTTCCTCGCTCCCCGTCAGATCCGTATTCCTACCGAAAAGAACTCTGTCACCATCGAGCTGGTGTTCAATGGAGACGCTTCCGCCGCCAATGTCACCGATGCCCAATTCTACGTACTTGATCTATCCGCACTGGACGAAGCTGTCAAGGCTATGAAACTGCGCAGCTGTACGTCATGTGAGATGGAGGATGGCCATTGCCGTTTCGAAGTCGAAGGAAGCTCCGGCGACAGTCTTTTTACCACCGTACCAAGCGAAAAAGGCTGGACCGTCACACGTAACGGTCAGAAGATCGAACCGGATATCCTCGGCGGCGCTCTGATGTCGATTCCGCTTGAAAACGGCACAAATACGATCGAGATGACCTACCGCGTTCCTTATCTTTCCGTCGGAATCGCACTCTCGATTGCAGGCATCGCCGCACTCGCCGTTGTCTACGTTTTGGAACGCAAAAGACTCTGATTCGAATGCAAAAAAACGCTCACCTGTTTTTTTCAGATGAGCGTTTCCGTGGAATCATTCTTTCGTTCTCTTGAAACCGGGTTTTCGGATTCTTGAGATCAGGCCTTCGGCTTGGCAACACGATTGAAGGTCTCTCCGCCACACTCTTCAAAGAGATGAACCATTTCCTCGTCAGAGATTACGGTTACACGGCCGCCTTCGTACTCTTTATCGATCCACTCCTTCATCTTCGCGATGAAAGGATCTTTCTTGCTGACAACACTCTCGCCGGCCAGACGGTAGTAGTTGTTGATCCAGCAGGCAATACCCGCAAGTCCGGACACATTGCTGACTGCAACGAGCGGCGGACGATCAAGGAGCGCCTCGGTATCGAAGATGTTATAGATCTCCGGATCCTTCAGAAGCCCGTCTGCGTGGATACCGGCCTTGGTTACGTTGAAGTTCTTACCGACAAACGGTGTCATCGGCGGCAGCTCATAGTGGGTCTCACGGGAGATATAGTCCGCGATCTCGGTGATCACGCGGGAATCCATGCCGTCAAGCGTGCCTCTGAGCTGAGCGTACTCGAAGACCATAGCCTCGAGCGGTACATTACCGGTTCTCTCACCGATACCCAGAAGCGAGCAGTTTACAGCCTGAGCGCCATAGAGCCATGCAGTCGAAGCATTGACTACGCCCTTATAGAAGTCATTATGTCCGTGCCACTCCAGCATCTCGCAGGGAACGCCCGCATAGTGCTGCAAACCATAGATGATACCCGATACGGATCTCGGAAGCGCAACTCCCGGGAAAGGAACGCCGTAGCCCATGGTATCGCAGGCACGGATCTTGACCGGAATACCGCTTTCATCGGAAAGTCTCATCAAAGCGGTAGCAAACGGTACGACGAAACCGTAGAAATCGGCACGTGTGATATCTTCGAAATGACATCTCGGACGAAGGCCGGCATCGATGGCATCCTTCACGATACCAAGATACTTATCCATCGCCTGCTTACGGGTAAGGCCCATCTTATTGAAGATATGGTAGTCCGAGCAGGAAACGAGGATACCGGTCTCCTTAATGCCGATGTTACGCACCAGCGCGAAATCGGACTTCGTTGCACGGATCCATGTCGTGATCTCCGGGAACTTATATCCCAGCGCCATGCACTGCTCCAGCGCCTCGCGGTCCTTCTGTGAATAAACGAAGAACTCGGTCTGGCGGATGATGCCCTTCGGGCCGCCGAGGCGGTGCAGCATCTTATAGATCTCCACCATCTGCTCGGTCGTATAAGGAGCACGGGACTGCTGTCCGTCACGGAAAGTCGTGTCGGTAATATAGATATTCTCCGGCATGTTCATCGGAACCTTCCGGTAGTTATAAGCGATCTTCGGTACTTCAGCATACGGGAACAGCTCACGGAAAAGCTCCGGCTTCTCGACATCCTGCAGCGTATACTGGTACGGATCCTGTTCAAGAAGATTACTCTTGTCACTCAGCGCGATATTTTTCATGTTTTGTTCCTCCTGCTTGCAAATTTAGACGATACACGTCTTTGTGCACGTATATAGTAAATAGGTTCAAGGCGTTGTTGTCAACGCCGAATTTGATTTTTCTACTTTTTCAATTCAAGCTTTGGATTTTGCAAGATGAATTTGTCCAAATTGCATGAATCAGACACACAAGTCCAATTTGTATGAATCGGACAAACAAATCCAAATTACTACATCAGAAGAAAAGCCTTCCGGATCCGTGGTCACGAAGCAGAGCCTGAATACGCTTCGGCATGATCGGGTGGGACGCCATCAGATTATAGATGAAAACGAAGAACCCGCGAACTTCGTGGCAATGCTTGACGTAATCCTCGACATCGACCTTCTTATAAAGGTGCTTACCGACGACCAGTGCCAGCATGGGCTCGATACCGCTCTTTCCCACCAGATGCTGCGCCACACGGTCACAGCTGTACTCTCTTGCACGGGACAGTGCATTGCCGATGATCGGAAGATAATTGGCAAAAAGGATGCTCATCTGATAGGAGAATGTCGCATGCTTAAGGCGGATGTGGGCCATCTCATGCCCGATGATGAACTTGATACTGTCAAGATCATGGTGTTCCAGATACGCCACCTCGAAAAGGTCTGTCAGCAGAACGACATACTGCCGTCGTAGAATATATGTCGAAAAAGCATTGAGAAGACCGTTCTCCTGCGTCAGATACACCTTCGGCACATTCTTCATGCCCAGGCGGCGTGCATAGTCTTCCACCACCTCGTAGATCTCCGGGAAATTCTTCTCCGTGATGCGGATCGAGTTCGCCCGGTACTGCGCGTAATAAAGATAAACCGTAAAAAGCAGAAGGATCGGAAGTCCGATAAGGATGACGATGATCTCGATGTGCGCGTCCGCTTCAGCCTGGATACCCAGGATAAGCTCGTTGATCATGGCTCCGCTCTTTCCGGTAAGCGGTCCGATATCGAAGAAGGCAAGGATCGAGCTGATCAGCGCGAATGCAACGACCAGGACATTGAATACCACCATTATGGTATAAAGCGGAATCTCCGCCGAATGACGGAAAGACCGAAGTTCCCGCTCGGTAAAAGGCGGAACCGGTCCACTCGTTCTAGGGGTGCCCGCCGGAGCAAAAGCCCCCGAAGAAGGTGTCTGCGGTGCAAATGCAGGCGCCTGGGGTGCAAAGGCATTTTGTGTCTGTGCCTGAGGGAACGCTCCCCCCGGCGTTAGCGGCTGCGGCGTGAAAGATGCCGGAACAAAACCCTGATCGTCATTGGATGGATGATTCATATCGCTCATTTCTTTTGTCCTTCTTTTCCGATTTTGTCACAAGTATATTCAATACTCATAATTTGTCGCAATTATTTAATACTCATAATATGATATACTGATTGCGTTCATTTCACAAGGAAGGGACTTGCAATATGAGTAATAATTCCGTTACCAAGAAGATCATGCGTGCCAAACGCACCTCAAAGCTTATCGGGGCAATCGCCTGTTTTATCTTCGTCCTCCTGATCGCCGTCGGCCTTCTTCCTGAGCATACCAAGTATTATCTGGCAAGAGAAAACATCTTTGCTATCCCCACGAACGACTATAAGATCGACAAATACTATCGGGGTAAGACCTATAGTCTCTACGACTGGTTCGCCGAGAACAGCGAAGGCAAATTCTATCTGGCGCCCGTGGAGAACGAGGACGGCCAGGCCGCTTACCTCATCGTCTATATTCCGAACAAATATGAACGCAAGGCCGAAGACATCATGCAGCAGACTTACCGGTATCTGGATTCCGAAGATGAGTCAGAGCTTAAGGAAAGCATCAACTGCAGAGGCTACGTCACCGAAGTCAATGCGAAGACTTCGCAGTATCTGAATGAATACTTCGACATGGGAAATGTCCCGCAAAGCGTCCGCAACAGTGTGTGCAACAAAATGTTTGTCATGGTGCCTTTATCCAAAGTCGTGCTGAGCGAGTCTTCCTTTTTCGTCCTGCTCGAATTGATCCTTTTGGTCGCAGGCATCTTCCTTCTTTTAAGCATGTTCAGCAAGAAGGGTCTTAACCCCTTGAAAGAACGTCTTTCCCGGGAATCCATGTCACTTGAAGATCTGGATTCCGAATTCGATCCTCCGGTACTTAATATCGGGAATTTCTACGTAAGTGACAAGCACGTACTTGATGCATCGATGAATCCGCGCGTAATTACGATTGCAGATATCGTATGGATCTACCCGCACAAACAGAACCAGGTCAACAGTGCTCCGATCTACAATTCTGTATTCATGACCCGTCATCACGAGTGTCTGAAGTTTGCATTCAAAGAGCAAAGCCAGAGCGAATTGTTCTGCAAAGCGGTACATGACCGTCATCCCGAAGCCCTCTACGGGTATGTCATCGAGAACACGAATTTATACTACAAACATTTCAACGAGCTGATCGATCAGGTGTATAATCAGGAAAAAGAGGTGCCGCAAGACGCCCCGGCAGACGAGCCCACAGAGAATGAAGGGAGCGACGAAGTATGAAAGACGGTTTTTTACGAGTAGCAGCAGCCACACCGAAGATCCGCGTAGCGGATATCGACTTTAATGCAGATGCGATCATCTCTACGGTAAAGGAAGCGGATAAGGATTGTGCCCTTCTGGTCTTCCCGGAATTATGTGTTACCGGATGCACCTGCGGAGATCTTTTCCGACAGGAATCCTTCATCGAGAAAGCCTGGCAGGCGCTCTACCGTATTGCTGATGAAACCAAAGATGCACCTTCGGTCTTTATCATCGGTCTTCCCGCGTATATCGAGGGCAAGCTTCTGAATCTGGCAGTCGTACTTCACGAGGGCATGGTCCTCGGCTGTAATGTCAAGCTCACACTAAGCGAAGAACAGTCCCGTTACTTCTCCCCTTACGAAGTGGATGGATCCTTCTACGATGAACACTTCGACGATGAGATTTCCTTCGGACAGCCGCTCTACTTCTGCGAACACGATCTGTTCTCCTTCGCAGTGCTTTTCGACGAGGATCTTCGTGCTCCGATTTCCGATGATGTGGACGCCGCTTTGGCCGGATGCCATATCCTGGCAACCCTTTCCAGCCGCCCGTATATCGTCGGATCCGAAGAAAAGACGGCACAGCTCCTCGCTGCACAGAGCAGGAAGCTTCACGCCGCATATATCTACGCCAACGCCGGTATCGGTGAATCGACCACCGATCTGGTTTTTGCCGGCACCGATTTCATTTTCGAAAACGGCCGTGAACTGGCCCGAAGCAGTGCTTTTGCCACGGGAGTGATCTATAACGACATCGACCTTAAGCTCCTCCACAGCGAGCGTACTCGCGATGATGCCTGGAGATCTGATTTTGCCAACAGTACGGCAGACGAGGATCTTGAATTCGTTACCTTCCCGATGGAACTTAACAGCGAACTCGATTTGATCAGGAAAGTCCCGAAGAATCCTTTCGCACCTGAAGATCCGCAAGAGATCGCCCGCCGCTGCGAGCAGATCCTGACCATCCAGGCGATGGGCCTTGTGACCCGGTTGACACATATTCACTCCGAAAAGGTCATTCTCGGTCTTTCCGGCGGTCTGGATTCGACGCTGGCTTTCCTCGTTTGCGCGCGTGCTTTTGATATCATGGGGCTGCCAAAAACGAATATCCACGCCGTGACGATGCCGTGCTTCGGAACCACGGACAGAACGAAGAACAACTCCATTGAGCTGGCCAAGGCATATGGCGCAACCATCGATGAGATTTCCATCAAGGACAGTGTGCTGCAGCACTTTAAAGATATCGGCCACGATCCGGACGATCACAACGTAGCATATGAGAATGCCCAGGCCAGAGAACGTACACAGCTTCTCATGGATCTCGGTAACGATGAAGGCGGTTTTGTTGTCGGAACGGGAGACCTCAGCGAGCTGGCACTCGGCTGGGCGACTTATAACGGCGACCATATGTCCATGTATGCCGTCAACGGTTCTGTTCCGAAGACGCTGATCCGTCACATCGTAGCTTACGAGGCCGACCGTGTGAACGAAAGTCAGCCCCAGCTGGCATCGGTTCTTCGTGATATCCTGGCCACCCCGGTATCTCCGGAGCTTCTACCGCCTACGGAAAACGGCACCATCTCCCAGAAGACGGAAGATCTTGTCGGTCCTTACGAGCTCCACGACTTCTTCCTTTACTACTTCGTTCGTCTGGGCTTTGCGCCTTCGAAGATCTATCGTCTTGCCAAGATCGCCTTTGCCGGCGAATATGACGACACGACGATATATCAGTGGGAGGAGAAATTCCTCCGCCGTTTCATCAGCCAGCAGTTCAAGCGTTCCTGTCTTCCGGACGGCCCGAAGGTAGGTTCTGTGGACCTGTCCCCGAGAGGCGAACTAAAGATGCCTTCCGATGCGGCATCCACTGTCTTTCTGGACGAACTGAAAGACCGTGCTGGAATAGGAGAAGCGCATACCTCATGAAGCAGCAGAGAAGTTTTCCTGTGGCAGTCGTCACCCCCAAGGCGGAAGCCGCCGTCAAGCGCGGTCATCCCTGGGTCTATGACACCGAGATCACCAAATTTGGCGAAAACACCATCAAAGACGGGCTCTTTCCTGAAGAGGACCCCGTAGCCAATGGTGCGCTTGTCGATGTACTCTCTTCCAAAGAACGCTATCTCGGCACCGGATTCTTAAGCAAAAACAGTAAGATCCGTATCCGCATTCTTTCCGATAACGCCAACGAAACTTTCGGCGAGACGTTCTGGCAGCGGCGCGTGAAGTACGCACTGGATATGCGAAGGACTGTCATGCAGGAAGATTATTCCTGCTGCCGCCTGATCTTCGGTGAAGCCGACGGTATCCCGGGGCTTACCGTTGACCGGTACGAAGACATCCTTTCCACGGAAGTTCTATCCTATGGCACAGAACAGGTAAAAGATATGATCTATCGCGCACTGGTAGATGAGCTTCGGAAAGACGGGGTCTCCATACGCGGGATCTTCGAACGCAATGAAGCGGTTCTTCGTGAAAAGGAAGGACTTCCGCTGGTCAAAGGCTGGTATAAAGGGGATTATCTTCCCGGTTCTCTTGACGGAGCTTTTCCCTCTCCCCGCGTCGGGATCTGCGAAAACGGCATCCGCTATACCGTAGATGTGGAAAACGGACAGAAGACGGGCTTCTTCCTTGATCAGAAGTATAACCGCCTTGCAGTCAGTAAACTTGCCAAAGGGATGAAAGTTCTTGACTGTTTCACCCACACCGGGTCTTTTGCCATGAATGCCGCTCGAGGCGGCGCATCTCATGTTACCGCAGTAGATGTATCTCAGTTCGCCGTGGATACCGCTTCTGAGAATGCCCGGATCAACGGACTTTCCGACCGGATGGACTTTATCTGCGCGGATGTATTCGAACTGCTTCCGAAGCTTGAGAAAGAACATGCGGACTATAACTTCATCATTTTGGATCCGCCGGCCTTTACCAAAAGCCGGAAGACCACGGAGAATGCCAAGCGCGGCTATAAGGAGATCAACTACCGTGCCATGAAGATGCTTCCTCGCGGAGGATATCTGGCCACCTGTTCATGTTCTCACTTTATGCCCAATGAACTTTTCCGCAAGATGCTTCTGGAAGCGGCCGCAGATGCCGGAGTGACGCTTCGCCTGATTGAAGAAAGAAGAGCGGCCCCGGATCACCCTGTCGCCATGGCCATTCCCGAGACCGACTATCTCAAATTCTATCTTCTTCAGATCGTCTGACACCCGGCTGGTTGCCGCCCATTAAGGATTTCTAAGTCTTAGGTATCCTTCTCCTTTAATTCGTCAAACTTTGCCTTCATGGTGGGATTGTTCTTCGTCAGTTTCTTGATTGAGAGATCCTGAAGTTTATCATTTGCGAGTCTCATATTTCTGCCGGAAGCCAGAAGATCGTCTTTCGTTTTCTGCAGATTCGCAATACTCTTATCGATATCATCGATGGCTTTCTGGAACTGTTCGCTGGCCAGACGCATATTGTTGCTGAACTTGTCCTTAAAGTCATCCATGGCATTCTCGAAATTCGTGATATCGATATTCTGATTGCGCACCAGTGCAAGTTCTCTCTTATACGCAACCGAATTTTGCGCCGCATTCCTAAGGATCGTGATAAGCGGAATGAAGAACTGCGGACGGATCACGTACATCTTCTCATACTCGTGGGATACATCCACGATACCGTCGTTATAGAGCTCGTTGTCCGATTCAAGGAGCGAAACCAGGACCGCGTACTCGCATCCCTTTTCTTTCCTGTCTTTATCCAGTTCCTTGAAGAAATCCCTGTTTTTGTGCTTGGTCGCCGTCGTATCCATCTCATTTTTCATTTCGAACATGATGGAGATGAACTCGGTCCCGTCTTCGGCATAGTCGCGGTAGATATAGTCGCCCTTACTTCCGCTCTTTGCATTATTGTCCTTCTCAAAATAGGCCAGCCGGAATGCTGTGGCACGAAGGCGGTTGAACTCGATCTCGCAATGCTGCTCCAATGTCTCCCCTACCATCTTCGTGGACATTTTCGATTTGAGATCCTTATAGTAGCTGATTGCCTCATCCTTCTGCTTCAGCTCGGCGTCATGAGCCTGCTGCATCGTCTTGGTCTCCAGCTTGTGCTGGTTCTTCTCCAGTTCCAGCTCATTTTTCAGTTTCGCGATCTCGGTTTCCTGCTTGGCCGTTGCCTCCGTAAGCGCAGACTTCGCCTGGCTCTTATCCAGTTCGATCTGCGACTTCAGTTCCTGGATCCTGGAATCTTTCTGCGAGAGTTCCTGCTGCTTCTTGACTTCGGCTTCCTGAAGTGCGGCTTTCTTATCCGACTCGGCAAGGGCCAGTTTCTGCTTGAGCTCCGCAATCAGCTTATCTTTGTCCGCCTGAGCCTCTGTAACTGCCAGTTTCACGGCATTCTCTTTGTCTAGGAGAAGCTGGTGTTCATGCGCCTGGACTTCTTTTTTGAATTCACTATCCCGGACCTGTTTGACTATGGCCGCATAACCGGACTCATCCACCTGAAAAACTTCACCGCATTTGGGGCACTTGATCTCCTGCATCGCACATTCCCTCCATTTTCTATCGGACGAGTGAAACCCGCTTCGTCCGCATGAGGCTTGGTCATCTATATAAAAAGATTATCACATTTTACCGGTGCTCAAAAGCGTTAACTACCACATCTCCTTATGCGTATTTTCCCTTCCGTTTGTATATATTATTTTACCGAATCATTCTATTTGATTTACCAACTATCGAAAAAATGTGAAATTCATGCGAAAGTTATGTACATATTTATGTCAAAGATTATTGTTTTCGTGTATAATTATGACATAACTTTTTTGGAGGTGTTGTTATGACTTTTGAGCAATTAATGGATTATGCTATTGAACAAGATTGTTCTGATGTCCATATTACCGTTGGTACGAATCTTGCTGTAAGAAGGTACGGTGTACTTCACATTCTGGATGCCCGTCCGACCGCTGAGGAATCTCTGGCCATGATCTATACGATCCTGTCTGATGAAGAAATCAAGCGCGTAGAAGCCGGTGAAGATCTTGACCTCGGTCTTATGATCGACAATGAGGTTCGAATCAGAGCAAATGTGTATCACCAGCGTAACAACCTCGCCTGCAGCATCCGCCTCCTGATGGCTCAGATCCCTGAGTTCGAAGATCTCGGACTTCCGGAAGTCATTAAGACCATGGCCACCGCGAAGAACGGTATCATCCTCGTAACCGGTCCTACGGGTTCCGGTAAGACGACGACCATGGCAGCCATCGTTGACTACATCAACAAGAATGAATCCAAGCACGTAATCACGATCGAGGACCCGATCGAGTACATCTATCCTCATGATCACGCGATGATCCATCAGCGCGAGCTCCATCGTGATACCGACTCTTTCGCTAATGCTCTCCACTCTTCACTCCGTGAAGACCCGGATATCATCTTCGTAGGTGAGATGCGTGACTTCGAGACGATCGCAGCTGCCATCACCGCCGCTGAGACCGGTCACCTCGTTCTTTCCACACTGCATACCCACAGTGCCGCTCAGACCATCAACCGTATCATCGATGGTTCTCCGGCAGACAAGCAGGAGATCATCCGTTCCCAGTTCGGCACAAACATCCGTGGTGTTATCTGTCAGCAGCTCCTCCCGATCACCGATGGTACAGGCCGTATTCTGGCAACTGAGATCATGGTCGGCACCAACGCCATCAAGAACCTCATCCTTGAAGACAAGATCAACATGATCCCGGGTGCCATGCAGTCCGGCAGAAGCCTTGGCATGCACACTCTGAACGATGAACTTATCCGTCTTTACAAGGAAGGCTTCATCTCCTGGAAGACCGCGCTGGATGCTGCTTATGACGTACAGGATCTCGAGAAGACCATGGGCCGTTCCGCTCCGATGTCTTTCGACACCAATCCTATCTGATCGCTTCGATCAAACAGAAATCACAACAAAAGAGGGTTGCTTTCACCGGCAACCCTCTTTCTTTCGGCTTTCTTTTGACCGTCTTTCGACTACCTTTCGGATCTCTTTCGATTATCTTTTGGCTATCCTTCGAATAACCTTCGGGGATCTTTCGGAGGAAGGACTCAGTTGTCCTTATTGTCCTTATCCTCCTTATCCCTCTCACGCAGAAGAAGTCCGAATGTACCCGGACCGCAGTTAACCGCAATCGCCGGTGATGCCTGCCTGAAATAGATCTCATCAAATGTCATCTTCTTATTGATCTGCTCACTGATCCAGTCCATTTCCTTCTTATTGATACCAACATACGTTACGAAAAGAACTCGCGTATCGATGGGCTTATCTCCGGCAAGGCATGTGTTGATATAGCTCTTCCATGCTCTTCTTCTCGATCCGAAATAGATCATGCCCAGTCCCATCTTTCCTTTGCGAAGGACCAGCACCGGTCTTCCCATCAGGGAATTGACCAGGTTCGCGATGCGTTTCCCGACCTGTTTCGAACGGGCTAGGAAGTCCAGATTATCTACGATAAAGCTGGTATGGACTTTCTTCTTTAAACGCTCGATCCGCGCCAGGATCTCCTCCGGGCTCTTTCCTTCGTCCGCCATACGGCAGGCCTCGATCACCAATATGCCCTGTCCGCTTGAAAGGTGTCCGGAATCGAATACGAATACGCTATCGAAGGACTTCGCCGCCTCTGTTGCCACATGATATCCGCTGTTCTCCACTTTACTGGAGATCGAGATGTGGATAATATTATTCGCCACGGATAACTGCTTTGCGAAGAATTCTTCGACCTCCTTTACATTCGGCGCCATCGGCAAAACACTGTGCTCCCGGTCCTCCATATATTTGAGAACGCCCTTAGTATCGATCTCCTTGCCGTCCTTAAAAAGGCCTTCGGCCGTCTTAACCTTATGGGGAAGTACCGCGATACCGTACTTGGAAATGATCTCCGGCGGAAGATCGGCCACGCTCTCCGTCGTGATGATGACTCTCTTTCTCTTCTTCTCGCCATGCATCCAGGAGATCGTCTCTTCAGCGATCTCACTCCGGTTACCGGTAATGTGTACGATTTCCTTCGGGAGGAGCCGGTAAAGTTCATTCTCCAGTTCTTCACCGCTTACCGGCTTGACCAGATACCCGTCAAAACCTTCTTTGACATACAGTGCCCGGTTCTCTTCGTCAGCGTTCGCCGTCAGGATCACGATACTCGTCTCACGGCATCTTCCGCCCGTCTGATCCACGATACGCCGTCTGCACTCAATACCGTCCATTTCCGGCATAAGATGGTCCATAAAGATCACGTCATAATGGATGTTCAGCGTTTTCTTCAAGGCTTCGGCTCCGCTTATCGCCGTATCGATCCGAACCTTCGTTTCACGAAGAAGCTTACTTACAACCATGAGATTCGCCTCATTGTCATCGACGACCAGTACACGGGCCGTAGGCGCTTCAAATCGGGGAACGTATTCTTTCTTCTGTGCTCCGGACTTCGACTTATCGAAGTCGTACTGTCCCATTTTCGACTGGGTCTCCACGGTCTGCGGAATCTCGATGATGAATGTCGAGCCCTTGGTATAGACGCTGTTTACCGTCACCTTACCGCCCATGAGATCGACCAGTTGTTTTACAATGGAAAGACCTAAGCCGGTGCCTTCGATATGCTTATTGGAGTCTTCATCCACGCGCTTAAAGGCCGAGAACAGATACGGGATATCTTCCGGCTTGATTCCGATACCGGTATCAATGACGGTATAGATCATGTTGCACTTATTGTCATCGATGTTTTCACATTGTACCGAAAGCGTCACGGATCCTTCCTTTGTGTACTTGATGGCATTATTGAGAACATTGATCAGGATCTGCTTGATACGCACTTCATCTCCGACGAGTTCATTGGGAATATCCGGAGAAACATCCACGTGGAAATCCAGTTTCTTCTCTTTGGCACGGATCCACATCATACCGACGAGATCTGAAAGCATCTCCCCCGTTTGATACGGATTTTCCAGAAGCTGCATACGTCCCGACTGGATCTTCGACATATCGAGGATGTCGTTGATGAGGTTCAATAGCATCTTACCTGCCGACTTGATGTTGGCCGCATCTTCCATAACCTCTTCACTGACATCTTCACGAAGGATCATCTCATTGAGGCCGATGATCGTATTGATCGGGGTCCTGATCTCATGGCTCATATTCGAGAAGAAGCTGTTCTGGGCTTTATTGAGCATCTCGATCTCCTGATGTTGACGCGTCTCGACAACAATCTCTTTATAGAGACAGTATTTGGTATAGAGCATGAGTACACCCATGGACAGCTGGAAGGCGGCGAAGATCAGGAAGTTGAGGAATGCATTTCTCTGGATCAGATGCAATCCCGCATAGGCATGGTAAAGCATGGGGATCATGCCGGCATAGGAAAGTAGAACGAGAATCACATATTCGATCGGGTTGATATAAAGGCACATCGGTATCAGCAGCGCCACTGTCATAAAAAGTGTCGTATCCACGAATGAATTAAAGTGCAGGTTGATATAGCAAAGTCCTAATACGAAGATGTACATAGCCACAGCCAAAAGCGCATTGAGACCATATAGGGTCCTGTACCGTTTTTCATAATCCTTGTCGGCATAACGCATGATCGCCAGCCAGATCGTCAGCAGAACCAGTGTGACCGCATACAGCGTCCGGTGATAGAAAGGCTGTTCATGAATATACTGGGCTGGGCGAAAGTCCATCCCAGGAATAATATGCAGATCAGTGTAACGAAAAAAACGATGATTTGCGTTGTGTGTGCCCAGCCATGGAAGATGGAACGGACCGCTTCCTGATCATGGGAGGAAGGCTTGAAAATATAACGCAGAACTTTTCTCATTGCTCATCGCCTCCTTCCTCAACAACAGGGTTAAACTCAAGGATCTCCTCGTCTTCCTGCTCTCCTCCGAGAGCGGACTCGATTCCCTTGATCACTCGGGAATACTCACTCATCATGTCGTAGTGATTCTCGGCGATATACTCTTCTCTCTTCTCTTTTGCCGCCATTTCAAGAGCCTTCGCTTTTTCGGAAAGATCATCCGCGCCGATCATCTTCGCCGTACTCTTGAGTGCATGAACCAGGATCTCGTAGTCATGCCACTCGCCGGATTCATAATACCGTCCGATAAGCGGGGTTTTCTCTTTGGCTTCCGAGGCAAACTGGGAAAGCAGGGACTTATAGAACTCCATATCTCCCATGCAGTATTTGAGTCCTGACTGTGTATCGATCCCCAAGGGCCGCAGCAGATCATGGATCGACTTCGGTGCTTCCTGTTTCTCCTTCGACTTGTTCCGAAGGGCTTCATAGTCCGGTTTCTCCTCAACCTCATCGATTTCCTCCATCGTCACTGAAGACTTCGGAAGCACCTGTCTCATCACGCGCTCGAGTTCTTCGGTTTCGATCGGCTTACTCACGAATCCGTCAAAGCCTTCCGCAAGGAACATCTGCTTGGCGGAGCTCATGGCATTAGCCGTAAGGGCAACGATCGGGATCTCACCGTTCTTTCCGGCGACATCGGAACGGATACGTTTCATGGCTTCGACACCGTCCATTCCACTCATCATGTGGTCCATAAAGATAATGTCGAATGCCATTTCGCGGCAGATATCGATGGCTTCCGGCCCGCTCAGTACCGTATAGACATCCATTCCGTAACTTCTGAAGATACTCTTTCCTACCACGAGGTTCATCGGCTCATCGTCTACGATCAGTGTCTTTACACCGCGGCAGTACATCTTCTTGCCGGTGCTCTGTTTATCATGGATATTCATATTCAGGATCGACACGACCGGGAAGCAGTAGAACGGCTTTACCATGACTCTTGCATTGGCATGCTCAGGAAGCTCGAAGTCTTCATTGGCCACAACGACCACAAACATATCCTTAGCCATTTCTTCCAGAAGTTCCACATTGGAGCCGTACTCTTCTTCAGCCACAAACAGGTGGGTCATATGGATCGTATCGTGCAGGAGCTTTAGGTCCTCCGGATTATTTACGCGGTGCATCTGTACGCCGAGGCCTTTAACGATATTCAGTACCATAGAGTTGTAATAATCGCGGACAGCCGGATCGGTATACTTTTCAAAATGCAGATACGCGCCGATACACAGCTCATCCGGATTTGCTACCGACATACAGCTTGTCGGATCGACCACCTTCTGCGGAAGGCTGACATTTACGGTAGTACCGACGCCGGGTTTACTGGAGATCGTCATGAAACCGCCAAGCAGTGAAACAAAGCCGGAGACGATAGCCAAACCGAGTCCTAATCCGCCGCCCATTCTCGAACGGCCGGAATCCGCCTGATAGAAGTTATCGTAGACCTTCTCCAATTCGTAGTCGGTCATACCGATTCCCGTGTCGGTCACCTCGATACAGAGATTCACTCCGTATGCCTGCGTGACGCAGGAGATCCTGACATAGACACCGCCTTTATGGGTATACTTCAAACCATTGGAGATCAGCGCTCTCAGGATCTTTTTCAGCTTGGAGACGTCGGAATTCATCACCGCCGGGATCGCCGGATCCACATCGATGATCAGCTCCACGTCTTTGGATTTACCATGGCGGATCTCCGATACCAAATCGTGAAGGACCGAGGAAAGCATATAGTCTTCGTTGTTACTGACCGCCTTCTTCCGGTCGATCTCCGAATAGTCAAGGATATCACTGATCTGTTCCGCAACCTTACGTCCGGCATCCCGGACTGCAATCAGGTCCCCGTAGATCTCCCGGTTCTGGGATTTATCGATACAGATGCTCGTCAGACCAATGACCGCATTGACCGGCGTTCTGATCTCGTGGGAAACATTCGCCAGGAAGTCATTCAGTCTCTCGGTTGCCTCCGACAGCTGCTTGACTTCATCCTTCGTACTGGACAGGACCTGCGTCCACTTATCGATGATGGTCTTGGCAAACCACCCGATAAAGAAGATCATGGCCAGATGAAGTCCGGACCTCGAAAGAACAAGGCCGTCGAACTTATCACCATTCATCACCATCAGCGTAAAATCGTAGGCCATGGTAATATAATAGGTCACTTGGCATAACGTGATCATCGACTTCATACCAGTCATCGTAAACAGCACGATCAGCGCAGCCATAACGACCGCCAGATCAAAGGTACTCGTTAGGTGAATACCATAGAAAAACGACGTACACATCATCAGGACCGCATAGATCCAAATTCTGACCGAAGAAGAAGCCTCCTGCCTGAAATGCATGATCCAGCAAACGATAACTGCCGCAGAGATCAGCAGAAGCGGCCATTTTTCCCACCCCATCAGAAAGGATTCACCGATCAGGATCACGGTAAACGCCGTGTAGGTGATCAGCAGCATCAAGTGCGAAGAATGAAACAATTCATTCTGTTCATTGTTGTCATTTGGATTACTCATGAGTATCCTCCTTCTGCTTCAGGTTGGGTTTCTCCTTAAGTATTGCGAGCATAATGTCCGCAAACTTCGGATCAAACTGCGACCCTTTTCCTTCGGTAAGCTCGGAAATGATCTGTTCTTCGGTAAGTTTTCCACGGTAGCTTCTATCACTGGACATCGCATCATACGCATCCGCAACGGCAATAATACGCGCCACTTCCGGAATATCAAATCCGGAAAGGCCCTCCGGATAACCTTTGCCATCGAACCGTTCATGGTGGCAGCGTGCCGCGATGGTCAGCTCCGGATCCTCTTTAATACTCTCCAGGATCTGGGCTCCCATTCCCGGATGCTTCTTGATCAGGGCAAACTCTTCATCCGTCAGGCGGGTACTCTTATTGATGATGCTATTAGGAACACCGATCTTGCCGACATCGTGCAAAAGGCCCATCATGTAGACTTCCTCCTGGCGGAATTCAGAATAACCGGCTCTTGCGGCAATCATCCTGGAATACTCCGCTACTCTTCCGGAATGGCCGCGCGTATAAATATCCTTGGTATCGATCGCCGCAGCCAGGGACTCGACCACGTGTACCAGAAGATTCCTGTTCTCCTGCGTCTTCATCTGGACTTCATAACTCAGCTGATTCTGCAGCGTGACCAGTTCGATCAGATGCTGGACACGAAGCATGAGCACTTCCGGTACGAAAGGCTTTCTGATGAAGTCCATCGCGCCCAGCGAGAGTCCTTTGCTCTCCGCGCCCGAACTCTCGTCCGCCGTCAGGAAAACGACCGGAACCTTGGCCGCCTCAGAACTGATCAGGCGAAGTCTTCTCAACGTCTCAAAGCCATCCATTTCCGGCATCTTGATATCCAGAAGGATCAGATCCGGATACTCCCTCGTCTGCTCGATATGTTCCAGAAGAGCTTTCCCCGATTTAATCGCCCGGACACGTATCCCGCCGGCGCTTAAGATCTTACCCGCCACCTGCAGGTTCATCGCGTCGTCATCCACGATGATGACATTTCGGTCTTTCTTCTTATTGAACCGCTTCTCGTAATCATTCCCCAGGAATTCGCTTTCGTGCGTTACCGACAGTACATTTCCGTGCTCATGTTCCCACGTCTCCACGATGTGATGGATGACTTTTTCATAGGAATCTTCACGGATATCCGTCAGGAAAACGAAGTACTGGTTGTTACGGTTTCTCATAAGGATATCGGACTTACGCAGGGACTGGCGGATATGGTTTCCGAACTCATCGAGAAGGTTGGTGGCTTCTTCTCCGGAAATCCCTTCCGCCGGCTCCAGCGTGAAAAGAACTTTGCACGCGCTGATCCGGTTCCGGATCGTGTATCGGATGATATAACGATACACCGGTGCAAAGGAATCCTTATCCAGCTGCAGGGCAACATCCGGGATCGTTCTTTCTCCCAGGATACCGGAGATGGACCGGATATCCGGAAGTCCGACCCCTTCCTGCTCATCTTCAAAGGAGTCCACGCTATAAAGACAAAATCCGTGCTTACCGTTTTTCTTGACGGTATAGAGGGACTTGTCTGCCAGTTTGATCAGGGCATTATAATCGTTGCCGTGTCTCGGTACATAGATCGCGCCGACCGAAGCGCCCAGCGGAATATCCATCTCCGCCCCCATCAGGTCCTTGGCCAGTGCCACCACTTCGTTATTGAGTTTGGTGGTGATCTCCGCGACGACCTGATCCGAAAGCACACCTTTGGCAAAAGCCACGAATTCGTCACCGCCCAAACGTCCGCAGGTGCTTCCTTCCGGGACCGCTTTTCGAATGATCTGTGCAAATCCGAAGAGGACCTTATCTCCCATATCATGACCGTAGATATCGTTTACGGGCTTGAAGGAATCCAGGTCGATCATCATCAGGCATCCGGTACTGTTGGAACAAACGTGAGTCAGTTCTTTTTCACTGGCGCCTTTATTCAAAAAACCGGTAAGCTTATCGATCGACGCCTCGCTCTTTAAGGACCGCATCTCAGAACGGCTGGACATAACATTATCGATACGCCGCATCAGCACATCGGGATTAAATGGCTTTCGAACAAAATCCGAAACGCCCATCTCAAATCCGCGCGTCTCCGTATTCGTATCCTCATCCGCCGTCAGGAAAATGACGGGCGTCTTATCGGCGTGAACCGATTCTTCGTGCGCACGAAGCCTCTTCAGCGTCTCGAATCCGTCCATCTCCGGCATCTTGATATCCAGAAGGATCAGATCCGGAAAACCTTTATCCGGAATATAATCCAGAAGCGCCTGTCCCGACTTCAGTGCCGTCACACGCATGTTGTTTCTGCTCAGGATATGCCCTGCCATCTTTAGGTTTGCGGTATCGTCATCGACGACCATGATCCACTTCGCCATACTTTTTGTCCCCCTTATCCTTCACCGTTTCCCTCAGGAAGGAATTCAAATATTTCATCATTTTCCCGTATATCCGTATTCTCCATACCCAGATCCTTCTCGATCACGGAGACGATCGCCGAGTACATCTCCATCATCTTGTCATGCCCTTCGCGGAGCGCCATCTCATCTTCCGCTCCTGCCGCATCCTCCAGATCCGCCGCAAGCTCGGAGAGCTTCTTTGCACCGATCGTCTTGGAAGTGCTTTTCAAGGAGTGGGCATGGATCTCATAATTCTTCCAGTCTTTCCGCTCATAGCAATTCTGAAGATTCAACGACTTGGTCTTCTGTTCGATGCAGAATTCCGAAAGGATCGACTTATACATATCCTCATCCCGCTGGCAGAAGAAAAGGCCCGTTCTGCTGTCGACTCCGGCCTTGGCCAGATCCGCGAAGAGTTCCGCATTGCTTCCTTCCCTGGAAGACGGAACTTCTTCTTCCTTCGAATCCGTAAGTTCGATCTTCTCCTTCGGCAGATAATCGAGGAGCATCTTCTCCAGTTCCCGGCTGTCTACCGGTTTCATCAGGTAATTATCAAAACCTTCCTGAAGATACCTCTCCCTTGCCCCGCGGATCACATCTGCCGTCAGGCAGATAAAAGGCGTATTCGTGTTTTTCTTATTCTCCAGGTCCTTGATCCGCTTCATGGCCTCGGTACCGTCCATACCCGGCATCCGCTGATCCATCAGGATCAGATCGTATTCATTTTCAGAAGCCAGCCGGATCGCCTCTTCACCGCTAAGCGCCGTGCTGATCCTAACCCCGGTCTTCTTAAGGAAATTCGCCGTTACCAGGATGTTCATCTTCGTATCATCCACAACGAGGATACGGGCCGTCGGTGCACGGAAAGACTCGTGATAGACGAATTCATTCTCCTCTTCAAGAAGTGCCAGTTTGTAATCGCCAAGAGGTTCGTCCTCAACGATCTTCTGCCGGATCTCGAACCAGAATGTCGAGCCTTCTCCATATACACTTCGAACCTGAAGCTTACTGTCCATAAGTTCCAGAAGTTTCGTACAAACGGAGATCCCCAGTCCCGTTCCCTCGATATTGCGGTTTCTCTCCACATCGAGTCTTTCGAAGGATTCAAAGAGCCTGTCCATGTCGCTTTCTTTAATGCCGATTCCCGTGTCCGTTACTTCGACATAAAGAAGGATCGACTTCTCAGGATCTTCTTTACGGTCTTTTCCCTTGATTGAAAGGGTTACCGAACCACTCTCCGTGTACTTCACGGCATTGGTGAGCAGATTCATAATGACTTCGTTGATACGTGTATTATCACCGTAAAGCTCACAAGGGATCTGCGGATCGATATCCATTTTCAGTTCCAGCCCCTTCGCTCTGGCCCGCTCGGAAATCGAATTGATGATATAACCGATCTGTTCTTTGACGCTGTAGCTTCCGGGAACGATCTCCATCTTCCCGTTCTCGATCTTGCTGAAATCCAGAATACTGTTGACCAGCTGAAGAAGGTTCTGTCCGCTTTGCCGGATATTCTTGGAATACCCCATGATCTCCTTGCTCTCGGTCTCGCGGATGATCATCTCATTCATGCCCAGGATCGCATTGATCGGCGTACGGATCTCATGAGACATATCCGCCAGGAACCGGCTCTTCGCCTCGCTGGCTTCATCTGCGGCCTGTTTTTCCAATTTCAGCACATGTTCTTCGTACTCCTGCTGCTGTCTTCTGAGTTTATCCAGTACGTAGGCCAGCACTACGGCAAAAGCACCGCCGATGAACACGGCCACGACCGCGGCGATCAGAAATCCACGGACCAGCCCGCTCAGGCCTTTCATCATCTCTGCTTTGCTGGTGGCGATACCGACATGCCATCCGGTGTTCTCCATTTCGGAAACCACGATGCCGCGCGTAACCCCGTCGTAGTCCTCCACATAGACCATATCCATGGAATTCGAACGGATATTGGCCACCACATCCACATAAGGAGAATCAGGGAATTTCAGGATCCCGGTCGGTACATCATCGAAAGAATACTCCGGATTGGGATGGACGATCATGCCCATGTTCTGGTCGACCAGGAAAGCATAGCTGTTATCTGCCACATTGGCTTCATGGATGATATCCACGAGGATATCAACGAATATATCTGCGGCGAGTACGCCCTTCAATTCATCACCGGAATAAACTGCCTTCGATATCGTAATGATCGGCTGTTTGGTGTCCGAATCACGGTAAGGTGAAGAATAGTAAAGTTCCCGGGTATCCTTCGCGATCGTATACCACAAGCGGTCATGGACATAATCCACGGAACCGTCTGTCTGGAAGTCCGAAGCACAGGCCATGGTGTTATCGGGATAGGTGAAATAGATATCATAGATGACGCCGTCGCGGTTAATGCTGTCATATCCAGCCTTGAGATAATTATGGAATTCTTCATATCCCCAGTCACAGATGCCGCTGATCTCGATCTCCGCAGCGATCGTGTTGACAATTGCACCATTGGAATTGACCCAGGAGGACAATTCCTGCGCATATTTCTCCGCAGCGAGACTATAGGTGGCTTCCGATTGGGAAACCATACTGTTTCTTGCACGGCGATAACTCATCAGTGAAAGCAGGCCGGAACTTGCCAGCACTACCAGCACGATCATTACCGTCATCTTTACACGGAAACCCCTCATACCCACAATAACCGGCGGACCTCTCATCCGCCGTTGCCATCTTCCTCCCCTGATCCCTGTTGTCCTCCCCTCTAGGAAAACAGGAACAAAACTACTTCTACGGTTATTTCTAACCGATTTTATTATACCATTGAGGGTACGTAATAATATGGAGATATCTTGAAGAAAACGGCGAAATGGGGCGAAATTGTAAATAAGATTATCTCAGTTCAATGAAACTGATCCATCACAGTACCAGCCACGCGGATTATTCACGGCTTCAAAATGCACCTGTCGTCGATCTGACTGACGTTTGCAAATCCCGTACAGCTCATGATAAACCGCAGTTCATCGGTGATTCCTCCAAGGAAATCCTTGACGCCTTCGATTCCGCGCTCCTCCAGCGAAGGGAGCATGGAACGGCCCACCGCCGCCGCATCCGCACCAAGTGCCAGACACTTATACACATCTGCGCCGGAACCGATCCCGCAGTCCACGATGATCTTCACATCTTTTCCTTTCAGAGCTTCCTTGATCTTCGGCAGCACCATAAGCGGCGGGACGGCGTAGGGAAGTCTTCCGTGGTGGTGGCTGACGATGATCGCCTTTGCGCCGAGTTCGGCGCTCTTTACCGCATCCTCCACACTAAGGACGCCTTTAATGAAGAACGGAAGCTTCGTGGATTCGATATAGGAACGGATCATGTCAGATGTCTGCACCGCCATCTGCTCTCCAATGACCACATCCAGCCCCTTATTTCCGAAGATGTGATCGATATCCATACCGATACCGAACGCACCTGCTTCTTCTGCAAACTGCATCTGATCCTTGACCTTGGCCTGGTCCGCGTACGGCTTAACGATACGTACGGTCCTGGCGCCGGTCGATGCTACCTTTTCGAAAAGATCATTCTCCATCATGCCCACAAAATTAAGAAGACCCATTTCTTTTGCAGCAAGAGAATACTCTTCAAGGCCGGTCAGTTCCCTTCCCTTAAACTGCATCAGATGCGAAAAAGCGGGAGTCATCACAGGACTTGCGAACGTCGTTCCGAAAAGCTCCGTGCTTGTGTCCGCTACGACAGAATCGATCAACCGCTCCTCGATCAGGATACTGTCCATATAGCGTAAAGTGATTTCGTTTGCGTCAGAGATTCGATTATAGGCCATGGAGCACCTCCTTAAGGTAGTTCATATACTGAATGTATTCTTCGTCTGTGTTCAGATGTTCAAGGATCACCGGCATTTCCGGATCGATCCCGTGCATTTTCTCCACGTAGTACCGAAGCGGGAATTCACCTTGTCCCGGAGCACACTCTTCAAGCTGGAATGTGTACTCTTCTTTCAAGTGCACATCTTTAATGTGGCAGCTTCTGATTCGATCCCCCAGAAGTGCTACACAGCGGTCGATAAAGGGTTCCGGTTCGAAGTACCGCTCAGCGGAATGGATCATGTTGATGATGTCCATGTGCACCGCGAAACGGTCACGGTTTACTTTCTCAAGAAGCCGCACGTAATCTTCCGGCCCGGTAGGGATCATCCAGGGCATGGGTTCCAAAGTAAAGAAGGTATTCGTCACTTCCGCCCGGTCAATGATCTCCTGAACCATCAGAACGATCTGTTTTCTTGTATCCTCGCTGAAGTTTTCTTTATAATAGCCGTCCCATCTTGGTCCCATGGCACCGGCGACATTGACTGCACATCGTGCACCGATCCGGTCGGCAAGCCGGAGCTGTGCGATACAGTATTCCCGATTTGTCTTTCGTTCTTCCGGATCAAGGGATAATGCATTGCGCCAGATGCCCACTTCGGCGATCAAAAGGTCGTGCGAACGGGCGGCCTCCAGATATTCATCGATCTTTTCTTCCGGATCCTGTGCCGACAGCGGAAATACGACTGCTCTGCAGCCCAGATCCACTTGGTTTTCCGCCCACTCTCGGGCAGAAGAATGTTTTAACGGAGCGGATGTACCTAATCTCATAACGATCACCTTCCCGGTTTTTTCATGGCAGGTCAAAGGCGGGGACTGATCCCCACCTTTGCTTTTGGAACTTCCGCCTGTATTTAGTATTATACCATTTTGGTGTTACTCACAAGCTTGAGATATGTCCTTCTCGTGAAGAAATATGCGATCGTATATACCAGCGCGAACACGATGATACATCCGGCCAGGATCAGCAAGAAGGATCTCGGCTCGCATCCGCCGAAAAGACGAAGGATACGGTTTACCATCGGATAAGCCGCCATCGTATGGATCACGGCAACCAGGAGCGGAAGCAGGAACACCACAACGATCTGGGAATTGATCGAGCTCTTGATTTCTTTCCGGGTAAGGCCTACCTTCCTCATGATCGCGAAACGCCTGCTGTCTTCGTAACCCTGCAAAAGCTGGCTGAAGTACATATTGAGGATCGTGATCGTCAGGAACGCGATACTTAGGAAGACCCCGAGGAAGAAAAGTCCGCCGTAGATACCCGTGACCTCATCGATGTTCTCCACGCGGCATTCGATATTCCAACAGGCATATTCCTTCCTCCTGTTTTTCAGGTCTTCGTTTAAGCGAAGCTGCGTTGCACGGTCCGAGGATGTATTGATCAGGACATAGCTTCTGGGCATCTCTACCTCTTCGCTCGAGCTGCAGAAATAGGCACCGACCTTCCTCTGAGCCTGCTCGCTGGGCATTACGAAGTAATACACGCCATCGGCAATGCTGACACTTCCTCCGTAGCTCATCTTCGGCGCCTTCGGGAGCGGTACGATCGTGAACGGCTCCGATTCTTCCGGCTTCGCATGATATTCCGGATCCAGCGCACGGAACCGGATCTGCCCGCTCGGCATCTTCCCGCCGTTAACAAAAACTCCGACTTCGTTCTCGCCGAGAGTAAGGTCCGTTCCGTTTACCGCATTATATGTTTCGAGGGACAGAACGAAGATCTCGGATGTATCAAACGCCGCATAGTTCGGATACGCCACACAGTATCCGTTATCCACGGATCCGAATTCGTTGAAGTACGTATACTCGACTATCTGATCGATCTGAAGACCGACAGCTTCCGCTCCGGCACGAAGCCTGCCGATATATTCGTTCTTTTCTTCCGGCTTGATACTCGAATCGAGGGTGACATTAAAATCTACCGGATACCAGGTTTCCGCCAGAGAACGAACGGTCGTGTAGAGCGTCAGCACCGACGAAAGCGTCACGAGTACCATAGTTGCAAATATACAGATCGTTGCCAGTGTAGCGGCATTTCTCTTCATACGGTAGAGCATGCCCGACACCGAAATGAAGTGCGAAGTCTTATAGTAATACTCTCTGTTCTTCTTAAGTGTATTCAGGATCGTGATACTTCCCGCCACAAACAGCGCCAGCGTACCTAAAATGACCAGCATCACCGCGTAGAAGAAGAAATTCAGTGCTTTTGTAGCGGACTGGGAACGGAAAGAAAGCCAGTAGCCTGCGCCCAGAAGCAGCCCCCCTGCGATCGCCAGGATCCAGTTCGACTTAGGTCTCTTCTCCCCTTTACTCTCCTCCTTCATGTACTCGAGCGTATTCGAGCGGAGGATCCCCACTGCGTTGATGAGGAAAAAGACGAGGAAGAAAATCGCGAATGCGGCAAGATTGACAAGTGCAGGCAGAATCTGGATATCCCAGCCGAAATCCGCTTCAGCATGGTACACCTTCAGTACGCCGAGCTGCATGACCTTTTCCAGAACAATACCGATGACCGTACCGGAGATGGAGGAAATAAGGAACACCGCGAGATTCTCGATAAACTGCACACGGATGATGTGTTTCTTCTGCATGCCGAGGACACTGTAAAGACCCAGCTCCTTCTTTCTCTGCTTGATCACGAAACGGCTGACGCCGAAGAGAAAGAAAAACGAGACATTGTACATGACAAAGATTCCGAATACCATGATCATCTGAAGCGAGGCACCGCCTTCGATCTGCGAGATGACCGGATCGGTGGACATCGCGAAAATAATATAGGTGATGGTGATCATCATGATCGTAGAAATGATGTAAGGAACATAGATGATCTTATTCTTGCTTAAGGCATTACCCGCAAGTCTTGCATAAATACTTCTCATATCCGCAATCCTCCGCTATCAATCATTCACCGCACGGAAACCGTCGCCCATAAGCGCGGTCAGGGAGTCGGATATTCTTCTGTAGAATTCACTGTTGCTCTCGTTTCCTCTGTATATCTGATGATATACGATACCGTCCTTAATAAAGAGCACCCGTCCTGCCGTACTTGCGGCCTTAACGGAGTGGGTGACCATCAGGATGGTCTGGCCCTCTTTGTTGATATTGGAAAACTGCTCGAGAAGCTCGTCCGTCGAACGGGAATCCAGCGCGCCGGTCGGTTCATCCGCCAGAACGATCTCCGGCTCGGTAATGACTGCCCGGGCCACCGCCACACGCTGTTTCTGACCGCCGGAGATCTCATACGGGAATTTATCCAGGATCTCCGAGATCCCAAGTTTTGCGGCAATGGGCTTGATGCGGGAAAGCATCTCCGTGTAATGCACATCTGCCAGGACCAGCGGCAGATAGATATTATCTCTTACCGAAAAGTTATCCAGAAGGTTAAACTCCTGGAAAACAAAGCCCAGGCGCTCCCGGCGGAATTTCGCCAGTTCCTTGTCCTTAATATCATTCATCTTCTTTCCGTCAAGAAAGACTTCACCTTCTGTCGGCTTATCCAGCGTCGCCAGGATATTCAGCAGCGTCGTCTTGCCCGAACCGGACTCACCCATAATGGCTACGAACTCTCCCCGCTCCACGGTAAGATTCACATTCTGAAGCGCCACGACCTTATTGCCGCCGAAACGCGTTGTATATACCTTCTTCAGATTTTTCACTTCTAACATAGACATAGAAGATCTTCCTCTCTTTCCTCAAAAGCCGCACGGCACAGTTCTTTTGCAAAAGCACCGTACGCCCTTATTCTCGTCTCATCTTACCGAACCGGAGTCTATCTTACCATTGATTTATCTTACAAAAGCAACGCCAATCTTACATTTTCGTAAGATTGGCGTGAAAGCGCACGGCTTAAAGTCTAAAAGGAAGACTTCTTTAAAAATCCGGAAGACTGTCGTCGATTACATCTTCACACTCAAATACAACGATCTCCAGATCAAGCAATTCGTATTGTTCTTTCATGTGCATCTCCTCCCCTGTCATAAAGATCAGCCCACATATGTGTCCGCCGCACGGTTATAAAGGTACAGCGCCTTGACTACGTTAAGAAGGTCTTCGTCCGAACTCTTCTCAAATGCCAGTTTACCATAAGCCAGTGCACAGCACTTGACCTGATACGCTCACGCGTCCGATGTGACAACTAAAGTATACTCAAAGTCCAGTTTCTGCGGAACAATACCGTCGATGAAAATGAAGTATTCTTTTCCGTCCGTACCGACAGGAACCGCATCCAGTACCCGGTCTCCGCAGGTGAAGGTGTATTCACTGATATCGTGCCCTTCCTCCAGCACGAAACGGTGACGGATGATCGTCGTACTCTTGAGGATGAGGGACATCGTCTTCTGGAAGATACCGATCTCATCGCCCGATCTTTCGACGTCGTAACCGGCAAAATCACTTGCGGATACAGAATCGAGATAGTTATCACCGATCAGAGCCGGAAGGGTATCCCCGCTCTTGAAGTAGGCCTGCGCGTAATGACCGTAATTCTGAAGTGCGATCACGAGGTCCACGAGTTCCGCGTAAGCCGGATCGTTCCCCACCTGCAGGAGAAGTTCATCACAGTAGTCGATGACGGAATAGAAATTGATGCCGTTATCAAATTCCGTTCCTTCTTTATCCAGGAATCCGACCACATTTCCATCTCCATCTTCAAACTTCAATCCGATGAGATTTCCCATCTCCTTGGCCGGAACACGGTACATCACTTTATACTCGTCCTTCGTACCGAAGATCGGAGAACCGAGGTCTGCCGCTTCCTCTTTATCTTTGTAGACGAATACCGGATGGATATCCCCGGCGATCGAAGAAGGGATCTTCACGCGGAAGATCACGCCGATATCGCTGCCGAGCGACAGCTGGTGTTTCAAAAGGGAAACCATACATGCTTTCTTTTCGAACAGTTCCAGTTCGTTATTTGCATTCAGGCGGACGCCATAGTCCTTATTGATACTGGTAAAGTTCGCCACATCTTTCTGTGTAATGGTATACGTTTCTCCACCCTTGGCAAAAACACCGGGGGCAGCCATTTCAACCGGGATGATCACACTCTCGTCCAGCGCACCGGAAATCGTGAGATACGTATTATAACTAAGATGTATACCCTCAGGGATCGTCACCATTCCCGAAAGGAACAAGAATTCATTCCAAAGGTTGACGCCGGTTTCGGAAGAAGCACTGTGACCCTGGTTCCGCGTCCGACCTCCGAGTCGAAGACCACCTTGGCGGAAATCATGTCCGCGGCACATTTGACGAGGTAAAGGCCGAGCCCTGTGGACTTTTTCTCATTGTGTCCGTTATAGCCGGTATAGCCCTTCTCAAAGATCCGAGGGAGATCCTCTTTCGCAATACCGGTCCCCTCATCCTCGATCGTAATCGAGTTCTCATTTCCGTAGAAATGCACGGTACCGCTCTTCTGATACTTGATGGCATTTGAGATCAGCTGTCCGACGATAAATCCGAGCCACTTCTTATCTGTAGTCACCTCAAGATTCGAGGGCTGAAAGTCTACGGAAAGGCCCTTGGACAGGAACAAAGTCATCGCCCGCTTGATCTCGGATCGTACGACATCGTCAACATTGACTTTCGAGAATTGCAGATCATTACTCTCTGAACCCAGACGCAGGTAATTGAGTGCCATATCCACGTAGTTTTCCACCTGCAGAAGCTGCGCCTTCAGGCGGCTTGCCGTCTCCTGGTCCTTCATGTTCTGGATGATCAGCGATAACGCCGAGATCGGTGTCTTAATCTGGTGGACCCACATGGTATAGTAATCCAGCATCGCATGATAACTGGAAGAATGCGACTCCCTCTCCTTTGAAGCCTCTTCAAATAGTTTCACAACGAGTTTCCGGTAGTCTTCTTCCAAAAGCCCGATCTTTTCTTCCGGATCGGTGCTCTCGCCTTCTCTCTGGCGAAGTTTCGCCGAAAAATCATCCGCCAGGGATTCCGGGAATTCCATTCCCCGCTCCAGCATGGCATGTTTCTTAGCAAACTTTCTATAACCCGGCACGCCGAAGACCATACCCAGAAGCAGAAGGATCGCCGCCGTCAGGATCGCCGGCATCAGTGATTTTCCGTAGATCCAGCAAATAAACGCACTCACCAGGATACAGACGGTACCGCTAAGGATCGCGCTCAGGCGGCTGCGCAGATAAGAACCGAGCACCTTCTTACTCAATGATATATCCCTGTCCTTTCTTCGTGGAAATGAAGTCAGGAAGGCCTGCGGTCTCAAGTTTCTTACGCAGGCGGTTGATATTTACGGAAAGCGTATTCTCATCGACAAAACAATCATCATCCCAAAGCTGCTGCATCAGAGTGTTTCTCGATACGATCGAACCCTTGGCGGAAAGAAGTGCCGAAAGGATACGGTTCTCATTCTTTGTCAGATCGAGTTTCTGTCCGTTGACGGTAATGGTGGAATCCGAAGCATTGTAGGCCGCCCCTTTATACTCGATGACGTCGCTCTTTTCTTCGGTAAAAGCATAGGCCCGGCGAAGCACCGCCATGATCTTCGCCGTGAGAACATTAAAGTCAAAGGGCTTGGCGACAAAGTCATCTGCGCCCATATTGATCGCCGTGACAAGGTTAATGTTATCTGAAGCAGACGACAGGAAGATCACCGGCACTTTGGAGACTTCCCGGATCTTCGCACATCGGATAAATCCATTGGCAAAAGGAAGGCCGATATCCATGAGGATCAGGTGCGGTGCGAACAACTGGAATTCACCGAGGATATCTTCGAAATTCTCGGTGAGCTTCACTTCATAGCCCCAGCCGGTCATCATGGTCTTCAGTTCAGATGCAATGGTGAAATCATCCTCCACCACCAGGATCTTATACGTCATAAATGCAATCCTTCTTCTGTCTTTTTCTATGTCAGTACTACTTTTATTTTCCTGCTTTAGCGTTACTCCATCCGCCGTAATAGACGACACCGCCGACACGCTTATACGCTCTGACCTTATAGTAATCGCCTTTCTTACCAACCGGATCCGTGTACATCAATGTACCGCCGAGGACGCTGGTGACATACTCGTATTTTCCCGATTTGGTGTTGTACTTATATACGTTATAGCGATCGGCACCGCTGGCCTTCGTCCACTTCAGTGTCACTCCCTTTCCGACACCATACGCCGCACTTTCAAGAGTCGGCGTAGCAAGCGCTACCGAAACCGCACCGGCATATTTACTATACGAAACTTCGCCGTTCACAGTGCTTTTGGCGCGGACCATGTAATAGTATCTCGTACCGGCAACAAGTCCGGTATCGGATGTGGATGTCCCGGTGGTGGCTTTGACATACGTGTACGGACCGGCAGCCGATGTCGCGCGATAGATCTCATAGACCTGCGCTCCGTTTACCTCTGTCCAGTTAAGCCGCATGGTCACGCCGCTCTTCGGTTCCGCCGTAAGCTTCGTATCTTCAAGGATTACGACCTTCTTCGGCGCGGACATCACACCGTAGACTGTCGATCCGCCATCTTTTCTATACGGACGGACCTTGTAGTAATAGGTCTTGCCGCTTTGGGCCGTAGTATCCGCATACTTAGTCGCATCGATCACGCTGGCCAGATACGTGTAGGTTCCGGTTTCGCTCTCGGAGCGGTACACATTGTAACGGCTAAAGCCTTCTGTTTCCTTCCACTTCAGCTGGACACCGGTATCGTTCGGCTCCGCCTTAGTGATGACCGGGCAATTATCCCTTGTCGCAAACCGAAGCGTCACATCCTGATTCGGCATGGTGATCTCGCCATAATAGCGGTTGCTGCTTTCCTGATACGTCATCGGGATCGTCATCAGCACTTCGCCGTCCACACCGATCACCTCAACGATGGAGCCTTGCAGAACAAAGCCGTCCTTGAGATAGATATCGAAGAAATCCTTGTCTCCCGGCGTAATCGCGTAGTCGCCATTTGTCTTATTGATGACTCTGGCACCGCCGACCGCCTTATCATCTAATACACCGTTGTCTCCGGTATCTTCCCAGCCGGTGATCCAGTTCTTGTAAATCGCAGTGAATACAACATATCCGTCTGCCAGGATCTTCAGATCGGAATTTGCGTCTCCGTTGAAATAGTCCTTACCGAAGTAACCTTCTGCCCACCATCCGTCAAAATGCATACCTTCCGGCACCGTCCAGGGATCCGGGTAACTGCGGATGCTCTTCTTCTTGCCGTACTCGATCAGATCGGTAATATCCGATCCTTCGCCTTCGCCGGATCGCCACGTGAAAATGACCATCTTCGGAACGAACCGTACATACTTGGCTTCGTTTCCGTCCGATCCGAGCAGTTTCTTCTTATCGGAACTCAGATATGCCCCCTGCGGCTCGTAGATCTTCGCATTACTGGATATCGTGATAACATAGGAAGTCTTAAATGCGGCGGTAGCGGCATCCAGTTCGACTTTGTCCACCTTATCTCCGATCTTGATAAAGCCGGTGGAATTTAAGGCATAATCGGCATTAAATACCCGCACATCTCCGCCATCGATCAGAATATGGGCATATGCAGCGACCGTGCCGTCCGCGATCACTGTACCGCCATAGATCTCGACCCCGGAAGGTGTGCCCAAAGCAAGGATACTGCATTCTTTCCCCTTGGCATAAACATTGCCGTCGATATAGATATTGCCCTTTACGGCGTGAAGGCCGTTCTTCGTTCCGCCTTCGGCAGTGACCGTTCCACCGGTTATGTTGATATCCCGATCGGCCTTGATTGCCGTCTCGGCACCCTTGGCGACGATCGCCGTATCGACAAGGAAAAGATTGCCTCCGATTTTATTAGACTGGGCATCCTGGCCTTCCATACAGTAGATTGCAAAAGGCTCGCCCGTATCCAGTGTCGCTTCGCCGGTGATCTTCAAATCGATACCAACTGAACAGATCTGCGCTCCGCTTGCATGCTGTCCGTCCTTGACTTCAGGTTGATTCAATGTCAGGGTATTCGTCGAAGGATCAAACTTCGCCGATCCAGTGCCATCACCCAGGATATCGTTCTGATTGGCGGAATTCACCTGGATCCCGCTTACCCAAAGATTATAAACAGCAGCGGCCTCAACCTTGCCTGAGCCAAGGAAGCACAGCATCGAGGTCGTCATTACAATTGTCAGAAGTGTCGCAAAAACACGTTTTATCATCGTTTTCCTCCGACTTTAAAAGGCCTATACACAGACACTGTAATGATACTATTTTTACCCCTTTTTCACAAGTTCATTACACCGCCATTTCGCCTGAAATCGCCCAATGTGACTATTCTCTTATCAACTGACCCATCCCTTCACTGAACAGGTATTTCACCCATTTTCTACAGAGGCTTATTCCGCTTAAGGCAAGGGTAACAGTATTTGATTAAAGAAAACCCCGAAGTCTTTGTCACTTCGGGGTTTCACTTCATTTTGAGACTATCTCTCTTTTAAACCGTTTCTTCGTTGATTTCCGCCTTCCTTAAGCGGAAGCAAATCTTACGCCCACGGATTCGCCGCATCCGGGATCCGGATACCGACAAGGATGAACTGTTCCCACAGGAACCACTCACCTGTAGAAGGCTTATTGCGCAGGCGGATCTGCCTCGGATTATCCGCTCCGCTGGAATTCACGTTGATCGTGATATAGCCCTCATTGATATTATCGCGGCTGTGTGCCAGCTCGAAAACCGTCACCGAATACGGACGCTGCGGGGTATAGTTATTTTGCGGCGTCGCGCCATTCATATACGAACGCGGGATATAATCCGAATCTCTGAAACGATCCGCAATAAACGAGATCTCATAAGGCGTCAGCGGCTGAGGGCCCTTAAGGTAATTGAGCATCTTGATGCTTTCATCCTTGTTGAAAGGATACACGCAAAGCGCAGCCACAGTCAGCGCGGCCACATCAAGCGGATTCTTCATTGAAGCCTCGGGAAGTGCTTTCATCTGCTCAAGTGTTTCCGGCATCTCCTGGAAAACGACTGTTTTGTTCTGCATTCCTGCGTTAGTTACCGCATTTGCTGCCGAAGCGGCAGCATTTTGAATGTTATCGAATAAACCCATATCATTTCTCTCCTTGCTTCAATACATCGATCAGCCGTTCGGGCCTCTGTTCACGATACCGCCATTGTTGAGCTTCTCATCCTTCCAGGAACGTCTCTGGAACGGATCATTGTTGGCAGGCTGTGCCGGAGCCGGAGCCGCCTCAGGAGCAACACCGTTCGTCGTACCGAATTGTCCGGGAGCAAGGATCGGCGCAGATGCTGTGCCTTCAACAGGTGCCGGTTCACTCGGTGCAAACGGTGGAGGTTCAGGGAGTCTGTCTTCTACAGCAGCCGGAGCCTCAGGGATCGCTGCACCAACTACCGCAGCAGCGGCCACAGGCGCTTCAAATGCCGGTGCCTCTGCTACAGGTTCAGCAACAGGAGCTTCAAAAGCAGGTGTCTCTGCAACAGGTTCTGCTACAGGAGCCTCAAAAGCAGGGGCCTCGAAAGCCGGAGCCTCTGCTACAGGTTCAG
>JAFZQI010000002.1 GCA_017620475.1 Clostridiales bacterium | reverse complement strand
GTCATAAGCACATCGAGTGCAGACTGTGCATCTGTAAATACCTTTTCATCGCTGTTGATAACAGCGCATAATATGTTGTTTTGTTCAACTGTTTGGATGGTCATTTGTCTTACCTCGTCAAATTCCGATTTGTCTTACTCATTTATATTAAAATTTTCTAAACTAAGGATTTTCCTCGTTACATTCTCATTATATCACCCAAAAAAACCGTAATTGAGGGACATGGAATGAAAACGACGATCGGATCGCTTAATATCCAATCGTCGTTCCATGGGCGCATCTTTCGCGTTTCTATTTCAAATTTTGTCAAATGCTTGTTAAATCCCGTTTTTTGATTTAACAAATTCTCGCAAACCCTTGATTTATAGGGGTTTTAAGACACGCTTTTCAAATTTGTGTAGTTGCAAATATTTTTATTTTTTTCATATTATCTATATCTCGCACTTTTCTGTTTTTTATTCAGCCGATTAACTGTTTATATATTGTACTGATCTCAGATCAGCAATATTTCCGTTTGTTGCACGCTCATTGTATCATTCGATTTTGCACATTTCCGATCCGCCCCATTCAACTATCGTGAATCCGTCTCTCGAAGGAGTTTCCGGCAGAGTTCCAGTACTTCCGACATTCTCATAAGAAGGCTTGAACACCATATACACACGGATCAGCGTATCCGGAACAGGATCGATCGTTAGTTCTGCAATCTTCTCGTAGGCGGATGTCTGGAAATAAATGAGATTATAGGGATTTACCTGCATCCTCGGAAGCCAGAACGATATAAAATCATCTATTTCGCTGTCATTCAAGCCGACCGCCTCCAGATACTCCTCCAGAAATGCTGCCGTCTCAGTTCCCGCCACGCAGAAATACCCGCTTCGATCCCATTCGGCATGACGGATCTCGCCCTCCCAGAAGAGGTAATCATACGAACGTCCGCTTACTTCATCTACAAGTTTTCCATCAGGATAAGCCAGAACATTCCAGCCATCCTCCTTGTACTCCGGATATGTACAGGTCAGTTCTCCATCGAAATCCAGTTTTACGTTCACCTCTACCGGCTCCTCCGGATAAAGATAGATGACCGGTTTCATCGCGCATTCCTGCATCCCGTCCTCACGATGGACATCCAGTGCATAAAGCACAGGCACGTCATCAATTACAAGGATCATATCATAGCCGTCTTCAAACGGAAGGACAGTTCCCTCACCATCAGCGAAACATGCGAGAGTGTCTGTACCTTTCCGCATCTCTTTTTGAAGAACGACATCCGCATTATCATGCGTATACTTGCTCTTTCCCGGCTCATAGAAAAGCGCTTCTGCCTCAAGTTCTCGTTCGCATTTGGATAAGCGGATCCGAAGACCGATGTAGCTTCTTTCCTCCACGTAGTCCTGCATGCTGTACTTTTCAATTTCAGAGATCTCCAGACCGAAATCCTCGAGTTGATCGATCACATACACATCATCTTCAAGTTCAGTATAGGAATATTTACTCAGGTCATACTCACCTGGTGTCGAATTAGAAAGACCCTTTTTCTTTCCACACGAAGGAGTTAATCCCACGACCGCCGCTAAAAGAACGGCCAGACAAGTTCTTTTCCCAAAGCATTTCATATATGATCCTCCTAAAAAACCGATATTTCTGATCTCGCGAACGAAATTCGCCGCATAGGTCTCTGTTCCATAGCTGCCCACCAGAGTCTCATAGTAATCTTCAACATCGGCCATGGTTTCTGTGCCGTACTGGTTCGTTCTACTGAAAAAACGCTTATCCCTTCAAATAGTCCTAATGAGCATTGCTGTATACCACAAAACTGAAAAAAGATATCTCGTATCCTTCAATATACTCATGTGCCGGCATTTGTTCGCTAATGGGGCTCTTTAGACGATGCACCTTACGAATATTATACCAAGGAATGAATGGACTATAATCTTTCGATCCTCCATCTTTGACTACGCCATGATCATAGGGGATCAGGAAAAGCAGAACAATAATAGTCCACAAAATGATCCTTGCAACAGAATGTTTCTTTTTCGGTTCATCCGCTGATGTAGACATTGTTATCTCCAACACACGAGTTCAACTAATCATAATCATCGTTTACGCTTTTTTGTCACAGATCAAAATGCGCTTCTGATTCAATGTACCGGCATACTGATGATTTTCTAAACTAAGGATTTTCCTCGTTACATTCTCATTATATCACCAAAAAAGTTCGTAATTGAGGGACATGGAATGAAAACGACGATCGGATCGCTTAATATCCAATCGTCGTTCCATGGGCGCATCTTTCGCGTTACTATTATAACTTTTGTTAAATGCTTGTTAAATCCCGTTTTTTGATTTAACAATTTCTCGCAAACCCCCTGATTTGAAGGGGTTTCAAGACACGCTTTTTAGATTTGGCGGAGCCGGTGGGATTCGAACCCACGTGCCTTTTGGGCAAACGGTTTTCAAGACCGCCTCGTTATGACCGCTTCGATACAGCTCCGTATCTATTAGCCTGCTAATTTTACTAACTTTGACGGGTGATGTCAACTAAAGCAAAGAGGGGCACTTCTTAGAAGGCGCCCCTCTTTGCCTTTGTGGAATATATGGCAATCAGTTGCTCATCATCTCAAGTAAAGCTTGCAGATCATCATAGGAATAAAACTCGATTACGATCGAACCTTTACCCTTAGATTCGTCCTTTAGCTTTAATTTGACCTTTGTGCCGTAATGGGCGGTCAGTTTGTGTTCCACATCCTTTGTACTGACAGCGACCGCAGAAGACCCCTTCTCGCGCGTTTTACGAGGTGCTGGTACAGCACCGCTCAGGATCTTCTTCACATAGTCTTCTGTTTCACGTACGCTCATCTCTTTGATCATGACCACATCTGCTGCTTTCTTCTGCTCTTCTTTGTCTGTGATCGCCAGGAGTGCACGTGCGTGACCTGCGGAAAGGTCGCCGTTTCGGATGAAATCCTGCAAGGATTCATCGATATTTATCAATCTTAATGTATTCGCAATGGCAGGACGGCTCTTGCCGAGTTTCTTTGCCAAAGCTTCCTGTGTAAGGCCATGTTCCTTCATGAGGTTATCCATAGCAAAAGCTTCTTCAAGAGGGTTTAAGTCCTGACGCTGGATGTTCTCGATCAGTGCCTGTTCCATAGTTTGCTGATCCGTAAGATCACGTACGATTGCAGGAATCACTTTTAGACCTGCAAGACGTGATGCTCTCCATCGTCTTTCACCTGCAACGATACGATAACCGGTGCCTCTCTTTGCGACGATGATCGGCTGGATCACACCGTTTTCCTTGATGGAATCCGCCAGTTCCTGGAGTGCATCCTCCTTAAACTGTTTTCTCGGCTGATCACTGTTCGGAGAGATATCATTGATCTTCAGCTCAACTACTGAATCCTTCTGTGTTTCCGGAATTCCGTCAACAGAAAGAAGTGCGTCTAAACCCTTACCTAAACCTTTCTTCGTAGCCATGTCATCACCTCTTACATTGATGTTTATCTATGTTTTATTCTTTATTTTGTTCTCTTTAATACTTCATTTGCGAGAGCCTGATATGCCAAAGATCCCTTGGACTTGGCATCATACTCATCGATCGTCTGACCGTGGCTCGGCGCCTCGGCAAGGCGAACATTTCTTGGGATAAAGGTCTTAAATACTTTATCGCCGAAGTACTTCTGCACCTCTTCTACGACCTGCTTGGTGAGCTGAGTACGTCTGTCATGCATTGTAATTACCACACCGAGAATGCCGATTGAAGGATTCAACTTCTTCTTGATCATATTAATCGTGTCTATCAGTTGGGTAAGTCCTTCAAGTGCGTAATATTCGCCCTGAATCGGAACGATAACACCTTCACAGGCTGCCAGCGCATTAATAGTAAGTAATCCGAGAGACGGCGGACAGTCAATGATAATGTAATCATATTTATCCAGAACCGGTTCGAGAGCTCTCTTAAGGATCGTTTCTCTACTAATTGCTGATACTAATTCAACTTCAGCACCGGCAAGATTTATATTTGTCGGACACATATCCATGTTTTTAACTAATGTTGATGCAATTACTGTATTGATATCTTCTTCATTTACGAGAAGATCATACACGGTATTTTCCAATCCGGATTTATCAAAACCATATCCGCTGGTTGCATTTCCCTGAGGATCCAGGTCAATAATCAGCACTTTTTTGCGTTTTTTCGCTAAAAATGCACTGAGATTGACCGCTGTTGTGGTCTTTCCTACGCCACCTTTTTGATTAACGATTGAAATTACGTATGCCATATGTGCTCCTTTATCATTCGTATTAAGATAATAGTATCAGAAATCATCATTCACTATATGTCAGTTACTTTACACTTTTAAGTGAAAAGTTCAGAGAAATTTCAAAGTTGGGAGATAGAAAACACTATTTTGTTTTTCGTTTATATATTTCACGAGAAACATTGAGTCATTTTGGAAATTTCTATTCAATTTTGTCATTCTCTATTTAAGTGTCGAGAGAAAGGTTTGTTTCACGTGAAACAATTACATAATGATAATTCGCATTTTGCATTCAAGACAACTTACTAAAGATTTCTCAACACTATTTTTCAATCATAATCTCTTATGTTGAAATGATAATAGCAACTGTCCGATTATTGTAAATAGACATAATCATATCAACAATCATTCATCCTGCTAAGAATGTTTCACGTGAAACATTCTCAACAATATATGTGATACATAAAAAGAACTCCGTACCAGGTACGGAGTTCCTCGTTGATTTCAAACAACCTTATTCTGATTACATATCCAGCTGTGCGAACTTCGCGTTGGCCTGGATGAATTCTTTTCTCGGCTCAACCTGATCACCCATGAGAAGTGTCATTGCTTCGTCTGCAGCCTGTGCATCTTCGATGGTAACCTTAAGAAGTTTTCTGGTTGCCGGGTTCATTGTTGTCTCCCAGAGCTGCTCGGAGCTCATCTCACCAAGACCCTTATAACGCTGGATTTTCGGCTCTTTCCAGCCTGTTTTCTGTTTGATTTCTTCGACTTCTTTATCGTCATATGCGTAGTAGCCTTCGTTGCCCTGATATACGCGGTAGAGCGGCGGGCAGGCGATGTAGGCATATCCGAGTTCTACGAGAGGTCTCAGATAACGGAAGAAGAAGGTGAGAAGAAGTGTTCTGATGTGAGATCCGTCGACATCGGCATCAGCCATGATGATGACCTTGTGGTAACGGAGCTTCTCTGGATCGAAATCTTCACCGATACCGGCACCCAAAGCCATGACTACAGGCTGGAGTTTCTCATTGCCGTAAACCTTGTCAATACGGGCTTTCTCGACATTCAGCATCTTACCCCAGAGAGGGAGGATCGCCTGATATTTTCTCTCACGTCCCTGCTTAGCGGATCCGCCTGCGGAGTCTCCCTCTACGATGAAGATCTCGCAGAATGTCGGGTCTTTCTCCTGACAGTCAGCCAGCTTACCGGGGAGAGTATTTGATTCAAAAACACTCTTTCTTCTCGTCATATCACGGGCTTTTCTGGCAGCCTCACGAGCTCTGGAAGCGCTCAGGCACTTGTCCATGACGATCTTTGCAACATTCGGATTTTCCTCGAGATACTGAGCCAGTTTTTCGGACATAACAGTCTCTACAAGCGTTCTAATCTCGGCATTTCCTAACTTTGACTTTGTTTGACCTTCAAACTGCGGCTCCGGAAGTTTCACGCTAATGATAGCGCCGATACCTTCTCTGGTGTCCTCACCCTGGAGGTTTCTGTCGGAATCCTTAATGTACTTATACTTTCTGGCATAGTCGTTAATGACCTTTGTCAGCGCACTCTTAAAGCCGGTGAGGTGGGAACCGCCCTCAACAGTTGCGATGTTATTCGCGTAGGAATAAACATTCTCGGCGAAGGAATCGTTATACTGGATCGCGACCTCTACAAAGCATTCTCCGCTTCTCTGAGCAATATAGATCGGTGGCTTGTGAAGGGCCTCTCTGTGGCGGTTTAAGTACTCTACAAAGGAGATAATACCACCGTCATAATGGAGTACCTTATCTACCGGTTCTTCCGCGCGATCGTCACGCAGGATAATCGTGATTTCTCTATTCAGGAAAGCCATCTCACGATAACGAGTGATCATGGCATCGAAGTCGAAACGGCAATCCGGGAAGATCTCCGGATCCGGCGTGAAAATCGTCTTCGTACCGGTATCATTCTCGTCACATTTACCGACGATCTCGAGGGGAGAGGTGGTCTTACCACGCTCGAACTCGATGTGATATATATTGCCTTCACGACGGACTTCTACGACCATCTTGGATGCCAGAGCATTAACTACAGAAGCACCTACACCGTGCAGACCGCCGGAAACGCTATATGCGCCGCCACCGAACTTACCGCCGGCATGAAGTACAGTATGTACAACTTCAACCGTAGGAATACCCATTTTCGGGTGAATACCGACCGGAATACCGGAACCGTTATCGGTAACCGTAACGGAACCGTCTGTATTTACCGTGACCTTGATCGTATCACAGCGTCCGGCGAGCGCCTCATCGACAGAGTTGGCTACGATCTCATATACGAGGTGATGAAGTCCTCGAAGGGTCGTATCACCAATATACATACCCGGACGCTTTCTGACGGCCTCCAGGCCCTCCAGAACCTGAATATCTTCTTCGTTATATTCTTTCTTGTTTGTGGTGTCGAAATCATCCTGTCCCTGGGTCGCCTGCTCGAGGTCCTCGAGAGAATCCTCTTTATAATCCTCGGTCAGTGCACGGGGATCCGCCGCGAGATTCACAAGACCATCAGTCTCTTCCTGTACCTCGTAATAGAATTCTCTTTTCTCCTCCGGCTGATTCTGCTCGTCGGAAGTGTTCTGCAGGTTCTTGTCGTCGTCCATTTTCTTCATTCCTTCCTGATTCACACAAGAAAACTTATTCTCGTGAGAATGCCTGATTTATCAAGTTTTGTAACACTGTTACCTACCGCGGATCAAAAGCAATTATTCGCATTTTCGATCCTTTTACGCAATGTCTGAACGGAGATAGGGGAGACGTATGTGCGGTCATCTGTAAGAACCAGAGACCTGGGAATCTCTTCTGAAACATATTCCAGAATATTCTCTTCTTCCTTCTGTTTGAGGAAAGAATTCATATCTGAAGATGATGCCTGTACTGTTTCCAGGTTGATCAGACTGATTATCGTATCGATCAGGATCGTATATTCTCCACCGATATGAACGAACATCCGAAACGCCCCTTCTATCCTATTGTTTTGACCATAATATTATACCATAAAAGGCACCGGAAAGGTCAATTTTCTATCTGTTTTCCACCCTTGAAACATTTCCGTCAACTACCTCGAAAAAGGCGATTTTCGAGGCTTTTTCCATGGAATCTGCCAGTTCCTGTTCAATGAAAGATTTATCTGTACATGTAATGAATATCTGGGCATCACCGATCTCGGATAAAAGACACCTTCTTCTGGTTGCATCCAGCTCCCCGAAAACATCATCCAGAAGCAGAACCGGAGAATCATTCGTTTCTTCACGCATAATATCCAATTCGGCCAGTTTCATCGAAAGAGCCGCGGATCTTTGCTGCCCCTGAGAAGCAAACATTCTTAACCCGTCTCCATCTAATGACATAACAAGATCATCTCTTTGCGGCCCGTAATTCGTCGTACCGTGTATAAAATCGTCTTCGATAGTGTTATCCCATTTTCGGATCAAGGCCTCAACAACCTTATTTTCATCGTAATCCTCCAGCATTTCATTAGGAATGCAGGTCTTATATTTCACATAAAGAGTCTCACTTCCATGGGAAATACTTTCATGATGGGATTTTGCAAAAGCATCTATCCTAAGAGAAAACAGATATCTATCACGCATAATCTTTGCTGCAGACCTGGCCATGGGTTCATGCCAGATCGACATTTCTTCACGAACTTTATCCGTAAGGATCTTATTATTCCCGGAACGCGCATTCTTGATGATCCTGTTACGATTCATAAGAAGACGCACATAATTAGAAAGTTCATAGTAGTAAGAAGGTTTTACCGAGGAAAGAAGGATATTGAGGTACTTTCTTCGAACAGAAGGACCCTCTTTAATCAGCATCAGGTCTTCAGGAGCGAATATAACAGCGTTAAAAATCCCGAAATACTCGGATATTTTATTATAAGGCACATCATCATGCAAAACCACTTTTCTGGCATTCTTTGTGCTTAATTCTGAGCCCTGTCCATCCTCATACATGACTGCTACCGACTCATCATACGTATTGAAGGAAGACGTCAGTTTCAATTTCACCTTATATCCGTGTTCTCCGTGCATGACCATTTCGGCATCCTTGGAAGTACGGTGGGAATGTGTCGATGTGCAGATATATATAGCCTCAAGAATATTCGTTTTTCCCTGGGCATTTGCCCCATAGAAAACATTAACAGAAGGCTCGACCTTAAGATCAAGCCTTCTGTAATTTCTGAAATTCTCAAGTTCAATGGAACGTATATACATACATTACGTCCTTCTGCTTCTTCATTAAGAGAATCACTTACGAAGCGGCAGAATCAGATATGTATATCCTTCTCCCTCGATCGGTACGACTACGGACGGGCCATTGGCGCCGGAGAAGAGGAACTTCACTGTATCATCTTCCACAACGCGAAGAGCATCCATAATATACTTGTGATTAAAATCTACGCTGATCAGTTCTCCCGTGATCTGACAATTGACTTCTTCACGAAGATTACCGAGTTCAGTACTGGAACGGATAACCAATGTTTCCTCATCTGTCATCGAGAGATTAACCGGACATCTTCTATCTTCCTTCTGAATAATCAGGGAAGCACGTTCAACTGCATTTAAAACCGCATTTCTATCTACGATCATCGTAGTAGTAGAATTTTTTGGTACGATAGCGTGATAATCCAGGAATTCACCATTAATCAGGCGGGAAACGATTCTAAACGTTCCGGTATCAAACAGAATATGATTCGTAGAAGCATAGATAACGACTTCCGCATCTTTACCTGTAAGGATACGGGCAGCCTCGTGCAAAGCCTTGCCGGGGATGAGGAACTTCATTACCGGAAGATCTTCTCCGATCTCCTGCTTTCTATGAGCCATTCTGAATCCATCGATAGATACCATATTGATATTCTTTCCATCGGACTCAAAAAGGGAACCATTGAGGATCGGACGTCCTTCATCTGTAGAAATAGCAAAGATCGTCTGGCTGATCATATTGCGCAGGATCTCCTGGTTCAAAATGATCTTATTATCCTTGCCGACATCCGGAATCTTCGGGAATCCCTCTGCAGAGATACCGTTAATGGAAAATTTAGACGTACCGCTTTCAATGTCGATAACCATTCTCTCATTAGAAGAAATAGCTACTTCCTCGTCAGGCAGCTTACGGACAATCTCACCAAACACCTTGGAAGGGATCACGATCGAACCCTCTTCCATAATATCTGCATCCACCAGCGCCTCAATACCTGTCTCTAAATCATAGCCTGTAAGCTTTACTTTATTCGCATCGGCTTCAATCAAAATACCATCTAAAATAGGTAAAGTTGAACGAGTAGAAACTGCCTTCTGAACAATCGAAATCGCTTCGACGAGTTTGTCTCTTGAAATAACAAGTTTCATGCGTTTCTTTCCTCCGTTTTCGTTTATCAAATAACACTATATATTATACAGGAAAATTACAAAAATGCTACAAAGAATCGTGCAAAAGTATAAGGATCTGAACCGTTTCTGAGCATCTCTTTGAAAATAAAGTTTTCCACACAAAAGAGAAAAATGTCAAAGAAGAAAAAAGTGAGAGGGGGGTGGATCAGGCTGAATTAAACAATAATATTATTAAGAATAAAAGGAAATATTATTCGTATTATTATGCTCTGTGGAAAAGTGATTTTACCCTTCAAATGCCTGAAAACAGTACATTTGTTATGTGTAAAACTTGTGAAAAGAACTGTGTAAAAAAACAATCTGTTTTCACTTATTCACATGTATACTTTTATACACAAAGTATTCACTCGATTTCCCATAAAAGTTTTCCACAATTGAACGAAAAAGAGTGGAAAACTTCAGTTAAAGAGTCTCTTTTTAATGGAGTCGATATGAACGGAAATTTCTGTGTCGGATTCTTTCAGACTTTTTTCAATTTTGTTACACGCGTGAAGGATCGTAGTATGATCTTTTCCTCCGAAGAACTCACCGATCTTCGGAAAAGTCATATTCAATTCAGAACGGCAGATGTACATGCAGATTTGACGGGGAACAAGGATATCCTTGCTGCGTTTATTCGACATGATATCGGATACCGTAATGTTGAATGCACGGGCCACCACTTCGACGATCAGTTCAGGTGTAACCTGTCTTTCCGGTTTGGTAATGAGATCCTTAAGAGCAATCTTGGCGTTCTCCAGTGTAAACGCATTTGCCATAATGCAATAGGCAACGACCGTCTTATAGGCACCATCCATCTCTCGGATATTGGAAGCGAAGTTGGAAGCGATATAATCAACTACGTCATCAGGAAGGCTGATATGGTCGTCCTGAATTCTCCTGTTTAAAATAGCCAAACGCGTCTCATAGTCGGCCGGCTGGATATCAACGATCAGACCGGAAGAGAAACGGGAACGCAAACGCTCCTCAAGGTAAGAGAGGCTTTGAGGTGGTTTATCACAGGTCATCAGGATCATTCTGCCTGATTCATATAATTCGTTGAAAGTATGGAAGAATTCCACCTGCATCTGTTCTTTACGCTCCATAAACTGGATATCGTCGATGAGGAGAAAATCCGCATTTCTGTATTTCTCACGGAAATCATCATATTTTCCTTCGCGGATCGTAGCAATAAACTCGTTGACGAAACGCTCACAGTTAACGTATACGACCTTCTTCGAAGGCATTCTTGAGAGTACGTAGTTTCCGACCGCATGCATAAGGTGGGTCTTTCCTAATCCGGATCCGCCGTAAAGGAAGATAGGATTATACTGTTTTCCGCCTTCGGCTACGGATACGCAGGCAGCATGTGCGAAGCGGTTACCGGATCCGACGATAAACGAGTCGAAAGTATATCCGGGATTCAACTGGGAAGCAGAACTCTCGTTTGAGACGACCGGAGCAGCGGAAGAACGCTCATGGATCATATTTAATGTCAAAGCAGAGCCGGGAAGTTCAACCTTCACATCCATCTCTTTACCGATCGCTGCAGCAATGCAGTTTCTGATAAGGGGGATCATTGGGATAACCTGTTCCTGGCTGAAGGGATCCTGAGCGGTAAGGATAATCAGGCTGTCATCAGCAAAAGAAGGAGTCAACGGTTCGATAAAAGTCTTGTACTTTACCGTAGTCATCTCATCCTTCAAAAAGGTTAAGGTCTGATTCCAAATCTTATTTGCATCCATCCTTGAATCACCCGCTAAAAAAACCCCGCACTTTCTCCCATAACCCAAGCGCGGAAATGAAAAGTAGAATAATCATATCAGAAATTTCCACTTCTTGAAAGTATCTGATATAATAATTTGCGAAGAAAATCTTTGACGGGGAATATATGTTTAGAAAAAGAAACGGGGAGATAAATTGGAGAAATATCATCTTGATCGGCGTGGCTCTGATCTGCCTCATTATCGGTGTGATTCTCCTCCTGATCGATCCAATCAAGAATATGAAACGTCAGAAGCTTACCGATGACATGCTGGAGAGCATAGTTGAAGGAAGTCAGGCCACATTTGTGGTCAAATCTTCCGGAAACGAAGTCAGCGGAGAAGAATTCGAATATTATTACGGGGAAGAAGAAGTCGGCGGAAGCCAGGTAGACTATCAGACCATCGTAGCGGAATTACCCGATGAGGTCGTCCTGACTGCTCTGGGAAGCATAAAGATCCCCTCGATCAACGTGGATATTCCTCTTTGGGATGACGCAACGATCGTCTCTCTCCGGTACGGAGCGGGAAGACTGAAGGATACAGCGGATCCCGGACAGGAAGGAAACATGACGATCCTTGGTCATAGAATGCGTGCGGAAGGCAAGCTTTTCAACCGCCTCGGCGAGATGGAGATCGGAGATACCATAGAGATAACATGTATCGACGGAAATAAATATGTTTATATGGTCGATACGATCTATGAGGCGGTATTACCGGAAGAACTGGATAATTTCATTGATATTGACGATGGCCTCGGCAAGCAGGTAACACTCGTAACATGCACACCAACAGGCGTTGCGACCCACCGTCTCCTCGTTATCGGACATCTTAAGGAATGACGGAAGGAGCAGCATGAGAGGCCTTCGATTCCACATCGCCGTATTCAGTGCCAAATGTACAAGACTCGCTCTACGCGTCTTAGGACGGGGTGCAACCACGCTTCCCGGTAAGGTTGCCGTTAAGGTGGATCCGAAGATCCTTAAGAAGCTCTGTGAAGGGCGCAACTGTGTAACGATCACCGGTACGAACGGCAAAACAACGACTACACACATGATCACCGATATTTTCCGTAATTGCGGATATACCGTCGTGACAAATGTATCCGGTGCAAATCTCCTTTCCGGCGTGACGACATCCATGATCTTCGGATTGAAGGATATGAAGAAGGCGGATAAGGAAGGAAGAAAGGTCATCTGTGTTCTGGAAACAGATGAAGCAGCATACGGAAAAATTGCCTGCCAGATCATGCCGAAGGTTTCGGTGGTCACAAATCTGTTCCGGGATCAATTGGATCGTTTCGGCGAACTGGCCCATACGAGGGATCTGATCGCCAAAGGCCTGGATACCTGTGAGGCCGATATCCTTCTAAACAGCGACGATTCCCTGGTTTCGGAACTGTATAAAGGCAGGGAAGGAAGGACTTCCTTCTACGGGCTTTCCGAGGAATCCATGCACTACAATAACATCACCTACCCCAGCCGTTCCGGTATGCTTCCGGCTTCATCGGATGCCGAATACTGCACGGAATGCAAGGTAAAATACACTTACACGGCACGAAGCTTCGGCCACCTCGGTGCTTTTGCCTGCGAAAAATGCGGGAAAGTCCGGCAAAAACCCAGATTCTATGTTGAATATGATCTTGCGAAAAATCCTTCAGATGAAGGGTATGAATTGACACTTTGCGACGGCAAAGAGCCTTCCGATGTCCGGTCAAAACGCGTCAAGCTTCCCATCCCGGGCATGCATAACTTCTATAATTCGATCTGCGCGGTATCGGCCTGTATCCGTATGGGAGAAAAGATCGGCGATACCGAAAACCTTTCTTTTGACAGATGCGCATCGGCGCTCGAACATGTGGAAGCCGCCTTCGGCCGAATGGAGAAGATCAAGATCGGAGATAAGAAGATATGTGTTCTTCTGGTGAAGAATCCGGTAGGTCTGGACCGGGCGCTTTCGTTTGTTGCAGGCGCATCCGATGCGGACGGCATCTATATGCTCCTTAACAGCAATATTGCGGATGGTAAAGATGTTTCCTGGATCTGGGATGTGGACTTCGAATCCAAGTCTTTCCCGGAGAAAGTCTATGTATCCGGAGACCGGTACGGCGATATGATGCTTAGGATCATGTATTCCGGAGTCGACAGGGACCGCATTATCGCGAAACCAATGGAGGAGTGCGCGGAGCTTCTGGATCAGGCGATTTCGGATTCCGCGACGGGCAAGTGTCTTTATATCCTCCCGAACTACACCTCGATGCTGGCACTTCGGTCGATCCTGGTGAAGAGATATCACCTGAAGGATTTCTGGAAATGATGAAAGGAAGAAGATTTATCTATGGATAATACGGCAAAAGAACTTCGCATATGCCATATGTACCCGGATCTTCTTAACCTCTACGGGGATCGGGGGAATGTTTTGAGTCTGATCAGAAGATCCGGGCTTCGCGGGATCAGCGTGAAGCTGGTTCCCGTTTCCATAGGTGATGATTTCGATGAGAAGGATTTTGATATCGTTTTCTTAGGTGGCGGACAGGACGCGGAACAGAATGTGATCCGTAAGGATTTCGTAGAAGTCAAAGGACCGAAGGTGAAGGATGCTATCGAACACGGCATGGTATTCCTTTGTATCTGCGGCGGATACCAGATGCTCGGGCATTACTATCAGGAACACGATGGCACGAGGATCGAATGCCTGGGCGCCATCGATATATATACGGTCGGTGAGGATGTTCGTTATATCCAGGATACCGTGTATGAAGCGGATTTCCTGAGGGCGGAAGGCGTTTCCGACAGTGCGGTACTTTACGGATTTGAGAATCACAGCGGACGTACATATCTCGGTCCTTCGGTCAAGCCTATGGCGAAGGTGATCGAGGGAGCAGGGAATAACGGAAAAGACGGGTACGAAGGTGCCATCTATAAAAATGTATATGGGACGTACTCCCACGGAAGTTTTCTGCCGAAGAATCCGCGCATGACGGATCATCTTCTGTCTATTGCCTTGAAACGCCGTTATGGAGAGGATTACGAACTTCCGCCACTGGGCACGGAAGGCGAAGACTTCGCCCGTGCAGCACTGCTCCGATATAAAGAAAAGGGAAATACCGCCCCGTAATCCGATGAAACGGAAAACTTCAATCAGGTTGCGCGGTCACGTCCGAGGTTCTTGGATGTGTAGAGGCGTTCGTCTGCTTTGTGGATCAGGTCAGAGACACTGGTGCAATCCTTGTAGCAGGAAATACCCATGCTGGCAGTAAGACGTACCGGCGCCGAGTTATCGTCCAGGACGATCGGCGCAGCGGAAAGGGCGGAGCGGACGCGCTCAGCCTGAACTTTCGCTCCCTTAAGCGGTGTATCCGGAAGAAGCATCATAAACTCATCTCCGCCGATCCGGAAAACCATATCGGACTTACGGCACTGGGACGTAAGGATACCGGCGACAAGACGCAGCACATCGTCACCTTTGTTATGGCCGTAGTCATCGTTGATCTTCTTGAAAAAGTCGATGTCCAGTGAGATCAGGCAGAAGGTATTCTTAGGATCTTTCAGCTGATCCGGACTATTTCGGCGGTCATACTGATAGGCTGTCTTCTCGATCATCTCATAGAAGTATCTGCGGTTAAAAAGTCCCGTCAGATCATCCACCTGAGAAAGCCTCTTGAGTTTCTCGTTGGTGCGGCTCAGCTCTTCTTCGACGATCTTCAGTGCCGTGATATTGCGGCTGATGCCCCAAGTACCGATCACGTTATCGGCATTGTCGATGAGGGGGTATTTCGAAGCGGAATACCAGACCACAGACCCGTCCGCCTTCTCCAGACGTTCAATATTCGAAATGAGCGGGATCCTGGTATCCATGATCTCCAGCTCTTCCTTTCTGGCGCGGGTTGCAAAATCTTTCGGAAAATAATCGGCATCGGTTTTTCCGACCATCTCGTGGGGATCGGAAATGCCGAACTGAGCAGCGTGAGCGCGGTTATTCCAGATAAAACGGGACTGCACATCTTTGAAATAGATGGTGTCGTTAGAATAAAGCCGGATGATTTCCAGGATCTTCTCGTTGGAGAAGAAGGATTCGAATTTATCTTTACCTCTGCCCATAGCACTGCTCCTTATCGTATTTGATTTACCATCTTTCCTATTATCTCAAAAAACTCTAAAAAAGAAAATAGATAAAAGCATTTCCTTCCCGTTTCTGCTATACTGGGACTGGATGAGTTTGCCTTGAAAAGCAAGCAAACAGTAAAACAGGTCAGCTCCGGAATACAATCAAAGTTAAAGGTGACGATATGAAATTGGAAATTATGGATACCACCCTTCGGGATGGTGAACAGACCCCGGGAGTTTCCTTTACTCCCAGCGAGAAACTCAGCATAGCCAAGATCCTTCTGGATGAGGTCAAAGTCGATCGCGTCGAGGTCACATCCGCACGTATTTCCGACGGAGATTTCGAAGCGCTGCAGAAGATCACGGAGTGGGCGAAAGGAAAGGGATATCTTGATAAAGTTGAAGTTCTGGCCTTTGTTGACAGCGGGCATTCCCTCTCCTGGATCCAGAATGGCGGCGGACATATCGTCAACCTCCTCTGTAAAAGCTCCATCCACCATCTGACGGCACAGCTGGGGAAATCCCCGGAGCAGCATGTCGGGGAGATCCGCCGTGTCATCGAGGATGCCGCTTTCCGTGACATGAAGGTCAATATCTACCTTGAGGACTGGAGTAATGGTGTCCAGAATGATTTCGATTATGTAAAAATGCTGATAGGCGAGATCTCGGTACTTCCTGTCGAACGCATCATGCTTTGCGATACGCTCGGTGTGCTGACGCCGGATATGACTTATGAGTATGTAAAGAAGATGTGTTCCTTGTTCCCGGAAGTACACTTTGATTTCCATGCCCATAATGACTACGACATGTCCGTCGGAAACACCATTATGGCCGTTAAGGCCGGTGCCAGAGGCGTGCATGTGACGGTAAACGGTCTGGGTGAGCGTGCAGGAAATGCCCCGCTGGCTTCGATCGTAGGTGCGGTTACGGACTTTTGTGAGAACATATCGATCGGTGTCAATGAAACGGCGCTCGAGCACGTAAGTAAAATGGTTGAGTCCTTTTCAGGCATGAGGATCCCGAGAAATCAGCCAATCACGGGCGCGGCGGTCTTTACACAGACCTGCGGTGTACACGCGGACGGAGACACGAAGGATTCTCTATACTGTAATAAGCTGGCACCGGAGAGATTCGGAAGATTCCGCCAGTATGCGCTCGGCAAGTCCAGCGGACGCGCCAGTATCGCGAAGAACCTTGAGGAGTTCGGTCTCGATCTGGATAAAGATTCGCTGGAGAAAGTCACGGCCCGGATCGTGGAGATGGGCGATAACAAGGAGAGCGTGATGACCGACGAGCTCCCGTACATCGTGGCGGACGTGCTTGGCAAGGGCAACGGCGAATCCCACGTGAAGATCCTGAACTACTATGTCTGCCACGCGAGAGATCTTAATCCCGTGGCCACGATGCGTATCCAGATCGACGATAATGTTCACGAAGCAAGTGCATCCGGTGAAGGTCAGTTTGACGCCTTCATGCGGGCCCTGCAGAAAGTCTATCAGCAATTCGGAAGAACGCTTCCGTTCTTCGCCGACTATACCGTCACGATCCCGCCGGGAGGCCGTACCAATGCCTTTGTCGAGAGCGTGATCACCTGGCGCGATGGCGAGCATGAGTTTAAGACCAGAGGCCTCGACCGTGACCAGGTTGCCGCGGCGATCAAAGCCACGGCCAAGATGCTCAACATCATCTACGAGCAGGAGCAGATGGGCGAGTAAAGGACCCCGGAGAACAGTGCTTTTCGAAAAGAAAAAAGAAGGAGCGGATAAGATTCCGCTCCTTTTTACATCTGTTCCTGAATATACTTGACGATGTCCTGGTGTTTGCTCTTCTTCCAGTCGCCCTTTTCGGCTTCTTCGGCAAGCGGGCAGAGGATGAAGAAATCCAGTGTCTCGCCGGGGACACGCCCGGTACGCATCGGCTCGGTAAAGTGGGCCTTCCAGTCTTCTTCGGTAGCATCTTTGAAGCGTTCGGGCTGAAGAAATGTCATCTGCCTTTTGGTGGCGGCGATATGCATCTTGGCCGACAGCGGCGACAGAAGTTTATATTCCTCTTCCTGTACATCCTGATAGATCACCGGAAGCGCGCCGAGGTCGATCTTCTCGGTATCCCGATGGATGTCGATGCCGTAGGTCTTGAAGGTGAACTTCTCGGCAGACAGATCCAGCTGCAGAAGAAGGCCTTTTTCCGTATTAAACTGGGAGCGCTGGTAAGGCGTGTCGAAGATGAAATTTCCAAGCGAATAGAAAATCACTTTGTCGCCGACAGTCTCATAGTTCATCGGCACGTGCGGGTGGTGACCGACGACGATGTCCGCGCCCATTTCCAGGTACAGGTGATAGCGGTCGCGGGTATATGGCGACGGGAGCGGGGTGAATTCTTCTCCGGCGTGGGAAACGACAATACACCAGCGGCAGGTCTTCTTGATCTCCGTGATGGCTTCCCGGATGGCATCCAGGTCGCTCCAGCTGAAGCAGCCGGCCTCCGTCTCACTGGCCTTGCGGCAGGCACGCTGATATCCGACCCCGAACATACCGATACCGCCGGATGCGGAAATATAGTGGATCTTTCTGGCTTCTCCGATATTCATACCGGCACCGATGGTAGCGATACCGCGTTTCTTCGCTTCTTCGATGGTCGAGGCAATGCCTTCTTCTCCGGCATCCTTAATGTGGTTGTTGCAGATATTCCAGATGTCGCAGTGATTCTTCGCGAGGAAGTCGGCCACTTCCGGCTCCATGAAGTGCAGGAGCTGAGCAGCTCCCTCGTTTACTTCGTTTTTCGTTCCTTCCATGATGGGGCCTTCCACATTGGCGATGACGTGATCGGCATAGGAAAGGACATCGCGGACACGCTTACTGAGGAGATCCGGATCTTCCCAGCGGTGATCCATGTAGCGGTCGAATCCGATATCTCCGGTGAATACGAGGGTCGTCTCGCCGCGGAGGATCTGACAGAATTTCTCACCGCGGGCTTCGAAATCCTTGAAGTGAGTGTAAGATGCGGCCGCCGGAGACAGGATACAGGCCTTGCCTTGGGGGGTGAGCTTCTTTCCCAGATCCACAGACTCTTTCAGGTCGGCGACCAGATGGGTATAAGGAAGATCCCCGACTTCGTCATAGATCCGCTTTCCGGACTCGTAGGAAAAGATGTACTGATATTCCGGATGGACTTTCACAAAGTCGATCAGCGTCGTATAGTCGATCCCGCGGTCCATACCGCCGATAAGGAGCGTACCGGTGTTTGCGATACTGGTGGCAGCCTGGATCGTGGCCTGGGGGATCGTGGAGATCGAGTCATTATAGAAATCGATCCCGTCGAAATTTCCGACGAATTCCAGGCGGTGGCGAAGACCGGTAAAGGTCTCGATACTCTTTCTTACCGCTTCCGGAGAAAGCCCGAAGACTTCGGTACAGATGCGGTAAACAAAAGTGGCGTTGAACTGGTTGTGGGCACCTTTTAAATTCATATCGAAGGTCATCGATGAATCAAAATCAAGCAGAGTTTTTCTGGCCGGCGTTTCAATTTCTGGGACGTCATTTCCGTAGAAGAAGAAATCGTCCGGCTTCTGATGGATCGTGATATTCTTCTTCGCATTGAAGTAATTCTCCATCGTGATATAGCGGTCCAGGTGATCCTCGTAGAGGTTAAGAAATACAGCCACGTGAGGAGAGGTTTCCAGGTCGGAGAGCTGATGACAACTCAGTTCATAGACGATGGGTGTGCCTTCGTGGATCGCATCGTAATAGTCAAAACAGGGCAGTCCGATATTTCCGCAAAGGATGGCATCGCCGTTCCGGCAATCAGAGAGGACGTGGTAAAGAAGCGATGAAGTCGTGCTTTTCCCTTTCGTGCCGGTGATGCCGACGACCTGAGAGGAAAACTGCTCCATGAAAAGGCGGGTCTGGGAAATGTATTTAGGGTTATCGATATGTGTGACGATGCCCGGGCTCTTGATGATGTAATCGTAATCATCGGACTTTAGGCTGACGTCATCTTCTTTCCCTTCGAAAATATCGCAGGACGATACGCTGCAGTGCTCCTTAATAAAGGTCTCCGTGGATTTTCCTTCCCGTCCGTAGCCCCAGATAAGAATGCGTTTCTGATTCAGTTTATCAATGATCCTCATGGTTTTCGCCTCCTGCACTCTCCTCACATTTTATCATTCTCCGCCAGATGGTGAAATACATGGTCGTGAAGCAGATGCTGGCGCCGATAAGCTGGCTTAGGAATTCTGCCCAGAATACCCCGTCCACGCCCAGCCCGAGGCCGGGAAGAAGGAGCGTCAGCGGGGTAACCAAAAGGATCTTACGGAGCATGGAGAAGAAAAGCGCATGCTTCGGATAATTCAGGGCGACGAAAGTGGTCTGGCCGCTCATCTGCAGGGCCATGAACGGGAAAGCACCGAAGAAGATCCGCGCACAGTGGACGGTCAGATCGATCAGTTCCGGATCGTCGGTGAAGATACGGATGATGGGGCGCGGGAAGAAGAGCATCATAACCCACATCAGAATGTTGACCAGAAGACCGCAGAAGAAGATGAAGTTGATACACTCCGAGACGCGTTTATTCTTTTTCGCACCGTAGTTATAGCTCATTACATTCTGGCCGGCTGCCGTGATGCCGCTGTTCGGGAGGCTCATGATTTCCCGGACCGAATTGTTCAGGCTCATCGCGCCGACGTACAGCGTGCTGAGCGGGCCGCCCCACGCCTTGAGCATGATGTTCACGATCGCCTGCGTGAAGCTGCTGGTCACGCGGAAAGTAAAACCTGTCGCGCCGAGTTTCAGAAGGCCGCCGAGCTGGGTGCGGTCGATCAAAAGATGCCGGAGTCGGAGGGGCGGTTTCTTACTCCGCAGGAAAAGCACTACCCACAGAGCACTTGCGCTCTGGGAAAGGACCGTCGCGAGGGCCGCGCCGCGGATGCCCATGTCAAGTACGAAGATGAAGACCGGGTCGAGTGCGATGTTCAGCACGGCACCAAGGATCACGGTCGACATACCGATCTTCGGGAAGCCTTGCGCGTTGATGAAAGGATTCATGCCGAGACTGATGAGCACGGGAATCGTGCCGATGACGTAGATGCGGAAATAGTCGACGGCGTAGGGAAGCGAGAATTCGTCACCGCCGAGAAACTCTAAGATCCATGGAGCGATGACAAAAAGAACGACTGTCAGAAACGTTCCGATAAGAAGAAGGAGTGTGAAGGAAGTACTCATCATACGCTCGGCCTTCTCGTCGTTTTTCTCTCCTCTTGCAATCGTCGCGAGTGTCGTTCCTCCTGTGCTGCAGAGATTGGCAAATGCACTGATGAAAGTAATCAGCGGGAAGCATACGCCGAGTCCGGTGATGGCGTAGGTGCTGGTCTCACCCATGTGTCCTATATAGGCGCGGTCGACGATGTTATAAAGCACGACGACCATCTCAGCCAGCATGATAGGAAGACCGAGTTTCAGGATCAGAAGCGGGACACGCCCTTTTGAGAAATCGCCCTGCTTACTCATACGTAGGAGCGGTCGATCTTGATGACGCAGTAATGGTTCGGATGAATCTTCAGGACCTCTTCGCGAACGGTCTGGACCAGTGCTTTTTCCGGAGAAGAGACATCGTGCGGAACCACCATATCGAAGATGAGGTTCGTGTGGCTCTCACCCGGAACCATCCTGAAATCGTGGATCGTGATACGTTCATCGATCTTCTTGACGATCTCTCTGACCTCTCCCTGAAGACACATGAGATCCTTGTTTTTCGTGTCGATGGGATCCATGTGGATCACGGCTTCGCAATCCAGTTCTCTTGCGAGATCCATCTCGATATTGTCGATGCAGTCGTGAATATAGAACATATCCTGGAATGCGGAAACTTCGGCGTGAAGTGAGACCATTTTCCGTCCGGGACCGTAGTCATGGACGACCACATCGTGGATCCCGCTGACGGCCTCGTGGGACATGACGATCTCTTCGATCCTGTCGAGAAATTCCTTGGAAGGGGGTGTACCGAGAAGCGGCTCGATCGTGTCTCTTGCCGCGTTGATTCCGGAATAGAGGATGAAGACCGCAAGTGCGACACCGATATAGGCATCGATAGGAAGATCGGTATATTTCGTGCAGATCACCGCGATGAGAACAACAGATGTGGAGATCATGTCGTTTCTACTGTCAACGGCGGTTGCCCGCATGGCGGATGAATCGATGATCTTCGCCCACTTGAAGTTGTAGAACATCATGTAAGCCTTTACGAGTAGCGAGGCAATCAGTATGACGATCGCAGAAACAGTACAATCTACGTGGGTCGGGTGGATGATGCCGTCGACAGAAGATTTGCCGAGCTCGAAGCCCATGATGCAGATCAAAAGCGAAACGATCAGTCCCGAAATATATTCAATCCGGCCGTGACCGAAGGGGTGATCGGCGTCCGGAGCCTTGCCTGCCAGACGGAACCCGATCATGGTGATGATCGATGAGCCGGCATCGGACAGGTTGTTGAGGGCGTCACCGACGATGGCAATGGAGTGGGTGAGGATACCCATTACGAGTTTTCCGGTGAAAAGGAGAAGGTTGAAGAAGATGCCACATGCGCCGCAGATGCTGCCAACGGCGCGTCGGTCCGGTGCCGAGACCGGTTGGGAACTGTCCTTCATTTTCCGCACACCCGGAACGAGTTTTCGGATCAAGGCTGATACCACGTTTCTTCCTCCTGTTCTTCCTTTCGTCGATTAGGACTATTTTACTACAGAAATGAGGGGCGCTCCACGTTATTTCCCGATTCGGAGTGTGATATACTGAAATCGTTGTAAATGGCGAAGAAAAGTGACTATTTCAGGGAATAACTATGACGCAGATCTCAGAAGATGAACTGAACCGAATCGAGCGACTTTCCGGGCTTTCCCTCTCTGAAGGAGAGAGGGAGATCCTATATACTGATCTTGCGCGCATCGTGCCGTATATGGAGCGGATTTCCGAGTTGGATATCGAGGATGCACCGGACCAGGAAACGGCTTCGGGAGAAGATTTAACCGATCAGCTAGAAGAGGCCGGAGAGAAGTCCGTTCGTTCTGAAGGCGCCGTAGAGATCGTTCTGCGTGAAGATATTGCCGGGGATTCCGGTCTTTCGGAAGCGATACTATCGCAGGCGCCGAAAAGTGCGGACGGCATGTTTACTGTGCCCCGAACGGTGGAGTGAGGTGAAAAGATGACCTCAAAACCGCATTGTTCCAGTAGTTTATCCCCGTTTCTTTCCATGAATTTGGTAGAACTTGCGCGAAATATCCGGGAGCAAAAAGTGACCTCGGAAGAGATCGTGCGTAAAGTTTTTCAAAACATAGACGAAAATGAATATAACCTCCACGCCTATCTCGCGTTTTGGAAGGATGAAGCGGTCGAAAAAGCGCGTGCCTGCGATGAGAGGATCCGGTTGTTCCGTGAGAAAAACGGGACTTCGGAGGCGGATAATACGGCACTTCCCCCGCTTCTTGGCGTGCCGGTCGCGATAAAGGATAACCTGCTTTATGCCGGAAAACCTGCGACATGCGGATCGAAGATGCTGGAAAACTATATTCCCCCTTTTGCTGCTACCTGTGTGGAAAAACTGGAGGAAGCCGGAGCGGTCATCATTGGTAAAACGAACATGGATGAGTTCGGGATGGGCGTATCTACGGAGCATTCGTACTTCGGCGCGACATCTCACCCGATGGATCCGAAGCGGGTCCCGGGAGGATCGTCCGGAGGATCAGCAGCTGCTGTCGCGGCTAATGAAGCTTTGGCCGCACTGGGTACCGATACCGGCGGATCCGTCCGCCAGCCGGCGGCGTTCTGCGGGCTCTACGGGCTTCGTCCGACCTACGGATCCGTGTCCCGGCATGGTCTGGTGGCCTTTGCTTCCTCGATGGACCAGGCCGGCCCCATTACGCGCTCAAGTATCGATGCGGCCGTGCTTTATAACATCGTTACCGGAGCAGATGAGAAAGATCAGACTTCGGTTTTATCACCGAAGATCGATCTTGAGGTGATGGAGAACTACCGGATGGAAGGCAAGCGCATCGGTATCCCGAAACAGCTTCTTGCCGGAGAAGGAAAGATAACGATCTCGGAAGAAGTGGCCAACGGTCTGTCGGTTTTCCGTGATTTCCTCCGAGAAAACGGAGCAGTGGTCGAGGAAGTGGATATGCCGGTGCTTTCATATGCGGTGCCGGTCTATTACATCCTTTCGTCCGCGGAAGCCTCTTCCAATCTTTCCCGCTATGACGGTATCCGCTATGGATTCCGGGCTGAGGGGATCGAAGATCTTCGGGAGCTTTATACGAAAACGAGAAGCGAAGGCTTCGGTCTTGAGGTGAAGCGAAGGATCCTGCTCGGAAACTACGTTCTTTCCTCGGAACACTTTGAAGATATCTACCGAAAAGCGGAAAAGGCGAGGAATCTTATCCGCAAAGCCTTTGACGATGCTTTTGAAAGATACGATCTTCTTCTTAGTCCGACCTCTCCGGTCACGGCACCGGAAAAAGGTGAAATCTCTGATGATCCGCTTACTGCGTATACATCGGATCTTTGTACGGTCCCGGCAAGTCTTTCGGGGATTCCGGCCATCAGTATACCCGTGAAAAGCTGCCCGGCATTGCGTCCTTGTGCCGCCGGCGGAAACGACGAGGTTTCAGGCAATTCTCCCGTACTTCCGATCGGTATCCAGCTGATGGGGCCGAGGTTCGGTGAGCAGGAGATCCTCGGAGCGGCACGGTTCTTCGAAAAACACGTGAAGGGAGGTGCAGAGGATGCGTGAGTTTGAAACGGTCGTGGGGTTGGAAGTCCATGTGGAATTGAAAACGGAATCGAAGATCTTCTGCAGCTGCCCGACGAAATTCGGAGGTGCTGCGAATGCCCATATCTGTGAGGTCTGCGCGGGACTTCCCGGAGCACTTCCGCGACTTAACCGGAAGGTCCTCGATTATGCGATACTGACGGCGCTGGCGCTTCGGTGTGATGTGACGCGTGAGAGCCGGTTCGATCGTAAGAATTACTTCTATCCGGATCTGCCTAAAGGGTATCAGATCTCTCAGCTCTACGCACCGATCGGCCGAAACGGCTATATGGATATCGATATAGCCGGAAGTCCTGAAACCGGGGGATCTTCGGCAGATGAGAAAAGAAGAAAGAGGATACGTATCCATGAGCTTCATATGGAAGATGACGCGGGAAAACTGATCCACGAGGAGACAGAAAACATTACTCGCATCGATTTTTCACGTTGCGGGGTCCCGCTTCTGGAAATCGTAACGGAACCGGATTTCCGTGAACCCGAAGAAGTTACGGCTTTCCTGGAAGACCTAAGAAGGCTTCTCAAGAGCATCGATGTTTCCGATGGAAAAATGCAGGAAGGATCGCTTCGTGTAGATGTCAATCTGTCTGTCCGTCCGAAGGGGGAAGAAGCCCTCGGCACAAGAACGGAAATGAAGAATCTGTCTTCTTTCCGGGCCGTAACCAAGGCGATCGCGTTTGAAGCGGATCGGCAATGGGAAGTCCTCCGAGGCGGCGGCGTGATCCAAAGAGAGACCCGGCGCTGGGATGAGCAGAAGGAAGAGACTTTCGCAATGAGAAAGAAAGAAGATGCTTCGGAATACAAGTATTACCCTGAGCCGGATCTTCCGGTACTGCACATCACGGAACAAAAGATAGATGAGGTTCGATCTGTTCTTCCTGAGCTTCCGGGCGAAAAGAAAAGGCGGTATATAAAGGAGTGGAACCTTCCGGAGTACGATGCCGGAATACTCACCGAAAACAAAGAAATCACAGTGCTTTTCGAAAAGACTGCAGAGATATGTAAAGATCCGAAAGGAGCGTCGAACTGGATCATGGGGGAAATTCTGAAGATCCTCAACGACATGAATATGCAGCCGGAGGAGATGAAAGTCAGAGCGGAATCACCGGGGGAGATCATTCTTCTGGTGAAGGAGGGGCGGATATCCCGTGCCTCGGGCAAAGAACTCCTGCGGGCAGCTTTCACGGAAAACGCCATGCCTGAAGAATACGCGGAGGCACATGATCTCTGGCTGATTTCGGATCCGGAGAAACTGGCGGATGTGATCACGGAGGTGCTTGAGAAGAATCCTAAGGCTGTCGGCGAGTATAAGTCCGGGAAGACGAAGAATTTCCAATTTCTTCTGGGGCAGGCCATGCGGGCGACCGGTGGAAAGGCGGACCCGGCGGCGCTTCGGAAGGCGCTGGAAGAAGGACTTGCAGGACCGGATTTGCTATAATGAATGTGAACGCACTCGGACGTACCGGGAAGCAGCGGACGTAACCGAATGTATCGGGAAGTAACGAGATGGAAGAAAAAGAACGCAGTTTTTATGACAAATTTAAAGACGTGGTGAATGCGTATATGTTCCACGATCCGAATGCGCAGGCGGCAACGGCTTTCGACCGCGAGCGCAGGAAGAAGACCGTGGATGAAAAGTCATTCCAGATGTTCCGGGAGTCTGCGGAAGCGGGACACCCGTTTGCCTGCTTTAGCCTCGGACGCTGCTATGAGAACGGTATGGGAGTCGAGAAGGACCTGGAGAAGGCTTACGAGTGGTACCGTAAAGCGGCTGCAGCCGGCGATGTAAACGCCTGGCTTGCTTTGGGAAAGTTCTTCGATACGGGGACATATGTGGAGCGCGATCCCAAGGAGGCCGCAATGTGGCTTGAGAGGGCCGCGGCGAAAGATCATCCGATCGCCATGATCGGACTGGGTCAGAAATATGTCCGGGGAGAAGGCGTGGAGAGAGATCACGCCAAAGCGCTGGAATTATTCACTGCCGCTCATGAGAAGGATAAGAAGATCGGAAGTTACGTTCTCGGTGAAGCGATAGCTGACGGGATCGGCTGCAAGAAGGATTATCAGAAGGCCGCTGAGCTCATGAAGGAGTCCCATGATAACGGGCTTGCGCTAGGAACCTTTAATTTCGGCATGATGCTGGAGATGGGCCTCGGGTGCGAAAAAGACGAGCAGAAGGGCTTTGAGCTGATTAAGAACGCAGCTGATGAGGGCATCCCGGATGCGATGTACCGCATCGCTTTCCACTATAGAGAAGGTTCACCTCAGGCAAATAAAGACGTAGCTACAGCCTTTTCCTACTTCAAGCAGGCGGCAGATAAGGGTTTCCCGCTGGCCTGCGTAGAGACCGGCCTTTGTTATGAGAACGGAACCGGCGTGAAGATGTCGAAAGAAGAAGCCTTCCGATACTATGAGAAAGGTACACAGCTCGGCCATCACGTGGCCATGGTCTGTCTTGCGGTCTGCTATTTGTCCGGGATCGGATGTGAAAAAGATAGATCTAAATCAATGTCTCTTCTGGAACAGGCGGTAAGGATCGGTAATACCCGGGCATACCACCTTCTGGGGATACTTCTTATGGAAGACGATCCCTACGATGAGAGGGCGATCAACCTGCTGATGGTTGCTGCCAAAGCGGGTTTTGCACGATCAGCGCTATCTCTGGGCAGTTTTTTTCTCAGGGAAGGAGAGATCCCGTCGGACAAGGATAAGGCGAAGCACTATTTCCGCTTGGCTGCGGATCAGGGAAACAGCGATGCCAAATTTGAACTGGCAGAGCTTTTGAATACAGACGAAAACAAGGATAACGAAGACGTCCAGACACAGATAAAAAGACTCTACTTTGAAAGTGCGGATGCCGGTCACCCTCTCGCTGCATATAAAGCTGCAATTGCCCTTAAGGAGGAAGACGGGGACGATCCGGCGCAGATCCGTCGTAAGCAGATCCACTATATGTGTATCGCTTCTTCCGGCGGAGTGCCGGAAGCCGCCGGGGAGATCGCGGAGAGGTGTTTCTGGGGAGACGGGCTTCGTATGGATATTCATACGGCCTGCGGCCTCTATCACTACGCCGCGGATTCGTTTTCTTCCAAGAGCCTGCAGGCCCGGTTTGCCTTCTGTCAGGTCCTGATCTCTCTGGAGAATTTCTACTTTGAGATCGGTATGTACGTGGATTCGGCAAAGAAGACGGACGAGGAACAGAGGAAGAATATCGTGAGATCTGACGAGAAGTATCTTGAGGGGATGAAGATCCTTTCGGAACTGGCGGAAGAAAAGGTAGAGGACGCCATGATCTTTCTGCCTTTAGCCAAAGCACTGTCTGAAGGTGAGAATGCGGATCTTTCTTCTGGCGAAGATCATAACCTCCTTTCCTTTTTGGACGAGCTTCCTGAAAAGCGGGAGAAGTACTATGTTCAGGGACTTCTCTCGGCAATATTGAATCCGGAAGATATACATGGCTCGATCCGTTTCCTCCGATACGCACGTGCAGAACTACAGGCCTGTAATGTGGATCAGATCCTGGGGAATCTGTATTATTCTCTTTCCCGCAAGAAGAGAAAAGAGCGCCGCGGGGAGATCAGGATATTGAAGCAGGACATGGCGAACAGCTGGAACAAGCCGCTTCGGATGCAGGATGACTTGCAGAAAATGAAGGACAACAGCTTATACGGAAGCCGCCGGCATATATGGGAAGAGGAAGATCCCTGGAAGACCACGTCAAAGCCGTCCCGGCAGGAACTGGTCAACACGGCCGCAGAGATGTATCTGGAAGCATACAGAGCAGGACAGAGAAACGATCCGAGCATGTGCTATGCGTGCTGTGAGGAGCTCATGCGTCTGAACTTCCGATTTGCCGTCAGGACGATCTGTATATATACTCCACTGATCCTTGCGCTTGTGGCCGTGCTCATCTTCTTTGCCAGAAATGCCCAAAGCACATACTCGGGCGAGTATGTAAAATACTCCACATATTCCGATATCCCGGCTTTGCTCGGGAAGACGGCCATGTGGGGCATTCCGGCCGCAATCATTCTTATCGTTCTCCTCAAGATCCATGTGGAATACGTTATGTATGAGAACAGAAAAAAGCTGGATCCGCAGGTCAAAAAGTGAGCTTATTTTCATAATATAGATATCTGTCAATATGTCAAAAAACTCATAGATTTTCCCTCTTGAAAAGCATCGATGGACGCTTGTATAATGCAATTGTGATAATGAATTTTGAAAGAAAAATGGTTGCGGGTGGTCCCGCGGAGTAGAGGGAAAAGAAAATGACATACGAGAACGTGCTGCTCTTCTTCGGAGCATTGGCGCTGTTTCTGTACGGGATGAAGATGATGAGTTCCGGTCTGGAAGCAGCCGCAGGAAATCAGCTTAAAGGCACTTTAGAGAAACTTACGACCAATCGCTTTCTGGGTATTGCGGTCGGGGCAGGGATCACGGCACTGATCCAGTCTTCCACGACCACGACCGTTATGGTGGTTGGTTTTGTTAATTCAGGGATCATGAATCTCACGCAGGCGCTGTGGATCATCATGGGCGCCAACATCGGTACGAACATCACTTCCCAGCTGGTAGCGCTTGATTTTGAAAAGGTGGCGCCGATCTTCATCTTCATCGGCGTGATCCTGGTGGTCTTTGTCCACAAGAAGAAGTTCTACTATGCGGGTGAGATCATCGCTGGATTAGGGATCCTTCTTTTCAGTATGAACCTGATGCAGGACAGCCTGGCACCGCTCCAGCAGGAGCCGGCTTTCATTGATCTGCTGACAAAGTTTAAGATCCCGGTCATCGGCCTGCTGGTTGGACTCGTGTTTACGGCGATCCTTCACTCTTCGGCCGCATCTATCGGTATCCTTCAGGCGCTGGCGATGTCCGGTTCACTGAGCCTTGAAAACAGTGTATTTATCCTCTACGGCATCAACATCGGCACCTGCGTGACTTCTCTGGTATCGTCCCTGGGTTCGAACAGGAATGCCAAAAGGACTGCAGTCATGCACCTGACATTCAATGTCATCGGAGCAGTGCTTTTCTCGATGGTGACCATGTTTACTCCGTTCGTTCCCTGGATCGTGTCCATGTGGCCCCACAGCCCGGCGGTTCAGATTGCTAACCTCCACCTGATCTTCAATCTTTCCACGACCATCGTACTTCTTCCGTTTGGTAAATATATCGTCAAATTCTCCGAGAAGATCCTTCCGGACCGCCCTGAAGATCTTCTTACCGAACAGCATCTGCAGTATCTGGAACCCTCCATACTGAAGGTCGAACACCATAAGGTCGGAGCCATTGCCATCTTCGTGACACAGCTTCAGCGTGAAACCGAAAGGATGCTTTCTATGGCGAAGATCAATATTGGAAGAAGCTTCGATGCGGTCAAAGAGAATTCGGAAAAGGCGCAGGATACCATCTGGAATACCGAGGAATATATCGATTATCTCAATAAAGAGATCTCCTATTACATCTCGCATGTGATCGCACTGGAGATGGTAGAGCAGGACTCCGTGACTATCAACGCTTTCTTCAAGATCACCGGAAACATCGAACGTCTGGGAGACCATGCGACAAATATTGCAGGTTATGCTAATCTTATGGAGGAGAAGGGCCTGCATTTTTCTGCTGCGGCGCTGGCTGAAGTCGAGAGGATGAGGCAGGTGAGTATGGAAGCGCTCGATCTGATCTATCAGTTCAAGGACATCGGCACCACCGGCATTCTTCTTGAGAAGATGAAATCTTCGGAGCAGCTGATCGACGATCTGACCCGGGAATTCCGAAGAAATCAGATGGAACGTCTGGCAAAGGGTTCCTGCTCGGGTGAGTCCTGCGTGATCTATTCGGAGCTGCTTACCGACTTCGAACGAGTGGGCGATCACCTTCTCAATATCGCAGAAGCAATCGATCAGGCGAAGATCGTCGATTTTTCCCCGGCAGAGGATATGTGTCCGGTTCTCGAGGGGATTGCCTGAGCTGTGCGCTGCGAAGTATAGCAGTAAATGGAGTGATATAGGCAAATGGCAGTACATGTAGTTCTATATGAACCGGAGATCCCTCAAAATACGGGGAATATTCTTCGTACCTGTGTAGCGGCCAACACGAAAGTACACATTATCAAACCGCTGGGATTTGAACTCAATCCCGATACCCTCAAACGCGCGGCATCGAATCATCTGGCCATGGCGGAATACTTTTTCTACGAGAATTTCGAGGACTTCGAGAGCAAAAATCCCGGAACGTATTTCTATATGACCCGATACGGGAAGAAGCCGCATAGCAGTTTCAACTACGCTTCCGTTAAAAACGATATCTACCTGATATTCGGTAAAGAGAGCACCGGCATTCCTTACGAGCGCCTGAGAGATCATCTGGATTACTGCTTCCGGATCCCCATGGCCGGTTCATGCCGGAGCCTTAATCTATCAAATGCCGTGGCCATTGCCCTTTACGAAGTAATGCGCCAGCTGGATTACCCGGATCTGTCCCTGCACGAAGTGCAGAAGGGCGAGGATTTCCTTGAGTCCTTCGATATCCGGCCTCTGGGCAGAAAGGATGTTTTCCATGAGTGAGACGCAAGATGCAAAAAGTGAGATTCAAGATGCAATAGGTGAGATTCAGGAGATCACCGATGCAAAAGAACCGGTTAAGAAGCCTTCAGCTTCTGTTCCGAAAAAAGTAAACGAATACCAGCCGATATGGGTGAGCATGCTGACGATGCTGTGGCTCCCCGCGGTTACAGTGCTTTTCGAATTGTGTTTTGCCCTTCTTATCCGTTACCCGTTTTCCGTTTACACGGCATGGCTTTCACTTAGTGCCGCCGCGGGGATCACCGCTCTGATCCTCCTGGTTCCGAAAAAGACCTTCCGCTATGTGGCAATCGGGACGGTCACCCATATATTGACGCTTGTCTATGTGTCGCAATATATCTATTTCCGCATTTTCGGTACGATCTTCGTTTGGGCGTCTCTTTCGTCCGGTGGTGCCGGAGCGGTGGTGGAATATTTCGCGGTAGTCTGCTCGGCGATGGCGGATGGCTGGTGGGGTATCCTCATTCTTCTGGCACCTTCGATCCTTTACTGGCCGCTGGTTAAGAAGTATGTCGGAAAGATCCCGGCTCCGAGCATGAAATACCCGGCCACTGCGATCTGTACGTTCCTGGTCATTACGATCCTTGGCCGGGTCCTGATCATTAACGACCGCAAAGGCGCCGCGAACCCCAGAAGGCTTTTCCTGACGGAATTCTCGCAGGACGCTTCGCTCCGCCGTTTCGGGCTTCTTCCGACCATGGGTCTGGATTTCCGCATGAACATCCTCGAGCTGTCTTTGGATGAGAAGACGAGTGTGGATGTAGGCGGCCTTGTTATCGAGACACTGTCCCCCGAGGAAAAAGAGGCCATCGGCATGCATGCCGTATCCCAAACCACGACACCGGTGCCGACGGCTGATCCGACACAGGAACCGGAAGCCACGCCGACTTCTGCCCCGGAGCCTACGGCTACGCCGACTCCGTATCCGAAAAATGTGCTGGATATCGATTTTGATTTGGAAGCGGATGATAGTACTTACCGCCATATGAATGAATTCTTCTCCCAAAGACAGCCTACGACCATGAACGAATACACGGGGCTTTTTGAAGGGAAAAACCTCATCCTGATCACGGCGGAGGCCTTCTCCGGTTATGTCATCGATCCGGAACTGACGCCCACGCTTTATAAGCTCTCCACGGAAGGCTTCGTATTCAACCATTTCTACACACCGATCTGGTATGTCAGCACTTCAGACGGAGAATTCGTAGAGACCACGGGCCTGATCCCGAAGTCCGGCGTGTGGAGCTATACGAAGATTGCGAATAATTACATGCCCTTTGCTTTCGGAAACCAGTTTCAGGCTCTGGGATATCAGACATACGCATTCCATAACAATACCTACACGTACTACCACCGCGACCGTTCTTATCCGACAATGGGGTACACCTATTACGGATTGGGCAACGGTCTGGAAGTTGAGAAGCTGTGGCCTGAATCAGATGTGGAAATGATCGAGAAATCGGTGGGTTACTACCTGGACGGCAGCGGAAAACCGTTTCATGCGTATTACATGACGGTGAGCGGACATCTGCAGTATGCCTTTGGCGATAATCAGATGTCCTCCAAGCATCGGGATCTGGTGGAGGATCTGGAATACTGCACGGCGGTCCGGGCATATATCGCCTGCCAGATCGAGCTGGATCGGGCGCTGGAACGGCTTCTTTCGGAACTGGAAGCGGCGGGAGAACTGGAGAACACGGTTATCGCACTGGGCGCGGATCACTACCCGTATGGCCTCGAAAACAGCGAGTACAGTGAACTTACGGGCAAGTCCATGACAGAGCCTTTTACCCTTTATGAGAACACCTTCATCCTCTGGAGCGGAGACATGACGGAACCGGTGGTCGTGGATAAATACTGCAGCAGCTTGGATATCGCGCCTACGCTTGCCAATCTTTTCGGTCTTCCCTATGATTCCAGACTCTACATCGGAACCGATATTTTCGCACCGGAACCGAACTACGTTATATTCGATGATCGCAGCTTCATCAATGACAAGATCATGTACAATGCCAGAAACGGTAAGGTGACGGCACTGGTCGATGAAGAGATCTCCGAGGAATATGTCAAAGAGTGCATCGAATATGTAAGCGAACTCTTTTGGAACTCCGCTCATATCATCGATAAGGATTACTACGGGTATCTTTTCCCGGACGGAGTTCCGTGGGAACAGCAGGGATGAACCCTATTTACGTGTGATCAGTATTCTTCTTAGAGGCGCCGGATTTCTTTTGGGATTTCGGCGCCTTGCTGCTGCGTCTGTTTTTCGCCTCGAAAAGCTCCTGGTCGGCTTTTACGATCATCTCCGAGGCATCCAGCTGGTCATCGTAGGTACAGAAGCCGAAGCTGAGCGTCAGGAAGACTTCCTGATCATCAATGACCAGAGGTTTGCGGGCAAGAAGGGCTTCGATCCGGGACACGAGAACTCTGGCGCCGGGAAGACCGGTATCGGCAAGGATCAGGGCGAATTCATCGTTTCCAACGCGGAAAACATCGTCAGCCGAACGGGAACAGGAACGGAGGATGTCCGCCACATATATCAATGCCACATCTCCGCTAGAAGAACCGTGCTCAGAACAGAATTGCGTAAAATGATCGATGTCCATCAATACGATCGAAAATCCCGCACTATACCCTCTTCCGCGCACGCGGGAAAAGAGCCGCATATTGCGCCGGATCATCTCCTCGAAATACTTGCGGTTGTATAGTCCGGTGATCTCGTCAATGGTAGAGAGGTGATGGATCTTCGTATTCAGCTCGTCACACTGCTTATTCTTCTGTACCAGTTTCTGTTCGGTATTCTTCTCTTCGGAAATATCTCTGGTGATGCTCCAGGTGCCCATCACATTTCCTTCGTTATCAAACAGCGGATAGATGGATGTGGAGACCCAGATCGTGCCGATCGTGGAACGGGGCCCGGACATCTCCAGATGCTTCTCCAGATGAAGCACAGGAGTCTTTGTTTCCATGACCCGGTCTTCGACCTCGGTATGAGCCCGGGCTTCCTCCTCGGTAACGAAGGAATCGATGGTCTTGCCGACCAGTTCGTCAGATGTCTTGTGACCCAGCACACGTACAAAAGATGAGGAGAACAGCATATAACGGTGCTTCAGGTCTTTGAAGCAGACGAACATATCCACCTGATTAAGGAAGATCTGAAGCAGATTCTCTTTCGGAAGATTCTCGAGAAACCCTCGGGTGGGATCGTTTTCCTTTGCCATAGTTAGACTCCCCCGTAATTGCCGCTCATCAGTGGAGGGCCAGTGCGCCGATTATGCAAAGAGCAATCAGAATGAAGAGAATGCCGAATCCGAACGACATGACCCGGTAGACCTCGTGATCCTGAAAAACCGTTGGTACATGTTTCTTCATGAAAATGATGTATTTATCCCAAACATCAGATATCCACACCGCAGCTTTCCGGAAAGTTACCGCCGCTTTCTCTTTAAACTTCATGTCAGGACGGTAGACGAGCTGGTCATCGGAATAAGAGAAATGCTCCTTCACTTCTTTTTCGGAAAGGATCGTTGCCGATGACGGAGCGATCGGGCGGTCTGAGGTCTCTGCAAACTCCTCGTCGATGGATACGAACATCGTGTTCGATTTGAAGGGATCCTTCTTTTTCGTGGGAGCCACGACGACGCTGGGCGTCTTCCATGCGGGGACAGCCGATGAAGACACCGTGTGCAGTTCCTCCATAACAGGATTTTCTACGGTAGATTGCGGCTGATTAGCATCTACGATCTCATCCTGACGGATCGTATCAGGTTGTTCTTCCCGAATAGTGCGGCGCATCACGGACTCCTTTCAAACACATACTTTCATAGCATAAGTATACCACGAATAGGGAAAATGAACAGATAATCTTAGCCGGTTGCCTAAACGAAAATGCAAAACGAAGGATTAATTTGTTTGTTTTGCTGTATAATAGATGCATCGTATTATTGTGGGAGAACAGAAATGAATCATATTTACTTTGACCTGGGAGTCTTCACGTTCTGGTCGGAAGAGTCCCTGGACAGTCGAAGATTGATATCTAACGGCGGTGTTGTCATCTCAGATGATACTGCGCTTCTGGATGTCAGAGAGGAGCAGGAGGTCGATCCCGATCTGATCGAGATGATGAAATCTCTTGCCAAAGACGGATATGATCTGAATATCTGTGACAACCGTACCTCCCCCGAAATTAAGAAGAAACTGAAACAGCTGAATATCCTGGAGTATTTTAACCAGATCGTCAGCGGAAAAACAGTGGACACTTTGGCCAGAAACCTCAAAAAACTCCGTCAACACGAGGATTTTTCCATATTTGTCGGCTGCAGCTCCGTTGCCATTGAAGCGGCGGTGAAGTGCCAGATCCCGGTGGTTGCCTACGGGCAAAATCTGGTGGATGCACTGGATTCGGCATTCTGCTATGCATTCTACCCGCTGGAGATCGAAGATCAGGTCAATACCGTCATGGTGATCCACAACGTGGCTCGCCGGACGATCGAATCGAATGCCCGGATACTGGGGATCGATGGTATCGAATTTGCCGGTAAAACGGTATTTGCCCAGAATCTCGGCAGATATTTCGATATGCTCGGAAAGGAATATCAGATCCTGGATATGGAAGATTACCACCGGGCGGTGGAAGAAACCTATAAAGGCGAAGATCCGGTTGAGGCATATTACTTCAACGGATATAATAACGAGAAGGTCATCGAAGAAGTACTGGAACCTTTTGTCAGGGACGGGTCGATCAATAAGATCGTGTACTGCCTTGACAGCAGTAATGATTCTTTCATCAACGAAAGGCATTACCAGATCTCGGAGGATGGCGTCATGATCATTATCGGCACCATGATGTTCCGGGAACCCTTGATCCACTACTTCGACGTTACGGTATATATGCGCGTGGATTACCGCGAGTCCGAGCATCGGGCCTCGCTGGAAGAATCGCCGATATACGGGATGGATCCGGTGGAGGTATACCGCACCAAACACATCCCGGCGCAGAAGATGTACGTACAGCGGCATGATCCTTTTGAGAATCGGGATTTTGTCATCGATAATTCGAATTATCATCGACCGTTCTTCATAAAATAGGAGGAAAGAAAACATGAGAGTACTGGTTATAGGCTGCGGCAAACTTGCAAGAGCCGTGATTCCGCTTCTGGCGCAGAATTCGTCCTGCTTCCGAGAGGTCTGCCTCAGCGGACGTTCTAAAGAGAAGTGTGATGAATATAAGCGGCGATATTCCAGTGATAAACAGAAGATCATGACGGCGTATGCCGATATCCGCAATAAGGAAAAGACGCTTCTTATGGCGAAGATCTATCATCCGGATCTGGTAATCAATCTGGCACCGTCCTCACTGAACCTTCAGGTCATGGATCTGTGTCTGGAGATGGGTGCCAACTATATCGACGCATCCCTGTACATGCCCAAAGGCTCTTCCGTGTGTGATATCAATGCGGAATATGCCTATGACCAGAAATTTGCATCGAAAGGCCTGACCGCGATCATCGGATGCGGATTTAATCCCGGCGTGATCGATGCATTTGCCCAGTATGCGGCAATCAAACTTCTGGACGATATCCAGACCATCGATATTCTGGATATGAATGCCGGAACGAACGCACATCCGTATCTCATGAATACCCCCATGATGACCAGTTTGCGAGAGATCTCTTCGGAGAGCCGCATGTGGTCCAACGGCCGTATCACCAGCGTACCTCCGATGAGCGTGAAGGCGAAGTATTCCTTCCCGGAAATCGGCAAGAGAAATCTCTTTATGGTGGATCACGAGGTGATCGACGCGCTTTCCGGTGAAGTTCCGGAAGCGACTTCGATCCGTTATTTCTCAGCGTTTAAGCGTCCGTTCCTCTCGATGGTCAAGATCCTGAAAGAAGTGGGTATGACTTCCACGGTACCGGTGGACATTGACGGACAGCAGATCGCACCGCTTGACTTCCTCTATGAGGTCATGCCGCAGCAGGAAGACCTGGTTGCCACGGCACGCGGAAAGACCGGCGTGGGCATGCTTCTTCACGGCAGCAAAGACGGTGTCGGAAAGCAGTATCTAATGTACACATTGGTGGATCATCAGGAATGTTTCGAGAAATTCGGTGCTTCGGTTACCGACTTTATGGGCGCGGCGGCACTGGTATCCGGCGCAGTCCTCTTAACGATCGGCTTGTGGCGTAAGGAAGGCGTACACATGATCTCCGAGTTTGATCCGCTTCCGTTCCTTAAGGAACTGCAGAATCAGGGATTTAGCTATAAGCTTCAGGAGAGTCCTTCGGAACTGGAAGTGACCACGGCTTCCGTGGAGGATGAGGACGACTGAGTCTTCTTTGATTCCAGGGCATATCCGATAGCCAGGGCCAGGAAGGAAAGACCGCTGACCCACCCGCCAAGAGTGCTTCCCGGTGCAGAGTAATGCAGGTGAACGAGGTAGCTTCCGGAGGGTACATCTGCGCACAGCCAGGCATCACGGTACGCCCGAAGGGCGGTTTTCTCGCCGTTTAAATACAACGTCCATCCCTTCTCATACGGAATGTTGGTAAGAAGCGTCGAGTCCGAAGTGAAAGTCCCATCTGCACTGATCCCGTCGGGTTCCAGAGTGATGGCATTTATTCCGTAAGTGGCATTGTCTGTGTATGCTCCCCAGTTAATGGAATTCAGATACCCGAATTGCACACCGGCCTGTGCCAGATCATCCGGATGGGAAGAGCGAAGCTGCAGTGTCAATGTCTGTCCGACATTATAGGTACCCAGTCCGATCATTACCGTTCCCGGGTTATGGGAGATCGTCGCGATACTGCGCCCGTTGAGCAAAACCTCTACCGGATGGTCGCGTTCGGGAAGATTTACGGCACAATAGAGCGGATCACGAAAGACCGTCGATACGGTAAAAGCTACGGTTCCGGGTTCGCTATAAACCGGACCGGTGCAGACGGTATCCTGGAACGGAATGATGGGAAGATACGGCCAAAGTGAATAGATCCATTCATTGAGAAAAGCAAAGTGAGAAGAGGAAGTGGAGGAGCGAGGCTCTGTAGCTACGGGTTCCGGGCTTTCCGCCGATGTAACATCGTTTCTTCCGAAGACCGTAAACAGGGAAGGAGACGTTTCCAGAAGCATTCTGGTCGCCTCACAGGTAAAGGTGACATCAGAGCGGTAAAGATCGGTATCGTTTCCCAATTCCCGGAGAAAAGAAGCGGATGGCTCGCCTTTACCGAGCGCATAGGGGACCTGCATAAACTGGGGTAACAAAATGGCGGCGCAGATCCCGATAGAGAGCAAATGCTGAAGAAGAATGGCCGTGGACACTTCAGATCTTCGTATCTTCAGCACGATAAAGATGACAAGAAGTGCGGGAAGAACAAGTACGGCCCATGCCGCGCTGCTGCAAAGGCAGGCGCATGTGAGGGCAAGAAAGGAAAGGGAGAGATTACGCTGCTTCTCTTTCTGTATGTGAAGGATCTTCGCAATCACCGACGGCAAGAGGAAAAACGTGTCTGCTATCGGAAAACGAAGCAGAATGCACAGAAGAAAAACGATCCCGGTGTACAGGAAACTGACGGCGATGGCCGGCAAAAGCGTGATCTTCCGGATATGTGTACGAATCAGATAGAAAAGAACTGCGCCGGCGGCACTTAACCGCAAGGCATCCAGAAGGGCAATGGCCTGTGGGTGGATCGACAAGGGAAGAAGAGACAGCGGGATGGACAGTATCCCGCCATAACCGGAAAGAAGAAGCCGGAAGAAACTCATTCCCATCCCTTCTTCAAAGGTGTAGGCACTTGTATCCGCGTGCATAAGACGGCTTCGAAGGATCCGAAGAGTGCTGACCTCCCGCGCCCCGAATCCGCAGGGTTTCGAAATATAGATATTGGTCAATATAAAGAGAATAGACCAGAAAACGAAACATCCGACACCGAAAAGAAGGGCTGACGACCGGATCCGTCCGGAAGAATGTGCAATCATCTTTGCTTCCCTGGACGGTTTCTGAGTGGTTCGAGTGTGAGACGTTCTTCTCTTGCCGGACATGGTTCTCCTCTTTCCGTGGTGCTTCGTATTCCCACCCATGATACCACACCCGATATTGAAATACTCGGCTAAATCTGTTATATTCGTGTATAATTACACGTTATACATGGCAGCTGCAAAAAGCATCTGCGCACGGTTTACGCCGCGCCTTTATCCAACAAAGAAGCGCGGGACAAAGGAAGGAAAGGAAAGAACGTGCCTGAAGACAGTATAGGCCGAATAGTATTTGACCTGGTCATCGTTTTAATATTCATTCTGATCAACGCCTTTTTCTCGGCTGCCGAGATGGCGGTCATTTCTCTTAACGACGCAAAAGTAAAGAAACAAGCGGAGGACGGCAACCGCAAAGCCAAAAGGGTCCTGAAATTTATCGAGAACCCGTCTACCTTTCTTGCGACCATTCAGGTCGGTGTAACGCTGGCAGGATTCCTCGCCAGTGCTTTTGCCGCAGACAGATTCTCGGGAAGACTGACGAACTGGATCGACCCCAGCGGGAGATTTTCCTGGCTCGGTACGGTCTGCACCGTCGTCGTTACCGTGATCCTGTCGTATTTCTCTCTGGTCCTGGGTGAACTGGTACCGAAGAGGATCGCGCAGAACAACGCAGAGAAACTGGCTTTCGGTTCATCTTCCATTGTGCGCACCTTCGGTACGCTGATGAAGCCCTTCGTACGTTTCCTGACGCTTTCGACGAACGCGGTTTTGCGCCTTCTGCATATCGATCCGGAAGTCAAGGAGACCAACGTTACCGAAGAAGAGATCCGCATGATGGTGGATGTCGGTTCGGAAGAGGGTTCCATCGAGGATTCCGAGAAGCAGATGATCCAGAACATCTTCGAGTTTAACGACAAGGATGTAGTGGAGATCATGACCCACAGAAAGAAGATCGTGGCGCTGCCCATTGATGCTTCCTTCGAGGAAGTCATGGATATCGCCAGAAACGAGAAGTACACGCGTATCCCGATCTATAAAGAGACGATCGACGAGATCGTTGGTATCCTGCATATCAAAGATCTGCTGGGCCTGACGAACGAGAACGGGGATTTCTCGCTGGAGAAGATCATGCGCCCGCCGCTTTTCGTGCATGAGACGAAGAAGATCTCCGACCTTTTCCACGAAATGAAAAAGGGCAAGATGCAGCTGGCGGTCATCGTTGACGAGTACGGCGGAACCATGGGTATTGCGACGATCGAGGACATGCTCGAGGAGATCGTCGGAAATATCACGGACGAATTTGACGAGGAGGAGCAGGAGCTCCTGAAGATGAACGACGGCGGATTCCTGGTACGTGGAGACATGACGCTGAGCGACCTCGAAGAGGCGATCGGTGTGGATCTCGACAGTGAGGATTACGATACGATCGCCGGATTGACACTGGGCCTTCTGGACCGTGTGCCGGATCATGGCGAGACGCCTGAGGTACAGTACAAGAATCTTAAGATCAAGGTCATCCAGGTCGAAGAGAACTGGATCGCCAAAGTCCTTCTGCATGTGATCCCCGAAGAGAATGATGAGGGCGACGAAGACGAGGAGGAGTGAGTCATGGCAGACGACAAAGACTTCCTTAACGAAACCGTAGGAAAGACGGAAAAGAAGATCCGCAAAGAGCGCGAGAAGAAGGAAAAGCACGAGGCCAAGAAGAACGGCGCGAGAAATGTATGCCGTTTCGGCATCGTTCAGGGAATCATCTCTTTCATTGCCTTGATCTCCTTCGTGATCTCCTGGTTCTGTCTTCACAATGCGGATCCGCTTCCGAAATGGTATCAGATCGTCGTGATGGTGATCCTTCAGATCTGGGTACGTGCGGAAAAGTACTTAAGCCTCGTTATGTGGCTCATCTGCCGCCATCTCAAGAGGAAATATGAATCCAAGGGTGAAACGCTGGGCGGCGCGAAGGCGGCCGTCGTAATCAACCGCGCCTATACCATTGCTGCCGCGATCCCGACACTCGTCGTACAGATCGTGGTGCTGATCATGAGTCTTTTCAAGTGATTATTTCGCCAGTGCGAAGTACAGGATAACGACGATACCGATGAAGATACGGTATGCGCCGAAGATCTTGTAGTCGTGTTTTTTGACGTAGTTCAGAAGAGCACGGAGCACGAACATCGATACGGCAAAAGCGACGACACAGCCGACAAGAAGCGTGACGGCTTCGATAGTGGTAAAGTGAAATCCGAATTTTAAAAGCTTGATCCCGCTTAATCCGAACATGACCGGAACGGCCATGAAGAAGGTAAACTCGGCAGCGGCTGTACGGGAGATTCCGATGGACAGCGAGCCGATGATGGTCGAGCCGGAGCGGGATGTACCGGGGATGATGGACAGGCACTGGAAGAGCCCGATGATGAAGGCGTCCTTGAAGGAAAGTTCATCAACGGTATTTACGCGGACCTCTTTATTCTTTCTCGACTGTTCGACAAGGATCAGGATCAGGCCGTAGAAGGCCAGGGCAGCGCCGATGACGTAAGGAGTCTGAAGATGGGCTTCGACGTAGTCATCGAAAAGAAGCGTAATGATCACGCCGGGAACACAGGCCACAACGACCTTGAACCACATCATGAAGATATCCTTCTTTAAGTAACAGTGTTTACCGGACATGCCGGGATGTTCACCGTATCCGAAGGGCCAAAGGTGCTTCCAGAAAGTGACGACGACGGCCAGGATGGCGCCGAGCTGGATCACAACGAAGAACATATTCTTGAATTCTTCGCTTTGGGAAAGAGGAAGGACCGCATCCACAAGAAGCATATGTGCGGTACTGCTGACGGGGAGCCACTCCGTGATGCCCTCCACGATGCCGATCAGGATAAGTTTGAACCATTCAAATGCTGTCATTTTCCGTCCACCTTTGGTAATATGTTCTACAGTATAGCACAATACGGCGCGGCAATGCACAGACGTCTTCTAGAAGATGAGCCGCGGTTTTGAGGAGAAGATGGAAAGAAGAAGAGACCGGAGGATCCCTCCGAGATTCAAATACACAGTGCTGTTCCTGGCCTTTTTCGTAGTGGAGATGCTGATCGCACTCTTTGCCAGGGGCGCTGTCCGCGGATATCTGGGAGATGTACTTGTTATCCCGACGATCTATTTTTTCCTGCGCGCGGTCTTCTGGCCAAGGGACGGAGTGTTTTCCGTATACGTCCTTCCGTTTCTCTGCTATTTCACGGGCTGGCTGGCAGAAGTCCTGCAGGCTCTTTCTTTTGCAAAAGCACTGGGTGTTTCGGAGTCTTCGCCTCTCGGGATCATGCTGGGCGGTGTCTACGATCTGCGCGATGGTGTCTGCTACCTTCTGGGATTGTTCCTGATCGGTGTGTTTCTGGCACTGGAGACCCACTGGAAAGATGACCGCCGCTGGTTCTATCCGGTGGCCGTATTCCTTCACTGGACATGGGGTTATCTCCAGACTTCGGCGGGCTTCTTCGTTTTCCTGTGGTATTTCCGAAGCCGTCACTACTTTTATAAAGGAGTCGTCCGCACCGTATGGCCGAAGGATTCAGGCGTGTCTCTCGGTATGTTTATTTTTACGCCCCGGGAACCGGATCCGTCGGAGCAAAGCGAATGGGCGAAGAGAGACCGTGCGTATTGTGAAGAAGTGGCGATCCACGAGTATGGCCACACCTTCCAAAGCCTGCTTCTCGGACCTTTCTATCTTCTGGTGATCGGTATTCCCTCGATCTTCTGGGCCAGCAGCAAGCGGATGCAGCGCATGCGTACCAGAAAAAATATCCCCTACTCGAAGCTCTACTGCGAGCACTGGGCTTCAAAATGGGGCGAGAAAGTCACGAAAGAGAAAGCGGACTGGAGCTGAGCCGTCCGTTCCTTTACCGGCTCTTCTTTTCTGACACCCTTTATAAGAGGGTATTGAAAAAGTTGGAAAACACGCAGTTTTTTGTGCAGAATACGAATTCAATTTCACAGTGCTTTTGGAGTATTATATCGACATAAAATGAATCTCATATAAGATGATCGGGATTCTGTGAGGGAGGCACTACCATGCAAAATGAAATGATCCTTATTCTGGATTTCGGCGGCCAATACAACCAGTTGATTGCAAGAAGAGTCCGTGAACTCAATGTTTACTGCGAAGTGCATCCTTACAATATGCCGCTGGAAAAGATCAAGGAGATGAACCCGAAGGGCATCATCTTTACGGGCGGACCGAGTAATGTCACAGATGACGATGCACCGAGATGCGAAAAGGAGATCTTCGATCTGGGGATCCCGGTACTCGGTATCTGCTACGGTGCGCAGCTCATGAACTATCTCCTCGGCGGTAAGGTCGCTACCGCACCGGTAAGAGAATACGGTCACACCGAAGTCGATGTCGACAATACCACAGCGCTTTTTAAACATGTATCAGCGAAAACCGTCTGCTGGATGAGCCACACGGTTTATATCGCGGAAGCGGCGCCGGGATTTACGGTTACGGCCACCACGAAGGTCTGCCCGGTTGCAGCGGCACAGAACGTCGAGAAAGGCCTCTACTGTGTTCAGTTCCATCCGGAAGTTTCCCATACCGTCGAGGGCAACAAGATGCTAGAGAACTTCCTCAAGCGCGTTTGTAAGTGCGCATGCGACTGGAAGATGGATTCCTTTGTTGAGACATCCATCCGCGAGATCCGCGAAAAGGTCGGTTCCGGTAAAGTCCTCTGCGCGCTGTCCGGCGGCGTGGATTCCTCCGTTGCCGCAGTCCTTCTTTCTAAGGCAGTCGGCAAGCAGCTCACCTGCGTATTCGTGGACCACGGTCTTCTCCGTAAGCACGAAGGCGACGAGGTCGAAGCGGTCTTCGGTCCGGAGGGTCCGTACGATCTGAACTTCGTCCGTGTCAATGCACAGGAGCGTTTCTACAGCAAGCTCGCCGGTGTCGAAGAGCCGGAGAAGAAGAGAAAGATCATCGGTGAGGAATTCATCCGTGTATTTGAAGAAGAAGCCAAGAAGATCGGGGCCGTGGACTTCCTTGTTCAGGGTACCATCTATCCTGATGTCATTGAATCCGGCCTCGGCAAAAGCGCTGTCATCAAGTCCCACCACAACGTCGGCGGTCTTCCGGATTGTGTCGATTTCAAGGAGATCATCGAACCGCTGCGTCTGCTCTTTAAGGACGAAGTAAGAAAGGCCGGCCTCGAGCTGGGCATCCCGGAAAACCTCGTTTTCCGTCAGCCGTTCCCGGGTCCGGGTCTGGCGATCCGTATCATCGGCGAAGTCACCGCCGAGAAGGTCCGTCTCGTTCAGGATGCCGATGCGATCTTCCGTCAGGAAATGGCAAAAGCCGGTCTCGACAGAAATGCGAACCAGTACTTTGCGGCCCTCACCAACATGCGTTCCGTCGGCTGTATGGGTGATGAGAGAACATACGATTATGCATGTGTTATCCGCGCGGTCACCACGACCGACTTCATGACGGCAGAGTTTGCCGAGCTTCCGTGGAGCCTCATCGGCCGCGTAAGTTCCCGTATCGTCAACGAAGTCAAGGGTATCAACCGCGTCCTCTACGACTGCACTGGCAAGCCGCCGGCCACGATCGAACTCGAATAATGGAAAATCCTTTGAAAGCCCCTATTTGTGGGGCTTTCTTTTTTGTATGTTCCCAAAATGTTCCCAAGACTCATTATTTGGGTTAG
>JAFZQI010000020.1 GCA_017620475.1 Clostridiales bacterium | reverse complement strand
GGTGCCTGTGAGCGCTGCCACACCGAAGTGGAACACAAGAACATGACCCAGTGGTTCTTTAAGATCACCGCCTATGCGCAGGAACTTCTCGACTGCCTGCCGCAGCTGGATTGGCCGGAAAAGACCAAGAAGATCCAGACAAACTGGATCGGAAGATCCGAAGGTACGCAGATCTCCTTCCTTTGCGAGAAGAACGGCGAGCGTCTTAAGGACGAAGACGGAAACGATCTGAAACTTTCCGTATTCACGACACGTGCAGATACCCTGATGGGTGTTTCCTATGTTGTAGTTGCACCGGAGTCTCCGCTGTGCACGCTTCTGACCACAGACGAGTGCAGAGAAAAAGTAGAAGAATATCAGGCTTTCACCAAGAAGGCTTCCGATATCGACAGAATGTCCACCACGCGTGAGAAGACCGGCGTATTCACCGGTTCTTATGCAATTCATCCGATCACCGGAAAGAAGGTCCCGATCTGGGCATCCGATTATGTCATCGCGACATACGGTACCGGTGTTGTTATGGCCGTTCCGGCACACGATGAAAGAGACTATGAATTTGCCAAGAAATTTGACCTTCCGATCCAGAGAGTCATTGCTTCCAGTGCGGATGCAGAGGATGAACTTCCGTTCATTGAAAAAGGCATCCTCGTCAACAGCGGTGAGTTCGACGGTCTGAATATCAAGACGGCCATCGATGCCATCATCGAAAAACTCGCACCGCAGGGCATGGCGGAAAGAAAGATCAACTACAGACTCCGTGACTGGCTGATCTCCCGTCAGCGTTACTGGGGCACACCAATTCCGGTCGTTCACTGCGAGAAGTGCGGCGTTGTTCCGGTACCGGACGATCAGCTCCCGGTTCTTCTCCCCTACGACGTAGAATTCCGTCCGGATGGAGAATCTCCTCTGGCCAAGTGTGCAGAGTTCATGAACACCACCTGTCCGAAGTGCGGCGCTCCCGCCAAGCGTGATCCTGATACCATGGATACATTCGTTGACTCGTCCTGGTATCAGCTCCGCTACCCGGATAACAAAAACGATAAAGAACCTTTCAATAGAGAACTCATCGATAAGATGTGCCCGGTAGATAAGTACGTTGGCGGTCCGGAGCATGCGGCTATGCATTTGCTCTACACCCGGTTCTTCTGCAAGGCACTCCGTGATATGGGTTACCTCGATTTTGATGAACCGTTCACATCCCTTGTTCACCAGGGAATTATCCTGGGACCTGATGGAAACAGAATGAGTAAGTCCAGAGGCAACACCGTTGCACCGGATCCGTACATTCAGAAGTATGGTTCAGACGTATTCAGAACCTATCTCGCATTCGGTTTTGCTTACACAGATGGCGGCCCGTGGAGTGAGAGCGGCCTTCAGGCCATCGTGAAATTCACCGGACGTATCGACCGCCTGGTGGAAGATGTTTGCGGTATTGCCAAAGGACAGGCACTGCCGACGGATCTCAGCGAAGACGACAAGGCGCTTCTTTACAGCCTGAACTACACCATTAAGGCCGTCACGACCGATACTGAAAGATTCCAGTTTAATACTTCCATCGCCCGTCTGATGGAGCTTCTGAACGCCATCGGTAAATATCAGGGTTCGAGCAGCAAAAACGATGCGCTTCTGCGCAGTACCGTGGAAACCTTCCTTCTTCTTTATGCTCCATATGCTCCGCACTTCACTGAGGAGCTCTGGGAGAGAATGGGTAATGAATACAGCATCTTCAATCAGGCATGGCCGGTATGCGACGAGACCAAACTCGTTAAGGATACCATCGAGATCGCCGTCCAGATCAACGGTCAGGTGAAATTCCGTGTCAACATTGCACCGGATGCCACACAGGAAGATGTCGAGAAGATCGTCAAGGAAGACAGCCACCTCGAAGCCGCTCTTGCCGGAAGGTCCATCGTCAAATTCATCTACGTCAAAGGAAGACTCGCCAACATCGTTGCGAAGTAATCTTCCGGATCGAAGTCATTTCTCTGATAACAGAAACATGAAAGGTTGCCTCTTTTTCATGAAGGAGGCAACCTTTTTCTTTTCGAAAAGCACTTTTCCGATATACCTTTTCGAAAGCATTGATCCGTTATACCTTTTCGAAAACGGAAATGATTATCCACCTATGAGAAACACAGCCTACGCCGTTTCTTCCAGATACTTCGTCACACTGTCCTGAATCTTTAGGGCGGCATCTTCTGCCGTACAATTTTCGGCGAAATACTCATCTGCTTCGGAAAGGCAGACATCTAGAATGGATTCACTTGCAAACAGATACAGATTTGACCGATCGATAACTTCCAGATACAGCTGCCTGTATTCTTCATCTGAAAGTTTCACGTTTTTGCTTGAATAACTCTTGTAGTCCTCCAGTTTCTCATCAAACCGCTTGCTCCAGACATTCCGGTTCACCGAGTTGTCTAAGGTCAATCCGTAGGAATTACCCGCTGCCTCGTCGCTTAAGGCATACTCCAGGACTGCCCAGGCAAGTTCCGGGTGTTCGCAGGAACGGGAGATCGAGAAGATATTTCTGGGAACCACATGCAGGCAGGCGTGATCATTCGGAATACTCAGGAGGATACGATCCTGCACATCGATATAGTCATCGATCTGATCCAGGCTTACCCAGTCCAGCATATAGTCTTTCCCGTTCCGGTACTCCTCCCAGTCTTCTGTAGACTCGGTCCCGGCATCTTTACACCACTTCAAAAGAAGGAGGAAGGACGCATCGCTGAAGTCCGCCTGACCGTCTACGATATACTGATTCATCTTCGCTCGCAGTTCTCTAGCCAGAAGCGTTCTCTTGGAATACACACCCTGGATGGCATCACCGGTAAACTGCGCAACGCTGTCGTAGTAATCCGTGTAATCCCATCTGTCCGGATTCTGTATATTCGAAGGATCGGCCGACAAAGCAAGAACACTGAAAGTGATACAGATGGCAAAAGGATCTTCCTTCCCCATCGTCAGCTGATCCATAAAATACACATCCTGATCTAATTCATCCACATAGGAAGAAAGATCCGTAAGATACCCTCGCCGCCCCAATTCACCGAGGTCGAGTTCTCTTTCATAGGTGTAATAGATGTCCGGCGCCGTTCCCTCTTCGATCTCGTGAAGGATATATTCAAACACTTCCGCCTTCGAAGCATCCGGCGATACCTCATCCATGTAATCCCGGATCACATAGTGTACATCCGGATGAAGGAGGCTCAGTTCATCCACGATCTGAGGAAGCGAACTCTCGATCGTGTTGTACCCGCCGATGACGACAGTCGGCCGATCGTCTGCAAACGGTTCCTGCGAAGGGATCAGATGCGTGATGGTAAGCGCTTCCCCGCCTCTTGATTCGGAAAGAACATAGATATCTCCGTTCTCTTCCACCTTCACTTCCATAATCAATCCCCTGATCGAATAGTCACTCCATTTGATCTCGGCATAATCATCACCATATCGAACGAGTTTCTCATCATCAAACCCGTATAACGTATCTCCCTGGGTGAAAGCTTTATACCAGAATCCAACATCCGAATCAGACTCGGTCCACTTCCCGGTAGAACGATCCAGAGTATAGCTGCGTCTTACGTCATCATACTCGCCGAAGATCGTAAGATTTCCATTCAATTCAACAGGATTGTTTAAATTATTATCCCCGGGGATCATCTCGGACTGTTTGTGGCCACCTTTACCATCCACGTCCATATCAAGAACAAAATATCCGTCCGTCGGAACAAACTGATACGCAAGAAGAAGAACATGTCCGTCCTGCGTCGGACAGCACCGCAGCACTACCGCTTTCGTATTGGCCATGGGCACATCAAAGTGTCGGATCACACCTGAAGACGGATCGATCTGATCCAGATAATAAATCCAATCCGCCTGATTGGGTATGCTTTCCTCACTGACCACCCATATTGTTTCTCCGTCAGTTACGATCCTCCGGCCGGAACTTGGGTCGCCTAGCAAGACAGAATTCAGGTCAATAGAATTCAATGCCATATCCCCGTTATAATCGAAGAAGAGAAGCTGGTTCACGTATGCTTCTTCATCAAGGATCTCCACACAGATCATATCCGGAAGAAAGACGGCGGACACCGCACCCTCCTGCTCGAAGCTTGTGCTCTCCACCTGATAGTATTCAGAAAAAGGCAGATCCGTAACCGGCTCCGGCGGCGTTGTTTCCGATGTTTCAGAAATATCCGCTGACGTTTCCGTCGGATCGTCCGGCTCCGAAGGTTCGGTATCTTCCTCACTTGTAGCCGCTTTACTTTTCTTTGTTTTTTTCGTGGTCTCTGATTTTTCACTGCGGCAGGAGGTCCCCAAAACCAGCCCCAGTGCAAGCAAGACCGCAATGATCTTCTTTTTTGACATACTCTCTATTTCCTTGCCATTTTAATTGCCGTCCGAGGCACGATGAATACCTCAGTACCAGCCTCTTTATTCTATCATTCTGAGCCGTTACGTGCACGATAATCCTTCGCGAAAAGCACTGAAAAAAGCTTACATCTGCCGTAGGAAAAATCGGAGCACGTGCATAACGAAGTGGAAGTACAGTGCATGAAAAGAGGCCGTTTTCAAAAACGGCCTCTTTCATCATTTTCAGATAATGTATTCCATCCGGAATTGGAGCCTTAAGATAGAATAATCTTCCGGGATAGAACCGCCGGATTCAGCCATCACCTTGTATCTCATCGCTTTCCGTGATCACATCAGCATTGGTAAATTCGATGATCTCCAGTTCAATAATCTTATACTCTTTTTTATTCATTTCTGCTTCCTCCGTTAACAGAATACTTGTACGCCTCTTCGTAGTAATTGCAAAGTGCCCGAACAGTATACTTCAAATCATCTTTATAATCTCCCTGAAGGATATTATAGCAGTAATTCATGACGCTGAACGTTGCCGTGCCAGATCCAGCTGAGCAGGATATTTTCACTGTAAACCGGTTACCCAGTTCACTTGCTTTGATCCCGCGGATCCTGACTACCTGATAACCATCTACGATACACTTCTCAACCTTTTTATTCCCACAGCTGAACTCCAGATCCATATCGCTAGAGAAATAAAGTGAGAGGGTCGTTTCGGATTTCAGCGAGAGGGTCGCATATTTGTATGTCACACCTGACGGGATGTTGAATTCTTTCTCCGGCGGATCTACCGTTACAGTATTCAGGGTCTCATAATTAAGATAATCGGTATCAAGATTATACTGGTTGACGTTAAAGTACTTCTGCGCCCACGATCCGTATGTCAGAAGTGCTCTTGCCAGATCAGCCGCCTTTGCATATTCCTCGACCTCCTGATGGGAAATAAGATACTCCGCATAGCTCTTTACAGAGTAGTTATATGTCTTACTTCTGCTTTCGCCTAAAACCACCTGTGCCCGGATCACCGAGGAAATATCCTTGGCCGCTACCGTGCACTTAAATATATGATATATCTTCCCGTCTACGGTTTTTTGCTTGGCATACGGGAGATCCACATCACTTTGCGGATTCACATAAACTATCTGCGTAGTGGTCTTATCTCCATTCGGAACCGTAAACAGCATATACGCAGATGGGCTTTCCGCCACTTCCGAATCGAGTTCCATGTAGAAGTTTACACCGATATCTCCATCCAGGCTCAGAGAATAACCATAAAGCGATGTGCCGATATCCTGATCCAGTACACCGGCCAGATCGCCGACAAATGTCACATTGACGTTACTGAACCAGTCTTCATACAAAGCCAGATCTTTTTCATACACATGACAGATCGTCTGTCTGACTCCATCTGAGCTGTAAATAAAACTGGCATCACCCCGATAAGCGACCCATGTAAGATTTTCCGGATCTGCGTAGCAATACACATCCGTTACCTGATAGCAAGAGTTAAACGCGCATTCATCGATCTCTTTTACGGTGGATGGAATCGTCACGCTTGTCAGGTGATTACAAACACCGAATGCATAAAAACCGATCGTTTCCACGCCTTCCGCCAACGTCAGTTCTTTCGCGCCACGACAGCAATAGAAAGCGTATCGGCAGATTTCCGTCGCCCCTTTGATCGTAATCGAAGGAATCTTATCACATTCATTGAATGCGAATTCCCCGATAATGGTCACACTTGCAGGGATCACCAGATCATTACTGATATTATTGCACTCAGTGAAAGCATAAGCTCCAATAATTGTCACACCTTCTCCGAGGGTAAGCTTTTCGAGATTACACCCTCGGAAAGCGTACGCTCCGATACGTCCGTTCTCGATCGTTACATCCTTTACCGAGCTATATTCAAATGCTAAATCCCCGATGCTTTCTACCGATGCAGGAATATAAACGGTATTAAGCGAATTACAGGAATAGAAAGCACTTGTTCCAATTGTGCGAACACCCTCACCGATCGTGATAGTTTGCAATTCATCGCAATCACCAAAAGCGCATTTTCCGATATTCTGGACGGTTCCGGGAATGACCAGATCCTTAATACAGGTCATATAAAAAGCGTAATCACCGATCGATGTAACGGAAGACGGAATCGTAATACTATCGATTCCCTGGCATCCTTCGAAAGCATAATCACTGATCGTCTCTATACCATCCGGAATCTTGATGCTTTCAAGATGATAACACCAGGCAAACGCACTCTCCCCGATAAAAGTCACGCCATCCGGGATCGTGATCTGTGTAGCTTTACCGCAACTCTCAAAAGCACCATTACCGATACTTTCCACCGTTGGGGGGATAGTAATATCCGAAAGGTTAGAGCAATGAGAGAAGGTACTGGAAGCAATGGCGGTGATTCCCGTAGGGATCTCTACATGATCGATGCTCGAGCAGAAATTAAATGCACCTGCACCCAGATACTCGAGTTTGGGAGGAAGATCCAGGCCGATAAGCTTCATACAGGAGCTGAACGCTTGATCTCCGATATATGTGACAGTAGACGGGATTGGAGGAGTCACCAGGGTCTCACAGCATCCGAACGAGTAAGCCCCGATCTTCGTGATTACGCCATCCGGCGATAAGGTAACGCTATTCAGATTCGTACAATTAAAGAACATTCCATAGGCGATCTCCTTCATACCGGATCCGATCGTCACACTGGCAAGACCTCTACAGTTTTCGAAAGCATATTTCCCGACAGAGGTCACTTTATCCGGGATGGTCAGGGAAGTGATCCCTTTACAGTCATAGAAAGCGAATTCACCGATATAAGTGATCTCTTCTCCGATGACCAGATTCTTCATATATTGGGTAAAAAAATCCCACGGAGGAAATGTCTTCGTCTCCGTCACTTCGTCCAGATTCTTCACATAGTCATACATCTTGCCCGAACCGCCAATCGTCAGCGTGTCTGTTTCAAGATCATAAGACCAGGTAGCGTTCTCTCCACATGCTCCGCTAGTGACGGATGGCGTGTATTCCGAGATCGTCACGGTGGTTTCTCGTTCCTCTCTCCAATCGTTATAGTAACCTTCCAGATCCAGAGTATAGACCTCATCCTTATCAAACTTAAAGATAAACGAGTATTCGTTGCTCGGCGAGATCATAAGAGGATCGTATTGATCCGTATGCGTATCCCAGAGCTTTTTGTATATACCCCAATCCTCTTGCACAAACGAGAATTCATAATAGGATGTCTTTTCCGGTACAAAAGTATACCGGACATTTTCCCAGCCTTGAACAGTGATGAAATTTGGTCCAACTTCTAAAACATTCTGTTCCGGATCCGCGAATACTTTCTTACCATAATACCCGGAAAAACCTATAGCCACAGATACGGCTATGACGACCAGAAGAATCGGCAGAGCCAGCGCTGCCGAGCGCTTAAAACCATTCCGCATTTACACCTCCAATCATCCCCATAAAGCATTATAACACGATTAACAGATAATACTACCTTATAAAAATCAAATAATAAATGCAGTTCTTTTTGCAAAATATAAGTTAAATAGAATCCCGGTTTTTTCACAAAGAAGCGGCTCCCGGAAGACCTCAACGGGATCTTCACAAGAGCCGCTTTTAGCGCGCTATGAATAAGGTTTTTCAGATGTCCGCTTACTCGGCAATCAGCATCTGGTAGGGTTCGATCTTTCTGACTCTTCTGGCCTGCAGGACAGCGAAGGCGAAGGAGAGAAGGATCATGGCCACACTGATGATGATCAGACCCGGGATCGGGATATTGAAGGTGCACTTCATCAGGCCGAAGTTGATCATGATCAGCTGCATGTAGGGGTTCGCAACGAAGTACGAAAGAACCGAGAACAGAAGGACCGAGAGAATGATCGTCGGCATGAAGGATCCGGCTGTCTGAAGGATCAGACTATTCGATGTATAGCCGATGGCCTTATAGATACCGTAGTCTTTTCTCTTGCTGAATACCAGGGAACGGATCAGAAGGAACAGTACCAGGAGGATCACCAGTGCGGAGATCAGTCCGATCATGACCATCATCAAAGTGGCGATGCCCTTAAAGGTGATCAGAGAAGCTTCGATGGACTTCAGCATATTGATACTGATCACTACATGATCGCCGAATTTTTCATCACAGGCTTTCAGGAAGGGATCGATCTCTTCGTCTTTATCGGTATCAAACATGAAGGCGCAGGGCATGATATCCAAATCTACGATATGGGCCGCGGCCGCTTCCGACATGATGGCTTCATGTCCGTCGTTATTGCAGCTCTGGATAAAACCGCAGATGATGTAGGAATACTCGTTACCACCCACATTCAGCTTGATCTCGTCACCCAGATCGTAACCGTTCTGCTTGGCGAATTTGCCGCTGACACTGACCTCATTGTCGTGAGAAGGCAGTTTTCCCTTGTAGCATGTATCCTGATTATTCATCCGAGTCGGATCATCGTAGATCATCAGATAAAGGGATTCTTCCTGTCCGACATAGACCGGGGTCTCAGAATATCTTCTCAGGTTTTTCACTTCCGGATGAGATCTTACGAATTCTTCGGCCTCTTCCTTCGTTTCCGCGTCAAAGCCGATGGCGCCGTCTGAACATTCCGACATCAGAATACTCAGATTCGGATGCAGATTAAAGTTTTCAAACATCAGAAGAGCAATGACACAGAAGAATACCATGATACCGGTGACAAAAAAAGTGATGATGTTCTGACGCTTATTGTGCAGCATCGTCTTGACGGAAAGACCCGCATTCAGGCTAAGAGGTGTCTTATCGAGCTTCACATGATTGGTACGGAAGTTGTGGCTTTCCACACCCTCGCGGAGAGCAACGATGGGCTCGATTTTCCTGATTCTACGAAGGGCAAGAAGTGTAACCAGAATCGTGAGCACGACCACAGTAGAGATGGCAACGATCGTGGCGATCAGGCTGAAGGAAACACTATACGGCACACCCATCTGGGCAATGACCACGGAAGAGATTGCCGGAGCCGCCAGATACGAGACGGCAACACCTAAAACAGAAGCTGCCAGAGCCAGAGCCAGGAACATCATCAGTACGGATCCCTTGATGTTACGGCTGGTGTAGCCGATTGCCTTCAGGGCACCGATGGTCTTCATGTTTTCCTTCACATAGTTGCTGATGCTGTTAACGATCATGAGGATGATGACCACGACCACGAGCAGCGTCACGGCAAGGAAAGAACCTGCGATGATCAGCGACATGAAAGTACGTGAGGAAATATACATGGAAAGATAGTTCATGGAAACATCCGCCAGAGGATCATCGATCTTAAGCTGATTCAGAACACGGATACGGAATGCCCCTTCCTTGACGTCGTCTTTCAGTGTGAATACGATAAAGGATGCTTCGCCGATCGCGCCGATCTTCGAATACATTCTGTCATAGACATCCGAAGAAACACAAGATTCAAAGAGACCACTGTTATTGCATCCGCCGTAGACAGTATTCAGAAAACCCTTGATCTTCATTTCATAGGTCTCCCCCGAGATGGTCAGCTTGTAATCATCTCCGACGTGATAACCGCCACTGGTCTTGAACTGATACGGAAGGTAGATAAAATCACCTGTAATGGATGTATCTTCCTCGCAGATCTCCGTTCTGCCGAGTTTTTTGGATGTTGTGTTTTCTACACGTCCGACCTTCAGTCCGTTTGTCATTTCGCCGGAACCGAAAGGCATGCTGACGACTGAATAGAACAGTGCTTTTTCCAGTTCATACTCCTTCACGCCATCAAGAAGGTCCGAAAGATAGGCATCGTCTACCTGGATCTTCTCGCTGGTAAAGAACAGAATACCGTCTCCGCCATTCAGGCGCTCCGCTTCTTTCGAAGCAGTCGGATATGTATCGGTAAAGAGGATCATGGAAAGGCTCAGGAGCATCGATGCCAGAAACATCAAGCAGAAGATACCGATCGCACTTCCCTTATTCTTACGAAAGTGGGACTTAGCAAGCATTCTTTCTTTTGACATGATTACCACCCCATTCCGCCGAGGAAATCACGAAGTTTCAGATGGCGTTCCTTGTCGCCTGAAACATACTTTCCGAGGTCGCATTCGCCCGCGATCTCACCGTCTTTGACGTAGAGGATCCGGTTGCCGCGGCGTGCGGATGTGATATCGTGGGTGACCATGACGATGGACTGTCCCCGCTCATTGGCTGCGGTCAGCACATCGAGCACATCCTTTCCTGTAGTGGAGTTCAGGGCGCCTGTCGGCTCGTCAGCAAAAACCAGCTTCGGATCGTTGATCAGGGCTCTTGCGATGCCGACGCGCTGGGCTTCACCGCCACTTAGCTGCGTCGGAAACTTGTTCCAGAGATTCTCATCGATATCGACGGACTTCAGTACTTTTCGCGCCTTCTCGCCGGCCACTTTCTTATTCTTTTCCACAAGAAGTGCGGCGGCCAGGACGTTATCCAGGACGCTCATGGAATCTACAAGGTAGGTCTGCTGGAAAACAAATCCGCAGTTCTTTCTTCTGAAAATAGCCAGTTCATCCGGCGTGCCCTTTGTGATATTTTTCTCCGCGAAAAGCACTTCGCCGAGGGTGGGCTTGTCCATGCCGGAGAGCGCATAAAGCAGTGTGGATTTGCCTGCGCCCGATGCGCCCATGATTACTGTGAAGTCACCTTCGTAGATCGAGAGGTCGATGTTACGGAGTACATGCTGCTGTACACCACCGTTGGAAAAAGTCTTGCAAAGTTTCTGTGTCTTAATAATTTCGTTCATAGCTTTCCGCCTCCTTATGGCACCATCTTACCTTTTCAAGTCTTAAGTGCCTTTAAGGAACTCTTAAATCTTTCTTAAATGTGAGAAGCATCGTCAACCGACCCTCTCCGGTGCGATCGGAGCGTAACACAAATGGCATTTGCAAGCAAGTATATAGGAGTATATAAGAATTTCGAAAGTGTATAGGAGTATATAGGAGTATATACGAATTTCAAAAGTATATAGGAGTATATACGAAACGCAGAGGCCGCCTCTCTCGAGACAGCCTCGCTTCGTCATTTATGCTTTAGGATGATGTAACCGGAGTGCATCACTGCACGATGTGATGATGCATCTCAAAGCCGAGATTTCCAGCTAAGCATATATTTACATCTCTTGACCATCGTCATCGTGATACGGGCTTTCTGTGATCACATCCTCAGCATCGAAAAGTATGACGTCTAATTTCAATTCCTTATATTCTTCCATTTCCGGGTTCCTCCTTACTTGCAGGCTTCCGCCAGGTTATACAGGGCGCAGACCAGATCCTTCGCCGCGTCGCTCGTTGTGCCACTGCTCAGAATGCCGTTCACATACGACATCGGGGATACGGTTATAGAAGCCGTACCATAGCTGATCGTATGCGACTCTGTCAGCTTCGTGACTGATATATTGGGAATGATTACATAGTACCGGCTTCCGGACTTCGACGGCTTAACTTCAGCGCCGTCAACCATAATCTTATCGATGGTTACACCATCAGCGGGAGTAAGGAATACGGCGATGGAAATCTCGCTTCCGAAGCGGACCTTATACGTCACAGCCGTGATATCGTCGCTGGTGGTTCGTACAGCTGCATAGCTTGAAGTAGCCGCTTTGATCGCATCATGTTCAAAAGAGTTGGACCACTTCGTCGTCATCTCGGCATAATCAGTCCCGATCCTCCAGTTATTCTGCGCGGAGAGGTACGGCTGGGAATAGTGACCATAATCCGCCAGTGCTTTTACGATGGTAAGATCATTTCCACTGAAGTGCGAAATACCGTGGTCGATGTATTCCTGAGCAGAATACGCATTTCCGGTAACAGTAATCTCATCACCGCCCTGTTCCAACGTATAGTGAAGTGTAGGAGTAAACAGTTCCGCCATCTCGATCGAGCTGATGTCCAGTTCGACCACATAACCATCAGCTTTCGAAGACTTCTCGGTCGAGAGAGCATAATGTTTGTTGCTGTCGACATTCTTTCCTTCGAAAGTCACATAGCATTCACTGTAGCTGGACGGAGTCATCTGAGCCGGGAAACCTACAAAGTACTGCAGCGTGATCTTTCCGTCCAGTCGCATCGCATAGCCGATAAATGTCGGTGCCTCATAGGCATCTTTCCACACCGCCGTAACGGTAGTGTCCGCCGTCACGGTAATCTTATCGCTCGGAGCTTTAGTCACAGCCGCGGCATTTCCGATCACTACTGACCATTCCTTGAACACCTTGCTTTCCGGCGCGGTGAATCCGCAGGTGGGAAGGGTATACACGCCGCCCGTCACAAGAGTCACGCTGTCCATCGTCCCACTGCCGCCATTTGCGGCAAAACTGACCGCATAGGTCGTGCCATGATATCCGCAGACAGTGCATGTATTGCTGCCGGATGCATATGTGTGCTGCTCTGTATACTGTGGAGCCAGACAGTTGGGGCAAGTGAATGTGTGCTCTGCCTCGGTGATATTGGTATACGTGGCATTTTCATGACGGCAACGACTGATCTCTACATATAGATTGTCCTTGCAGGCCGTAGAGCGAGTATCACAGGTGACATAGCGGGCGTCACTTTCATTCGTGCCCGCTTTGACGGCATACTGCTCGGGCATCTGGATGGAACCGTCTGAATCTGACATGCTACCGCCACCAATAGCCTTACCGCCTGCACCGGCGTTGGCGATCACGGTACCGCTATACACGATGACTGTACCGCCTTCCCCTTTAAATCCGCCGCCGATGGCTCCGGACGATACATCCGTTGGATTGGAAAAGACCAGTTGCCCGAAGAGTTTGCCCAATACTATTGCAAAATCCTGATATGGATTGGCAGTGTACACTGTCGACATGTAATTCACCCAGTCATAGGAAAAAGAACCGGATGATGCAACCACAAATCCACCATCCACGATCAGCGTGCCACCATCGCCGCCTCTACCTGTTCCATCTGACGATCCGCCGCCGCCGATGCCCGCGCCAATAGTTTCTGATGCTGCAAACACACAGCCGCCTTTAATCGTAACATGACCGCCGTTGCCTTGCTTTCTACTGCTGTATCTTTCGCCGCCGCCACCGATACCCGCCCCATAGCAGCTGGTAGCATAGACCTCTCCTCCATTGATCACGACAGTTCCGCCATCTTTACCATATAGCCCGCCACCGCCGATGCCCGCACCGAATTGGCTGTGGGCTTCAACATATCCGCCGTTGATAGTAATGGTGCCGCCCTGCGAAGCGCTTTCTCCGCCGCCGATCCCGGCACCGCTATAAAGCGTATGATTGCTTGGAGTCGTAATTGTGCCGGCGATGACCCGACCGCTGTCGATGACGATGGATGTGATGCCGCCAAGGCTGCCACCGCCGATGGCTGCACCATGTTCAGACGCCAGAGCCTCAACATCGCCTCCGTAGATGTAGATGGGACCCGCGGTGCCCGGTTTGTCCATATTGCCGCCACCGCCGCCGATGCCCGCGCCTTCTGATGATTTTTCAACATTTGCACGGACTTTGCCGCCGTAGATATAGATAGCGCCGCTTTTCTGGAACTCGCCGCCGCCAATGCCTGCACCGCCGCCGTCCATGTCCAGCTTATCGCTTTTGCCACCGGTTGCGTGGACTTCACCGCCGTAGATGGTGATGTTTCCTGCTTTATTGTCCGGGTTTTCCTGACCGCCGCCGATACCTGCGGCACAGCTTCCGGCAATCGCTTCTACATAGCCGCCGTAAATAGAGATGGGACCGTATCCGCTGTTCTCCTCCTGGCCGCCACCGATTCCTGCTGCATCGGTGCCACCATTAGCGTAGATCTTTCCGCCCTTTATGGTGATTTCCCCCGAAGGATGGGTCATATCGCCGCCGATGCCTGCGTCGCCCCGGGAACCCGTAGTACGGAGGATCCCCGTATCGTTAGCCTGTCCGTAAATGGTGAGAGAAGAACCCTCCGGAACAAGAAGACCATCCTCCTCCACAGTTAACGTGATGCCGTCACACAGAACCAGCTCCACATTTCCACTGATCGTCATCCCATCGGAGAAGGTACAGTTCTGATCTGCGATCCATAAGCCCTCTGTCAAATTGGGGGTAGTGTTCCGGACGAAATTATAGCTCAAAGGGTTCTCGATGCTTTCCACGACCTTCTGACCGTTCCACCAGCGATCCACATAGGCAACGGGGGAAGTCAAGCTCACGTTAACGTCATGTTCAGGCATGGCAAAACGGATCCGGTTCGTTTCCGTGGCATCGATTGTAAAGCTGACATCCACCGGCTGACCGTTTTCGTAATATACGACGCGCCAGGTCCAACCTGTGAAGTCATCCGGATCCGTATCGTCGAACGGATGGGCGGAGACCGTGATCGTTTGCTCTGCGAAAGCGATCTGCTTATCGTAGTCGATATAGAAATTGGGATACGTCTCTACATGGACCATGTAGGATGGCCGAGCCGTCATATGGAGAGTCACAGGGGCGGCTGGCATGACAAAGTCGCCACTAAACCGCAATTGCTGGTCATAGCGGACGTTTGTCAGGTCCTGCCGATGCATCACACCGTCCGCCTCCCACGTGATCCATGCGCCGGTGACGGCGTAGTCGCCGATCGATTCTCCGTTGTAAACGGTCAATTCCGCTGTAACGGTATCTCCCGCCACAGCATGCTCAGCATAAGCAAGATTCGAGATATTGCATGAGTTCACAAAAAACCGTCGCCGGGGAGACTGCCCGGAGACAGATGGTTCTAGCTCAGTCGAGGTAGTAATCCGGTGGCCGGTTTTCACAAAACCACCCGCGATCAGAACGTCATGATCCGGCATTTGAAACGTATAGGTGTCCGTGATCTTGCCGTAAATATCCATGCTTCCGGCTGTGTATTCGCAATCCACATCGTGCGCGACGTCCCCGTCCATCCAGTAGACCGAAATGCCGTTTTCGTCCAGATCGGTGGCATACCACTTTTCCACACTGACTGTGACCGTGTCGCCCATCTCGGCGCCGGCCTTATCCACAGTGATGGTGTTGCCGGTTTCGTCAGGGTCGCTTGGCATATTTACGGTAACAGAATAGGAGCCCTGCACGAATTGTGCGTATACGTATATCTTCTTGTTGGTGGGTTCGATATAATCTTCGATTCTATCCGGCAGCTTAAAGGTATAGGTATTCACATCCACCTGAGTCACGTCGATATCCTTATATGTGCCACTGTAATTGTCATTCTGCTCATAGCGGACACGGGGATACGGCTTGGTGCCGGCGGCGCTTACATAGGTATCCAAAACGGCACCGGGTTCCCGATTCACCGTAATCGTCACGGTATCTTCCACCTTCACATCGGTCTTGTCCACAAGGAGGGAGCATCCGGAATTGGTCGTATCCACGTAACTTACATCGATGGGGTACCCCGCATCGTTGTACTCGAACACAGCCCGGATCTCAAAGATGTAAGAATTCTGGTCAAAGCCCGGTACTATAAATCTATCATAGGTGTTACCATATCCCGACATATCCTCCACTTCAAGAGAATATGTGCCGGTTCTATCAACGATCTGCCACTCCTTGAACGTATATCCGTTATCTGGAATCGGATACAGATGCACCTCGATTCCTCGATTTAAGCGCTTTCCTAAACTGCCGGATTCGACGATACCTGCGTCGTCTGAAAAAGAGCCACCCACCATGTCTGTTGCCGCAATGAACTTTGCGCCATATGTGCCGGAAGGGGGCGGATTAGCCGAATCACCTTCTGCCAAAGCGAAAAACGGCAAAAAGTTCACGCACATCAGCATGGCAATCAAGATGGATAAGAATCGTATTTGTTTCTTCATATGTTCACTACTTGCAGGCTTCCGCCAGGTTATACAGCGCGCAGACCAGATTCTTCGCCGCATCGCTCGTTGTGCCACTGCTCAATATGCCGTTTACATACGACATCGGGGATACGATTATGGAAGCCGTACCATAGCTGATCATGTGCGACTCTGTCAGTTTCGTTACCGATATGTTGGAAATGATGACATAGTACCGGTTACCGGACTTCGTCGGGGTAATTTCTTTATCGTCAACTGTAACCTTTTCGATGGTTACACCTTCAGCGGGAGTAAGGAATACGGCGATGGAAATCTCACTTCCGAAGCGGACCTTATACGTCACAGCCGTGATATCGTCGCTGGTGGTTCGTACTGCTACATAGCTTGAAGTTGCGTTCTTGATCACATCATGTTCAAAAGAGTTGGACCACTTCGTCGTCATCTCGGCATAATCAGTCCCGATCCTCCAGTTATTCTGCGCGGAGAGGTACGGCTGGGAATAGTGACCGTAATCCGCCAGGGCTTTTACGATGGTAAGATCATTTCCACTGAAGTGCGCCATACCGTGGTCGATGTATTCCTTAGCAGAATACGCATTTCCGGTAACAGTGCTCTCATTACCGCCCTGCGCCAATGTATAGTGAAGAGTAGGAGTAAATAGTTCCGCCATCTCGATTGAACTGATATCCAGTTCGACCACATAACCGTCTGCTTTCGTACACTTCTCTGTCGAGAGAGCATAATGCTTGTTACCGTCGACGTTCTTTCCTTCGAAAGTCACATAGCATTCATCGGGTGTCATATCATCGGGAAGTCCGACAAAGAACTGCAGCGTGATCTTTCCGTCCAGTCGCATCGCATAGCCGATGAATGTCGGTGCCGCATACTCCCACACCGCCGTAACGGTAGTGTCCGCCGTCGCGGTAATCTTATCTCCCGGAGCTTTAGTCACAGCCGCGGCATTTCCGATCACCACTGACCACTCCTTGAAGGCATTACCTTCCGGCGCAGTGAATCCGCATGTGGGAAGGGTATACACGCCGCCCGTCACAAGAGTCACGCTGTCCATCGTCCCGCTGCCGCTACCGGGACTAAAGGTGATCGTATACGGGACAGCGGGAACCAGTGTCTTACTGTTGATCGCAGTGTTGTCAGCAACTGCACCGGCTGCGTAGACTTTCGCACCGTCGGTGAAGTCCCTTGTCAGCGTGACCGTGCCACTGTAGCTTTGGGAGGTAATAGAATCGCCACTGTTCGTCCAGTTCAGCGAGATGGTGGCGCCAGAGCCTTTTTGACCGTTTCCGATGCCGCAGCCATTCGTATCGAAGTCTGCCGAGACATTGCCGCCGTTGATGATGACCGTCGCGCTGCTATTTCTGCCGCCTCCGATACCGGCGCCGCCATAGATGCCGGTAGCCTCGACCCTGCCGCCGTTGATCGTGATGCTGCTGCTGCCTCCGTTGGCGCTGTAGCTTCTGCCACCGCCGATACCGGCAGCGTACGAGCCGCCACGGGCGATAACGGTACCGCTGTTGATGACAACGGTGCCTAGGCCCCCGGACCCGTATTCCGCGAAACCACCGCCGATGCCTGCGGCATTGTTGCCTCCCTTTGCTTTGACCGTACCGCCGTTGATCGTGATAACGCCGCTATTCTGGTCTTTGTTGCCACCGATGCCGGCCAGACCACTGTCCACGTTGGAACCATTGTGGGCATTCAGCGTACCGCTTCCGCCGGTCTGGCCCCATATCGTGAGGCTGTTACCTTCGTTGACGCTGATGCCCTTCGGCGCTGTCAGCGTCGCGCCGTTGCATAGGATCAGGTTGACGTTGCCACTGACGTTGATGCGGTTGTTGTTCGTGATGCTCTCCGTCACGGCATACCAGCCGCTACTCAGGCTGGTCGTGCTGGCGGTGACGGGGGATACGTTTGTCGCGGTTTGCAAAACGCCGTTTAGATCGACATAAACGATCGCTCCGTTTTGAACAAGCGCCGCAAGGATCGTCACATTCGCGCTCCGCATGGGGAACGACGCTGTGTAGGTGCCGTCGCTCTGCTGTGTTGTACGAAGATTGACGGTGTGTTCCGTGCCGTTTTCCGTATAGCGATATTTCAGCGCATTCAGCGTATAGAAGTTGGGAACGGTGTAAACGAGGCTGATCGCATCACCGGAAACCGCCGCTGTATAGGGCAGTTCCTGCTGCACGTCATTTACCTTCACCACAAGCGTTCCCTGCAGATTCTCATCCGTAGCGATGGTGTAGGTCTGCACTGCGAAGCGGCCTGTGATGGTGACGGGTTCGTCCGGCATCGTAAAGGAGTAGATGTAGAGCGCGCTGCTCTCGTTGTGGTGAGAAAGGGTAAGCCGATCGGTATAATCGGTTCCCGTTCTATCGCCAGCAACTGTCAGGCTTGTCATTTCCTTCTCTGGCATCACCGTCACAAAGACGGAAACGGAGAATCCGGCCTCGCATTCGTCGTCCGCGGATATCTCGCACCCGGTGGCTGCCCCGTCGGGATTGCTCACTGTGATTTCATAGACGGGGATCGCAAAAGTACCGGTGATAAATACATCCCCCGCGGGCATGGTGAACTGATACTGATATTCGTCGTTCGTGAGCTCGGTCGTCTCGACCGGGTTTCCACTCGTGTCCATGACGGAGATGCTCTCGAGCGCGTAGCCGTGATAGCTTTCCGGCTCCGCCTTGATTTTGACGGTCCAGCCCGCCTCCGCCAGTATATAGTCTGCAGAGAGCGTGCCGTTTTCGGTGTCGTCATCCACCAGGACGCTGTATTTCGTCTGTTCGGGAGCCGCCGTGAAGGATGCGGTGACGCGGACACTGTTGCTGCCAATTCGGAAGGAGTATTGGCTGTTTTCCGTTACTTCATTGATGAATGGGGTCAAATCATAGACTTCCGACATCCCTTCGTCTATTTCCACAATCCGAAGGGTGCCGGGAACGTACTCATAGCCGTTGTCCGGCCGAATCGTGAGCGTGACGGTAGGATCATCAGAATAAGAAAGGACCGTCTTGTCTGCGATGACCGTGCCGCCGGTCATGGTGGGAGTAAACACGAGCCACTGACCATAATCGCTGAACGTCGCGTAGAGCTTCACATCTGCGGAGGGCATGGGGAATGTGATGGTGTTGGGATCGGGGTGCGAGACATTGGGAACCACGCGGTTGTAACCGTTGCCGAACTCGTCATGCATCATCACCACCCATGAGGTGGTGACCCGTCCGCTGTCCGGGGTGGCGGTCACGGTGACCGTGTCGCCTTCAAAAAATACGTAATTATTTAATTCGATTCTGCCTTTATTATCCAGATGATCATTATCAATTCCAACAATGTACTGATCTCTTTCTCTAAACTCAGCGGTCACCGTTACGTTGCCGCGCGACATAGTAAAGACGTTGTCTGTTACCGTGACCGGGTTGCCACTTTCGTCTTCCACGGTCAAAGTTCTGAGCACATACCCGTCATCGGGCGTAACTGTCAAGGTAACCGTCTCGCCATAGTGCGCCCTCGTCTTGTCTGCCGTCACCGTACCGTTTCCGATACCGTCTGAAATCGTAACGCTGTACGTTGCGACGCTGCCGCTCACCCCGCCGATCTCGGGATCTGTCGTCGCGGTATTGCCGCTGATCGTTCCGGCCGTCCAATCGAGCGAGCCACCGTTGATATACGCGCCGCCGCCGTTTGCTGCGGTGTTAGTCGTAATGGAACCGCCATTTAGTGTAAATGTGCCACTGTTGACGAACACGCCGCCGCCCTTCACGGCCGCCGTGTTGTTCGTGATGCTGCCGCCGGTCATGGTGAACGGCGAAGAGTAGTTTCCGCCGTACCAGACCCCACCGCCGTTGTTGGTCGCGGTGTTGCCGGTGACACTGCCGCCGGTGATAGTGATGCTTCCGGGACTGCTCTCACCGATGCCGCCACCGTTGCGCGAGGTATTGCCCGTGATCGTGCCGCTGCTCAGCGTGAAGCTGCTGCCGCTGCCCGAAATGTATACGCCGCCGCCGATATTTTGAGCATAGTTTCCACTGATCGTCCCGCCGTTGATCGTGACGGAACCATTTTTCCGCACCCAGATACCGCCGCCGGTACCGGTGGTGCTGCCGCCGGTGATGACGCCGGTTTGACCGGCACTGCTGTCGACTATAATCAACGTACCGTTGACGATAATGACGCTGCCATTCTCCGCCGGACTATTAGAGGACAGTCCTCGGTTGATAGTGCAGCCGTTCAGATCCAGAGTGACGGTCTTTCCTTTGGGTACCGTCAACGCGGATGCGCCGTTCGGCGCAGTAATGTTCTGAGTCAGTGTGATTTCGCCGTCTGTGCTGAACTGATCCTGCAAATCTTCCCATGTGACCGGCGATGATCTCGGAACCACCAGTGTCAGGGCGATGGTGCCGGATTCGCCTGCGACTGGTTCATCGTCATCATTCCATACGCTGTTATAATTCAGGCTGCCCGTATAGGTGCCCGGCTCGGCAGCTTCATAATTCTCCGGATCTATATAGACCGCCAGAGTGAAGGGGTCGGCCGATCCCGGCCAAAATTGTCCAAATTCAATGGGATCAGAATCTTCGTCGTCGATGTAATGATCTTTCTCCGTCGCACGGAAGGGAATGCTGTGTCCGTTGCCATCGCTCATCGTACCGGTAGCATTCATGTATAAGGTGATGGTCTCCACCTGTACATATTTTCCGGACTGATTTACGTCCCCCAGCACAAGGGAAGTCAAGGAGCACGTGATGTCTGTAAAGCCGCTGCCGTTGAGGGTATACGATGTGGGCGAAAGAGCGTAGCCAGCCAGATTGGGACAATAGACCTCGACATAAACAGTAATCTCCTCGGGTTCTTCGTCCGCCTCCAAGTCGCTGATCTGCAATTCATATTGCGTATCTGCGGTCAACTCCGACGCAATAGAGAAGTTTCCGTCATTGTTGTCTTCGGCTATCGTTCCACTGCCGCTAAGCAGAGTGGCATCGGGGTCATAATCGCCGACCGAATAGAATCGATAGGGACCACTCTCCGGCGGAGTAAAATAGCAAGAAACACCATCATCTGTTACTGACACTACGGTTGGGCTGTCCATTGAAAGCGTATAGCCGCTACTGTCGCCATTCGCCATCGCCATTTTCGGCAACAGGTTGAGCGCCATCACCAATGTAAGCAGAAAGGATAATGGTTTTCTGATCTTCATGTTGCTATATCCTCCTTCAGGTTATGCATCCCTACGGAAATGCCCTTGCGACTATATACATGATGTAACCGGAGTGCATCACTGCACGATGTGATAAGGCATCTCAAAGCCGAGATTTCCAGCTAAGCATATATTTAAAGTTCTTGACCATCGTCATCGTGATTCGGGCTTTCTGTGATCACATCCTCGGCATCGAAAAGTATGACTTCTAATTTCAATTCCTTATATTCTTCCATTTCCGGGTTCCTCCTTACTTGCAGGCTTCCGCCAAGTTATACAGCGCGCAGACCAGATCCTTCGCCGCATCGCTCGTTGTGCCACTGCTCAGTATGCCGTTTACATACGACATCGGGGATACGGTTATAGATGCCGTACCATAGCTGATCGTGTGCGACTCTGTCAGTTTCGTGACCGATATGTTGGAAATGATGACATAGTACCGGTTACCGGACCTCGTCGGGGTGACTTCTTTATCGTCAACTGTAACCTTTTCGATGGTGACACCATCTCTGGGCGTGAGGAATACGGCAATGGAAATCTCGCTTCCGAAGCGGACCTTATACGTCACAGCCGTGATATCGTCACTGGTGGTTCGTACTGCTGCATAGCTTGAAGTTGCGTTCTTGATCGCATCATGATCAAACGAAGTGGATGACTTCGTCGTCATCTCGGCATAATCAGTCCCGATCCCCCAGTTATTCTGCGCGGAGAGGTACGGCTGGGAATAGTGACCGTAATTCGCCAGTGCTTTTACGATGGTAAGATCATTTCCACTGAAGTGTGTAATACCGTGGTCGATGTATTCCTTAGCGGAATACGCATTTCCGGTAACAGTGCTCTCATTACCTCCCTGCGCCAACGTGTAGTGAAGAGTCGGTGTAAACTGCTCCGCCATCTCGATCGAACTGATATCCAATTCGACCACATAACCGTTTGCTTTCGGAGATTTCTCTGTTGAAAGCGGATACTGCTCGTTGCTGTCAACATTCTTTCCTTCAAAAGTCACATAGCATTCACCGGGCATCATGTCATCAGGAAGTCCGACAATATACTGCAGCGTGATCTTTCCGTCCAGTCTCATCGCATAGCCGATGAATGTCGGTGCCGCATACTCCCACACCGCTGTGACCGTAGTATTCGCCGTCACGGTGATCGTTTCGCCCGGAGCCTTGGTCACGGCAGCAGAAGTACCGATCACCACCGACCATTCTTTAAATGTCTTGCCTTCCGGCGCGGTAAAGGTGCATTCCGGCAATGTATAGTCATTGCCCGTTACAACTAATACATTATCCTTAGATCCACTACCGCCGCCTGCGTTGAAGTTCACGACCCAGATGTCGCCCCGCTGACCACAGACGGTGCATGTAGCATTATCGTTATAAGTGTGCGGCTCTTCGGGAAAAGATGTATTGCAGTTAGGACAGTGTGCAGTATGCCCTGACTCTGTGAATGTATATGTTTTATTCAGGTGTCTACACTCATCGATAAAGAGAACACCGGAATTACTGCTCTGACAGGTCGCTGCCCGTTGTGAGGAAGCCACGGGTGCGCTGTTCTGTCTGTAAACCTTTAAGCTATCTGCAACGGTAAGCGTTCCGTTATAATCTCCGGCATTGCCGTGCCCGCAAAAAACTGCATTTCCGTTGGAACTGAGAGAAAGCTTCACCGTTCCTCCGGTGATCGTGATCGTACCTTCACATTCACCGCCGATGCCTGTCATGGAAATTTCTGCGCCGGCACCGATTGCAGCGCCTCCATTCTTGCCTTGAGCATCTACAGTACCGCCGGTGATCTTGATCTCTGCACCGGAGGTCACATTTCCCTGATATCCGGCGCCGATGCCTGCGCCTCCGTAATAAGAGCCGTTTTGGCAGCCTCCTGCACCAGCTGCGTGAACCTCTCCACCGGTTATCGTGATTTTTCCAGTCAGATTTCCATTTGCCCCGGCGCCGATACCCGCTGCGCCGGTGTCATCAGCATCAGAGGCGTATTTGTGATCCAAAGCGGTCACCGTTCCGCCATTGATCGTGATATTTAATCCACAATGTGAACTCATTCCGGTACCTATTCCTGCACCATCTGAATATTGGGCACAGGCGGTAACGATACCACCGTTTATAGTGATATTTCCGCTGGTGAAATTTTCTTCACTTCCGGTTCCGATCGCAGCACCGTAATATCCTGATGTAGCGTTGACAACACCGCCGTTAATCACGATATTTTCGAGTTTGCCGTTATTGTTACATGCGTTATATCCTGTTCCTATACCTGCAGCTTGTTTACCGCCAAATGCGTTCACCGTTCCGCCGTCGATCTGGATGCAATTTGCGACGCTTTCTTCACCTCCGCCGATGCCTGCGCCATAATCGCCGCCTCTAGCTTCTTCGATCGTACCTCCGTAGATATAGATCCTGCCGCCCTTTCCGGCGTCGCCACCACCAATGCCGGCACCATAAGCGCCACCGAAGGCATTGACTGTTCCGCCGTAAATGGTAATATCTCCGGGTTCTGTTTGGGGCTCATCACCTGTTCCGATTCCGGCTGCATCTCCGCCACCGTAGGCAGTGACTTTTCCGCCGTAAATAGTGATCGCGCCGTTCCCGGCTTCATTACCGCCACCGATACCGGCAGCGTCCGAGGTCGCTACAGCATCGATCTTGCCGCCATAGATATTGATCGTGCCGCCACCGTATTTGCCACTATCCGTGTCCTGATCATCAGAGCCGATCGGTGAGTTATAACTATCAGAGTATGCGAGGATACTTCCGCTGTTACCGCTCTGACCATATATGTTCAGCGTAGCGCCGCTGTTTACGGCGATGCCCTTGTTTACTCTAAAAATCTTTCCATCCATGAGAACGAGATTGACGGTACCGTTAATCACAACTCGATTCTCCCAAAGGGTGTCCACATCCACCAGATACCAGCCGCTGGACAGATTGACAACGTCATTGGAGACAACAGCGGCCTGGGTAATCTTCGTCGCCGCGCCCAACAACTCTGTATTTTCAATCACTTTTTTCTGACTCGCATCCCAGGATCTGGAAATATATGTCACACCATTTGCAAGCTCGCCATTATAGATAAAAGGTTGAATCCCATTTTCAAACTTGAATTTTCCTTCATCGATTTCTTGAGCATACCCTTCTGTCAGATATCCACTTCCTTCACAGGAAAGCCAAATTTCAGAATCCGCAGAAAGTCCGGTCATCATTATTTTGACCTTTTTATCTTGCTTGAGATACAGGTTATTCGAGCCAAACGAAGTGCTTGTATTCTCTTTAATGATCAGCGTGTCACCAACTTCAATTGTGCCGTTATTCCAGATTCCGCCACCGTCGGATTTTGATGTATTTCCACTGATTACGTTTCTGTCGCCTGATCCCCAAAATATTAATGATCCATTATTGACGATGCCGCCACCACCGTGGTACTTAGAAAAGTTCCCGGAGATCGTTGCACCCATAAACTCAATGCTTCCTGTATTATAGATGGCTCCGCCATCGCTGGCCGTATTACCGTAAATGTGACAATCAATAATACGCAAATCTCCGGTGTTGTAGATGGCGCCACCGCGATTGGCCTCGGAATCTACATCGACTGTGGAATTATCACGGATACCAATATCAAATATTTCCAATGTTCCATCATTACGGATCGCTCCGCCATATGAGGAACATCCACCGAAGATTTCTGAACCTCCCCCTTCCACGTAACCGTAGAGGCTGCAATAAGCACCGGGCGCGACATAGATGACCTTTCCACCACTGTTCTTTCTGCTAAGCTTGTGACCATTAAATACTATCTCAATTTCTTTTCCTTCTGAAATAGTAATCACATCTTCTGTTTCAATATCTGCATCAAGAGTGATATATGTCCAAGATATATCATTTACCGGAGCAGCGGCTACCGCATCTCTTAACTCCGACCATGTTGAAACACTGGCGTCCGCTTCACTTGCCAGAGACGGCAATGTAAAACAACTGAATACCATTGCAGTGGAAACAACGGCTGCAAGTAATCTTCTTATTCCCTTCATACCATGATCCTCCTTCAAAGAAAGCCCTTGGGCACATAGTAATATTATATAATGTCGTCCCAAGCATGTCCAAAGAAAACCGCTCTTTTTTTCCTGAGAATTCAAAAAAAACGGTAATTACGTGTGGCTTGATTATGGATCCTATCAGTTTGTTGTTCTCCAGTACAGGATCGCCTCTGTCATACTGGCCCAGGAATACGAACTCATATACTCGCCCCGATACGCATTGATCGCATCGCTGTCGCCTGAAAAGAAGAGATAGGCATCGCAGACGAATGTCTCAGGCTTGGCGCGAAGGACGCCCTTTTCCATCTCCATGATTTCCGGAATTCCATATTCCAGAAGAGATTCTCTGAGAGATCGGATGTACACATCCAGCTGTTTCTGCATTCTTCGGTCATACAGACTGTTCTCCCATATGACGGCGCAGATCTCCGAGCGCGTCACTCCCGAGCCCTGTCTATCCACAAGGTAAGCAAGGATCTCCTTGGATTTTGCAAGTTTAAAGCTGACAGGCCTGTTGTCGACAAAAACATCAAAGTTACCGAAGGTATTGATCCGGACATGTGCAGGGATCGATCGTTGTGTCTGTCCACATGCAAGACGCACCTCTGCTGCCAGTTTCTCCTGAGATACCGGTTTGAGCAGATACCCCGCCGGATGAACAGAATAAGCGTCAAAAGCATATTCCTTATATGCAGTCAGAAAAATGATCACGATCTTCGGAAACAGTTCTTTGATCCGGAAAGCCAGAGTGATACCGTCGGTCTCCGGCATGTTGATGTCCAGCAGGGCGAGTTCTGCCGGGTGAGTACGTAACCAGTCCAGCGCAGACTGCGCATCGGTAAAGCCCTTCACCTCGTCTATCTCAGGCAGGAGAGTACACTGGCTCAAAGTATATTCCACGGCCAATGGCTCGTCATCTACGCAGATCGCCTTCATTACCGACTCTCCTTTGTGCTTCTTCATTTCTGTCAGGGATAAGGATCGTCACGCTGCTACCTTTCCCCACCTCGCTCTGCAGGATCATTATACCACCGCACATCTTCTCTATGCGTTCTTTTACATTCCGAATACCGACATGTGTTCCCTCCGTGGTATCTTCATCCTTAACATCAAAGCCTACGCCGTTATCCCGGATCGTGATCTTGTGAGCATCAGATTCCCGGACCGCGGAAACAGTCACCAGGCCGTCCTTGCAACTGCGCACGCCATGGCGGATCGCATTTTCCACAAGGGGCTGGATTGTCAGCGCCGGAATGGTATAATCACTGTCCTCGATCTGATATTCCACGCGGACATTCGGAAATCGCAGCATCTCGATCTCCGTAAAAAGCCTGGTATGTTCCAATTCCCTGGTAACGGGAACCAGATCGGTCTGACTTAAGGACTCCAGATTCTGCCGCAGATATGTGCTGAAGTTTTCAAGTGTCTTATCGGCCAGGGGCGGATCCTTAACATACAGGGCGCGGATGGTGTTGAGTGCATTGAAAAGGAAGTGAGGCTGAATCTGTGTCATCATGATCCGGATACGCTGTGCCGCCATCAGATCCTGCTCATGTTCCCGGACGAATTGCAGGTGCAGCCAGATGTAATAGATCACGCTGCCGATGATGATAGCCATAGTCAGAAATGAGATCGGCTGGAGACCTTCCTTTATGCTGTAATCCAAGTATATGGAAGCGATGATCATCACGATCACATAGATCGGTAGCCAGACATCCCATTTCCCGGTCGTCCTGCGGCTGCGAAATGTCTGTATCAGAAGGCAGACCAGCAGGATCAGACTGGTGATGAAACAGCAGGAAGCAAGCGGACCGCCGCGATAAAAGTTTCCCTGATCGATCTGGAACGTAACAGGCGAAAACAATGCGGTAAGGTAGACCGCTGCGTTAAGACCTGCCAGCACCCAGAAATACCGGCGTTTCCTATTCGGCAGAACGATATACAGGAACAGGATCAGGATGACCGGACGGATAGAGTATCCGTAAATAGTTACGATCGTTCTGAGCATCTGTCTCGGCTCCCCGATGGTCAGAATATAGTCCCAGTAATTCTGGATGATCAGCGTCAGACACAACACTGAGATGACAAGCATCGTCCTTCTGTACTCCCGTCGGATATACGGATCGATCAGAACGGTAAACGCCAGCCCGACCAGAAGGAGGATCAGCGGAAAAAGCACAGAAAGCGTTCCGATATTCATCGTCATACGCTTTTATCCTCCGCTTCATGCGCCAACATATATCCCTTCATACTGTTCCCTCAATACTTGCCAAAATACAGTTTCATCATATCCGAATAACAGGATATCTACAAGTGCAGGAAGAGATATGGACCGGGGCCTCAAAATGCCTCAGTCCACTATTCTCTATACTATTTACCGGCTCTACACCGTTCTTATCAGGAAAAGCACCTTAAGTCCGGGATCTTCGTTCGTGATCAGTATGTCTCCGTCCATCTCTTTCAGAAAATAAGATGTAAGGTACAGGCCGATGCCGGCGCCCTCTTTTCCTTCGCTGTTCTTGCCGCGGCGGTATTTTTCCTTCAGGACGGCGACTTCTTCGTCGGTTACGCCGGGGCCGAAGTCTCGGACATAGACTTTCAGATAACCGTCCTCGATGACCGCGTGCACATCGATCTTCGTGTCCGCATACTTATAGGAGTTGATAAAGACGTTGTCGAAAGCCTGTTGCAGGCGGAGCTTGTCGGTAAAGACCGTACACTCCGGGATCGTGAATTCACCTGCGCGGTCTTGAAAATCCGCATGAAGGATCGCTTCCCGGACCGTGGACGAGTCATTTTCGCGCGGACTCACCTTGATCTCCGAGGCGTCCTTGACACTCTCGACAAAGAGGTTATCGACCAGGACCGTGAGCTCGTCGGCCTTGAAGTTAATGAGGTTGAAGCGCTCTTTGACCTTCTCGTCTTTGGCCAGCTCGTATCCGAACTCGGAGGCCGATTTGATCGATGCGACCGGCGTCTTGATGTCATGCGACAGCTGTGCGACCATGTCCTTCTTCGCGTCGTAGGCTTCTTTTTCTGCCGCTCGGGATTTCCGAAGTTCACTTCTCATCAGGTCGAAGGCCTCGGTGAAGCTTCCGAAGATGTTCTTCTTATCCCGATCCAGTGGCACATCGAGGTCACCTCCGGCCACACGTTGCGCGAAGCCCGACAGTTCTTCAAAAGGTTTCACGATCGTTTTCCGAAGATAGAGTGCATACCCGACGACGAGGACCGCCTGAACTAAAGTAGCAGCCAGGACGGTAAGAGCGATCGACTTCTGCCATTTTTCGATCCGTTCACGCGTCTCGTTGTGGAAGAGTACTTTTCCCATAGAAGTGCCATCCACGGTAAGATCCAGGATCGTGTCATTATTCTTCACGGCTTCGTTGATGGAAGAAGCCGTTTCCTCATCTGTCCGGAAGAGGACCGCACCATCCGGATCGATCACCGCGTAAGAAAGGTCGGAAGGATACTTCTCCGCATGACCGAAGTTCTCTTCGATCGTCTTAAGGCAGTCGTTGACGGCGACGGTATCCTGCTCGACTTCACGCGACTTCCGGAGAAAATAAAGAGAGATTATCCCCTCGGTAAGAAACGTCAGTACGATCAGGACGATGAAGATCTTCTTCCTCATCTCCCGTCCTCCGACACATACTTATATCCTTCTTTCCACACCGTCACGATGCGTGTGGGATTCTTCGGGTCGGCTTCAACAGCCTCTCTGAGCTTTCGGATATGCACATTCAGCGTACCGTCGGACGTGAACTTGTCCTTCCAGACGTTATCGAAGAGCTCGGCCTTCGTGATAAGGCGGTTTCTGTTCTCGATGAGATACAGCAGGAGCGAAAACTCCATGGACGTCAGTTTCTTCTGTTCACCGGAAACTTCCACGGTCTTGTTTTTCTTATCTACACTGAGCACACCGTCGGTAAAAACGTCGGACTGCGGTTTTTCTTCCATCGCGCCGAATCTTCGCAGCATGACCTTCACCTTCGCAAGCAGAACGCCGAGCGAATACGGCTTCTCGATGTAGTCATCGCCGCCGATATTAAGCGCGATGATCTTATCGTCATCGGTATTTCTCGCAGAGATGAAGAGGATCGGGATATTCAGTTTCGTACGGATATGCTTACAAAGTTCGAACCCTGAACCATCCCCGAGATTAATATCCAGAAGGATAAGAGATACTTCGTTTTCTTCAAGGAAAGCGAGTGCTTCGGCCATGCCAAAACATGCCTTGGTCTTCACTTCAAAAAGGTTAAAGTATTCACAGGTATTCTCGGCGATCGCCGTCTCGTCATCTACAATAAGGCAGTCATATTTCATCTTACGTCCATTCCTTTACTCAACTCGTTTCGCTTGTCGAATCGCAGACGGATCGTGTTCCTGCATTTCATTCTCCCCGTTTGGTCCGTTCTTTCGCTTCGCTCTTTGCTGCCCGGAATTTGGGCCCGGAGAAGTATTTCTTCTCGAAATCTTCCGGAGAAAGCGGACGGTCAAAGTAGAATCCCTGGAAAATATCTACGCCCAGAGAACGGATACGCGAGGCTTTCTGCGCAGTCTCTATGCCTTCCACGCAGACGGTCATGCCGATGGTTCTCGTAAGCAGTACGATAGCCGAGATAAATGACGTATTGAAACGGTCATCCTGATCGACGAAGGCACGGTCGATCTTGATTTCGTCTACCGGGAATTCCCTCAGATAGTTGAAGGAGGAATATCCTGTTCCGAAGTCATCGAGCGCAATGCGGATGCCGTTATTTCGCAGCTTGATCATATTCTGCCGGCAGATCGCCAGATTCTTCATCAACGAGGTCTCCGTGATCTCCAGAAGAATATTCTTCGGTTCAAGTCCATATTCGCCCAGAAGTTCGATAACATAGTCTGCAAAATCGATTCTGGCCATATCTTCAGCCGTAACATTGATATGCACATAGAAGTCTTCCGACACACCGGAATCGATCCAGTCCCGGCACTGTTTCATCGCCGTACGAAGGATCCAGTCTCCGACGATATTCATCTGACCCGTTGCATATACCGCGGCAATGACCTTCTCGGGATTCACAAGTGTTCCTTGCGGGGATTTCCAGCGAAGGAGCGCTTCACAGCCGACAAGGCGCTCATTACGAGCATCTACGAGAGGCTGGAAATACAGGAGGAAATTCTGATTTCCTTCACGGATCGATTTACTGATCTGGAACTCGAAATCCAGTCTTTCCTTCAGTTCCACCTTAAACTGCGGAGTATAGATAGAATAGGTCATTCTCGGATCTTGCTTGACCTTATGGAGGGTGATCTCGGCATTGACCAGAAGTTCCTCGGCCACATTACCACAGGACGGGAAAAGTGAGGCACTCATAGAGAATGTGACATAGATCGAACTGCGGTCCAATGTCATCGGCTCGTTCATCTCTTCTTTGATCGCCTTCATGTGGTTCTCCACCTGGACGCGGGTCGCATTCGGC
>JAFZQI010000019.1 GCA_017620475.1 Clostridiales bacterium | reverse complement strand
CCTTCAGGAGGTGCTCGCTAACGATCTCGGTAACATCCTCAGGAGTTACGCGATAATACATAACGCCTTCCGGATAAATAACTACGATAGGACCCTGGGCGCAAAGGCCGAAGCATCCTGTCTGAACTACTTTTACTTCTTTTTCAAGTCCCTGAGCCGGAATCTGCTGTTCAAACTGCTCGATGATCTTCGCGGAGTTTGAAGATGTGCATCCTGTACCACAGCAAACAAGGACGTGCGCACGAAATAAATCCATGATTAAGCCTCCTTATACTTTGCGATAATACCGGGAATTTCATCCGGTGTCAGACGACCATAAACATCGTCACCGACCATAATAACCGGTGCTAATCCACAAGCACCTACACAACGGCACGCAGAAATCGAGAACTTGCCGTCCTTCGTTACATCGCCGCACTTAATGCCGAGTTCATCCTCAAGCTTGTCCAGCAATGCCTGCGAACCCTTAACGTAGCAAGCTGTACCCAGGCAAACGCTGATGGCGTTTTCTCCCTTTGGCTTCAAAGAGAAGAAAGAGTAGAACGAAATTACGCCGTACACTTCAGCAACGGATACATCGAGAGCATCTGCTACTTTTCTCTGCACAGGAAGCGGCAGATAGCCATAAATTTCCTGCGCCTGCTGCAATGTGGCCATCAAAGCCTTCTGGCCCTGGCCTCTGTATTTCGAAAGAACTTCATCGAGCTTTGCGCTCATTTCTTCCGGAGTCATTTTTTGTTTTCCCACAGTTGACTCACCTCCCACATGGTAGGATAACATATCAAATAATTTCCCTCAATGAAAAATGTGTAAATTCTCCAAAAGAAAACAGAAAAAATCAATTTCCCCTCTATTTATCGCCCAAATGAAAATCATTTGCTGTTCAAAATGCAAGGTATGCCCTTTGTACCTCTTTGGCAAAAGCACTGTTTCCCTTCGTCCGCCTTTCTTTTTTCAATGAAAGCGATTACAATGGGGAACGTTTACAGTGCTTTTCGAGAAAGGAGTATGCATGCAGCTGGAGTTTTCTATCCTGCCCGAGGACGGCGGCAGAAAGATCTATGATATCTTAAGGGACCGATACCAGATGTCTAATCTTCTATGTAAGCGCATACGCCTTTACGGAGAACTCTATCTGAACGGCTTCCCGGCCAGAATGATCGCTCAGCCTGAGCCCGGCGATAAAGTACTCATCATCTACGACGATGCAGAAGGCATCATCCATTCCAAAGCCGATACAGATATTCATATATATTATGAAGATGACTGGATCATCGTATGCGAAAAACCCGGAAACCTTGTCACTCATCCTTCCTGGCAGCATATGGATGACTCCCTGCTTCAGCGTCTTTGTGATCAGAGACTTCACCCGATCATGCGTCTGGACCGCGAGACATCCGGACTGATCGTGATTGCCAAGAACGGCTATGCCCATAACACCGTCTCGAAGAATAAGATGGAAAAAGAGTATGTCGGTATCGTGTACGGAACTTTCGATCCGAAGGAAGGCACGATCGATAAGCCTATAGGAAGGGACGAAAATTCCATCATGATCCGCATCGTCAGAGATGACGGCCATCCATCTGTCACGCATTACAGGACTCTTCAGGTCCTTCCCGAGAAGAACCTTTCCGTGGTTTCCTATAAATTAGAGACCGGACGGTGTCACCAGATCCGCGTGCACTCGCTTTATCTCGGTCACCCGCTCGTAGGCGACGGGCTTTACGGTCCCCGCTCCAATGACTTTCCGAATCCTGAGATGCCCGGAATCGAGAACGAGGAAAAGATCACGCGGCAGGCGCTACATGCCTGTAAACTCGGGTTCTTCCACCCGATCACCAACGAGTGGATGGACTTCTCTTCGGAAATGCCGGACGATATGAAGGCTCTTCTCTCCTGACTCAAAGAATAAAAGAACGAAGATAACAGATAATGGAATTCGCACAATGAAAAAAGTTTTCCGCGCCTCCGCAGGGCAACGCCCGAGGACCAGCGTGAGAAAACTTCTTTTCTTGTACGATATTTTTCTGTTATCTTCGTTCTTCGATCAGGTTTTTAGCCAGGACACGGGAAAGTTCATCTTCCGGATTTCCGGAGAGAAGTCTGGCCACTTCAGCGATCCTGCCGGTCTCATCCAGTTCAGAGATATTAGTCTTTGTGCGTTCCCCGCTTTGGTCTTTGGAAATAAAGAAGTGCTGGTCCGCCGCTGCTGCGATCTGACCCATATGCGTCACGCAGAATACCTGGTGGTATTTCGAGAGCTTCTTCATGGAGAGCGACACGGCCTTGGCCGCCTCACCGGAGATGCCGGCATCCACTTCATCGAAGATCAGCACGGAGGTCTCATCCGCGCGGGCCAGTATCGCCTTGATCGCCAGCATGATCCTCGCCGCCTCACCGCCGGACGCCGTCTTGGCCAAAGGCTTAAGGTCCTCTCCTTTGTTCGCGGAGAACAGGAATTCCACCTCATCATATCCGGTCCTGTTGAAGAAACGGTCTTTCGGACGTTTCGTAAAAGATACCTTGAATTCCGCATGGGGAATCTCGAGAAATGCCAGTTCCGAAACGATCTGAGACGAGAGTTTCTCCCCCGCTTCTTCCCGGATCGCATGAAGTTTATTCGCCACAACCAGCAGATCCTGCTCGATCTTAACGCGTTCCGCATGTAACTGTTTCAGCCGGGAATCCCCTTCCGTAAGGATCTCTAATCTTTCCTTTGCTTCTTTTAGAAAAGCCTGCATGGATTCAAACGATCCGCCGTATTTGGCTATGCAGCCGCGAAGTTTCTCAAGTCTTGCTTCCACTTCATCGTAGGATTCATCCGAATCGAGTTCTTCCTTACGAAGATCCCCGTACATGGCCTGAAGATCCATGCAGATCGAGTGAAGCTGGTCCGAAGAAGAAGCAAAAGATGCATCCATATTCTTAAGTTCGTCCAGATGGGAAGCGGCGTTCTGCAGCGCACTGATGGGCGACTCGGAATCTTCGGAAGAAAGGGCATCGAGAACAAAAGACAGATGGAGATTCCGCTTCTCGGACATTTTGAGCACGTGGAGTTTCTCGGCAAGTCTCTCTTCCTCCCCTTCCTGAAAATGACCTTCTTCGATCTCACCGATCTGGTAACGGAGCAGATCCTGCATCTGACGGCTCTTCTGCGGATCGGTCTCGTATTTCTTCCGTTCATTCAGAATCGCCCGATAGGCTTCCAGTTTCTCGCGGAACGCCTGAAGTTCCGGATCGATCGCATCGCCGAGGTACGCATCCAGCATACCAAGGTGGGTGGATGGATCGAATATCGTCTGCTGATCATGCTGGCCGTGGATATCCACAAGATACATGCCGATCGTCTTAAGAACGGAAACCGGCATCGTCCGGCCGTTTACCCGGACGATGGATCTTCCGTCTTTGGAGATTTCACGAAGAAGGATCAGCGTATCCTCCTCTGCTTCGATTCCGAATTCTTCAAGGACTGCGGAAGGGATCACCGAGGAGATCCCGTCAAATACCGCTTCAATTACGGCCTTGTCACAATCCTTACGGACATATTCCCTTCCGATTCTGTGCCCCAGAAGCGCGCCGATCGCGTCGATAACGAGCGATTTACCCGCACCCGTCTCACCGGTCAGGATATTCAGTCCTTTTCCGGGAGAGAAAGACGCACGCTCCACTATGGCAAAATCCTGTATCGAAAGAGAAACCAGCACGATAACCTTCCTTAGTACTCCGCATTGGTGCGGTTATTCATGTCTTTGATGGTGGCGTTGATCGCCAGTGCATCCTCGTTACTGGGCGTGGCGATGAAGACGGTATCATCTCCGGCGATCGACCCGACCACGCCGGTCAGGTGGATGGAATCCAGCGCTGATGCCGCCGCGTTGGCCATGCCCGGCAACGTCTTAATGACCACGAGATTCATGGCCACTTCGCTGGACAGGACCGAGTGGGCAAAAACGGAAAGAAGCCTTCCCGGGGCCACATCTCCTGTGCGGTCCAGTACGCTGTACTTGGTTCCGCCGGATGGAAGCGTAACCTTGATGATTCCCAGATCCTTGATATCTCTGGATACGGTCGCCTGGGTGACCTGCCAGCCTTCATTCTCCAGTTCGCGGGCCAGTTCTTCCTGCGTGCTGATCTCTCTGGCTCGCACCAGACGGAGCATCGCTTCCTGCCGTTCATTTTTCGCCATCTTCATAGAAACTACCTCTTGCACGGATCTTCTGTCTTACGGTCTGATAGAAATTCTTATAGCCGAGTTTGGCTACGACCACATCCTGTTCCGACTTACGGATACTGATCCGGTCGTGATACCTAAGCTCGATATTGGGACGCCCATCCAGCGAGATGATCGGCGGCTCGGAGAAACGCTCGATCACAAGCTCGATCGTGCTGTCACCGGATACGATATATGTACGGTTATGAAGGGTATGCGGACAGATCGGCGTCACCATGAAGATATCCATCTCGGGTTTTACGATCGGGCCGCCGGCAGCAAGGCAGTACGCTGTCGCGCCTGTCGCGGTAGAAAGGATTACGCCATCGCCGGAAAGCCGCTCGACGTGATCATGGTCGATCAGAAGGTCAATTGTGACCACGTGAAGATTCGCCCCGCGGGCGATCACTGCATCGTTGAGGCAGATCCCCTTCTCACGGACTTCCCCGTTTTCGGAAAGAAGCGTCACTTCAAGCTGGGTTCGTTTCTCCAGGGAGTAGTTGCCAGAAATCAGCCGTTCGACCGCATCTTCAAAATCATTTTTATGGATCTCCGTGAGAAAGCCGATGGTTCCGAGATTGACCCCGATCATGGGGACCCTGGATCCCGGATACTTGTGCGCTGTACGAAGGAAAGTACCGTCTCCGCCCAGAGAAAAAAGGATATCGCAATCCGAATACGATCCGATCGTCACGCCCTCAAGGCCATCCAAAGGGGTACCCTTGTACGAATCATCAAGGATCACGCTTCCGCCTTTTTCACGGATCACTTCCACCGCGTGGGAGGCAAAAGCATACCCGGGGTCTTTCTCTTCGTTAATGACAAACCCGAATTTCATAGTCAGGATCTCCTTTCCAAAAGATCAGCACGTATCAGTGCTTTTCGACGGGAAAAGCACTTCGTGTATTCTTTAATTATACAGAATTCTGCACAATTATGCATTATGATTTTTCATTCAGCATGAAAGGATCGTATCGATGATTGCTTTTTCATCCATTCTTTCTTTTTCGAGGAGGACTTTACGGTTTCCGGCGATGAGCGGATGATCGGAAACGCCGAGGATCTCAAAGTGCCTGATAGATGACATCGCGCCGTTTTCTTCCAGAACGGAAAGCAGATAAGCCCCGAATCCCGCATGGGCAATGCCGTCTTCAATGGTAACGACATTCGAAATGCCTTTAAGAAGGGTCTTCCACGAATCCGCATCACAGGGTTTCACGCAGCGCACATCGATCACCCGGACAGAAATATTCTGTTTCTGCAGTTCTTCCGCTGCCAGAAGGGCCTGTTCACACATCACGCCAAGCGAAAGGATCGCCGCATCTTCACCTTCACGGATCACCCTGGGCCCGATCCCCTCATCGGACGGGATCTTGGCAAGGATGTCGCTTTGACCGCCTCGCGGATAACGTACCGCCACAAGGCCGGTGCAGTCAGATACAGCATATTCCAGCATCCTGTCCATCTCGGCAAAGTTACAGGGAGACAGGAGCGTAACATTCGGCATAGAAAGCATCATGGATATATCGTAAATACCCTGATGTGTCATACCGTCGGCACCGACAATACCGGCGCGGTCCAAAGCCAGCACGACATGAAGATTCTGAAGACACACGTCATGAAGCATCTGATCGTAGGCACGCTGTGCGAAGGTGGAATAAAGTGCGACAACAGGGGTGAACCCGTTGACCGCCATTCCGGCCGCCATCGTCACGGCATGCTCTTCCGCGATACCGACATCGAAGAACCGGAGCTTCATATGCTGACGGAAGCTCTTCAGTCCTGTACTGGTCATCATGGCAGCACAGATCGCCACCACTTTATCGTACTTCTGTCCGATCCGGACAACGGAATCCGAGAAGGTATTCGTAAATGTTTTGGTTTCAGATGGTTTGACTCCGGTACTGCGGTCAAATGGCGACACACCGTGATAGATCGAAGGATTCTCCTCGGCCGGCGGGTACCCTTTTCCCTTCTGCGTAACGATATGAATCAGTACGGGGCCGTCGATCTCTTTTGCGATCCGCAGTTTCTTCTTAAGAAGGGAGATATTGTGCCCGTCAAATGGTCCGAAATACTGAAATCCCAGATCTTCGAAAATAACCGGAGTATTTCTTCGGATCAAAAGACGGAACCACGTCTTGACCATGCGCATGAAGCGTGCGATCGGTCTTCCGATCAGCGGAATCCGAAGAAGGAATCTTTCGACACGGCTCTTGGCTTTGATGTATCCCGTACTCGAACGGAGGTTGGCCAGGGCTCGTGAAAGACCGCCGACATTCTTGTCGATGGACATCTGATTATCATTAAGGATCACCGTCAGATTCTCTTTGAAGTGTCCGGTATCATTCAAACCCTCAAATGCCATACCGCCGGTCATCGCGCCGTCTCCGATCACGGCGATCACATGGCCGTCATCCCCTTTAAGTTTCTTGGCTCGAAGAAGTCCCAGCGCTGCGGATACCGAAGTACTGCTATGCCCTACGCCAAAAGCATCATATTCACTTTCACTGATCTTGGGAAACCCCGTAATGCCGCCATACTGGCGCAGCGTATTGAAACGATCTTTCCGTCCGGTCAGAAGCTTATATGCATATGCCTGATGCCCGACATCCCAAACGATCTGGTCATGAGGTGGCGTAAATTCGGAAAGAAGCGCGATGGTCAGATCCACAACGCCCAGACTGGAAGCCAGATGTCCTCCGTTTTGACTCACAGTCTCAACGATCACATCACGGAGTTCTTCCGCCAGCGCCTTGCACTGGTCAAAACCCAGATTCGCCACATCATCCGGGCGCGAGATCCCATCAAGTATCGGTGTCGGATTCATAGGTTACTGCACCCGATTCTGCAGAAGATCGCTGAACTGGCGCAGATCGGAAACATCCCATCCGCGGGAGGCCAGCTCATCCAACGCATCATAAACATCATTATATGTGTCATCGAGCATCTTCTGTGCGCTCTTCTCACCGAAGACCGTCACGAAGGTCGATTTCTGGTCGCGCTCATCCTTGCCGGTCGTCTTGCCGAGGACCTGCGCATCGGCCTGTACATCCAGAAGATCATCCTTGATCTGGAAGCCCAGTCCCGTCCCCGCCGAGAAACGGTGGATCAAGCTGTAAAGTTCCTGATCTTCGCAATGATCGGCGACATAAATGAAATAAGGAACGAGACATGAAGCATTGATCAGCGCTCCGGTCTTTTTCTCATGGAGTTCGCAAAGGCGCCCGGTGTCGATCTTCTTTCCTTCAGATGAAAGATCGATGCTCTGTCCGCCGATCATTCCGGAAATACCCGTGTTCTCGGCAAAATAGCAGGCCGCTTTGATGGTATTGGGATTCTTGCTGACCGCAAGAAGAACGCGTTCGAAGGCACGATTTAGGAGTGCATCGCCGCCAAGAAGTGCGAAGGCCTCGCCATGAGCAATATGACATGTAGGCTTTCCTCTTCTAAGGCAATCATCATCCATGCACGGCAGATCATCGTGGATCAGCGAATATGTGTGGATCATCTCCATCGCCGCCGCATAATCATCGATCACTTCCAGATCAACATGAAGCATATCCGCCACCATATACATCAGTACGGGACGGATGCGTTTGCCGCCGGCAAGAAGACTGTACATCGACGCTTTGACGGTCGGGTCTTCAGAAAGTTCCTTCGGGAAAACATCGAGCAGCAGATTCTCGATCCTATCTTGATATTTCTTTAGAAAATACGATATTTTCTCACTCATAGGCCCCTCCGTTACTCTTCGAAAGGAGTCTCGGTTTCTCCGTCCGCACTGAGAGCGGAAATCCTGCTCACGATTTCATCCAGCTTCGATCTGCAGATCGAGGCCAGTTCCATCCCGCGCGTATATAGGGCGATCGACTCGTCCAGAGAAGCCTCACCCGATTCCAGTTTACGGATGATCTCTTCCAGATCCGAACAAGCCTGTTCGTAAGACATATCTTTCTTATTCTCTTCCATCCTTCGCTCCCTCTCTTCCCTCGACTGAAGTGACTTCAGTATAGATCACGCCATCCGAGACAGCGATCCGTATTCCCTCTCCTATATTAACACATTTTATCGAGTCTATCGTTTTTCCTTCATAATCGGTTGCACGCGAATACCCGCGAAGAAGAACACGCATCGGATCGAGCGCCTCCAGTTTCGCCAGTTTCGTCTCGAAAAGCACTTGTTTCTGCTGCATTACTGCCTGCATTTTCCCGCTAAGCTGCAAAGAAAGGCTGTCCATTCTCTGCATTTCCCTTTCAATACGGACCTTCGGAGTAAGCAGGGCACGATGCGTAGTCAGGGAATCGATCTTATGCCTCTTAAGTTTAACAAACTGATCCATCGCCAATGAAAGATGGTGTTTCGAAGCAGAAAGCCGTGAGATCACTTCTTCTTTACTGGGAAGTACCAGTTCCGCGGCGGCCGACGGTGTCGGTGCACGAAAATCTGCGCAGAAATCACAGATGGTGTAGTCCGTCTCATGTCCCACAGCGGAGATCACGGGCGTTTTCGCCTGATAGATCGCCCTTCCCAGAGCTTCATCATTAAAACACCACAGATCCTCCATCGAACCTCCGCCCCGTGCGATGATGATCACATCGATATCCTCCCTCGCATCGAGAAGCTTCAACCCGCGGATCAGTTCCGACGGCGCATCCTTGCCCTGAACGGAGGAGGGCGCGATCAGAAGGTTAAAATTCGGATACCTACGGGTAAGCACATTGATAATATCCTGAATGACGGCGCCCTTGGGCGAGGTAACGACACCGATACGCTTAGGAAGGTACGGGATCGGTTTCTTGTGCTCGGGATCAAAAAGGCCTTCCTCGGCCATTTTTTGCTTACGGAGCTCGAACTCCTTGTAAAGTTCTCCCAAGCCGTCCTCCTGCATGATGGCAACGTAGATCTGGAATTTACCGTCCACCGCGTAGAGTGCTGCTTTACCGTAAACACGGACCTTCATGCCGTTCTCGGGAACGAAATCAAGCCGTGAGAAATTCCCTTTAAACATGACGCAGGAAACAGATGCGTCCTTATCCTTAAGCTGAAAGTATGCATGACCGGATGGATAGCGTTTATACCCGGAGATCTCCCCTTTGACACACAAATGACAAAGCACACTGTCACTTGCTAACAGTGTGCTTACATATTCATTCAGTTCCGCTACCGAGAATACCGTCTGTTCCATTACTTATTCACGTTACTGCCGACCTTGCCTAATACCGCATTGATATAACTCTTGGATTCTTCCGAACCGTATCTCTTAGCCAGGACAACGGCTTCGTTGATCGAGACGCTTACCGGAATGTCCTCCACATGAAGCATCTCGTACACAGCGATACGGAGAAGCACAACGTCCACCTTAGGAAGACGGCTCAGTTTCCAGTCTTTCAGGTACTTGGCATACTCTTCATCCAGCGCATCCTTCTGGGAAGATACGCCATCCGTGATCTCGTTGAAATAAGCAAGATCACCTTCTTCCAGCGGATGATGTTCAAGGTACAGTTCTTTTTGCTCAGAGATAGGTTCCTTGCGAAAATCCAATTGATACAAAAAAGCGAAAGCCGACTCCCGCGCTTCTCTTCTACTCATCTAAACCTCCCGGGCGGAAGGATCTTATCCATCCAGTCCTTGATCTTATCTTTGTCCGAGAACAGCAGCGCGCCAACCACATAGCCGATCACGGTAAGAATGATTATAAACAATGTCTTGAAGAACCCGAAGATCACAAGAAAGATAGCAAAGACAAATGCAATCGCCGCTCCGATCTTGCCGGAGTTCTTGTCTTTGAGCATATCGAAGATTTTGACGATCAGGGCTCTCATTCCTTATCGCTCCACTTTCGCCACGACAGGTTCGACACGGCTGACCTTAACGGAAACGCTTGCAACGGTAATTCCCGTGTATCTCTCGATGTCTTTCTTAATGCGTTCCTGCACCTTGCCCATGGTCGACGGAACTTCAACATTGGAATACAGAACCGCGCTTAAGTATACGCGGATCGCATTATTCTTGGCGGAGAGGACTCTTGCGCGTGCGGCCTTGATTCCGGCCTGTGCACTCTTGGCAGAGTTCAAAGCGATACTCTCGATGGCATCTACGCCAATCTCAACAAAACCGATCTCCGTCTGGCGGATACGCGTCTTACTGAGACGCCCGTTCAGAATGCAGTAGGTCACGGTGATGACGCAGGAGATAAGTATCACCAGAAGGACCGCAAGATAAATGTATTTCTTGTATGGGTCGATTACGATATTGGCTAAAGGAGAAAGCAGGTCGGAAAAGATATGCTCATCCACCAGCGCATACAGCAACAGCAGCGAAAGGATCGCCAGCAGCGTCGAATATACGATCAGCACAAAACGTATGATCCGGTTCATGTATTCTTTTCCTCCCTTAATACGACACCGCACACGTGGACGTTGACCGACTCCACGACAAGCCCGGTGTATTTCTCGACATCTTCCTTGACGCGTTCCTGAATAGACCACGCCACCTCTGGAATAATCATACCATAATACACGATCGGATAGACCGTTACGGAAACAAAGCCTTCTTCGTTCTCGGAAAACTCGACGCGTACGCCCTTGCCCTCATGGACAAATCCGAGGGACTCCTTGAGTGCTACCGGCACGGAAGGCGTAAGACGAGCAACGCCCTCTGCACGCAAGGCAGCTTCTGCTGCATACTGGGCAACAAAGCCTTGCGACATCGAGCGTTCGCCTTTTATAGATTCCGATACGAGATTCTCGCCCATCTTGTGCGTTCCCCTCTCGAAAAGAACTCAGAACGTGGTATTATGCACGCTCGAGGTATTCACCTGTACGGGTATCTACACGAATGATCTCATTCTGGTTAACAAACAGCGGAACCTTAACGGTAGCACCTGTCTCCAGGGTCGCGATCTTCGTAGCATTGTTGGTCGTATCACCGCGAACACCGGGCTCGCACTCTGTGATCTCGAGCTCAACAACGATCGGGAGTTCTACACCGAAGATCTCACCCTTATAGGAAAGGACCTTACAGATCATCTCTTCCTTGAGGAAGCGGATATTCTCACCGATGTTCTCCTTGGAGATCGGACGCTGCTCATAGGTCTCCTGATCCATGAAGTAATAGAGGTCACCATCAGCGTAGATGTACTGCATATCATTTCTCTCCAGCTGAGCCTGCTCAAACTTCTCGTTCGGGTTGAAGCTGCGCTCAACAACAGAGCCTGTCTTCACATTCTTATACTTGGTTCGTACGAAAGCGGCACCTTTGCCCGGCTTAACATGCTGGAATTCCACTACCTGGAAAACCTGACCGTCCATCTCAAAGCACATACCGTTTCTAAAATCACCAGCGCTAATCATAAATACTCCTCCGAAATATCGTTAAATTTATTATCTACATAATTACGCTATAATAGTTTATATGAACATCTGCAAATCCGCAAGAGATAAGGCAGACAAATCGATAATTTATCTATTTTACACAAAGCCTCTGCTCCAAAAGCACTGTCACCGCGTACTTTTCCGTCAGAAACGGCAAACCTTCCTGATGATCCATTCCGGAAACCGTTTCAGGACAACATAGAATACTTCCTTCTTGCCATACCTCTCGACAAAGACCGTGAAAAGGCCGGCGCGGTTCCCGGCGATCATATCCGTGAAGATCTGATCCCCGATCATGACTGTGTTTTCTATCGAAGCACCGATCAGTTCCATCGCCTTCAGTACACCTGAAGTGCCGGGTTTATTCGCATAGGATACACACGGGATCTTGAGCATATCCGCGATCCTTTTTGACCGTTCGGATTTGGCATTGGAAACAAGGCACAGCGAAAATCCCGCATCCTGAAGTTTCTTGATCATCTCATACGAGTACGGGACAGGTTCGGTCGCATGGTCAGGAGCCAGAGTATTATCGAAATCCAGGAGCGCAAAGGCATATCCCTTGGCGCGTAAGGCAGAAAGGTCGATCTCACTTACCTTTTTACAAACCATATCCGGACGAAATAGATTACCCATGCTATGCTTCCCTTCTGTCTCACTGATCATCGATCCACCTTGGCACAGTGCTTTTCGCAAAGAAATGGCACGAGGCATACCGATAAAACCAGAAGCAGAATACCAATTTCAAAGAAAAACCGCAAGTATACGTGCTTTTACTTGCCGAAGCGCTTTCATAACTATATAATACATGCAGAAATAAAACGGAGGTGCAGGAATACTCCTGAAACATATATGAAAGTAACGAAATTCGGTGGTTCATCCCTGGCAGACGCCACACAGATTAAGAAGGTCTGCGAAATCCTTTTAAGTGATCCGGATCGGCGCGTGATCGTCGTTTCCGCTCCAGGGAAGCGTTTCTCGTCCGATATTAAGGTAACGGATCTGCTTATCGCGCTGGCGGACGCAAAGATTGCCGGCCAGTCCGGAGATAAAGAGCTCAAGGCGGTCTATGACCGGTTCGCTTCGATCTGCGAAGAACTCGAGATCCCCGATTGTATGGAGTCCATCAAAGAGAATATCGAAGCTTCGATCTCCATGCCTATCAAGGACGCCGGCCGTTACATGGATGCGACCAAGGCTCTGGGCGAAGACAGCTGCGCCCGTCTTGTTGCCACATATCTTAAGAAGATCGGTCACAAGGCGACCTACTGTAATCCTAAGGTGGCGGGTCTGCTTCTTGAGACGGAAGTTGGCGGTCACGTTAAGGTCCTTCCGGAATCCTATGAGAATCTGGCTGATATTTCCCAGCTTCGTGAGATCTGTGTTTTCCCGGGCTTCTTCGGTTATTCCAAGGATGGCGAGATCATCACCTTCTCCCGTGGCGGTTCCGATATCACAGGAGCGATCCTCGCCGCGGCCGTACATGCTTCTGTCTATGAGAACTGGACCGATGTGGACAACGTTTATGCCGTGAACCCGAATCTTGTCAAGGATCCGTTCCCGGTCACCGAGATCACCTACGATGAAATGCGCGAGCTTGCTTACGCGGGCTTCTCCGTTCTTCACGAGGAGGCACTCTACCCGGCATTTGTTCGCGGAATTCCGGTCAACATCCGTAATACGAACCACCCCAATGCCAAGGGCACTATGATCGTAGCCAAGCGTACCCATTATGATTCTCTCGTTACGGGCATCGCCGGCGAGAAAGGTTTCTGCGCACTCAATATGAGCAAGTACCTCATGAACCGCGAAGTCGGTTTCCTGGTTAAGGTGCTGTCCATTATCGCGGACGAGGGAATCTCCATCGAGCATATGCCTTCCGGAATCGATTCCGTCTCCATCATTCTGAGAGCCTCGGACTTCACTCCGGAGAAAGAGCGCCGTATCGTACAGCGTATCAGCCTTGAGCTGAATGTAGACAACATCTCAGTCAACCGCGATCTGGCCATCGTCATGATCGTCGGTGAGGCCATGGCGAATACCGTTGGTACTACCGCCCGTGCCGCAACTGCACTTAGTAAAGCCGGTATCAACCTCGAGCTCATCAACCAGGGTGCATCCGAGATCTCCGTCATGTTCGGTGTACGTGAAGAATACTGCTCGTATGCGGTAAGAACACTCTACAAGGAGTTCTTCGGCTAAGGCAAAGATCTCACAAAAGAACAGATAAGAAAAGAAGTTTCCTCGTGCTGTCCTCGGACGAAACTCCTGCGGAGGCACGGGAAACTTTTTTCTTATCTTGCTTTATCTTAGTCCTGCCTTTAGCCTATCGAATGATCCGAACTAGTATATGTGAGTAAAAGAAATCTCTCCGGCGACGAGTTTTGCTTTAGCAAACTGTTTGAGTCGCAGGAGAGATATTCTTTTACTCACTTTTATGTTGGATCATTCCAGATATACGTCTTGGACTTTCTCGGGTCGTGCGTTGGTCTTTTTCTCGTAGAGTACTCCGTCTTCGGCATAGTATGTCTTGTTTTCGGGATCGCACTCGAAGCGGAAGAAGATCCGATAGAACGTGATGCTTCCATCGTCATTTATGATTCCGATATAACTCATTTCCGGATTTCTTTCACGACCTATAAAGCTGATATATACCTGTTGGACGTTCTTTCCCAGTTTCATGGTAAATTCAAGATCTACGATCTCATATACTGCGTCCCTTTTCACTCCAAACCTGTGCGGATCGTCCTTAAAGAGCACATCCGTACCAGCTGTCTGACTGTGGTAGTACGAGGTAAAAAGCCTGCTCTCGTCTTCCAGCACGACTCGGAAAGGAGTAGGCGCTCCGGTACCAATATATCCGCCCACACTCTTTATAATGATCTTATCTGAATAGTTATCCGGGATCTCGATCACTGTATCATTCGGATCACCACTCCACTTCCATTCACAGATCATAGCAGCAGTGGCCTTAGCCGAATCTGACGAATTAAGATGGACTCGGAACTTTCCGAATTCGTAACTCGGACTCGAATATGTATCACAGCCGCTCAGTACAGAAAGCAGGATACACACGGTCATGCAGACACACAGAAATTTAGTACGATGTTTTGCCCCCAACGTTCTCATAACACATACCTCCCTTGGCACAGTAATCAGAACTATCATCCCTAACTCGTAGTATACCATTACGTACGAGTCGAATAAAACGTATCTATAAGACGTCACATCCGCCTAATCACGCAGAAACAGGAAAATACAGAAAAAGCTTTCGACGTGCCTCCATCCTTCTCTTACGAGCTGAATCACAATAAACAAGTAAAAAGAAATCTCTCCTGCGACGAGTCAAACTGTTTGAAGTCGCAGGAGAGATATTCTTTTTACTTTGAGTTTATGTGATCAGATCAGATCCGCAATATCCGGATTCACACCTGTGAGTCCTACATAAGCACCGCTCTTAGCTTCAGAGGATTCCTCATGAGCCAGGAGCCACTTGTTGCAGGCAGTCATCCACTTATCTTCTTCGTTTGCAGGCGTAAGCGCCGGAACCGGTCCATTGGTGCCCTTTGGCAGAACGATAACGACCTTGAAGCCCTCGCCCTTCTTCGCCGAGCACGGAGCATAGTGCAGAGAAGTCTCGTAAACCTCAACGACCTGTCCTTTTTCCGCCTTAAAAGCCATGACCTTGGAAGTGTCGAGCTTACCATCGATAATATCGTCAGCCTTGGCAAGCAGGAGAATAAAGTCGGTGGAACCGATATTCAGTTCGCTGTCGCGGTGATACTCCAGGCAGTTAAGCTTGGTGTTATGGCCATTGCAGTAGCCCAGCTGGATCGGCATGCCGCCGTAAGCATTGTTCTGAAGCTGACCGAAAGCCTTGGTGTACTCCAGATCCGCGCAGCTCATTACATAATCAACGCCTTCCGGAAGCGGTGTCTTCTCATCAAGTGCAACGAGAAGATCGGATACATCATAACCCGTTAAAACCTTACCATACGGGGCAAATTCCTTGTCCAAAACACTATAGATCTTCATAGTATATTCCTCCTTAGGAAAATATTTACGCTCCTTCTATTCTACATAAAAGGAGCGTAAAATGAAATGCTTTTTCGAAATCGATTTCGCTTTTTTCTTATACGTTAGCGAGTGCCTGCTCGATATCGGCAATGATATCCTCTTTATTCTCGATACCCGTAGAGAAACGGATGAGATCCGGGCTTACGCCCGCAGCCAGAAGCTCTTCATCATTCATCTGACGGTGTGTATGGGATGCCGGGTGCAGTACACAGGTTCTACAGTCTGCAACGTGTGTGCAGATCGCCGCAAGTTTCAGGGAATCCATGAACTTGATGCAGGCTTCTCTTCCGCCCTTTACGCCGAAGGAAAGCACGCCGCATGTACCGTTCGGGCAATACTTCTTGGCTTTCTCGTATTCCTTATCGCCCGGAAGTCCCGGATAGGATACCCATGCGATCTTCGGGTGATTCTGCAGATACTCCGCAACAGCAAGCGCGTTTTCACAGTGACGCGGCATACGAAGGTGCAGCGTTTCAAGACCGATGTTCAGAAGGAAGGCATTCATCGGGCCCGGGATGGAACCGAGGTCACGCATCAGCTGGGCAACGGCCTTCATGATGAAAGCGGATTTACCGAAACGGCCGGTATAGGATACACCGTGATACGTCTCGTCCGGCTCAACCAGTCCTGCGAAGCGCTCCGGATATTTGGTCCAGTCAAATGTACCTGCATCAACGATGCAGCCACCTACGGATGTGGCATGACCATCCATGTACTTGGTGGTGGAATGGATCACGATATCCGCACCCCACTCGATCGGACGGCAGTTGATCGGCGTAGCAAACGTGTTATCGATCATAAACGGAAGTCCGTTCTTATGGGCAGTCTTCGCAAATGTCTCGATATCGAGAACATTCAGAGCCGGGTTAGCGATGGTCTCACCGAAAACGAGCTTGGTATTCGGCCGGATCGCTGCTTCGATCTCTTCTGCTGTTGCGTCAGGCGATACGAATGTCGCGTCGATCCCCATCTTCTTGATGGTGTGGGCGAACAGATTATAGGTTCCGCCATAGAGCGCCGAAGAGCAAACAATATGGTCGCCGGCGGAGCAGAGATTAAAGATCGAATAGAAGTTGGCTGCCTGACCGGAAGAAGTCAGCATCGCTGCCACACCGCCTTCGAGCATGCAGATCTTCGCTGCTACGAGGTCACTTGTGGGGTTGGCCAGACGTGTGTAGAAATAACCGCTCTCCTCAAGGTCAAAGAGACGTCCCATCTGCTCGGTAGTAGAATACTTCCAGGTCGTACTCTGTACGATCGGCATGACTCTCGACTCACCGTTCTTCGGCTGATATGCACCCTGCACACAATTGGTTTCAATACTGAATTTGTTATCCATGCTTACTTCCTCCTTGTATCCGGCACCTCAAGATGCCGTACATCAGATTATAGCACACTCCTTCTCTTCCCGCGCACGAAAAACAAAAAAAGACCGCTTCATTGAAGCGGTCTCTCTGGTGCACCTTCAGGGACTCGAACCCTGGGCCCACTGATTAAGAGTCAGTTGCTCTACCAACTGAGCTAAAGGTACATCTGTTGTTTGAAGAACTTGTTCTTCAGCGAACGTTGATTATTATAACGATGTAATTCACCGATGTCAACACATTTTTTGAATATAGAGAAAGAATATTCAAGTTAAGAAAAGCGCGTTCATTCCGCTTCGTTTTGCAGGATCGCTTCCTTCCTTTTCTCTAAGACTTCATCCAGTTTTTCCTGAGTGATCAATTCGTTGGCGACCATTGCTGTGCCATACTTCTGCATCATGGAATAAATGGAGAACGGATCCATGTAGGAAAGACGGATCATGTAACTGTCTTTACTGCAATACTTGCCGAATTCGGGGATCCTGGTACAGAGCCATTTCCCTTCCCCGTTGTCGTGGAAAGAGAAATAATCCGTTACAAGTACCGTACCGGTATATGTTCCCTGCTTGATCCTCACACAGGCTTCCAGCATGATGACGTTCCACATCAGCGCATACGTCTCGACTTCCTTGTCAGGATCATCGGCCGCCAGAATCCAGCCCTGTGTCACCTGATACATGAAGTTTTCATCGAGAAGGACTTCATCGATACAGCCTCGGATATCCGGAACTTCCCATGTCACATCCATATTGTAGTTGGTATAGTCTGAGGTAGACAGAGTCCCGTACGTATACCGGGAATTTGCGCATAGTGTAAGGTAGATCGAGCCATCGCTTTCGTAGGTACTTGGAAGAACTTCAGCCTCAGAAAGTTTCCACCGCTCAGCCGTTGCCTCCTTATCCCCCATAAGAAGTACTGACATGTACTCATCCGCAATTGCCGCCATTTCTGAAGAAATGTCTCTCGAAGGCGCCGTTTCTTCATCGGATGTGACTGAAGGATCAGAAGAAGAATCAGTTTTCGACCCGGAACCGTCTGTCACAGAAGAAGTCCGAGAAGGCATGCTGCCGAGGGAACATGATGTAAGCCATAAACCTATCATCGGCAACATGAACACCAGTACCATCACAAACGCGATGGTGCGACCAGAACCGGAACACTTGCTCATCATATCAGCCGTAGATAAACTCTTCACCATTGGCACGGATAACGACCTGGTTCTCCGAACCTTCAGGGAGTGCCTCTACGCGTCCTACGATACGGCCTTCAATATTGTATTTCTTCGCGATAGCAATGATACCCTCTGCTACGCTTTCGTCGCAATAGAATTCCATTCTGTGGCCGCAGTTAAAGACCTGATACATCTCCTTCATCGGGATCTCGCCCGATTCATAGATGGCCTGGAAGATCGGCGGGAATGCGAAAAGGTTATCCTTGATGATACGGATATTCTTTCCGAAATCACGGCACTTGGCCTGTCCGCCACCGGTGCAGTGGATAATACCCGAAATCGACTCACGGTAGGAATCCAGCACATCACGAACGACCGGCAGATATGTACGTGTCGGAGAAAGGATCGCCTCCGCCACGGTCTGCTCACTATTCGGGAGCTTGTCCGTAAGGCGGAACTTACCGCAGTATACCTTATCTTCCGGGATTGTCTCGGAAACAGATTCCGGATACTCACGGAGATAGTCTTTGCAAAGAAGCATATGGCGGGCAGCCGTAAGGCCATTACTGGAAATTCCCGAGTTATATGAATCCTCATATGTAGCCTGTCCGAAAGAAGCCAGACCCACGATCACATGTCCGGGCTTGATATTCGCGGCATTGATAACATTTTTCTTGGCAACACGGGTGACCAGCGTGGAGTCAACGATAAGCGTTCGCACAAGGTCACCTACATCTGCCGTTTCACCGCCACACATGGAAATGTCGAATCCCATATCCTGAAGTTTAGAAACGATGCTGTTATATCCTTCGATCACAGCCGCGATGCACTTTCCGTCTACACGATGGGCATTACGGCCGATAGTATTAGAAAGCGACAATTTCTCAAGTGCGCCAACACAGGCAAGATCGTCTGTATTCATGACCAGGGAATCCTGCGCGATCCCGCGGAACCACTTCAGATCTCCTGTCTCACGATATGCAATATATGCTACGGAAGATTTCGTACCTGCTCCGTCCGCATGGATCGCCGTACAATAATCCGGATCGCCGGCAAGATCATCGATCAGCTTGCAGAAAGCACCCGGGAAAGCTCCCTTGTCCTGATTGGCTACAGCCTTCTTCACATCATCCTTTGTAGGAGAAACTCCGCGACTAAGATACGATTCTGCCATGTATTTATCCTTCTTTCTTATTTTCTCGCGCACGAAACGCTTGTTTTTCAATACATTTTCCGAGTTGAACCTGTAAGCCGGGTTCTGTCGAGAATGATCATCTATCTAGGCCGGAACTCTCATTCCGGCTCAAGCCGCCTCCTCAAGACCTGCGGACCACAGTAATGTCTCTCCATGGCGTTGCTCCGGGTGGGGTTTACAAGGCCGGTACGTTACCGCACCGCCGGTGAGCTCTTACCTCGCCTTTTCATCCTTACCGCTCCCCGAAAGAAACGGCGGTTTTCTTTTCTGTTGCACTTTCCTTAAAGTTACCTTCACCGGGAACTGCCCGGCACCCTTGTCCTATGGAGCCCGGACTTTCCTCACGCACGGCCTTTCGGCACCTGTGCCCGCGATCATCCGGTCCAGCTCAGAAAACAAGATATATTATACCCGAACCTTCACGCTTGTTCTACCGATTTTCCTTACCATTTGTGTCCTTCATACACGCTTATCGGCAATTTCGGCATTTTGCGCAAAAGCTGTTCCTGAAGACTTGGCATAACTATGCGTTCTGTAACTTCGTGTCCGGCAACGATCACCGCGATCCCCGCATCTTCCAGTTCCAGCATATGGTGATGTTTCATTTCTCCTGTTACCACCACATCCACTCGATAAAGCTTTAATACCGGTATCGATTCCTCGTCAAAAGCACCGCCCTGCACGAAGACCCGTGATACTTCCCGTTCCTTATCCGTGTTGAAAATCAGGCCGCTTGCCCCCAGTTTCTCCTTAACCAGATCTGCAAATCCAAAGAGCGTCATCGATTCCTGTCCGACACTGCAGCATAATCCTACATCTACGCCTACAAGACTCGTCGGCATGACCAGTTCCAGTTTCTCAGCCAGCGCATGATTCACACCGGTTGCTGCACGGTCCAGGTTCGTATGCGCGGAGAAAACATGAATATCATTGGAAATCAATTTCCGGATATTGGCTCCGCGCGGCGTCCGGTAATCGATCTCAGTCACCGGGTCGAAAAAAAACGGATGATGCGTAATGATCATATTTGCGCCGTTTTCGAGGGCCGCATCGATTGCAGCATCATTCACATCCAATGCCAGCAAGATGCCTTTAACCTCGGCGCTTGCATCACCGATCATCAGACCGACGTGATCCCACTCACAGGCAAGCTCCGCCGGTGCAATCTTCTCCATTCTCGCGATTACATCCTGTACTGTATAGATCCGACTCATACGTATTTCTCCCACTTCTTCAATATTTCTTCACAGCGCTTATCTCCCAGCGCCCGTTTTTTCATCACATTATGCTCATGTTCCATATACGCCCCGTAATTCTCTACCCGTTTCTCCAGGATGAACGGCCCGAAGAACTTCTCATCATCCGACAGCGCGTACGGCTTTTCCGTATACTCCACCTGCATCACCGGATAGAAATGCTTCTCTTCCCTTGCGATCTTTTCTTCTTTGATCAGGAATCCCATCTCACTTAAGAACTCCCGAACTTCATATAAAGACCTCTGAGGCTGAAGTACCAGCGTCACCCCCACGGGAAAGCCTTTCTTTCCGCCGGCAGTATTTTCGCAAGAGTCCATCGCTTCCCGCAGTATCTTACAGATCTCTAATCCTCCCATACCGGCAATCACCACGGTCATATCCGATTGAAGTTCCACTCCCGAGAGTCCGTCGGCGACCCGCACTTCGCTTTGCTCCGAAAGTCCCTCAACGAAAAGTTTCTCTCTTGTCCGTTCGGCGGGAAGCTTATGAATATCCGTCGCAACGATCCTTTTGCATCGCCCGCTTTGTAAACACCACGCGCTCAATTTTCCATGATCCGATCCCACATCGACTACGATCTCACAGGAGGGGATCAGCGATGCCACCGTTGACAAACGTTCAGATAATGCAGAAAGAGCATTCATATTTACGACTTACCCGTTTTTTCCTTGAGAAACTTCAGATACTCCAGCGTATTCCGAAGCGCCGCGGCCGTGGCCTCACGATCCGGACCGTCCGGCATGGTATCCAGCCTCTTGGCCAGTTCATCCTTCTGCTTTGTATAAACCGAAAGACGCACACGATAGAGATACCCGATCGTGTGTTCCATAAGAGATTTCAAACTATCCCCGTATTGAACGCTCATCAGTGCTTCAGAGAGCGTATCTCTGGCCGAGCGCTGATTCAGGATCAGGTTTTCCCCCGCCATGATCAGCCGGTTCGCGTCCATTTTTCCGCTCGCCAGAACAGGCAGGATCTCCGAAACGATCGTCCTCATCGAGCCCATCGTAAAATCCGTCACCAGCGGTGCGTCATGATATTTTTCGACAAACGCCGGATAACTCTCTCCCAGCATGGAAAGAAGACATACCAGCACCAGTTCATCACGCGTAGCCGTCTCCCCGACCTGTTTCTGCGGCAGGAGCTCCGTCTGTTTCTCCACCTCTATTTTCGATCGCATAATGGCTTCTTCATGACTTTGCTGTGAATGCTTGCCGACCTCGGCAAGAACAGACGCTGCGGATACACCGAGGATCTGCGCCGCTTGATAGGCCGCTCTTTCACGAAGGATCATATTATCTTCCCAGGAAAGGTATTCAGATATCAGCTGCTGGAAAACGACCGGGTCGAATCTTCCGCTCTCCATGCTTTGTTTGTGCGCCGAATCCACCAGATACTCCAAAACGGGAACCGCCTGCTCAACCACCTTGGCAAATTCATCTTTTCCGAATTCGCGGATAAATTCATCCGGATCCTTGCCATTCGGCACCTTGGCTACGCGCACCTGCATCGTCAGACCTGTATGCTTTTTCTTACGCTGCATCAGCATCTTCAAACCACGCACAGCGGCATTCTGACCCGCCCGGTCCGAATCATAGAAAAGCACTACCTCTTCACAGTATCTCTCAAGAAGATCCAGCTGCCGCTCCGTTAGCGCCGTGCCTAGAGAGGCGACCGTATTGGTGACCCCTGCCTGATGCATGGAAATGACATCCATATAGCCTTCCACCACAATGATCCTCTTCATTTTCGCCTGTTTAGCAAAATTCAGCGCATAGAGGTTCCTTTGCTTCTGGTAGACCGGTGTTTCCGGAGAATTGACATACTTCGGCTGTCCGTCACCGATAATACGTCCTCCGAACGCGATCAATTCACCCATGGCATTAAAGATCGGGAACATCAGCCGACCACGGAAAAGATCAAAGGTCTTTCCGTTCTTCGTTACGAAAAGCCCCGATTTCTGGATCTCGTTGACCGTAAAGCCTTTCGAAATCAGGTGATTATAAAGCCCGTTCCACTCGTTGGGAGCATATCCCAGCCCGAACCTGGTCGCCGTTTTCGGCGAGATCGCCCTTTTCTTGAGGTATTCCCTTGCCACATCTCCCTTTGGGGATCTGAAGCTGGCATAGTAATACCTTGCCGCCTCAAGAAGAGCTTCTTTCAGGCGTTTGCGCATCTGCTCATCTCTTCTGTAATTGGCATCATCCGGTTCGGGGATCGTAACACCGGTCTTCTCCGCAAGGAATTTCAGGGCTTCGAAATAAGTCAGATGCTCGATCTCCTTTATGAAGTTGACTACGTTTCCGCCTTTATGGCAACCGAAACAGTAATAGATCTGCTTATTCACATTCACAGAAAAAGACGGCGTATCTTCCGAGTGAAAAGGACAGAGCCCGAACATATTCTGTCCCGAGCTCTTCGTAAACTGCACATATTGGCCCACGACCGAAACGATGTCGCTTCGGGAAATGATTTCTTCCACTACTTCATTGGGGATTCCGCCGCGGCCGTTGCTCATTTTGTTCTATCCTTTTAGTCCTTAGGGGTTCCGAGTCCGTTATCTTCCTTTTCAACGATTTCTGTTTCTTTTGCTGTATCTTCGTCTTCAGACGATTCTTTCTCTTTCTTCTTCAGAACCAGTTTACCCGGCTTCTTCTCTTCTTTTGAAGACTCGGTATCTTCCGGTTTCGCGTCACGAGACACGATCGAGTTCACGGCAGACTTCTTAAACGTCACCAGCGTATTGGCCGCAGATGTCATGATCGTGACCTCATCATCACGGATGTTTGCAACCTTGCCTACCAGACCGCCAATCGTCACGACCTGATCGCCAACGCGCATTTTCTCGATCTTCTCACGAAGTTCCTTCTCTTTCTTTCTTTGCGGACGTAATGCAATCACATACCAAAGAATGACAAATACGGCGAAAATCGCCACCATGATCAGCGGATTAGCGTCCGTAGCTGCATCCGCTTCTAATACAAATCGAAACATTCTAAATCCTCCCGTTTCTTTTCCTTATCGTGTTATTCTCAAACCCGGTCAATCCCCGAGCATATCCTGCATATCGTACATACCCGGTCCCTTGCCGAGCATATATTTCGCCGCCGTTACCGCGCCTCTTCCGAAAACGCTTCTTGTCTGGGCACTATGAGAGATCGTCAAAATCTCTTCCCCGCCGATGAACATGACCTTATGTTCACCTACGATATTCCCGCCACGGATCGAATGAATACCCAATTCCTTTTTCTCGCGCTTTTGTCTTTTCGACTGACGCTCATAAACATACTCAAGCTGGTCATCCAGAGTCTTGTTCATCGCGTCGGCGATCATCAAAGCCGTACCGGACGGGGCATCCAGTTTCTTATTGTGATGTTCCTCCACAAGCTCGATATCAAAATCCGGGTAGAGCTGCGCTGCGGCTTTCTTTACCAGATTGATCAGCACATTGATACCTAGCGACATGTTTCCGGAATAGAAGACACCCACCTTCTCCGACAGCGCAGAAAGTTCCTCCTTCTGTTCTGCCGAAAGGCCGGTTGTACACATCACGATCGGTTTATTCTTGATCTCCGCAAGTTTCGTGATCCCTGCAAATGCACTTACGTGGGAAAAATCGATGATCACATCAAATTCTTCCTTGCACTCCATCGGATCTTTGTAAATCGGATATGTGGAATTCGGATTCACAACCACATCCGAACCTGCTACGATGACCGTATCATCGTATTCACTGCACATTTCCGTGATTACACGGCCCATACGGCCCATACAGCCGCTAAGGAATATTCTTACTTCAGACATATATTTCTCTCTTTCGTTATTTCACACATGTAAGAGCGCCGGGGCGCCCGGCAGCGGATCATGCATTCGTGTGGAAGGACAGATCGTACTTCTTCAGTGTTTCAGCAAGCTGCGCCTTACCTTCTTCACTCATATCGCAAAGCGGCATACGGCAGGAGCCGACATTCCATCCGAGGATGTTCAGGGCTTCCTTCACCGGGATCGGATTGACATCCGAGAACAATGCCTTACAAAGCGGGATGATATCCGCCTGCATCTTCGCCGCGCCCTTAATGTCTCCGCTAAGGAAAGCTTCTACCATGTTATGCATCGTCTCCGGAACAATATGGGATGCAACAGAGATCACGCCCTTGCCGCCCATCGCCAGAAGCGGGACTACCAGACCGTCTTCACCTGAATACAGAACCAGATCATCACCGCAAAGGCATACCGTCTCCGGTACCTGGCTCATATTACATTCCTTAACACCTACGATATTCTCGATTTCAGAAAGTCTCTTGTAGGTCGAAGGTGCAATGTTCAGATTCGTTCTGGAAGGAACATTGTACACAATGATCGGCAGGTTCGTCGCTTCAGCGGTAGCCTTAAAGTGACGGAAGATACCCTCCTGAGAAGTCTTGTTGTAGTAGGGAGTAACTGCCAGAAGTGCATCTGCACCTATTGCGGTAGCTTCCCTTGCCAGCTTGATTCCATGAGCTGTATCATTGCTTCCGGTACCGGCAATAACCGGGACACGTCCGTTGACATACTCAACCACTTCCCGGATCGTAGCAAGGTGCTCTTCATCCGGCATAGTCGCTGCTTCACCTGTAGTCGCTGCGACTACGATGGCATCTGTCTTATGTGCTAAATGGAAGTCGATCAAAGCCTGAAGTTTTTTGGTATCCACACCTCCTTCGTTAAAGGGTGTGATCAGGGCGACAGCCGAACCGACAAAAACGGGCTTCTTCATAACTCATGCCTCCATTTCTTTTGATATTTCAAGTGTTTTGAAGCACCACTATGGTGAATCGAAAACCTCATAAAATCATACCACCTACTATACACGGCAGTCAATTGCTATTATAATACTAGGCTATGAAAACAAGTGATTTTTACTACGACCTGCCGGAAGAATTGATTGCCCAGCACCCGCTGACCGACCGTTCCAGTTCCCGTTTGATGACGCTGGACGGACAATCGGGGGCGGTTTCTCACATGCATTTTTCCGATCTTCCGAGTCTTCTGCAAAAAGGAGATGTTCTGGTCATCAATAACACTAAAGTCATCCCTGCCCGTCTTCTTGGCGTTCGCAGTGATACGGGATCGGCCATTGAGTTGCTCCTGCTTAAGCGTATCGACGAGACCCATTGGGAAACACTTGCCCGTCCGGGCAAAAAGATCCGTCCGGGCAAACGCATGACTTTTCTTCCCGGTAAACTTGAAGCCGAATGCGAAGATGTCCTGTCGGATGGTAACCGCATCATCCGTTTCGACTTTGAAGGAATCTGGGAAGAGATCCTGGACGAAGCCGGAACCATGCCGCTTCCCCCGTACATTCACGAGCAGCTTGAGGATCAGACACGCTATCAGACCGTATATGCAAAGGAGACCGGTTCCGCCGCAGCTCCGACTGCAGGTCTTCACTTTACTCCGAAACTTCTTGACGACCTGAAAAAAATGGGGGTTGAGATTTGCGAGATCACTCTGCATGTCGGACTCGGTACTTTTCGACCGGTAAAAGTGGAAGACATTTCCGACCACCATATGCACAGCGAATGGTACGAACTCGACCAAAAAGCATCGGATACTATCAGGAAGGCTCGAAAAGAGGGACGCCGTGTTATTGCTGTCGGAACCACTTCCTGCCGGACCCTCGAAACCGTGGCTGCCAAGGATCCCGGCATGCATCCCTGTTCCGGATGGACAGATATCTTTATCTATCCGGGCGTGGATTTCCGCTGCATCGATGGTCTGATCACGAATTTCCATCTGCCGGAATCCACTCTTATCATGCTCGTTTCCGCCTTCGCCGGGAAAGAGCATGTACTGCAAGCCTATAAGACTGCCGTAGCGGAGAAGTACCGTTTCTTCAGTTTCGGCGATGCGATGTTTATTACCCCGGAAAAACCAAGGATCAAGAGCCCTCTGGAGGACCAAGAATGAGCAAGTTCCCTGTATATTATGAACATATCCATACCTGTAAGCAGTCCGGCGCCCGCCTCGGCCGGGTGCATACACCGCACGGAAGCTTCGATACACCGGTATTCATGCCGGTCGGAACTCAAGCGACCATCAAAGGTATGTCTCCGGATGAAGTTGAGAGCATGGGGGCAAGGATCATCCTGTCGAACACCTATCATCTTTGGATGCGTCCGGGAAATGAAATCGTCAGGAAGGCCGGCGGTCTTCATCAGTTCATGAACTGGAAGCATTCGATCCTGACAGACAGCGGCGGATTTCAGGTCTTTTCTCTTGCGCGCCCGAAGGATATTAAGGAAGAAGGGGTTCACTTTAAGTCTCATATAGACGGCTCGGCTCACCTTCTGACACCGGAGCTCTCGATGCAGATCCAGAATGATCTGGGTTCGGATATCATCATGGCATTTGATGAGTGCTGTCCGTGGCCGAGTGAACATAATTATGCTAAAAAATCTCTTGAACGCACCACACGCTGGCTTGAGCGTTGTGTTCAGGCTCATCAAAGGCCCCAGGATCAGGCTCTTTTCGGTATCATTCAAGGCTCATGCTATGCGGATCTTCGTAAACAGAGCGCCAAAGAGATCACCTCTTTCGATCTTCCGGGATATGCGATCGGAGGACTTTCCGTAGGAGAACCGGCAGAACTGATGTATGAGATGCTCGAAGAGACGGTGCCTCTAATGCCGGAAGATAAGCCAAGATATCTTATGGGCGTCGGCACACCGGACTATCTGATTGAGGGAGCGATCCGCGGTATAGATATGTTCGATTGCGTCCTTCCGACCAGAATCGGCCGAAACGGCACTGTTCTCACGCATGACGGGCGTCTTATTGTCCGGGATAAGAAAAGTGCCGAAGATTTCCGTCCGATTGAAGAAGGCTGCACATGCTATGCCTGCCAGAATTACAGCCGTGCCTACGTTCGCCACCTTCTTAAGGCCGGTGAGATGTTCGGACTGCGCCTTTGCTCATGGCACAATATTCACTTCCTTTTACACGTTATGGAAGAAGTGCGTGAAGCCATCGCACAAGACCGTCTTCTGGATTACAGGGACGAATTCTTCGCCAGATACTATCACAAATAAACGGAATTAATAGTCGGTCAGAGATTTCACCACCAGGGTAAAATCAAGAGCGATTCTTTCCATCGATGCCTCATCATCACAGATTGCGACCACTGCATAATAAGTACCGCTGAAATTGATTACGCATGCGGTACACTGCAGTGTCTTGCCATCTTCATCATCGATCCTCGTCAGTGCATAATCACGAATGCGCATTTCCAGTTCTTTTCGAACGGTAGGCGTCACCGAGGAATACCCGCCGATCTTATATTCCGAACCAAGCGCCTGCTCAAAGCTCGTACATGCAACCGTGATAGAAGACTGATTACCCAGAGGCACCAGGAAAACGCGGTCTTCCTTACTTCCTATATCCTTGAAGGAGAGCTCATAGAAGTCTATGCTATTACCCATTGTCCGGGCCTGTGCCGACTCGACAGATGACTTGCGGTACAGGAAATGAGGAACTCCGGGCTCGTCAAAATAGATATAATCGCTTTCTTTCTGCGAGGCTTCACAGAAACTGACCAGAATCGCCTTGATCTCATCCCAGTCGCTACCGGAGTACATGTTGTTCTCATCAAGCGGCATGACACCGCAATCGATGAATACACCCTTATCTTCTTTTCTTTCCGCGACAAGGAAAGTCAGATCGATCCGCTTTCCGTTACGGATGGCCGATCCGTCGTATTCAAGAGCACAGGTGTTTCCTGCAAGGGTGACCACGGTAAAATCATCCGAGGACAGTTCCATATCCTGGAATCCAAGTGTATCCGTGACATACGCGCTGATAATCTCGTCACTTTGGGCAACAAAATCACATAGGGAATCGATCCGGCAGTCATTCATCGAGGTGATCATATCCGTATATACGGAGCATTCTCCATCCTCACGCACAAGACAGAAAAGACCGTTTTTGTTTTCAAACTTGTAATTCGAAGCCGCAGAGACGCTGAAAAGACGGGATTTGTCGTTGTAAGTGATTAACTCTCCATTGTCGGAGATTTCCGGATCAGGAATCGTTTCTTCACTCGTGGTTGGCGTTGTCTTGCTCGTTTTTTTAGTATTCTTACTGGTTTTCTTCGTCGTTTCTTCTTCTACTTCTCCCCATTCGTAGTTCTGGGAAATATAATATCCGACCGGTACCGCTGCACCTGCGAGCGCTACGATGCCTGCCACAATGTAGGTCAAAGGACGTTTCCAGATACTCTTTTTCTTCGCTTTGGGTTTGACGATCTCCTGTTCTCCAGAAGGCTGCTGCTCTTCTGACACCGAACCGGCAAGGATCGACGGCGAAAGCATTTTCTGAGGAGTAAAACCTGCCCCCTCCTGATCCATAGCCACGGTCTTTCCCTGCACCATGTTCCCTTCCATTACGCCTGTCGCGGCTGTAGGAAGTACATCACCGGAATCGCTTCCGGCTACAGGCAGTGAATACGGAGAAGCCGGAGCCGTGATCTTCCTTCCTGTCAGGGCCTCGGAGAAAGAAGCCATGTCCGGGAAACGGCCGGAAGCATTAACAGACAGTGCTTTCATCAAAGCATCATTGGCATACTGCGGAATATCCACGCCAAGCTGAATAGGAGGTACCAAAGTATCTTCGTGGACTCGTTCGATTGCATCAGGCGGCATGACGCCGGTCATGATCAGATACATTGTCGCGGCCAGAGCATATTCATCTGACCAGGGTCCCTGATTACCATGTTTACGGTATTGTTCTTCAGGAGCGAATCCATGTTTGAGGATGATCGATTTACTTTTTTCCGAATCGATCGCCAGTCGTGCTGCACCGAAATCCAGAAGACGGGTCGAACCGTTCTTCATGACTACAATGTTGTCGGGACTGATATCACGATGTAGGAGATTGTGTGCATGTACATGGGCAAGTGAATTGATAATCGGAAGGATCAGATACAAAGCTTCGTTGAAAGAAAGCTTTCCGCCTTTCGACTGGGTGTACTTCATCAGATCCACGCCTTCGATATATTCCATAACGAAGTAAGCCGTGTTATTCTCACGGAAATAATCCTGTACGGTTACGACATTCGGAACATCACGGAGTTTGGCAAGAAGTCTTGCTTCATCAAGGAATTTGGTGGCTCCGGTATCGAATTTAGGCTGTTCTTCGGGGGAACTGACGGTCATTGTGTAACGGTCTGCGTCTCGAAGTGCGATACCGGACGGCAGGAACTCCTTGATAGCCACATTGATTTCCAATGTCATATCGAAAGCGAGATACGTTACACCGAAACCACCGACGCCGAGTACACGGCCGGTGAGATACCTGCCGTTAAGGATCGTTCCGATGGGAAGTGCAACAAACGGATGCTTAGCAGTAGCCAGGTCAAACCCGCAATGCGGACAAGGGCCTACGCCATCGTGCTCTCCGAAACATCCGTAACAAAGTTTGCTTGTATCCATGCTTTTATCCTGCCAGTCTCATGTATGTGATCAAAGTGATATTATCGCCCTGCAGACGATTTCTCTGTATCATGCGTAGAAGCATTTTCCGGGCCCAATCCTTCGCATTAAAGGATTTGTGAAGATCAATGAGCATTTCCGTCTCATAAACATATTCCCAGAAACCATCCGAACAGACAATGATGCCGTCTCCGTCGGCCATATCGAAAGATTCCTCATGCGGAGTGATCGTTTCCGCCTGTCCCACGCAGATGCTCATACCGGTGCGGTCTGATTTCTCTCGGATCGCCTCATAATCGATTTCACCTCGTTCAAAGGCTCTGTATGTGGGGGTATCATCTACCGAATGATGCTTAAGTGTTCCTTTAGAGAAGTGGTAAATGTGTGAATCCCCGACATTTGCCCAGGAACACTTCCCATCTTGTATCTTAACGGCACAGATCGTGGCTCCCGCTCTTCGCAATTCCACATTATCAAATTGCATGTCACGGAATTTCTGATTTGCTATCCTGCAAGCGTCAGCAGGAGCTTCCCCTTCCAGGAAAGCCCCCATTGCCGCTTCTGCTATGATCTTTGCCGCCATGTCACCATTTGGCAGACCATTAAGTCCGTCACAAAGAACGATCAAAACCTGATCGTCATGTTCAACGACCTGTGAATAGTCGCAGTTCGGCTCGTGGCCGCCAACATTGGTGTACGAATAATGATTCATCTTATTCTCTGTCTACCTTAAACTCGTTTGCCTTATCTGCCAGAGCAAAAGTCGAACCCGGCAGGAGCTGTTCCGGAACGCCCTTGGTAAGTTTGCGTCCGTCACTCAGATATGTGCCATATGTTGAACCGTTGTCCGTAAGAACAAAGGCTTTGGTTCTTGCATCGAAATAGATCGAGCAATGGTTAGAACTGATACCCGGGGTGTCTTCCGGGAAAACGATCGTACAAGAGTGCTGATCACGGCCGATGGTCATCGTTTGACCGGTGATCTCATACTGCTGTCCGGCGAAAACACCCTTGATGCAATAGAGATATGACTTCTTTCCATCATCCTGCTCGCCAACCATGACGACTTTCTTATTTCCGACGATGAAGAGGATCAAGAGAACGACTGCACATACTGCTGCAATGATTACGAAGAGGAAGAACTTGTTTCTGGTTTCGGTTACCTCTGCTTCTGCATCCTCTACAGCCGCATTATGCTTCTTATCAAACTTCTTCTGATCTGCAGCCACTTCTTTGTCAAATGCCTTAAGATAATCCTTGCTGGTTACATAATCCACACCGTACTCATCCAGTTTTGCGGTAATTTCATTGGATGTGATGGCATAGTTTACACTTTCCGATTCCGGATTACCCAGTGTATTCATACCGATCAGGAAACCGTTCTCGTCGAGGAGCGGTCCGCCGGAATTACCATGGGAAATGAAAGAGTCGTGCTGGAATGTCTTGTAATTGAATCCGACAGCGGACGGAACAAAGTCAACCTTCGAGATAACACCGCTGGAAACCGTCTGACCGGCGATATCGCCTTTGAAGTTACCGTCAAAGTCCATAGCCTTGTCCGGATATCCGATGGCTGTACACTTCTCACCGGTAGCTACTTCAGAAGCTTCACGGATAACAACGGCTTTACGGGCGGATGTCGGCTCCGGCAGTTTCAGGATCGCCATATCCAGCGCGGAATCGAACTCATAGAAAATGACTTCCGGAACAACACTTTCCAGATCATCAAAGAAAATCTGAATATCGTATCCGTTTACCATATGATCCATAACCACATGACCATTGGTTACAAAATACTGTACTTTACCGTCCGGATCACCTACTGCATAAGATGAACCCGCGGACCAGGAACCATCCGAGCTGCTGCAGAATACAAAAGCAACTGATTGCTGGTTCTCCTGAGGTGTAAAGCCTTTCTTTACGTCCTCAGCCACAAACTTTTCACTTTTCACCTCGTTCAATTCATCGGTTGCATCACGCCACGGCTTGAATGACAGGAAAGCCATTACTCCGGAGCCGGCAATCGCCAGAATCAAGAGGAACATGAAAATCCTTCTTACCCACTTCATACTACTTACCTCCTATTTCATGCACAGCAAATACGATTGCCGTGTAGTTATCCTGAAAACGTTTATTCTTCTTCATGATACCTTTTTCCAGAAGCTCTGCGCATTCCGAAGGGCTATGGCACATTGCATCCCGGATCTCATCAAAAGAAAGGGTATCACTGATTCCGTCCGAGCACAACAAATACACATCATTATCTCTTACTTCCCAGGGAACAAGCGAATAATCCGGATTGGCACTCTTTGCCCCCATGAACTCAGTAAGCGCAGGAGCATCTTTATTGGTCAGTGCCTGTTCTACGGAAACCGCATCATCTAAAGCCTTGGCAAGAAGTGTGTTCCCGTACTCCTGCCGTACATTCATGGGATAGATGCGTCCATCCCGCAAAAGCAGAAGATCACTGTCTCCTACCGATGCAAACCACATCCTGTCATCCTTCAGGTATGTGATAATGACGGTGGTCCCGCCTCTTCCGGCATAGTTCTGGAATATCTCATTAGAAAGGGAATCCAGGATCCATCCATCCTTAAGTTCTTCAAAAGAATACGGAAACTCGGCAATAATATCGGATACCAGTTTATTGGAGATCGTTGCACCGGCGTCCAATCCACCCATCCCGTCACAAAGGACAGCAAGGAATCCCTTATCCTTCCACTTCGAACTGGGAGAAAAGGCAAAAGCATCCTGCTGCTCTTCCCGTTCACCTGTTCCCTGACAATTCCCGATTTCTATCCGGAATCTTCCATTGTCCATACTCATACCGGAAGGCGCAGGAGTATCAGGCGAAGGCGCCGACTTCGTTTTCCTTCCACGCTTAAGGAGAATATGGATTACAAGGAAAACAGCAATCACAATTAGACAGCCTGCGAATATCCATCGCATTCTGAAGATATAATCAGCAAAGGCTTTCCAAACTTTCTCCACATCAATTACCATGCGAACTTCTCACTGCATACAGGGATAAACAGGATTCGTGTCTGACCGATACCGATAATATCGTAAAGCTTAATCTCCTGTTCCGCATTGATAAATGTTCCATTCACCGAGACTCGTTTCTCAGAATCTCCTTGAGCAATCACATAACGAAGAGTATCTTTGTTGTATGTGATGATTGCATGTGGGCTACGGGAAACGGAATTATCACGGAAAAGCGCAATCTCATAGTTCTTCTGACGTCCGATGATTGCCTTATTCTCCTGGAACACGAAGCTTGCCCCCGTCATTGGTCCATCGACACAAACAAGGAAGGCACGGGCATGTACACGAGGCAGATAATCCATATCCGACTCGGTCATGGAAACCGTTGCATTCGGATCACGTGGCTTGGCTTCAACAAAAACCGGAGCCGTTACTGGATGCTCCATGGGAGCCGGAATCTGAGGATTCTCGACAGCAGGAGCAACGCTTTCTACAGAAGGTTCCACTATGGTTTCAGCAGGGATTTGTGTTTCTGCCGGAGAAGCCGGGATTTCCGCTTCAACGGGAGAAGCCGGGATATCTTCTACAGTAGGTACAGGCATATCCTCAACTGCCGGAGCAGCAGACTCAACAGCAGGTGCTGGAGCTACCGGAATCGAAGTTCCGGGCATCGGAGCCCCCGGCATTGGTGCGCCGGGCATAGCAGCGCCAGGCATCGGTGCTCCCGGCATAGGAGTGCCGGGCATCATACCCGGGATTGGTCCTCCCGGGAAACCAAATGCAGCAAAGGCCGCCGCCTCAGCCTGACCGGGCTGTCCGGCAGCCGCGGATTCTCCGCCTTCAGACGGTATCGGGAAAGTCGCCCCGATATCATTCGGGATCGGTGTCGGATTCTCTTTCACGCCAAGACCGGTTACAGCATATGGACGGTCAGAAGGCTGATAATACGTTTCTTCTTTTATGATCGGTTTCGGATCATCTGAAACGCCAAGTCCTGTCACAGGAAGATCTACGGAGATTTCCTCCGTCAGTATCGGCTCCGGCATTTCTGATACACCGGTAAACGGAATCTCTGCATTCATATCCGCCTCGGAAGAAACCGGTGATGCAGAAGGGGCAACCGGAGCTGCAGAAAAAGCAGGACTTGCTGCGAATGTGTTATCAGCAGAAGGTGCCGGAGTAAAAGCAGTCTCCGGAGCCGCTGCCGGTGAAAACTGAGGAACCGGGGCAAATTCCGGTGTCGGAGAAAACGGAACTGCCGGTGCGGGAGCCGATGGAACTTCAGGAGCCGAGGGCGCTGACGGTACCGGAGCGACCGGAGCGGGCGCGGAAACAGGGGCGGAAGCTGGTGCTGCCATTGGCGGAAGACCAGATGTAACCGATGGCTCAAAGTCCGAAGCCGGCTCGCTGATTGCCACCGTCTTATTCACCGGCGCAGCAGTTTCTTCGAAATTCTCGATGGCAACGGTTTTGCTGATTGCCGGTTCTGTCTCCATGCCTTCAATTGCGACAGTCTTCCCACACGACGGTGTAGGAATCGCCATATTAGGAGCAACCGGCGGGGTCACTGCCCTGGGTTTCGATGATGCCTGATTGCAATATGGGCATCCCGTATAACGGTTCTCATCAAAGAAATGTCCGCGTTCACACTGTATCATTCCGCATACACCTCGCTATAACGAATTTATTCTATTTTAGCGTATTTGTATGTAAAAGTACAATAAACAAATCAAAAAGATGCTAGAAATGACAGATCATCCGTTGTTTTGAATGATCTTCTGAATGGCTTTCCAAGTGATGTACATAGAGATATAGCTGATGAAGCCGAAAGAAAAAAGCAGATATAAGAGCATGGTAATGGCATATCCGATCTGACCGAATGATAACATGGCAACAAACGGGATCACCAGGAACAGCACGATCTGCAGGAAGAATATCCCGATAGCCACAGGGAAATTCTTGACCGCCATAATCGTCGCATTACGGTATATCTCCTTAATCGAAAGTTCCACCGTTGCAATCAGCGGATAGATAAAAAGCTGCATACAGCACCAGAACGCCAAAAGCACAGAAAAGAAGGACTTTGCCGCAAGAGACATTGTTCCCATATCTGCCCTCTGATAGTAACCGATATTAAACAGAAGAACCGCAGTAATCACGATCGAGATAAGAGAAACAACAATGGATTGCTTCCAATTGTCCTTTAGCCCCTGTTTCAGGTCTTTCTTAAGAGAGTCTTCACCGGTAAGCATATTACGGAAATAGAAACTAACCGCAGAATAAAAAGGGCCATTGACCACAAGAAGCATTCCGCTCAGCATCAGAGAACTGAGCATACATAGCATGTAGTACACATTGGCAACTGAGTCTTCAGTTGCGCTTTCCGCATCGGCCATACCATTGTTTAGAATATACTCGCGCAAGCCATCCGGAGTGAAAGATGGAAAAATCAACGGGAAGAGAAACATCACCATACATAACCCGATCACGAAAGGGATCATGTTCGAGAAAAGGAGCAATGCATTACAACCGCAGACCTTTCCCCAATCTCGTCCATACGAACGGAAAAAACCTTTCGATTTCAAGGATGACTCCCACTTTTCTTTTTCAAACGGTTGACGATTCATGTCCAAAACTTCTCCATTTTTATCCGATTCTCAGCAACCTCTTCCAGGGCTCTCTGCGCGTAAGCTAAGTACTTTTCTTTCTTCTTCCCTTTTACGCGATATCCAAGCGGTGCGATCAGTCCGAAATTCGCATTCATCGGAACAAAACTCTTTACGCCCGGATCAGACACATAGGCTGCCATGGCCCCGATCATTGTTGAATCCGAGAACGTTACAGGCTCCTCGTTACGCGCCATAAGTGCCGCATAATAACCGGCCAGATATCCTGACGCTGTTGATTCGATATATCCTTCCACGCCCGTGATCTGACCTGCAAAAAACACTTTCTCATCCTCACGCATATTATATCGGGGCGTCAAAAGTCTGGGTGATTCAATATAGGTATTCCTATGCATTACTCCCAACCTGGAAAACTCAGCATTCTGTAATCCCGGGATCATGCGGAATACCCTTTTCTGCTCCGGGAACTTCAAGCGCGTCTGAAATCCGACTATATTGTATATTGAAGCCATCCTGTCATCTTGTCTTAACTGAACACACGCATAGGGTTCTTTCCCGGTACGAGGATCGATCAGGCCGACCGGTTTCAAAGGTCCGAACCTCATCGTATCATAGCCTCTTTTCGCCATAGTTTCAATCGGCATGCAGCCTTCGAATACCGTTTCCTTATCAAAGCCTTTTACATCCGCAAGCTCAGCAGAAACCAATGCATCATAAAACTGGCGGTATTCGTCCTCATTCATAGGGCAGTTGAGGTAATCATCGCCGCCTTTTCCATATCTGGACATGGCGAAGCAGATCGAGCGGTCGATACTGGATTCCATAACGATCGGCGCAGCCGCATCAAAGAAGTGCATGTCCTGATGCCCGATTTTCGTCATGATACTTTCATAAAGGTCTCCATCAGTAAGCGGGCCTGTCGCAACAATTACAATCCCGTTTTCCGGAATTGTTTTTATCTCATCATATATGACCTCGATATTCGGATCATCAAGGATCTTCCTGGTAATGTAGCCGGAAAACTCTTCTCTGTCTACAGCAAGTGCACCGCCAGCCGGAACAGCACTTCTGTCTGCCGATTCCATGATCAGCGAACCGAGCCTTCGGAGTTCTTCCTTTAGCAGGCCCACACCGTTCTCAAGCTGGTTGGAACGAAGAGAATTGCTGCACACCAGTTCAGCAAACCCGTCACTATGGTGTGCCGGGCTTTTACGTTTCGGTTTCATCTCATAGAGACGTACTTTGACGCCAAGCCGGGATGCCTGATAAGCGGCCTCAGAACCGGCAAGTCCGGCACCTATGATAATGATTTCCGGTCTTTCCACTAATGTTACTCCTCTTTCGCAGTATCTTTAGAGGATTTCTTACGAGAGCTCTTATTCTCTTTTGGCGCAGAAGCCTCTGCGCCCTCAGACTTTGAAGACTTTCTGGTATTGTTCTTAGGACATTCGGGATTAGCACACTTAGGATAAGCACGTCCGCGGAAGCGCTTCCAAACCATAAAGCTGCCGCAGGTATCACATTTCTGACCCTCAACAGGCAGATACCAGCTGATAAATGCGCAATCCGGGTTAGATCCCTTCTTGTCACAGGTATAGAAAACACGTCCCTTGTACTTATTCGAACGATGTGAGATCAAACCGGACCCGCAGATCGGGCAGGAACCCTTGACCGAAACTTCCATATTTCGCGTAAACTTGCATTCTGGGAAATTCGCACAAGCGATAAACTGACCGAAACGTCCTTCCTTGATTACGAGATCGCCTCCGCAATCCGGGCACTTCTCTCCTGTCTGCTTCTCTTCCATCTTCACTTTAGACACAGCAGAACCGGCCTTCAATATCAATTCATGGAATGGCGGATAGAATTCCTCAAGTACATGGATCCAGTTCTTCTTCCCCACTTCGATCTCATCCAGTTTGGATTCCATATCAGCAGTAAAAGAGACATCTACAATCTCCGTAAAGTTATCGGCAAGAAGAAGGGTGACTACTTTGCCAAGCTCTGTCGGGTAAATGTTCTTTCCATCTTTATCGATGTAATTTCTCTCCAGGATCGTCGAAATCGTCGGAGCATAGGTCGACGGACGGCCGATCCCCTTTTCCTCCAAAGTTTTGATCAACGTAGCTTCAGTATATCTCGCCGGCGGAGCCGTAAATTTCTGCTCAGATTTCATATCCAGGAGTTTTAATGCCTGTCCGTCATGAAGCTCCGGAAGTTTGGATTTATTCGTTTTCTCATCATCCGCATTATCTTCCGCGATATCTGCATACGCTGCGAGGAAGCCCTGGAATTTAATCGTCTCACCCTGTGCACGGAAGATAGAGTTATTGCAGCGCACATCAAGAGAAACCGTATCCACTTCCGCCGAAGCCATCTGCGATGACAGGAAGCGATCCCAAATCAGTTTGTAGAGTTTATACTGGTCCAGGCTCAAAGAAGAACGGATCGACTCAGGGTCAAGTTCAAAATGCGCAGGACGAATGGCCTCATGCGCATCCTGAGCCGAATTCTTATTCGCATATTTACGCGGAGACTTGGGAAGATACTTCTCACCGTATTTCTCACTGATGAGTTTGCGTGCTGCAGCCATCGCCTCATCTGAAACACGAACCGAGTCGGTACGGATATAAGATACAAGCGCTATCTGTCCCTGTCCGCTGATTTCAACACCTTCATAAAGCTGCTGAGCAACTCTCATCGTCTTCCGGGAGGTAAAACTTATACGTCTGGACGCTTCCTGTTGAAGCGTACTGGTTGTAAACGGAGCGAAGGGCTGGCGGAGCTTACGGCCTTTCTTAATCGTATCCACCGCATACTCTCCACCGGAAAGAGAAGCAAGAAGGATATCCGTCTCCTCTTTACTGGAGACCTTCACTTTTTCGATCTTCCCGTTCTTTTTCTCACCATGATATCTGGCTTTAAACGGAAATTCCTCCTCCAGAGGGCTTAACTCAGCAGTAATATTCCAATACTCCTCCGGAACGAAGGCCTCAATCTCTTTCTCCCGGTCAACGACAAGTTTTGTTGCTACAGACTGTACTCGTCCGGCAGATAGGCCCTTACGCACCTTACTCCAAAGAAGCGGGCTCAGTTCATAACCAACGAGGCGGTCGAGAACGCGCCGTGCCTGCTGCGCATTGACAAGATCGATATCGATCTTACGTGGAGACATGATGGCGTTCTTGATCGCCTTTTCCGTAATCTCGTTAAATGATATACGGCAATCTTCATTCAGATCAATGTTCAGTACTTTCGCGATATGCCAGGCGATCGCTTCTCCCTCACGGTCAGGGTCGGTTGCGATATATACACGTTCTGCAGAAGCAGCAAGATCTTTAAGTTCACGGATCACTTTCTCTTTACCGCGCATATTGATATACGTAGGTTTGAAGTCATGGCGGACATCCACGCCCATCGTTGAAGAAGGAAGATCACGGATATGTCCTACCGACGCCGCAATTTTATACTCTTTCCCCAGATACCGTCCGATCGTCTTCGCCTTGGCCGGTGACTCCACTATCACTAAATTCTTGCTCATGCTTAATAATTCTCCCGTAGGTTTTTCGTCTGACAGTATCTATATATAATTCATTAAACGCGAATTGTCAAAGCAAATTTTTGTTCCTCCTGGGATATTTGACCGTCCAGCTCCATCTTGCTCAGTTCCGCAGCCACCATGCTGTATGGAAGGCCGCTTTCGTTCGTAATCTCGTCCGCAGACTTCTCAGAATCGGCAAGAATATCATATATGATCCATCTGATTTCCTCCGGGCTCAGATTCTCCGGATCTTCTTCAATTCTCTTCTGAAGCTGTTTCTGACAGTAACTGTCACGTATCTCGCCGATTTCACGGAAGAACACAACATGAGCAAGGAATGCCAGGATATCCTCCGGTTCAGTAACCACTTCCGCGCCGTCTTTCAGTAATGCGAGATTTCCTTCCGCGGTCACAGAGTAGATAATACTCGGAACAGCAAAGACCTCTTTACCCTGCGCGGCTGCAAAGCTTGCAGTATGAAGTGTTCCGCTGTGTTTACCTGCCTCAGAGATCATCACACAGTCTGAAATAGCCGCAAGTATCCGGTTTCTTGCCGGGAAATACTTTCTTACCGGGTCCTGACCGGGAACCAGTTCGGATATAAGAAGGCCTTCGGCTGCTATCCTGTCAAAGATTTCCCGGTTCTCTTTCGGATACACCTTATCCAGTCCACACGGCATAACCGCAATTGTTTTCCCTCCTGCGGCAAGACAGGCTTCATGGGCATAAGAATCCACACCTCTGGCTAACCCGGACACGATCACGATCTGATGCATAGCCAGTTTCCTTGAAAACTCTGAAGTCACACGCCGTCCGTAAGCCGAAGGACGCCTTGTTCCAACGATACATACCCTCGGTTTAGCTTCATCAAGCAAAGAAAAATCTCCCTTGCAATAAAGGATCAGTGGCATGTTGGTAAGCGGCTTCATGTATTTCGGGTACCGGTCTTCCAAAATGTTTACAGAGTAGATATTCCGATCCTCCACATAAGCCACATATTCCTCGAACCGGAGATACGCCGGGCTCTGCTGGAACCGATTCCAGGTTTCATTCTGTTCATCATTAAGACGTTCCGGCGTAAGATACTCCTTATGCTCATTCCAGAAATCCTCAAGTGACGGAATCGACTCTTCTTCAACCAGTTTCCTGATTTGCTTTCCCGTCATTATATGGTTCGCCATAAGAAGCGAACAGAACAAATCTGCTGCCAGTTTTCTATCCATAAGTATCAACCTCTTTTCTCTCTCCAATTCGGCAGGCGGAAAGACATAGCTTCAACGATATGCGCGTTTAGCACATCCTTACTGCCATCCAGATCGGCAATCGTTCTTGAAAGGCGCACCATGCGCTGTAATCCTCGTACGGAGAACTTAAGCTTGTGAGCAACCATGGCCGCATATTCCATTTCTTTTTGCCCGAGCCGGAAGAGTTCTCCGATATTCACCTCCCGGCATTCTCCATTGCGGCATCGCGGTATTCCTGCTTCATCACACCGCCTGTACTGCATTTCCCATATCTCTTCTATCCTTTCTCTCCATATACGGCTTTGGGGTTCATAGTCGCCTTTCATGGTCTCCAGAAGAGAATCTTCCGTGATATGTCGAAGCGAGCAGAAGATATCCATCCGATCCAGCAGTGCGCCGCTCACTTTCACTTGATAGCTGGCAATCATTGAAGGTGAGCATGTGCATTCAGATGGAGATTCCATGGCTTTACCGCACCGACAGGGATTCATTGCCGCAACCAGCATAAAGCGCGCAGGAAACACATTCGTACAGCTGTTTCTGGATATCTTCATCTCTCCGGTTTCGATCGGTACCCGGAGAAGATCCAGAACCTGGGGCGAAAACTCGGGAAGCTCATCCAGAAACAAAATTCCGTGCAGCGCTCTGGAAATCTCACCGGGTACGGCATTGCGTCCTCCGCCCACCATCGCCGAAGGGGTACAGGTATGATGCACATACCTGAACGGTCTTTCCCGCGAAGCTATACTCTCCTTGGGAAGAACTGAAAGTGCACTCTCTACCCGAAGAAGCGAAATCTTCTCCTGTCGTGTCAGTGGTGGAAGGATTCCTTGAAGGATCTTCGCCGACAACGATTTGCCGGTTCCGGGAGAACCCATAAGGAGCATATTATGAAAGCCAGCTGCAGCAAGAATAATGGCTCTCTCCGCTCCCGGCTGGCCTCGTAAAGAGGCAATATCAACAGAAGGTTCGGCAATCGTCTCATCAAGTTTTTGATCGATCGTTTCAGGGAATTCTTCCTTTGTGCCCTCTACGATACGGATCGCATCCGTAAGATTATCAACACCATGAACCTTCGCACCGAGAAGAGAAGCCTCTTCTATATCTTTCCCCGGGACGATACACAGTTCTGTGTCCGTTTCATTGACAAGGCAGAGCAGCCTGGAAACCGCTCCCGGAACAGGCCGGATCTGACCGGTTAGTGACAATTCTCCATAGATCACGATCTTATCTGTATTTCTTCTCACCTGACCGGAAGCAAGAAGGATCGCCATCGCAATGGCCAGATCAAAGGACGATCCTGACTTATGAAGATACGCCGGAGAGATATTCACAAGCAGTCTCTGGTTGGGAAACGCAAATCCGCAGGAACGGATGCTTGCACGTACGCGTTCCTTCGCTTCACGGATGGATGAATCTCCGAGTCCGACTACTTCGAAGCTCGGAAGTCCCGGGAAAATCGATGCTTCCACTTCAGCGACCTGACCTTCCAGGCCCTGAAGATACAAAGTACGAACCGTGGCATTACGGGAACCTTGCTGACTCATACACTTCCTCCTCTATCGGTTTCCGACATTCTACCTCGTAAACGGCTGTACTTTCGGGTCCTTTTTTCGACATTTTTCGACAATTTGACGAAGCTTGTCGAATCTGTCCCCGATTCTGTAAATGTGAGTGTCAGTGTGTTATAATATCGGGGTTTATTAGGGATATAAGACTCAAAGGAGAAACAGATATGAAACTGGGTATCGTAGGTTTACCGAATGTTGGCAAGAGCACACTGTTTAATGCAATTACAAAGGCCGGGGCGGAATCCGCGAACTACCCGTTCTGTACGATCGAGCCGAATGTCGGCGTCGTTTCCGTTCCGGATAGCCGTCTGGATGAACTTGCGAAGATGTATAACCCGGAGAAATACACTCCGGCTGTAATTGAATTTGTTGATATTGCTGGTCTCGTACGCGGTGCCAGTAAGGGCGAGGGCCTCGGAAACAAATTCCTGGCCAACATCCGTGAAGTTGACGCGATCGTACATGTAGTTCGCTGTTTTGATGACTCCAATGTCGTACACGTGGACGGTGGTGCAGACCCCAAGCGCGATATCGAGACGATCGAACTCGAACTGATCCTCTCTGACATGGAATACATGGACCGCCGTCTTGATAAGGTCAGAAAGATGATGAAAGGCGGAGACAAGAAGTTCCAGGCTGAACTCGATTGCTATGAGAAGATCGCGAAGGTCCTCGAAGAAGAAAAGCCGGCTCGTTCCCTTTCCTTTGATGAGGAAGAGATGGAGTTTGTAAAGGATCTGGCACTTCTTACCTTAAAGCCTGTCCTTTATGTTGCAAACATCGCCGAGAGCGATATTTCGAATCCGGATATCGAATACGTAAAGACTGTCCAGGAGATTGCTGCCCGTTCCGGCGAGGAATGTGTCGTTATTTCCGCAAAAATCGAAGAAGAGATCGCGATGCTCGATGCCGATGAAAAAGCCATGTTCCTTGAGGAGCTCGGCCTGTCTCAGTCCGGTCTAGACAAGATGATCCAGGCAAGCTACAAGCTTTTAGGACTCATCTCCTATCTGACAGCAGGTCCTCAGGAAGTACGTGCATGGACGATCAAGAACGGAACCAAGGCTCCTCAGGCCGCAGGTAAGATCCACTCCGACTTCGAAAGAGGCTTCATCCGCGCCGAGGTCGTTGCTTTTGATGATCTTATGGCATGCGGAACCTATACCGCTGCCAAGGAAAAAGGACTGGTACGTTCCGAAGGTAAGGAATATGTTATGAAGGATGGAGATGTCGTCCTTTTCCGATTCAACGTTTGACGGAAAACTTCTTGTTCGCCCAGATCAGCATGCCTGTAGAGAACAGGAAGACCGTCGTAACCAGCAGATTACAAAGCAGGAAGAACAGCATCGGAAGGCTTCTTCGAAGTAGTGCCAGGATCAAAGTGATCAGTTCTCCGGAAATATAAATGGCACAGGACACTCGAATATAGGTCGAAAGAGGCTTTTCTTTCACTAAAACGAAGGCAAGTATCAGAAGAATAACCGAAACCGCAAAGAAGCAGATCGTCATGATGATTCCGGCCGTCATAGGCGTATTCCTCTTTCGTTCAGTTCGGCCTTAACGGCACGTTCGATCTGTTCGTAGAGTTCTTCGAGAGTACCGTCATTAATCAGGATCACATCACCCAATTCTTCGTACTCTTCCCTGGTCATCTGCATGGCCATACGTTTCTTTGCGTCTTCTCGATCCATCCCGCGAAGTACAAGTCTGTCCAATCGGATCGAATCACTGGAACTTACGACCCAGATCTGATTACATACATCCACAAATCCGTGCTTAACCGGAATCGGCACATCCAGGACGATGAGTTTGACTTTCTTTTCTGCCGCTTTGGCGATCTCTTCTCCAATCGTCGATAGAACGTAGTGATGAATGATCGCCGACAGTTTATCCAATTTATTCTTTTCAGAAAAAACAAGTGACGCAACATAACTTCTATTCAGCGCACCTCTGGCATTGATCGCGCGGGATCCGAGGAGTTCCGCAATCTCCGGGAGAGCCACACCTCCCACATCCGTAACCTGGCGCGAGATCTCGTCGGCGTCGAGGACTTCGATTCCACGATCACGGAAATACCCGGAAACCGTGCTCTTGCCACTGCCAATTCCACCTGTAATACCTAAAACAAACATTTCTTTTCCCTGTCCTTTATTTCGTCAATGTGCTTCCGCCCAAGTATTTCCGATGCGGGCCTCCGCAAGGAGCGGAACATCCAGCCGAACCACATTTTCCATCGCTTCCTGGAGGACTTTTGCCGCTTCTTCTGCATGCTCTTTCTTGGCTTCAACGATCAATTCATCGTGAACCTGGAGGATCAAAGCCGCATCGAGTCCGCGTGCTTTCAATGCTTGCGATGCATGATTCATCGCAAGCTTAATGATATCCGCCGCTGTCCCCTGGATCGGAGTATTCATCGCCGCCCGTTCGCCGAAGCTGCGGATGTTATAGTTAGCTGAGGTCAGCTCCTTGAGTACTCTTCTTCTACCGAAAAGCGTCGTGACATAACCCTTCTCTTTTCCCTCTTTCTTGAATCCCTCAAGACAGGGTTTGATCGTCGGGAACTGGCGGTAGTACTCGTCGATATAACGTCGGGCTTCATAAACGCCGATACCCAGATCCTGGGAAAGTCCGTAATCACTTATTCCGTATACGATACTGAAATTCACGCGTTTCGCCGCGGCTCTCATACCCGGATCGATCATTTCAGGCGGCAATCCGAAAATACCGCACGCCGTCTTTGTATGTATATCCGTACCGCTTAGGAACGCATCGATCATCGCTTCATCATGAGATATGGAGGCCAGAAGGCGAAGTTCGATCTGAGAATAGTCTGCATCGATCAGCACATATCCCTCTTTGGCGACAAAGGTCTTTCGGATCAGGCCTCCAAGATCCGTTCGGATCGGAATATTCTGAAGATTCGGATCTGATGAAGAAAGCCGCCCCGTATTGGTCATTGCCTGACTGAAGGTGGTATGTACTCTTCCGTCTTTATCGGAAATGCTCTTTTTAAGGCCCATCACAAAAGTCGAATCTAGCTTCTGAATCTGGCGGTATTCGAGTATCTTATCGATGATAGGATGTTTGTCGCGAAGTTTCTCCAACTCTTCCGAGTTCGTCGAATACCCTCCGCTGACCAGTTTTTTTCCCGATGGAAGCTGAAGTTTATCAAAGAGGATCCGGCCGAGCTGCTTGGGGGAAAGTATCGTGAATTCTTCCTCCGCCAAATCATAGATTTCCTGCTCCAGCACGCCGATCTTCGCATCGAATTCTTTGTGAAGCTCATCGATCCTCTTGATATCGACAAGTACACCGCGGCGCTCCATACGGTCAAGTTCCATAACCAGCGGCATCTCGATCTCATATATCAGTTTCTCGATCCCCTGCCTTGAGATCTCGGCTTTCTGATAGTAAGAAACTAATCGTATCAGCAGGATCCTATAGGCAAAGTCCGTAAAATCCTCTTCAGTGAATTGCGGGTCGGAAGACCCTTCCAACCCGTCGATCAGAGAGAAGAAGTCCTGTTGTCTGTTTTTCTTTCCCTTCTCCTCTTTATTCTCGGCAAATCCTTCTAAAACAGGGAAAGGCCGTCTTGTTGAATGCTCAACCAGCATCTCAAATGAAGGATTTGCCCCCTCAATATAGTTCAATACATACGCCGCGATCTCCACATCAAAGACATGCTCGAAATCCAGCGGCTCTTCCAGTACCTTGCTGTGGTCTTTGATACGCCAGCCGACTGGTGCTTTTTCAGGAGAGGATCCGACTCCTTTATCCTTAAGATCCCGCAGGATCCGGGAGATCATTTCCATATCCGTCCACACCTGCACCTGATCCGGAACAGCGGATACTCCCAAGGCGATAACGGGCTCATTTGTCAGATCCAGCGCAATCGGTTCTCCCTTCGAAAAAAGGTCAAACAAGCCGGAAAGAGCAGTTTCCACATCCGGATTCAGCAGGATCTGCGGTTTACTTCCGGAAAGTTTGGGATATGCCTTCTCTTCTTCGCTTTCCTCAACGATGGCAGTATCAGTGGAAACCGCAGTCTCATCAATATTCCATTTCTTCATCTGACTACGGAAACCGTATTTGTAGAAACAAGCGGCCGTTTGCTGCATATCTATCGGATTCAGCACCAGCTGCTCAAGCGTAATGTTCAGTTCGGCGTCCGTGACGATACGCGAAAGCATCAGGGACATATACGCATTATCCTTATCAGTGAGCAGTTTCTCGCGAAGATTCGGAGAAAGCTCATCGACGTGTTCATAGATTCCGTCCAGGGTTTTATACTTCCGAACCAGATCCATAGCGCCCTTCTCGCCGATCCCTCGGACACCGGGGATGTTATCGGAACTATCGCCCATCAGTGCTTTTGCCGTAACAAAATCGGAAGAAGGTATCCCGTACCTCTCCTCGAAAAGCACTTCGTCATAGTAGTCTGTGCTGCTTCCGTCCTTCTTGGTAACCGGCATCACGATCTTCGTTTTCTCATCGATAAGCTGGAAATCATCCTTGTCTCCACTGAGGATAAACACTTCAAAACCGTCTTGGACCGCCATGGTCTTCAGCGTACCGATCAAGTCGTCGGCTTCCAGCCCTGCCTGCTCGTATCTGGGGAACCCCATCGCATCCAAAACTTCCTTAAGCACGGGCATTTGAGCCGCCAGATCGTCAGGCATGCCTTTTCTGGTTCCTTTGTACCCGGAAAATGCCTTGTGTCGGAACGTCGGCTCTTTGAGGTCGAAAAGCGTACAGGTATGAGTCGGAGAGACTTCTTCCATATACTTGGCAAGAGTATTGAGATAGATATTGACCGCCCCGGTCGGAGTACCGTCCGGCGCAGTCAGATTGTTTCTTCCCGCTGTCGCATAGTAGGACCGGTTAATGATGCTGTTTCCGTCTACAAGAAGCAATCTTTTGGTTTCAGACATATCTTCTTCTCCTGCCTTCTATATTATCGGCGATTCTTAGGACTCTTCCTGTCCTTTCTTCTCCTCGGAAGCCTGGTTTTTCTGCTGTTCGCGGTAATGTGCCGTGCTGACCATAAGTTTAATACGATTGAGCTGGTTGGCCTCACTGGCACCCGGATCGTAGTCGATCGGAATAATATTCGATTGCGGATATTGACGCCGCAGTTCCTTGATCATTCCCTTACCCGTTACGTGATTCGGGAGGCAGGCGAAAGGCTGCGCGCAGATGATGTTCGGAACTCCGCTTTCGATAAGCTCGATCATCTCAGCAGTCAGGAACCAGCCCTCTCCGTTATTGTTACCGCAGGAAAGAACGCTCTCCGCCTTCTCCGCCATGTGACGGATGCTGACCGGAAGCTGGAATTTACCGGTTTGCGCCAATTTCTTAACGATATGGCTTCGGTAAGACTGTAAAAGATCGATACCGCGGTTGGAAAGCCATGCTTCTTTCTTACTTCTTCCCAGATGCTCTGCCGCCCATACCGGACCCATCGTACAATAAAGGAAGAAATCCAGAAGTCCCGGAACTACAGCCTCGCAGCCTTCCTGCTCAACCACATCCACAGCGTGGTTATTGGCATCCGGCTGGAACTTAACGAGGATCTCACCAACGAGACCAACACGCGGTTTGCGCGGAATATCGAGCATCGGGAATCTGTCGAAAGTATCGATCGTAGCATCGATCATGCGCCGATATGAAGTCGGACGGCCGATCTTACTGCAGTGAAGCTCAGTAAGAAGATCTTCAACGGTTTTTTTCTCTTCATCCGAAAGCGGCGCGTTCTTGCAGGCCTCCGCCATGATGTACTCGGTCGTGATATCCTCAAACTTTTCTTTCGGGTTGAAGAAGAGCTTGGCACAGCGGTTCCAGAACTGATACAGCGCATTGGCCGAACCTTTGACCTTCTCATACGGACGAACACGCAGAAGAAGTGTCTGAAGCATATCTCCATAGCAGATCGCCCGGAGTGCACTGTTGATAAATGGCAGAGTCGGCTTAAAACCGGGATTCTTCTCAAACTGCTGAACCGAAAGAGCGATGACCGGTATATCACCGTAGCCCGCCTCACGAAGTGCTTTTCGAAGGAAAGCAACATAGTTGGTCGCGCGGCATCCGCCACCGGTCTGGGTAATGAGAACGGTGGTATTGTCCCGATCCACATCTCCCGAAAGGATCGCATTGATCATCTGTCCCACAACAATAATCGTCGGGAAACATGCGTCGTTATTGACAAAACGCAATCCGCATTCGATGTCCGCCTGTGTCGCCTCTTTAAGGACCTTCAGCTTATATCCGTGGTTGTGGAACACGGCTTCAACAAATTCAAATTGAATCGGTGCCATCTGCGGTGCCAGGATCGTGTGGCGCTTCTTATGCTCCTCTGTGAAAGGAACGCGCTTGATGGTATATGATTTCTTCTCTCGCTTGGGCATTGTTCCGTCAGCACGGGCGGCTTCACGCTCATCCATGGCCACCTTCAAAGAACGCATACGGATACGCGCTGCACCGAGATTGCTGACTTCATCGATTTTAAGAAGTGTATAGAGTTTCCCCTTGGCTTCCAGTATCTCCTGCACCTGATCCGAGGTAACGGCGTCAAGACCGCATCCGAAAGATGTCAGCTGAACGAGTTCCAGATTATCATTCGTGGTCACATAAGCGGCCGCTTCATAAAGGCGGGTGTGATACATCCACTGATCGATCACTCGGATCGGACGTTCCAGTCTTCCGGGAACAGCAACGCTGTCTTCACTTAATACCGCAAGGCCTAACGAATTGATCATTTCAGGAATACCGTGGTTGATCTCCGGGTCCGTGTGATACGGACGTCCGGAAAGGACAATTCCCTTTCCTCCGGTCCTCTTAAGATCTTCGATGACTTCCTGGCCTTTACGCCGGATATCCGCTTTATATTCATCGTATTCCTTATTGCCGGCAGCTACGGCCTTAACCGCCTCATCCTTCGTCACGCCGTAATCGGCAAAAGCAATCACGAGCTGTTCGGCCAGCGCCTCATCATTATCGAGCGGCAGGAACGGATTGAGGTATTTAATGCCTTTATCCTGAATATTCTCCAGATTATTGCGGATCACTTCCGGATAAGAGGCCACGATCGGGCAGTTGAAATGATTGCCGGAATTCGGGTTTTCTTCCTTCTCATACGGAACATCCGGATAGAAGATCGTCTTGATGCCCTTCTCGATCAGGCTCTCGATATGACCGTGTACCAGTTTCGCCGGATAACATACGCTCTCAGAGGGAATCGAATCCATACCCTTCTCAAACAGAGCGTGATTTGAACGAGGCGAGATCACCACCGAGAATCCGAGTTCAGTCAGAACCGTAAACCAGAACGGATAATTCTCGTACATATTCAGCGCTCTCGGAATCCCGATCTCCCCTCTTGGGGCCTTATCCTTAGCCAAAGGCCTATAACGGAATGTACGCATGTACTTATAGTTGATAAGATTCGGAAGTGTTTCCTTCGCCTTTTCTTTTCCTTCTCCGCGCTCACAACGGTTACCGGAGATAAATCTTTCCCCGTTAGAGAATGTGGAAATGGTCAATTTACAATGGTTCGTACAAAGAGGACACGTTGCCATCTCTGTTGTCATATCGAAGCGGTTGAGTTCCTCAAGGCCAAGAAGTCCGGAGACTTTCTGATCCTTCGGAATACGCTTCTTCGCGATAATAGCCGCACCAAATGCACCCATCAGGCCGGCCACATTCGGCCTTATAACTTCACGTCCGGAAATCAGCTCGAAGCACCGCAGGATCGCATCATTAAGGAATGTGCCGCCCTGAACGACGATCTTCTTTCCGAGTTCCTGAGTGTCACGGATCTTAATAACCTTATAGAGGGCATTACGAACAACGGAATACGAAAGGCCGGCCGAAATATCGCCTACAGTAGCGCCTTCCTTCTGAGCCTGTTTCACCTTGGAATTCATAAACACCGTACAACGGGTACCCAGGTCAACCGGATTTTTCGCCGACAGCGCTTCCAGTGAAAACGTATGCGCGTCCATATTGAGGTTTTCGGCAAAGGTCTGGATGAAGGAACCGCAGCCTGAAGAGCAGGCCTCATTCAACATGATGGAGTCTATGACTCCGTTTCGGATCTTCATACACTTCATATCCTGACCGCCGATGTCGATGATAAAGTCAACATCCGGACAGAAATACTTCGCCGATTGGAAATGGGCCATTGTCTCGATTTCGCCCAGATCAACGCCCAGCGCAGCCCGAATAATATTCTCACCATATCCGGTCACACAGCTGTTCGCAATATACGTTTCCGGCGGCATCTGCTCATAGAGCTGCTTAACGATATTCACCGCACTCTTTACCGGATTTCCCTGGTTACTGGAATAGTACGTGTATACCATCTGGCCTTCTTCGTTAATAAGAACTGCCTTCGTGGTTGTACTTCCCGCATCAATACCAAGATAGCAGGGACCCTTCTGTTTAGAAAGCTGATAAAGATCCAACGTAGCCTTCTGATGTCTTTCATCGAAAAGCTCTTTCTCCCGATCATTCGCAAAAAGCGGAGCAATCCTCTTAATATCGGGTTCAAAACCCTCCTTAGATGCAAAAGAAGAAATCAGATCTGAAAGCAATACCGGTTCTCCCCTGGCACCCAGTGCTGCACCCAAAGCCACATAGATCTGAGCATTGTCCGGCATCCAGAAGGATTTTACCTGTTCCTCCAGCGTACGTTCAAAAGCCTTACGAAGCTCGGAATTAAAGAACAGAGGACCGCCCAGGAAAGCAATATGACCGCGGATAGGACGTCCGCACGCAAGACCTGCGATAGTCTGGTTAACAACTGCCTGGAAAATCGAGGCCGCCAGATCCTCTTTAGCCGCACCCTCATTAATAAGAGGCTGAAGATCGCTCTTAGCGAACACTCCGCACCGTGAAGCAATCGTATAAAGCGTAGTATATGACTTTGCCATTTCATTAAGGCCATCTGCATCCGTACGCAGGAGTGTGGCCATCTGGTCGATAAATGCGCCCGTTCCGCCGGCACATGTACCATTCATACGCTGTTCCGGCACCGGATGCAGGTATGTGATCTTTGCATCTTCGCCGCCAAGTTCGATAATGACATCAGTCTCAGGATGATACTTGGAGATGGCAACCGTCTCTGCAATCACTTCCTGAACAAAGTCAAGGCCCAGCCATTTTGCCACGGAAAGTCCGCCTGATCCGGTGATCTGCACGCGTGTACGAAGCCCCGGGTACTTCTTATCTACCTCTTCAAAAGCACCCAGCAGCTCACCTGCAATATCCGAATGATGTCTCCTGTACTCGGAATAGACGATATCCTCGCCTTCTGTTAATACGATCTTAATGGTAGTGGACCCGATATCCAGGCCCATGTTCAATATGCTTTCCATGAACGTTATCCTTCTGACTTCTTCTCTTTCTTTTCTTTCTTTTTTGTCACACGACTCGCAGAGCAGGATTTCTTATCCGTTTCTCCTTCTGATTTCTTCTTATCCTTGGAATCTCCGGCTTTTGAAGCCGCTGCCTTCTGTGCTTCTTTTTCTGCTTTGGCCGCTTCTCTTGCCAGTTTTCGCTTGAGAAGTCTTTGTTTTTTCTTCTCCTCTTTCTCCTGTATTTCCGCGGAAGTCTTTTTCAGTTCCTGAAGACGGGACGCAGCCTGTTTGATGAAGCGCTTGCGGAAATCATCATGAGACGCTAAGCTCTTGCGGAATTCAGGTTCAAGGCAAAGGCAAAGCATCTCATCCGGGATACCCAGATGCAGGTCGAAAGGCTGGGAAAAGACATCCTGAGTCACAAGATGCAGTGTCTCACAGGCAATAACAACATTTCTCTCGTAATCGACAAAATCACCTTTCAAGCCCAGCGGAAGCATCAGTCCAGTAAAGTTCACATGTACATAGGGAAGATTCCGTGAGAATATCAAATGAAGAGCCAGAAGTTTCATGTAGGATTCCAGTGTAATGAACTCCTGGTCACAGATCAGAGAAACAGCCCCTTTAGGTGCGATCGTAGCAATATCGGAATACTCATTCTCAAAACCCTCCGACCACAGATAATACAGATCACGGTATACGGCTTTCTCAAACTCATCGTAATCATAGGTCAGCGGTTTAGCCAGAATATCCCTGCCGATCTGGAAAATATAATGCAGATACTCTTTCTCCTGATGGGACGAAACCCCGGCCCACTTAAAGTAAGCAGCAATATCTCTGGCATTGTATAGATAGTTGATCATAAAATCTCCCAAGACAACAATTTCGTGAGTTAATATTATACCACAAAATGCATCTCGTTAGTATGGATCACGTTTGGCCGCAACAACCATGGTAATGCTGAGGAAAACTGCGATATAGCCGACAATTGCGATCCCCACGCCGATCATTTCCGTTTGCTGCATCGTCAGAAGTCCAAGTGCAGAAACAGTGCTGTTCAGCGCCAGATACTGAAACCAAGGGATCCAGATGGATCCGATCGCGAAAACCAGATCTAATACGCCGAATGTGAAAAGTGAACTAAGCACGATCGCAAGCGGTGAAGCTTTCCGAATATATGAAATCATGAAAGCAAAAGATGAATGTGCAATAATAACCCCCAGCATAATTGCACCACAGCCCAGCATTTGGGATACATCGTCAAAAGTGAAAGTATTACAAAGGGCTACCGCAAGTCCAAGGGCTGCGCAGTAACAGACAACCTCCACAAGAATGATCACTGAAATCAGCGTCAGCCATTCAAGGAAAACGATTTTGCCCGGATCAGCAGTCAAAGAATAATGATTCACATGAAATCTCGATTTAAACTCACCGGCCACAAACAAAGATACAAAGATACAATGCAGAAAGCAGACCAGTTCAGAGCATACTGAAAGCCTCATTACACCGGTAAGATTGTTCATTTCTCGAAATCTGTCTATGCTCGAGAGCAGCGAACCGTAAGTGGCGCGTTCTTCCTCGTCCGTCACGCCTTCCATAATTTCTTTACTGAACTCCGAAAAGAATTGAAATGGATCATCCGCGCAAAACTTCAGTAAAAGCGAAGATAATAATGCGCCGATAATCAAAATGCTGACTATGATATAAAAAGACTTCGATCGGAAGACCCGATACAGATTCACTTTGATTTCTTTTATCATTGTCGGCCACCCCTCCTGAAAAAACATTATAGCCTCAACCAAAGAGAAATGTACTAAGAAAGTGTAAAGAAAAACAGGACCATAACGGAATCCGCTATGGTCCTGCACAATTCAAGATGATTTAGCAAAGGATGTCCTTTGCCGGCAATCGAATCCGGGTAGGATCAGCCGATGCTCTCGACGTCTTCTACTGTTCCGAAAAGATTCAGTCTGAACAGCAATGCTTCATCTTCCTGGTTGGAGCAGTAGATCTTCGCACTTACGAGCTTACCGCCCTCGATCAGCTTCATCAGACCTGTGATCTGGCTGAGCTTGCTCTTCAGATTAAACTTGTCACCTTCATCGGTAATAAGCATTACATCGCCGGAACAGGAATCAAGTGCCTGCATAAACTGGTGAACATCTACATTGCTCATGTTAAAAGCCTTCATGGTGACTACCTCCTTAAATAATGAGTTTCTTTTTCCTTTTTCCTTGCATGGTCTTTTCTGACCTTGCGAGTTCATTATAGCTTTACCGCCTGGAAGAGTCAACGATTGTTTTGTAGACGTTGCACATATCGAAACGATTTTATTTGTGCATGTTGCACATTTCAAAATTGTGCAACATCACGATGTGAAAATCACTTAGTGACGCGTGAATACGTCCATATTTCAAAGTCTACGCCCTTTACCGAATGAACGGTGGCTTCGATTCTGGTCACTTTCCAGTCTTTGAGATTATCAAGATCCGGGAAAAAGGCATCTGCCTCAAATTCATGATCGATTTTACTCACTATACAACTATCGCAATAAGGAAGAAACTGTGCATAGATCTGTTCTCCGCCGATAATGAAGAGAACTTCTTCCGGATTCTTTTCGGCATACTTCAGCACCTCATCCACAGAGTGCATAACCGTCGCACCTTCCACCCGAAGATCCGGATTCCGCGTCAAAATGATATTCTCTCTACCCGGAAGGAGCCTTCCGGAAGGAAAGGTTTCCAGTGTTTTACGCCCGTAGATCACAGGATGGCCCAGGGTTTTGACCTTGAAGTTATCCTTCTGGTCTTCCGGTATGCTGATCAAAAGCCTGCCCTTATTCCCGATTCCCCAATTCTTATCTACTGCAACGATTGCACATATGCTCATTGATATCACCTTAATTTCCCTGATATAGTACGGATTCCATCTGCCTTTCAAGTATAACATACTCTTCCCGGCCAAAAAGAAAGAGCTGTGTCCGAAAACACAGCTCTTTCCTTAAATCTCATTCAGATAAGATATCACTCAACAAGTTCGATGTGAACGGCATCAAGATAGAAGTCGTCCAGAACATCGGCACTCTCCCAGTAAACCTTCAGAACCGACAGTTCAGGAATCTTATATGTTCCTACCTGAGTTGTCCAGGAAGCACCTGTCATATCCAGTTCACCTTCAACAAATACCCAATCATGGCTGCTTGTATCGATTTCTTCGATGCGAGGCCATACGTCATTGATATCTGCTGTAAAGGCCAGAACATCTGCCGTAGACTTAACAGCAAAGGAATACTTGATCTTCTTACCGATGAAGCGTGTCACATCAATGGTATAACCATCCCATGTCTGTGTAGCACCGGTTACGAACAGGCACTTGCTGCCTTCGTAAGCATCCTTGTCAACGATCATCGTGGTCACGCCGGCACGGTTTCCGCCGCTGATCTTGTCATCTTCATAATTCTCGTCGATCGGATCGCCTTCCTTCGGCGGCTCAACATAATCAGCAGGCTTCTCGATCTCTCCGCCCTTCTTGGCATTAACAACAGCCTGGAAAGCGGGCTTCGCAGAAAGGTCTCCACGGAAGAGGACCGGTGTCTGCTCACGACGCCAGGAACCTGCATCCGTCAGGCCCCAGATCGTTACGCTGGTAATGTTGATTCCTTCTGCCTTAAGGGCAAGAAGTGTCTCGAACAGTTTCTGATAATACAACGCCTGCTCATAATCCGCATTCAGTGCAGGAGCATTAACATCCAGCTCAGTTACCTGAATCTCAACACCCAGCTCAGAGGAATACTTTCTAACGCACTCGGCATACTTCTCAACCGGTGCATCAGCGATCGTGATGTGAGACTGGAATCCCATACCATCAAGGTTGCCGGCCTCAGCAATCGGCTTTAAGACCTCAATGATCTTGTTCATCTTCTTCTCATAGTACTCGTTATAATCATTGTAGAAGAGCTTAATGTTGCTCGGAGCATACTTTCTTGCATATTCGAAAGCGAACTGCAGATAGTCATCACCGATCGTTTGCTTCCACAGGCTGTCACGGAGATTGTACTGATCATCTACGCACTCGTTCGCTACGTCAAAGGCATAGAACAGATCCGGGTAGTTCGTATTGATGTACTCGAATACGCCCTTAATGTAGTTTTCCATACGCTTGAGCATGAGTTCACGGGAAGCAAGGTTTCCATTCGTGTCATAACCCTCATAGAAGAACCATTGCGGTGTCTGGGAGTGCCAGATGAGAGTATGGCCTCGCATCTTCAGTCCGTTCTCTTTTGCGAAATCCATGATACCCTGAGCACGGCTGAAATCAAGAGCCGGGCACTCATCGTACTTAGCCGGATCCGCAAGAGTCGTCTGAGCATCCATAACATTCTCAGGCTTCATTTCATTCTCACATGTCAGAGAGTTGAACTCCTGGAGAACAAGCTGTCTCGGCTCATCATGTTCACTTGTAATGAAGGTCTGCGGTACACAGCATCCGATCATAAAATCATCTTTGTACAGTTCTTTGAGGGATTCATAAGACGATGTGTCAACGATCTCCAGCTCAGGAACCTTGCTCGGATCAGCGTACTCACCTTCAACCGTGATGTACATATAATCAATATAGATATCGGAAACATCGCCGCTCTCTACATAGATGAATACGTTCTTTGCTGTCTCCGGGATCGGAGTAGATCCGATACCTTCGACGAATTCGTCCTTACAATCCGTAATATGGAACAGGTTCGAATACGTCGGGCTGTCCATAACATCAAACTGCAGGGAGATGATGACGTCTCCGCCACCGGACTTAACTGCGGTCTGGATGCGAACGGAATTACCTGCCAGTTCATCACATGGGAAGTTTACACCATTCCATGTATCCATACGGTTTGTGCAGTGCAATACCATACCGTTTGCTTTGTTTGCTTCTTCTACAGAAAGCTGAACATCGTCTCCGCGCGCTACATAAGAAACGGTATCACCGCCCATATCCTCCAGCACGCAAGGAACACCATCCGGCACTTCCGGCTTGTCAACTTCAACCTGCTCAAAACCGCCTTCAGGTACAGTAGTTGTCTGCGTCGGCGGATAAAATCCGGACATCGAGCCGGCGGTAGTCTCTTCCGCCTTATTGCACCCGGTAAGAGCGATTGAAGCGATCATGGCCATCGACAGAGCCAAAGCAACAATCTTCTTTGTCTTCATTTTACATTCCTCCATTTTTTCTGTCGCATCACAAATTGTCGCAACAAAATTCATTCCTAATCATATTAGCCGAAAGGAATGATAACTTCAATGATTTTATCGAAATCGATTTCGAAACTTTGCGAAAAAACTGTTTCCGGCAAATCAGAGTAATAAAGAAATGAGATTTTTCCTACTGAATCACAGGGACAAAGCGTAATCCAGGATGTCTCCGGCCAGCGCAAGATCGCCGTTACCGCCGATTCCGTTGCCCACATAAACAGCCTGTTCAATGCTTTCCGGAACCATTTCCCAACTGCCGATCTTTTTTTCGAAAACGAAATATGTCGTACCCTTGGTCTTGTCCGGGCGGGTCAATATGACCGTAACGATATACTTGCCTTCTTTCTTCTCTACCTTATCAATTTTGTAAAAAACTCCGACAAGGAGCTCTCCTCTCGCCTCGTCTTCTGTCTCATAATCTCCACGGTTAAACATCCGGCAAAGATTCTTGCAGGACACATGGCAGGCAAGGTCAGCCTCTGTCGGCGTGTATGTTGACCAGGTGCTGCTTCCGTCATTGAGTGCGCCATATGCCTCAAGTGCATATTCCACACGCTTCTTCATCTGGGCGTTTTCGCTTCCCGGGCCGTATGTCGAAACCACGTGATACACGATCATTCCGATCACACAAAGGCCGATAAAAATCAGTGCCACAATGTAACTCTTTTTCATTACTTCTCAATCCTCCGTGTCCTTTTCCTTTTCCCAATCTTATTATTTTTCCTATAAACGTTATTCTTTACTCTCGTAATGCACATCCAACTGCGGGAACGGAATACTGATCCCGTTCTCCCGCAGAACTTCATCTATTCTCTGAAGTGCCTTTCTTCTCACATTAAGCCGATTCTGCGGCGCAACATTGATCCTCATCCGATATAGGATCGATGAATCCTGATAATCCTGAAGTCCGAGGAAACTTGCCTTCTTCACTTCATTCCACGTAGCAAATTCTGCCGCTAATTGTTTGAACAGCGGCTCCAGTTTCTCTCTCTTTTCGCCATACGAAAGCGGAATATCCAGATTCAGAATATCCGTATAAACAAATACCTTATCGATGTTTCTATTGCAGATACGCACTTCGTAGCCATCTTCTCCGTTAGTGATCCTTGTCGATTTTAAGGAAAGATTCGTCACTCTGCCGGCATACTCGCCGATCTTCACTACATCTCCGACACGGAAGAAGTTTTCACTTATGATATTTACGCCCATGATAATGTCTTTCAGGGCATCCTGAAGCGCCAGACCGACAATCACACTTGCAATACCGAGTCCGGCAATCGCACTGGTCACATCGACGCCGTTGACCTGAAGGATAACCAATATGCAGCAGGCAATAAGCAGGTACTTGATAATATTCAGAATGATTTCCGCGAAGGCATCTTTCTTATTCGTCTTACCGATGACCTTGCGTACGAATCTTCTCGATGCGATCCAAATCACAAGAGAGATGACGATTACTGCCAGGCACACGTACGGCCGTGGTGACAGGAACCAGTTTATGATCATTTCCATAAAAAGCCTCTTCCTCCGTTTTTTCTTCATCAATTATACGGAAAAATTGACAAAAGAAAAAGCATCTGCAGAAAATTCTGCAGATGCTTCTGATCCTGGTCGGAGTGGCGAGACTCGAACTCGCGGCCTCTTGCTCCCGAAGCAAGCACTCTACCACCTGAGCCACACCCCGATACGAACTTCTAAATCATACTTCTAAAATCCAGCCCTGTCAACAAAAAAGTCAGAAAAGCAAAGCAAAATGATTTTTGTGCATTTTGCCGTTTGCTTTTGTAATATAAAAACTATATTATCATTTCGTGTGAATGCGCACATTATATATTTGCAAGGAGAAAAAGTATGAAAAAGAAATTTATGGGAATCGCCGCTTTCGTATTGACGGCATCTCTTCTTCTTTCTGCGTGCAGTTCTTCGTCAAAGAAGGAAGAAAAGGATTCGGATTCCGACCTTAATGAAGAGATCGTCGAAGTAATCGACAAATACTTCGACCAGATCACCGACATGTCTTTCAGCAAGCTTTCCAAGAGTGTAGAGAACTCATCTTTTGCTGAAATGGATCTTAAGTCAGATGAATTCGATGTTCTCAATGCTCTTATGGGCAAAGTGAAGTATGAGATCACCGAAGCTGACGGTAAAGAAAAGAAAGGAACCGGTTCCGCGGTGATCGAACTTTCCTACGTTGATTTGAAAGACGTTCTTAAGGGTCTTGACGATGATGCCGATGCCGAAGAACTGATCAGTGTCATCAAGGATAAGAAGACCAAGGCCGTCACAGAAGAAGTCGAGATCGACCTTACATACGACAAATCCTGGAAGATCGCGGATGACGAACCGATCTACGAATTGATCACAGGTTCTTTCGACGATGCATGTGAACTGATCTCCGGTTCGAATGGAGAAGTAACCGTAAGCACGGAATCTACAACGCACGAAGCTCCGCCGGACACGTCAGAATCCACCACTGAGTATACAACCACTGAAGATACGACAACAACTGCAGCTCCCACACGCTCGACTTACGAAACCGTTCCTGCTCCGGCGATCGTGGACCGTCACATTTTATCCAAGGAAGACTTGAAGAAAGTAATGACTGATTACGGTATGGAACTCGACGAAGAAGAAGATGATGATATGTACACACTTTTCGCTGAAGGTCCGGCTGAAGACATCCAGTTTATCTATGCTGAGTTCAAAGATTCTGCACTTTGCCAGCAGTACTACGAGATGTTCTGTGCGCAGCTTCTCGATCTCGATGCCGAGATGTTCTCCGATGAATGGTCGGGTAACACCCATAACATTTACGCCAAGAATATCGCCTCTGAGGATAATCACTCCTATGACTTCTACATTTATCGTGACAACAACACGATCCTGATTGGCGGAATCGATGAGTACCCGGGCGCTGACGCCAATGAAGGATACCTTGAGCTTATGCAGAAACTCGGACTTTGGGATTTCGGATTCTCTATCGATTAAAGCATTTTTTTAAAAGGAAAACGCCGGGGCTGTCTCATAACCATGGGGCAGCCCCTTTTTCGCATATAAAAGAAGCTTTCTCGTGTTCTCTCCGGTTATTGTCCGGGGATTACACTTGAAAGCTTCTTTTTGTTTCGATCTATTACTAGGCTATCGTTTCATTCCGCCAGCAGCATCAGCACTTTACCGCTTTCTTAGTCTTGATTTCATCAAGAAGCTTATCGGCAATAGCATCAATACTCATAGAGCCGAGATCTCCTTCGAAACGGGAACGGACAGATACAGTACCTTCTTCCACTTCCTTATCACCGACGGTGAACATGTAGATGACTTTGTTCAGATTCGCCTCACGGATCTTCTTACCGAGTTTCTCGGAACGATCATCCACTTCCGCACGGATTCCTTTAGCACGAAGAGCATCACGGATCTCAAAAGCGCGGTCAAGATGCGAATCGGCGATCGGAAGGATACGAACCTGCTCCGGCGCCATCCAAAGAGGCAGACATCCGGCGTACTTCTCGATGAGATATGCCAGAGTTCTTTCGAAGCAGCCAAGGCTGGTTCTATGGATGATGTACGGCAGTTTCTTCTGTCCGTCTTTGTCGATATATTCCATACCGAACTTCTCAGCAAGCAGCATATCGATCTGGATAGTAACAAGAGTATCTTCTTTACCGAATACATTCTTGTACTGGATATCGAGTTTTGGTCCGTAGAAGGCCGCCTCATCGATACCGATGGTGTACTCAAGGCCCAGATCGTCAAGGATCTTCTTCATCGCACCCTGAGCTTCTTCCCACTGTTCCTTGGTACCCTCATACTTATTCTTCGGGTTAGCCGGATCCCACTGGGAGAAACGGAAAGTACAATCGTCGAGAAGTCCGACAGTACCAAGGAAATACTTCGCCAGTTCAAGGCAGTTGCTGAACTCCTGTTCCAGCTGATCCGGACGAATAATGTAATGGCCCTCGGAGATGGTAAACTGACGCACACGAATAAGTCCATGCATCTCACCACTGTCCTCGTTACGGAACAAAGTAGAGGTCTCAGTCAGGCGCATCGGCAGATCACGATAGCTTCTCTGACGGTTGAGGAATACCTGATACTGAAACGGGCAGGTCATCGGCCGGAGTGCAAAACACTCCTTGCTCTCATCGTCAGCATCTCCCATGATGAACATACCATCACGGTAATGATCCCAGTGACCGGAGATCTTATATAGATCACGCTTTGCAAAATACGGAGTCTTGGTCAGAAGACACCCATTCTCCTGCTCAACATCTTCTACCCAGCGCTGGAGAAGCTGGATAACACGGGCACCCTTCGGAAGAAGGATCGGGAGACCCTGGCCGATGTAGTCTACAGTGGTAAAATACTCAAGTTCACGTCCGAGCTTGTTGTGATCGCGCTTCAGCGCTTCTTCTCTTGCAGCCACAAACGCCTTCAGCTGATCCTTATCCGGGAAAGAAGTACCATAGATACGCTGAAGCATCTTGTTCTTCTCGGATCCTCTCCAGTACGCTCCGGCACAGGAGAGAAGCTTGAACGCCTTGATTTCTCCGGTACTCTCCATATGCGGACCTGCGCAAAGATCAGTAAACTCGCCCTGCTTATAGAAAGATATGACCGCGTCCTCCGGAAGGTCATTGATCAGCTCGACCTTGTACGGTTCACCGAGTTTCTCCATAAGCTCGAGTGCTTCTTTTCTCGGAAGCTCAAAACGCTCGATCGGGAAGTTTTCCTTCACTATCTTCTTCATCTCTTCCTCGATCTTCTTGAGGTCATCGGAAGTAAACGCCTCATCACGGTCAAAGTCGTAATAGAAACCATCATCAATTGCCGGTCCGATGGCAAGTTTGGTCTCCGGCCACAGTCTCTTGATCGCCTGGGCCATGATGTGAGATGTGCTGTGTCGATACTTGTTTCTTTCTTCTTTGTTTTCAAAATCAACCATTTTTGCATTCCTCCTTCATATGGTCTTTCGAGTTTTTCTGCGGGATACAAAAAAGCCATGCCTCCCGCGATAGGGATGCATGACTGCACGGTTCCACCCTAATTGCCCGAAAAAGATCCGGACCACTCATTTCCCCTTCTAACGCTTGTAGGCAGCGGCTACTCCATACTCATTTCTTTTCCGAAGTGCGACTCCGAGGTGGTACTTCCTGCCTGATACCCGGAAAGAGCTTACAGCCGATGACTCTTTCTCTCTGACTGACCAGAAAAACCAGAAAACATATCCTCTTCTATGTCTTTAATTGAAGTAAGTTTAGTCCAATCGAATAGGAAATGCAAGTCCTATTCGCAAAATTATACCAGTGATACATTCATCAGTTTTTCGATCTCCGAAGCCAGGTCTTCAGCCTGTTTGATCAACGGATGATTCGGTGAATCAGTTAGCCCCTGGACAAATACATAACGGCCACCCACACAAATAAGTTCAAGGTAGCAATAGCCCAATCCCGGTTCATCCTTACTTAGGTACCCCTCATAGCGGATCCCGTTTTCTGTACGGATCAATTGACCGGAATCCAAAGGCGCACTTCCTTCAACCATATTAGTGAGCATCGTATCAATGTCGTAACCCTGCATATCATCAACGGAAACGATCAATTGCATAGTCTCATCATACGCAATGAAGCTCACGGGACTATTACCCACATCCATGACATTCAGGCCATTCTGCCGGCATAGTTCTTTAATATCCGAGACATTCAATGTTGCTGAGCCTGAGCCTGAGCCTGAGCCTG
>JAFZQI010000018.1 GCA_017620475.1 Clostridiales bacterium | reverse complement strand
TATTTCGGCAGTAACAGTTACGGCTATTTCTATTGCTACACCCGGCAAGACAGCATATACGGTAGGCGATAGTCTTGATGTAAGCGGTATGGAGATCAAGGTCGAATATTCAGACGGCTCAAGCAATACGATCCCTGTAACAGCAGCAATGGTCAGCGGCTTCGATTCATCTGCAGCTGCTGCAAGCCAGACACTTACTATTACTTATGAAGGCCAGACAACAACATACGATGTAAGTATTTCGGCTGTAACACCTACAACATTTACAGTAACTTTCAATACCAACGGTGGAAGTGCTGCAGCTTCTCAGACTGTTGCAGACGGAAGTAAAGCAGAAAAGCCTGATACTGATCCTACAAAGGAAGGATATACTTTCGACGGCTGGTATCAGGATGCAACATTCACTGCAGCGTTTGATTTCAATACTGCTATTACTGCCGATACAACGATCTATGCCAAGTGGACAGAATCCCCTGCTCCGGGTACGATCTACTATACGGTAGTAAGCGGAGCAAATGGTACATGGACAGAAGGCGATATCGTTGTTACCGTAAAGCGCAGCGAAGATGATGAGCATTGTATCGATTACTTCACGGGCGTAAAGATCGATGACAAAGATCTCGTTAACGGAACGGATTATACCGCAGTAGCAGGAAGCACTGTCGTAACGATCAAGGGATCAACACTTGAGAGCCTCAGCAAGGGCGGTCATACGATTACTGTCACATTCAAGGACGGAACGGCAGTAACTTCGGTCACACTCAAGGATAAAGAGACCGTCACAACGACCGCTGTCCCGATCACAGGCGAGACTACAAGCAAGTATATCGGCGCAGCAGTACTCTGCTTTGTTGCTTCCGGAGCATTGTTCGGAGTGGTGCTTTTCGAGAGAAAGAAGAGAAAGTGCGCACAGTAAGCGGTAATGCATAAAATCTCGAATTAAACGTACCGAGAAACGAGCAAGATTATTTCCTAACCATTTTGGGTTCCTCCCGACGATGAAGAGTTTGGATAAGTAAAACCATTACCAAGTACTAATTCAAAAGACACTTCCTGAAAGTTTATTTCAAGAAGTGTCTTTTGTTTTCTGTAATGGTAATGCCTCTGCTATAATAAATGTATCTGGTTGGTTAGAAATGGGTTAGGAGTTACATATGGCAGATGATAACGGTTTGAGAAAGACATCCACCATACCCGGGAATGAGCGCAAATGTCCGAATTGCGGTGGCACCCTTACATATGATCCAAGTGCCGGGAAATTGCATTGTTCTCTTTGTCAAAAGTACGAAACGATATCTTACGGGACGAATGATGATGTCAAGGTCAAGGGCATAGCATACAAAGAAATACTTAACTCTAACAGAGGAACACCGGGAGATAAATGCAAGCTTCTTTCATGCGACAACTGCGGAGCTGAATTGATCTATAATTCCGTGCAGGTATCTGGCTCCTGTCCGTTCTGCGGTTCCACAAACATTGTTTCTGTTGCCAGAACCGGAAGCATTATGAGCCCCAACGGAATTATTCCTTTTTCTATAGATAAAAATGGAGCAAAAGCGGCTTTTTACAAACATCTGAAGAGTAGTCTGTATACTCTGGACACAGAACAATATGCCCTTGAGAATCTGGTTCCTGTTTATCTTCCTTATTTCAGTTTCGATTCCGATATTGTATCTGATTATCTGATCGAGATCGGTTATCGCGACAGCGATGGTGATATTCGTTACAAAGCCCGCAGTGGAACCTACAAAGGCTCTTTTTCCGGCGTTACGGTATTTGCCAGTTCAAAGATACAGAACAGTCAGATAAACAGAATCACAGAATTTCATCCGTCATCCGTACTTCCTTTTCATCCTGATTACTTAGCCGGATACTATGCAGAACGATGTTCAATGACACTTAACCATGCTAATGAAATAGCCCGGCAAAATATAACCGAAAAACTGAATACAGCAATTCCTAAATATGCGTTACGGGAATTTAAAGGCGTCAAATATAAGAACTGCTTTTTTGAGACCGAATATGGTAATACCTACTATAAATACATACTTGCTCCGTTCTATCTTGCTTCGGTCAATTACAAAGGCAAAAAATACGATGTCGCAATAAACGGAAACACGGGGGAAGTAGCCTCGGAAATGATTTCTACTCGTCAGAATAATGGGGAAGTAGATTATGAAATAACTTATAACAGTGAGAAAATTAAATGCCTGCTGATCTATCTGGGAATAGCAGCAGTTGCTTGTTTAATAACTTTTCTGCTCTGCAAATGAAATATCTGAAAAAAACGGACCGGATCAGCTGTTGATCTCCATATCCTCGTCCCAGTATTTTCTCTTCTTGTCGAGCATAAACAGGATGTCGTCATCGCTGAACAATCTGAAGTGATTTAAATCCACGCCGACATTAAACCCGAAAGACTTCCAGAGCCCGCCGTATCTGTGCGTGTGGCCGAATAAAGTCTGACAGTCCGGTGCGTGGTCAGTAGGCTTATGCGTCAGGAAAAACTTCTCGCCCTTTATATCCACGTAATCATTGAGCTTAACGTCATCGAATTTGCAGGAAGGATCTGTCAGGCAGTATTCCCGGAACTTTTCAAAAGACCCGTCAAAGCACTCGTCGATGGCTCGCTGTTCGTTGTTTCCGATAATGAGGATGATATGCGCATTGATTCTCTTTGATACGGCAAGACCGCTTTTGAAATCCTTCTCGGTCCTGGGCCCGCAGTTACAGAAATCTCCGATGACATATATGGTGTCATCCGAAGATGCCTGTTCATTCCAGATCCTAACCTGCGCTTCCGTATACTCATGAATGTCCTTAAACGGCCGGTTATCACGGACCATGATATCTTTTGAATCCGAACCGAAATGAGTATCTGCAGCATACCAGTTGCTCATAGAACGCTTCCCCCATCCTCAATAGCGTAAATCAAATAAAAATGACAAGAACCATTATAGTACAATCCTGATCTGTAGTTAACTGCTCGAAAAGCACTTGTCAATGGCGGCTTTCCTGACGATGAAGTCCATCGACAAGTAAAACTATCATCAAGTACTGTATTTTCTTATCTATGGTGTGCAACACTTTTCCACCGATGTCAACCGACGACTGGCACAAAATAGGAGTCGTGATTGTGTTTCATTCAGACCAAGGAGCCAATTAGCCAGTCAACTTGGATATATAATACTTCCAGGATGTCTTTTTTGTGTAGCCGTGCGGAGGAAAGGAAGAGCATTTGAAATTGCAAAAGAAATATAAAAACAGGAGAAACAAAGGAGAAGTCATGAAGCGGACGAGTGGTTGAAAAGCCTTTCATAGAAGCGTTTCCAGCAAGGTGCCAGGGACTGAAAGAGGGTTTGCTTGAGGATACTATGCCCGATCCGAATCATGATCTCGGAGATTTCTTTCTTCCCGTCTATATAGTCCTGATAAATACCCCAGGGCGTGCAGCCGCCAAGACTGCAAGAAGAACAATTCTCGCACCCTCCCCCACCACAGTCGAGAGACTGGCGGATGATCTGCTCACGTTCTTCTTTGGTCGTAGTCTTTAATCAGGATAGATTTCATCTTTTCTCCCGGCAAACTATCAAACTACGCTATCCTTGAGCCTGTCGAAGGCTTCCTTTGCGGCTGCCCTTACAGTCGGGTCATTATCTCCAAACGCAAGTTTCTTAACATATTCCTCGCAGTGCTTGGCGTGGATATCTGCCGCTGCGGTAGCTGCAGCAGATCTGACCATAGGATCCGAATCTCGTAATAGCGGGATCAGAGCCATACCGGAGTCATATGTCGGAATCATAGCGAGAGTCATTGCTACGGTAACTCTTATTTCCGAATCAGGATGATCGCTGTATTTGAGTACCGCACTGAGCTTTTGCTTGTTGCCGAGCTTTATGATCTTATCTTTCAATGCTTCTAAAGATGCCATTTCTTCCTAGTTCTCGCTTCCTTCTTCGATGTTTTCGTCTTTGAAACAATAACCTGGCACTTTTATCACCTAGCACCACTACTATATCCATACTGTACATTCCCCTGCACCTATATTATATCACGCTGTACTCCGTTACGGGACATCGTAAGGATGAAGCTGTTATTTACCTCAAGCACATCCATGCCGGCAGGATCACCGCCGACGATGATTACTGTATTGAATGCTCCTATGACAGGAAGTCCTTCAGTCAGATGCGAGTCTGTCATATGTGGGAGGGCGCGGGCAAGATACGGTTCGGTATTTATGCTTGCAGCCCGGAGGAATCCAGTTTCAAAGCGGTATTTACGGATATGCGGATCACCGGATGTGTGTGGGAAGCGCATGATGGCCAGCAGCCTGACTGATAAACGGACGGATTATAAACAAATCAGCTGTTGATATCCATATCCGCGTCCCAGTATTTTCTCTTCTTGTCGAGCATAAACATGATGTCGTCATCGCTGAACATAAAAGGCCAACTGAACAACCATATTGTAGCATATGATGATGGAAATGGACTTTGGCGCTGATCAGGCGGGTATGCAGATATCTATAACATAGCCCCTCATTTGCGGCCGGTTCGTAGTGGTATAATGAGTGGGTGACGGGGCGCCCCCGTGGAATGTCTAATATCCGCTTTATAGGTGATTGCGGAAGATGGTTTAGAAAGGAATATTCTCATGGGACTATTTGGTGGAGGAAAGAAAGGAAACAACGAAGCGCAAGTGCTTTTGGAAAAGCATGAGAGAAAAGAACTGAGCGATACGGCTTCTTCACGAATAAGAAACTACAAATCTTCGAATTCTGAGACAGGATTTACCAAGGCGGACATAGTAACTTATTAGGAGGGACAGTCCGTTTTGTAAGTTATAACTTTTTCAGTTAAAGATTCCTTTCTTCTCGATTTCCGATTCTCGTACGCCCTGGAGATAGCGTCCGTCGTTCAGATCGACTGAATATCCGCCACGCATGTCCACGTCTGCGATGATGCCAGGTTCTCGGATATCGCGCTATCCAGCTCAGTAATATCATTCGGCGTGAAAACTGTTCCCAAGGACATTGCCTTTCGAACGAGCTTTTCTGCGGCTTTTTCAGGTATATAGTTCGCACAGTCGACAACCTCACTTGAAGGTCCTATATCCTTAAGCGAAGAGATCTTGCTGATCACGGTGCTCTCCGCCCAGTCGTCGTATTTCTCGTAGAATTCCTTCCAGGTCATAATCGTCATCACCCTGCACTTTCCTGTCATCAGTGATCCATACATTCTGTTTTCATTATACCATCCGGAGCGCCCACATTTCGCCCGAAAGCAAACGGTGCATTATTTGATATAATGATTCTGACTGGTACGATATCTGACCGCAGGCATGGAAGAGGAAAAGATGAGTAGAAAGTGGAACAGGAAACAGGTATTTCGTAAAACGGCAGCAGCCGTGCTGGCTGTAGCGTTTCTTTTCTCGATGGCGTCATGCAAAAAGGCCAAGAAATCAAAACGCCACAGCGGTAAATTGATTGAAGAAAATATGCCCTGGTATGAAGCCCAGACCTTCGTGATCGATAACGGTGTGGATCCGGACCGGAAAACGCAATCCATCCACTCCCAGCTGGCAGGGTCCGATGACGAGAACCTGATCTTCATCACGCAGGGCAACTATGAGCTCCCCGAGGATTACGACTGGGATTACGAAACCTTTGCCCAACTGCTTATCTCAAATGTGATCGTTGTCGATCAGAAAACCGGCGAGACGAAAAAGGTCATCGATCTTCTTCATCATTTCGGAGAAGGCGTGTCTCCGGACGGAGTGATCTATCTTAACGGAAATATCGTAGTGGACACCAGTTCCTATGATCAAGCGGCCAACAAACAAATCTTCAAGGAGTATGTGATCGATCCCCTTACCGGCGATATTCTAAGTGTCACTGACACGAATCCGGATAAGCAGGCCTCGCAAGTGTACCACATCGGCGACTATCAGATACAGGTGTCGATCAACTGGGACACTGCGACTCCGGAAGGATTTCTCTATGTGACTGATCCGTCCGGAAATGAAAAGAAGGTCAAGATCGAAGGCAGTACTTCCACCCTATACTCTGTGGAGAGCATCGTCCCGAAAGGGAAAAACAAAGCAGTGCTTTTCCTGGGGGCAAATCTGGGGTACGACTATTTGGAACTGGATCTTCCAAGCGGCGCACTGACCCGGCTGAATGCCGAATATTTTGAGTGGCTCGATTCATATTCCATCTCGAAAATGACTAACGGGACGGACGGCAAGATCTATTCCGGCACACCGACTGGTATTTACAGGATCGATCTGGAGAATAAGACGAAAGAAGAAATCTTCAACTACAGCTGGTGTTCCGTGGATAGGAATTCTTTCAAAGACCGCAGCCTGGGTCCGATCAGTGAAAATTCATTCATCCTATACGGCGAGAAATATGAAATGACGCCGTTTGCCAACTTCAGCAGCTGGAGTCCGTCCGCATTCGAGGTCATTGTTTTTACCAAAGCCGAGAAGAACCCGCACGCCGGAAAGCGCATCCTGGAACTCTATTCCTCCTGCGACTATTTGGATGAAGCGATGTGCGATGCATTGACGAGATTCAACGAGACCAACGGCAAGTATTTTATCGAGGTCACCGACCGTTATAACGGCAGGTACGTCAATCTCAACAGTGTCAGCAGCGACGATGAGCTATCCAAATTGGATAACGAGAGCCGTGCCGTCATTTCCAATAAACTGTCCATGGACATACTAAGCGGAGATGGACCGGATATGTTTCTGGATATAAGCCGCATCGATCAGTTGAAAAACAGTAAGCACCTGATCGATCTGGCGCCGTATCTCGGAGATCTTGATCCGGACAAATACTTCACCAACATCGTCGAGAATGCCAAAGTGAACGGAAAACTATTTAATCTTCCCCTCACCTTCGGCATCAGCGGCATATTCACGGACAGCGCCTATGCCGGGGCATCCGGGGTAGGTTTTACCACCGATGAATACGTGGATTTCCTGCGTGGACCGCTGGAAGGAAAAGACGTGATCTTATACGGACAGCCGTACTATTTCGTCAACCTTTTCAACGCGATGAGAAACGAGTTCATCACGAATGGGAAAGCGGATTTCTCAGGGCCCGGATTTGCCGCGATTGCTGAATTTGTGAAGGAGAACGTCCCTGAACAATCCATGTCCTGGGACGAGGTCGCCAGTTCTGCCCTGCCCTCCTATGGCGCCGGCATGTTTGAATTCACTGTACCGGCGAAATATACCACCAGCTATAATTTCGCGGACTACCTCATCACTTTGCAGCAGCTCGATTCGGGACATGCCATACTCGGATTGCCTACTGCAGACGGACGCGGTCCTGCAGCCGTTGTCGGATCTTCGATTGCCATTTCCAAAGGGGCTTACGATATCGATGCCTGTGTCGACTTTGTCAAACTCCTTATGTCGGATGAGATCCAGGAGGAATATGCATTGACCGGCAGTTTTGCCCTAGCCCGGAAGAACTTCCGATCGACCGGAGAAGCGGCGGTCGAATATTATAACCAAACCAAGATCAGCGATCTCTTCGGAGGATACTTTGAAGCGGGCCCGCCCAACCGGGTCACGTATACATCCGAGCACATCGACACACTCGAGAATGCTATATTGCACTGCTCTTCCACATTGACGGAAGACGCGGATATCAACAACCTTCTCATCGAAGAAATGCCGGCGTATTTCCTGGGCCAGAAGAGCCTGGACGATGTGGTGAGAATACTACAAAACAGAGTGCAGAATCTTCTGGATGAGCGAGGATAATCCCTATTAGTATCCGGGATTATATTATCCGCAGGCGGATGAGCAAAGCGTCCAGAGACATGGTGAAGTATCCGGAGCGCTCCTTGCTGGAGATCGGCATGGAGTACGGATATGGCAGCAACGAAGCCTTCACCAGAGCTTTTCAAAGCGTATGGCAGGTATCGCCTTCGGAATTTCGAAAGAATCCCTCGGATTTTGAACTGTTTCCCGGCTATCGGATCGACCGGGCATTACTGGAGGATAAAAAGATGAACGATAGGAAAAAAGTAGATATATTCTACTTGAGAAAGATTCTTTTCTTTCCTGAGTTCTTTTAGAAAAGAACCGATCTTTGTCTGATCCATAGAAGCCTCCTTTCGGTTCAAATGTTAATCGTCCTTTCTGAAAAACAACACGACAGAGAGTGAGAACTGCCGTATTTTCAGCACAGGACAGATGTGTCCGGTTTGTCACACCGCCTGAATTACCGGGCCACCCGGACTTTTTACGAGTGGATTTGCCATATGCAAATAAACATGTTCGTATCAGTTCGTAAGCCAGACGAAAAAGAATATGATTCCGAACAGAACTCCGAAACATATTGCCAGGTAAAGAAGAGTGCCGAGGAAATGCGTCTTTGTCTTGCTGTTCACATCCGCCAGGGGGAGGTTGTCTGATGGAGTATTCGGATCATAGCAAATCGTCTGATGCGTTCTCTTCCATAGTGCCCAGGAACCATATCCGCTTCCTGTATAGGTGACTCCTCCGACGTCGAACTCGTAGGAAATGATCGTACCCTGATACTCGGATTTCCAGTTATCATTCTCGTCCCGGACACTGATCCTTTCCTCGCGATGGTCTGTGATCCGGCCTTCCGCTCTTCCGGAAAGATGAGCCAGTTTCTTTCTGGCACGCAGCTTCTCTGGGATCAGACTCAGCTCCACAGACATATATAAACCGACCATGGCGATGATAATGAAAATGATCCCTGATTTCGTATCACGAATATATTCCACTCCATAGAATTTCACGAAAATTGCCAATGCGGCAACATACAGCAAAACAAACATGCTCCATTCCTCCGTGCGTCTATATACCTGCAATACTGCGAACCGTTACGCCCACTCGAAATTCTCTTTGCCCGCGCCAAGCTCGAAATGATGCTTCACAATTCCCTTGTCGATACCGGACATAGGGCCGCTTTTGTATGTCAGACAGACCTTATTGCTTTCACCGGAGATCATGAAAGACTGCCTGTTAAGCGCGGTCGGTGCAAGAAGCGCTGCCTCCACACCGTTTTTGAACCACTCAGGAGCTTCACCCGCATACTTACTGACCTGATCTTCATCCTTGCTCTTATGCGGCACGCCCTGCGTCTTGCCGTGACCTACAGCAATAATGCTTACGATCTTTTTCCCGCTGACAAAACCTTCCACATATTTCCTGTTATACGTACCGGCCATCCACCAGGTGTTCATGCCGTTCATCTGTGCAAAAAGACACAGGTCTGACCCGGCGTATCCGAGTATTTCATCTATGCCGTCCCGGTCATCGGCGGCCAGAACGAAATAGGCGTTTATCCCCGTTCCGCCCATGAATACTTTGCCAAAAAGGCTGACCGGAGTTTTCTCGCTCTCGATCAACGCGATGGAAAGGGCATACTGCTTGTTTAATTCATCCACTCTTGAGGTCAGGAGGTTTTTCTCTTCAACCGATAAAGGTGTTCCGTCAAATTTTCTGACGGTGTGCCTTTCCCTCATCGCCTGTTTCATCTGTTCAGTCATCTTGTTCTCCAATTCCATATTCCATGGGGCTATTCATTACATGCACATTATACCATTATGTGATTTCGCATTGACAGCATAACCACTCAATATCCAGATGGTATAATGGGCATGGTAGCAAGAGGAAACTCGCAGGCAGGGAAAAACATGATCAGGGAGTTGTGATAATGAGTGATAACAAAGAGAAAAAGAATACGGGGCATTCGTTTGAAATAACCGTCGGTACTTTATGTGCTTTGACGATCGTATTCATCATACTTAAAATCTGTAAAGTGATCGGCTGGTCCTGGCTCTGGGTATTCAGTCCGTTGTGGTTAAGTTTTTCGCTTCTCTTTATATATTTGTTCGTGGTTTTTATTCTGACTTCTTTAAAAAGATAAAGTAGAAAACTCCAGAACAAATGATTATTGGGCTTACGAGGTTATCAAATGAAACTTGACGAAAAATGGATAAGAGCACATTTGCCGGAAGATTGCAAAGATGAATCGATTAATTGCTTTTCCGGGTTGTATCTGGATGGCCTTAAAGTGATGTCGAAAGGTGAACGCGGCGATCCTGACACGGTCCGCTATGAGGCGAAGGATGAGGAAGATCTGAAATGGTGGCAGTTAGATGTCATCTGCGGCTTTGTAGGCAAAGCCGATAAATCAAAAACCTGGCGTTGGTACAGAGATTACGCGAAACATGGCTATATCGAACACAGGCATTACGACTATGATGCCATTGAAGATCCCCGTCTGCCTGGGTTTGAAAGATACCTTAGAAACTTAAAGCACGCCTTCCCGGAAGAATATTTCAGAAAGAAGGTTGAAGAATATACCGGTCTTATGAATCGCTGGTTTCCAATTCCTCACTGGGGATACGACTTTGAAAAACTATGTTTTATCGAGATCAGTCATTCAAGGGAATACTGTAGTGATTTTGATAAATCCGATGCAATTCAACCAGAAAATATTACTCAGGTGGTTGACTGAACAACAAGGTTTTTAAACACAGATAATGGAAGAGCGGATAATGGAAGAACAGATAATTACAAAAAACAAACAATATTGGGATGATCACGCGGATCTCTGGTTTGGAACGACTGCTTTGCCTCAATACGGAGTCAAATTTGTAACGGAAGATGATCTTCATTTCTTTGCGGATGTGGAAGGAAAAAAGGTCCTGGAAATATGCTGTGGCAGCGGCCATTCGCTTAAATATCTTGCGGAAAAAGATGCCGGCGAGCTCTGGGGTCTTGATTTGTCTCAGAAACAACTGGATAATGCGGAGAAATTCTTGCGTGAAAACGGCATCCATTCCAAGCTTATCTGTGCACCTATGGAAGCGGACAGTGGTATTCCCCGAGAGTATTTTGATTATGTGTATTCGATATATGGAATAGGCTGGACAACGGATCTTACCGGCACATTAAAACGGATCGCTTCTTATCTCAAAAAAGACGGTGTCTTCATCTTCAGCTGGGGGCATCCTCTTCATTACTGTGTTGGTAAATCGTATGAGACAGGAGAAGATATCGTCGATAATGGCGCTCTGCTCTTTTCGCGCAGTTACTTTGATGAGTCGTATTTTAAGATGCCGGTCCATGAAACCGATGTGACCTTCTCTAACAGGAAGATCTCAACGTATGTAAATGCACTTTATGAAGCCGGTTTTGTTATTGAGAAAATGGTCGAGCAGACCGACAGACAGACCATGTCAGATACTCAAGATAACAGTCCCAAGGCTCAAAAAGCGAGAATGATTCCCCTTTCGATGTGTTTTAAATGCAGAAAGCAAAGCATATGAGGAAAATAACAGGTTGATCGTATGGAAGACTTAATTCTATTAATTCTGGAATTTCTATGCGGTGGTACCCTGAAACTCACGGATCAGGATATATCGAAGCCTGCCTTTATAGTAATACCGGCTATCATTGTCATTGCCTTTATTGGTGTATGTATATATGTGATCATCAAAATTCTGTCATGAATCGTTAGATTACTGAATTCCAAAACCGGCAAGGTCCAGATTGAGATGGGACAATACCTCATCAATGTATGACAGGAACAGTTGATAGTTCTCCATGTAGATCGAGAAGAATTCTTCCTGGGTGATGAGGGTGCTTCCTGCAAACATCTCCTCCAAAGTCATATCGTTACTTCTGCTGTCCGGAATAAAGCACAGTCTGCCGTCGTTATCGTCTTCGTAGTAGGCTATGAAGGGATTTTCGCCTTTGAAGATATCACCTGTCTCGTAGGCTTTCAGCAGTTCTTCGGGTTTGCAGTCATAAGATGTAACAAGAACGATTTGAGGATAATCCGGGTGTTGCGCTGATGTATTGAAATGTGTCCCCAGACTGAAGTCAATACTGAAGATAATGGGAGATCTGTCATCAAATGGATCTTTATGCGTCCTCAGAGTATAGGATAACTGAATATCATTTTCTTCCTTGGTAGTATATGTGATCATGAAACCTTCCGCGTTGGCAACGAGCTCCATATTGGTATTCGGCCCGCTTCCGTCATCCACATGAACGTCGATTTCCTGATAACTTCCATCTGGCGTAACATGACAGATTTGGCAAATATTCTCGTAAAGGCAGGTATTCCATTTTTTTCTGCAGTCTATGCACTCTCCGTTTTCAAAAGAATGCGTTTCAAATTCGGAGGCATTATTCTTTTCGGAAACGCTGCTATTGTCGGAAACATCATTAGAAGTCTGATCGATATCCGTCTGTTCGTTTTCTGTATTTTCGATCTGTGATTCGGTTTCGACCGGTTTCTTTTTGGTATCTGACGTTGATCCGTCACCTGAACAGGAACAGCAGGAAATAAGCATGGATAAACACAAAACAAAAACTGCGGAAAACTTGAATGCTGACTTTGCCATAACTCGACACCCCGAACAAAAATATGATTCTTATACAATTATATACCACTTTCTCAATGATATAATTATTTGTGCGAGGGGACCGATACTGACAAATTGCAATTTGAAGGAAAGAGAAAATGACAGATAACAGCAGAATAGAAAAATTTATCAGGAAACAGAAGGTTGCTTTTATTTGCTCGGTTGACGAGGCAGGATTTCCTAATGTAAAAGCCATGCTTAAGCCAAGAAGAATGGTTGGGTTGCAGCTGTTCTATTTTTCGACAAACACATCTTCCATGCGGGTAAAACAGTACAGGGATAATCCCAATGCTTGTGTTTACTTCTACCACAAGGGCTTGATCAAGTACATAGGATGGCGGCTAAGTGAACTACGGTATAATATCATAATGACGGGAATGGAACCTACTGACCAATTCCACAACAATATAGCATGTGAATAAGGAGAATCGAACAGTGAAACATACCGTCCGATCCGGCTACAATGTATCCTCCTCGAAAAGGAGAAGCAACAATGACAGAAGAAAGATCTTCGTTGTTTCCTGCCTGTTTATCTGCATGCTCTGCGCCATTCTCGATATCGTATTTATCGCGAAACTTCTGTCCGGAGGAAAAAAGGATTCGAAAGAATCTTCTTCCACTGCCGCAGGTTCCGTTATGACCGATGATTCCGGATATGTGATCTCCGATTCCTCTTTGGTCCCCGGTGATTCTTCCGAACCCTCCGGGTCTGAAGGCACACGTGCGCGGACCGTAGATGCCGCTACTCGCACAGCCAATCTTGAATCACTTCAGGCAAGCATTACCGATTACCTCGGTAAACAATCCGGTCGTTACAGTGTGTACTATATCAATATGGCCAACGGGGAAACGATGGCGTATAAGGAGACCCAGCCGATCGTTGCCGCTAGTACCATTAAGATCGCCTATAACACCTACCTTTATGAGAAAGCTGCTTCCGGCGAACTCTCTCTCGATGAGAAGATCGTTTATAATGCTGCGAAGTATCCTGAGGGCGACTACGAATCCGGTACAGGTACGATCCAGACAGCGGCTGATGGAACGGAGTTCACACTTAAGGAAGTCTCCCATCTTTCAATCACCATCAGTGATAACTGCGGTACCAATATGGTCCTTCGCCGTCTCGGCGGTGAAGATGCCGTAAACAACAATTACATGAAGACCATAAGTTCCGTCGTAAACTATCGGGAGCAAGTCACCTACACCGACTATACCGGCGCCGAGGTGTCCGGCAGACGCCGCACCAGCGCGATCGACCTGGCCAAATATGCCGAGCATCTTTATAAGGATCATCAGGCAAATAAAGAGGCATTTCAGCCGCTTATCGATGATCTTTGCAACACCGAATACAGCTGGGGTGTACCGGCCGGCGTTCCTGGTGAAATCAAGGTCGCACACAAGATCGGCTTCTTCCCTTCCCTCGGCGTATACAATGACATCGGTATCGTCTTTGCTGCAGAAGATTATGTGCTCTGCGTGATGACTGAAAGCGGAAGTGAGGAACAGGCCAAGAAGATCATTGGAGAAGTATCCCGCATGGTCTACGAGTATGTGGAATCTAATTAGACCTGATCTTCGAGTAGTCTTCTGCAAAGACAGGGATTATGATCTACCGGAAACAGTGGCAGAAATGATATAATCTGATAGTAGAAAGTAAGGAACAAAGGCGTTTCATCTTACAGGATGAGACGCTTCTTGTTTAGTCAGGAGATTGTTATGCAAAAACCGATTATAGGCGTGATGCCGTTATGGGACGATGAAAAAGAGAGTATCTGGATGCTCCCCGGCTATTTTGATGGAATCATCCGGGCCGGCGGCACGCCGATCATGCTCCCTTTCTTATCCGATGAGCGCGAACTTCACCATCTCATGAGACTCTGTGACGGCTTTTTGTTCACCGGCGGTCACGATGTATCGCCGGAGCTGTACGGCGAGAAGCCAATAGAGAACATATGCAGCTATAAGATGCGGGATGATATGGAGGGGATCGTGCTCGAAAAGGCAATCGAGACCGACAAACCGGTTCTCGGTATATGCAGAGGTATCCAATTCATCAACGCGGCACTTGGCGGGACTCTCTATCAGGACCTTCCGACTCAGTTTCCATCCGGGACAGAGCACCATCAGAAGCCTCCCTACGATATCTCGGTCCATTCTGTCGATATCGTCAAAGACTCTCCCCTGTTCCGGTGTTTGAAAACCGAACAGATCCGGGTCAATAGTTATCACCATCAGGCAGTGAAGGATGTAGCACCGGGCTTGAAGGTAATGGCTACTTCAGAGGACGGTCTGGTTGAAGGACTTTATAAGCCGGAACAGCGATTCCTGTGGGCGATACAATGGCATCCGGAGTTTTCTTATTTGAAGGATGAAAACAGCCGGAAGATCTTTAAGGCCTTTGTGGATTCGACATCTACATACGGCGAGCTTCAATAACATGAGATATATCGACGGCTTCTATCTTCCCATGGTAGAACTTGTTAAGTATCTCTATGACAACGGATTCACCATATATGTTATAAGCGGTACGGAACGCACGACAACACGTGCGATCATTGCTAATTCACCGATTAAGGATTATGTTACGCCGAATCATGTTATCGGGACCGATTTTGAAGTGAAGGTCAAAGGTTATGAGACAGAATCCTCCAACAATGATTTTGCCAAGATCTATCCTGATAACGTGACAAAGGCTGATACACAGTATCAGAAGATCGAGCTTGCCGAAGAGTATCAAGACGCCGCCTAAAAAACCTATCGGAGTAATTATGTGATGAAACTGTGGAAAAAGATAATCTTGGGAATAGTATTATTTCTATTTGTGCTTTTGGGGATAATGCTATACTTATCACAGTTTCACCTTGATTTTTCACAGAATTATAGAAAAGTAGAGGGATATGAAAATATCGTTTTTAAGGATCCCCGGAGCAAACAATACTTTCGTTTATGTGCCTGGGGATTAGTAAAAGCAGAAAGTCCTGACGAATTCGAGGATCATAGCGTTTTAGATACATCATCTTATGAATATCAGTTAATAGTCGAGAGCACTGATGCAGGAAAAATACAGCAAGTCGTTTCCTCTCCTGATGGAAGATACATTTTGTATGTTGAGATAATCAATGTTGGCTCAGGATATACAACAGATGAAGAAAAAGTGTATTACAGAGTTTATTCGATAGATGATGGCACGAGCATAACCATTTATTCCGGTTACAGGCAATACCTGCTGGTTGATTGGAAATAACTATCGCAAGGAAATGGTACAGCAGAAGATGATATAATGAGCAAGGAAACAAAAGGAGAGATTGATCATGAGCAAATCAACAAAACTCAGTACCAAAGCTTCAATCATTTTCAAATTATCTGCTATTGCCACTGTCATTATACTGACAATCGTCCTCGTCCTATGGATCAAGAGCAGCATCTGAAAACAGCATAATTGACCAACGAGGAATTAGAATTGATGAATAGTGAGGAAAAGAAGAATTTCAACAAGGAGCTTATGGGCCTGGCTGTGCCTTTGGCACTTCAGAATCTTCTTACGGCTCTCGTCGGGGCATCGGATGCTCTTATGCTCGGGCGGCTGACGCAGGAGGCGATTGCAGCTGTATCGCTTGCCAATCAAGTTGCTTTTGTCATGTCTCTGTTTTATGGTATAGCAATCGTTTCGGCAAGTGTTCTGATAGCACAGTATTGGGGCAAAAAAGACTTCCTGAATGCAAAAAGGTTCTTGGGAATCGCTATCCGATATGCCTTCGTCATAGGGGTCATCTTCACGGTAGGGGCTTTCTTTTTTGCAGAGCAGCTTATCGGAATATTGACACCTGAAGAGGAATTGATCCGGATCGGCGCAGATTATCTGAGGATAGTATGCTTTTCTTATATATTTACAGCTGTGTTGCGGTGCTTTCTGATGATCATGAAGATCTCAGGACATGCGAAACTGAGCGTATGGATCTCCGTCGTTACCGTAACCGTAGACATGGTTGCCGATTTCTTCCTGATCTATGGTTATGGAAAGATTCCTGCTTTAGGTGCAAACGGTTCTGCCTATTCAACGATCGTTGTGGAAATCATTGCCCTGAGCTGGTGTGTTATATGGGCACAGAGAAATGAGAAAATACGCCTTGGAAAGGATACACTGTTTTATTTCTCCAAGGCATATGAGCGAAAACTTTGGAAGATCATTCCCGGAATGATGTTGTCCTCGCTGGCATGGGGATTTAGCATACCGATGCATTCTTTCTTACTGGGACATCTCGGAACGGATGCCACGGCAGCCGCATCTGTGGCTACGGTCGCCCAACAACTGATACAGGGCCTGACTCATGGTCTGTCTACCGGTATCGGTATCATGATTGGAAAACTCCTTGGGCAGAACAAACTTGATAAAGCAAAAGAATATGGTGCACGCAGTTGGAATGTGTCACTGCTTTCAGGATTGATAAATGTCCTGCTGCTTGGTATTGCAGGCCCTTTTGTTTACGTATTCTATGTGCTGGAGCCTTTGGCTAAGAAATACCTTATACAGATGCTTATTTTCCTTGTATTTTATATGGTGGCCTATGCATACAATACCATTATTACCTGCGGAGTTTTTCCGGCGGGCGGAGATTCCATGTATGATGGCATAAGCGTATTGTTTGCCACCTGGTGTTTTGCCATTCCGCTGGCTCTCATAGCATGCTTTGTATTGCATCTTCCGGTCATAGTCGTCTATGTAGTCATGTGTCTGGATGAAATCGTGAAAGTGCCGTTCATCAAATGGAGATACAATAAATTCATATGGCTTAAAAATCTCACGGAAGAAAAAGCCGGGTGAAAACGTTACAGATGATTTGAAACCGGAAAATAGCGGATAACGAGGATGTGGGCAGAATGAAAACAATCGAAATAATTACACCGAGCTTCAAACTTGAATTATGCCCTCAGGTTTATGAAGGACCTTCGCCATACAACATGATCGTAAAGGTCAATGTAGTTAGCAATAGTTTCTCTGTTACTACAGAAATCGATACCGGAACACTGCAATTTGATGAGTTTGTGCAACAGCTGATAAGAATGTATAACGACCTATCCGGAACAGCGGAATTGATCGGTAATGATCACCAGAGTATTGTTTTTGAGGCAACAAGAACAGGGCATATTACGATAAAAGGATGTTTGGGTAGAGTACTTCGAGAGGAAGATTACAAACTGAACTTTTCCGTCGAGGTTGATCAGACTGACTTAAGCAGGTCTATGAATAATCTTGAAAAGGGGCTTTAATTTCCGGATGGTTTACGACAATGTTGTTAAAGCAGAATTTATAAGGCGCCCGAACAGGTTTATTGCGGAAGTGATTATTGACGGCCGTAAGGAAACAGTCCATGTTAAGAACACGGGCCGTTGTCAGGAACTGCTGGTACCGGGATGTGAGGTGTGGCTGACTGCTCCCGGGACACTGGATCGCAAGACGAAATATGATTTGATAGCAGTAAGAAAGAGTAACGGAGTCCTTTTCAATATAGATAGTCAGGCCCCGAACAAGGTAGTAAAAGAGTGGCTTGCCTCGCATAATTTCGACTCTGTAATTTCGGAATATACTTACGGAGAATCGCGAATTGATTTCTATATGGAAAAAGACAACCGTAAATATCTCATGGAAGTGAAGGGCTGTACTTTGGAAATGGATGGCGTGGGTTATTTCCCCGATGCACCGACAGAACGCGGCGTAAAACACATCAGAGAACTGATTCAAGCCCGAAAAGCCGGATATCAAGCTATACTTGCTTTTGTTATCCAGATGGACGGCGTATCTGAAGTCAGAGCAAATTGGGATACTCACCCCGAGTTTGGAGCGGCACTTGAGACTGCGAAAACAGAAGGAGTGGAGATCCGTTTTTTCAGATGTCATGTGACACCGGAATCTCTGACGGTCGTATCTTGAGGCGGACTGCTTTTGAATTCCCAAGCACAAACGTGGCTTTCCCTCGTGCTATAATGAACATGTATCGGGGCTGCTCAATGGAATGAAGGATTTTGTATAAATATTTGGAGAAAAGTATCGGAGGTATCTCGTATGAAAAAGTGCCCTACTTGCGGTGTAATGTTGAAGGATGAAGCCATGCGCTGCTTTATGTGTAACACTGTTCTTGAGGTAAATATGCCCAGGGAAGAGCTGGAAGCCCTGATCGCTCAAGAACAGCGAGATCCTCTGGAAGACGAATTTGAAGCGTTCTTCAAGGATCAGCAGGAAGACGGCCCGTCACCCTTTGCACCTAAGAACGATTGATTCCAGATAGACACAATACAAAAAAGTGTGTTAGGAGAAATATCGATAGTAATATGAATGTTGAACTAAGAGGGCTTTCGGATGAAACCCTTAATGAATGCTTTGCATTGAAAGTCGGAGAAACGCAGGCGCAATTCATTGCATCGAATGCGGATTCATGGGAAGCGGCAAAAGAGAATGAAAGTGTTGCCCGCCCTTTTGCAATAATCTGTGACGAGAAGATGGTTGGATTTACTATGTTTGCATTTGATGAAGATAACGAGGATCCGAATGATAGATACTGGTTATGGAGATTCATGATCGATGAAAGATTTCAAGGAAACGGGTACGGGAAAGCGGCCCTGCAGGAAATCATCCGGTATTTCAAGGAGCATGGCGCGAACAATATACGCTTATCGACCAAGCTTACCAACACGAGTGCATTAGTTTTGTATCGCAACGCCGGGTTCCGTGATACAGGAGAAATGAACGGCGAAGAGCTGGTGCTTCAATTGGATTTGTAAGAAGCATGCGACGAAAGTTTACTGATTCTAAGCTATATAAAGAATGCCTTCTGATCGGTCTTGACAAGAAAAAGTATTATTTCGATATAGTACGGAAGAATAAAGATGATGTGTAAAATCAATCTTGATCCGAATCAAATTGTAGCCGGAATGGCCTTCTCGTTCTGACGAATTCCATTCAGGAAATCGATAACCAGACGATTGAAGATTTCGGCCTTTTCAATGCTGCAGACATGGCCGCACTTATCGATAAAACACATGGAGGACTCTCTAATTTTATCCTGTGTTCTCTTTACACTGTTGACGAAGAAATAGTCCTGTTTTCCCGAGATCAGGAACACCGGCAGATGGTTCTCCTTGATCGTCGCGATATACTCCTTCAGTCTGAACTGCGTCTTGAAAAGTTCTGTAAGCCACATTCTGAAAGCAAGAGATTTCATCTTGAAAGACTCCCGGATAAAGACATCTCTGGACTTCTTATGATTCTTACGAGGCATCATGATCCGGGCGAACATGGGATAGAAAACTCTCTTGGGGATGATATACTTGCACCCTTCTACGAAAGCCAGTAAAGACTTATATCCAATGCCCATATTCAGAACAAATCCGGCAAGCACGATGGAATTCACTTTTTCCTTATAGAGATATACGAATTCCATTGCGACCAGTGTCCCCAATGACAGCGAAATGATATTGACCTTCTCGATATTCTCTTTGACCAGGATGTCGTTGATGTCGATGGCCGATCTTACCAGAAGATGTCTGGCTCTTTTAATGGACGAACCACCGTGGCCTTCGAGATCCACTGCCAGAACGTTATAGTCCTTCAGATCTTTTATCTGATACTTCCAGGTATTGATGCTTCCGCCAAGACCATGGATCAGAAGGACCCACTCTGTCGAATTGTTGTTATATATTCTGTAGTTCATTATCTGTCTCCTTATCAGTTCGGGTCAAAAAGCCCGAAATTACGAATCATTTCCGTAGCTGATCCGTTTTTCTGTCCTGATAGTAACACAGCAATATACGCAATAACATGGTCGAAATGTTAACAAACTGGAAATTATTTTGATTATCAAACTATTTATTTGTAAAAAGGCTCGTGCCGATTTAAACACCGTTATTCCTGAATACAGAATGATATATGGTGCAAGGAATGATATATAATGAATCCAGTGAAGCTATTTTTCGGAAATAGTTTGTGTGGGGGTGTATTGGGCGGCTGACTATGAGTGATGTAAGGATGTGTCCGTTCTGTTCCAGGGAGATGGAGCATGACAGCTTGACCGGCCGATTCGTCTGTCCTGAATGCGGCCGATCCGAAAGCGCGCAGAATGGTATCGATCTGAGCATAGCTGTCCCGAAGTCATCCACAATTAAATCGGTGTCCTCCCCTTCAGTCGATGCTTCGATCACCTCTCTTTCCGAAAAACAAGGTAAGCGCAATTCCCGTACTCCATCAGCCAAGCGTTCCTATACCGATGCAATCATCCCGGTAAATAACGATGGAGAATCTCTTGCCAAAGAGAATACTCAATCAAAAGAGAACGATCCGGAGAAAAGAAGAGCGCAAAACACATCCAGAGAACTTGAACGGCATGCGCTTCCGAGATCGTCTGTTACAAAGGATGATGCCTATTCTATACTTAGAACGTACTTCCGGGCTTTTGAATGTAACAGTTTGGAAGAAGTTATGGTTCACGCCGAGGAGTCGGGAAGCGATGAATACCTGGATAAGATATCCACACACCCTGCCCTCAGTTCTTTTCAAGAGGTGCTTCCGAAAAGCAGGATCCCACAGAATATCAGAGCATTCTGCCATAAGGTCCGTCAGCTGTCCGAGGCAGAAGTAAAGCTGCGTAAAAGTCAGGAGGACTTGAAAAAAACGGAAGAATATGTCGAAAAGCTTAAGGAGAAGCAAAAGAGGTTTTCGTTCGGGAGAAATAAGATAGACACTTCGATCATCCTCGCTATGTTGTTTGCCCCGCTGACTATTCTTCTCATCGGTTTTTTCGGAGAAAGAGATGATGGTTACGGGTATATAGAAAGCAAGGCAGATCTGAATCTGGTTATGAAGGCGACAGGAATCCTGTACCTCATTGTTTTCGCCATTCTGGCCATCAGGTGGATCTATTCTCTGATCCGTAACCGGCCGAAAAAAGGGGGCGCAAAATTGATCGATATAAAGAAATCACAAGTGGACAGCATGTTCTCCGTGATTTATAAACTTCACGAGGAAAAAGAAGAGCTTCTGAAGAGTATTCGAACCGAAGAAGAGTCGGTCCGCGTGAAATGCACGAAGAAAAGAGAGCGTTTTTGAGTTACGCGGTTTCTTTCCCGGTCAAGTGGGAAAGAAGCGTAAGAACAAGTCCGAGTACACAGATTCCTACATATATGAGGAAAAACACTTCGCCACGGACCAGATTATTGAGGAGGGTGACGTCAGCTCCGCCTGTGGCGTTAAGGCTATATAGGAGACACGCCCCGCCCATTCCGAGGATACCGCTTATTGTGATGATCAGGTTACAGATGAGATAAGGCTTCGCCTTTTTCCGCCATGCGGAATAAGCGATGATCCCGAAGACGAGTGCGAGAAACCCGTGAATGATGATCATTCCGGAAGAAACGAGAAGGATCAGCGCTTCACTGACGGCCTTGTTTTCTCTGCCCCAGCTGCCGATGAAGAGTTCAAAAAGGGAGAATCCACCGACCAGTCCGCAGAAGACAAATGAGTAGATAAACATAAAGATGTCCGTGATGAGATTGGTAATCTTAAAGCCCGTCATATAGTAAGCTCCTTGTGTATCTAATAACAACCTCCCAGCTCCACCCCACCACATTATAACATGAAGAAAATGGTATAATAAACATATATCGGAATACACCTCACAGAACCGCAAGATATGACTTTTATTGTCACACAAGCAGCATCAATTGGGAAAAGAACACGATATGAAGGACAAATTTAAGATATTAGGTGCAGAGATACTATATTTGCTGGCAGTTACGGTCATTTCAGGTCTTGCAACGCTCATTCAGACCATAGCCAGAATATACGATGGTGATTATTCCAGTTTCATATGGAGCGGGAGTAATTACAGGTATAACGTATTCTTCTACATCCTCGGCGTCGTGATATTTGTCGGATCTATGATCGCAGGCTATACGTTCTTTCTTAAGAAAAGAATACGCGATCTGAATCAGTCCGATATGATACTGAAGATCCTGTTCCCGGTCATAGCGGCTATCTTCGCGGTAATCATGCTTGCCGCGATAGTGTGCTGCCTTCTCATAGTCGTCGGAATCTCCGATAATATGCGACCCGAATTACTATTTAATTTAACGACTTTCGGCTGGCCGATTTTTACTTTGGTTTACATGACCGTTGTCGAAATAATAGCGGTGAAAAAATGGAACGGTTAGTCGGAAAAACAGCAATAGTCACCGGGGCCAACTCGGGAATGGGAATGGCGACCGTCAAAGCGTTAAGCGATGAAGGTGCTACGGTTATTATGCTCTGCAGAAGCGAGAAACGCGGACTTGAAGCATATAACAAACTGATGGAAAACAAAAACAGAAAGCTCGACCTGATGCTTTGTGATCTGGGCGACTACGATTCGATAAGATCCTTTGCTAAGCAGGTGAAAGAAAAGTATACAAAACTCGACATACTGGTTAACAATGCGGGCTTTATCTCCCTTGATCGGCAGGAGACCAAGGAAGGATTGGAACGGCAGTTCGGGATCAATCATGTCGGACATTTTCTACTTACTTCGGAGCTTATCGATCTGATGAGTGAAGGTTCCCGGATCGTGATCGTTGCATCGGGAGCCCACAAAGCCGGAAAGATCCACTTTGACGATATAAATCTTACGAAGAGATACAACGTGGTGAAGGCATACTCACAGAGCAAACTGGCAAATGTTCTTTTTACCAGAGAACTTGCCAGACGGCTTTCAGACCGGGGAATAACCGTGAATTGCTGTCATCCGGGTGCAGTAGCTACCAACATGGGTGTCAGCCGGGAAACCGGCTTCGGGAAGACCATCACCGGGATTCTAAGGCCGTTCTTTCAGACACCCGAGGAAGGTGCAAGAACAGCGGTATTTCTGGCGATGGACGAGTCGGTCAAATCCACAACGGGAGAGTATTTCTATAAGTGCAAGATCGCCAAATCCTCGAAACGTTCAAAGGACGTAAAACTTGCAGAAGATCTGTTTTCCTTCACCGAAAAGCTGTTGGAGAACAGGTAGAGGGATACCGGGACAAAGATGGTATAATGGTTTACAGGCAAGGAATTCATATGTAATGAAACCGGTGTTTCAGAATATGGAGAGAAAAAATGGATAGTGATTTTCTGTGGAAACTGGCTTTTGTTAAACATCTTATGTACATACGTAAGGTCAACTGGCTCTTTATCGTTGCAGGCGTGATTATTCTTGCAATATTCGGCAGCGTGTTTCTGTTCAATTTCATAGTCGCGGAAAGTTATCTCACAGCAGAGTATAAAGTGAACACCGAGGCGACACTGGTCGCTGTGTATGAAGAATCCGAAACCTACACTGAGCGAGATTCGAACCACAATAAAACGACGCGTTCCGAAGCGTATTATGAACTCTGCTATGAGTATGAGCTGAACGGCGAAACGAAGGAGTATTCTGAACGTTCATCGTACAAGTTTCACAAAGAGGGGTACAAGACCAAACTTCGTCTTTTCAGTGATGACGGAGTGACATATTACCGGAGCGACTTTGGCGTCCTCACCTTTATATTACTGATCGTCAGTACAGCATTTATCGCTTTCGCACTATGGCTGATCATCAAAGTCATCGTAATTCTTGTCAAGCATATTGAACCACCGCCGATACCCGGAAGCGAAGAAGAACAGGAAACACAGAATGGATAAGACTATGATCATTAAACGTATATCGAATATTATCAGTGCATGCTTAATTGCCGCTTATGTTGCTTTCCTGGCCATTAGATGGAGCAGTTTTCCGGATGAACTGCCTACACATTTTAATGCGGCCGGAGTTGCAGACTCGTATGGTTCCAAGGCATCCCTTCTCATCGAACCGATTGTTATGCTGGGCTTATTCATACTTCTGGCAGTTGTTGAGTGCTTCCCCGGTATATGGAACATTCCCGTTCACGTAACCAAAGCGAACGAAGCCGAGGTCATGGGAATATGTTACATGCTTTTCGGCGTGCTTAAGATATCCGTGATCCTGATCTGTGCCTTCAGCGGTTTCATGTGCGTTTTTGCCGGTTTTCCCGTATGGCCCACCTATCTGATGATCGGCGTCATACTAGTCTCGCTCATTCTGAGTATTGTGAGATTGGCACGGTATAATTAACCAAAGAAAGATTGGCATGGGATGTTTAGCTACAGTGAGTTTGGCATGGAGCGATCAGCACCGGAAACCCTGATTACAAACGATTCTCGAGGAAGTAATCCCGAACGGTTTCCTGAAGGTTTCTGTATGCGACATCACTTTGCATAAATCCTGGCACTTCCGGTAGTATGTGATATGAATCGAACATTTCCAGAAGCAGTTTCGCATCCGGTCCTTCCGAGCCGGCAAAAGCGATTGCTTCTTTCCCGCTTGCTTTTGCGATCTTCGCCGCTTCAACAGGGCCTTTTCCGTTCAGGCTCTGCCCGTCAAGCCGTCCTTCGCCCGTAATCAGCACATCAGATTCGCGTATCCTCTTTTCAAATTCCGTCACTTCGAGAATCAGTCCGGCACCGGAAACAAGTTCCGCTTGCAGATAATACTTAAGCGCGAATCCCATTCCACCCGCCGCTCCGCTTCCGGGAAACTGCGGATCTGCAGAAGGAATGACCTCAGCTGTCAGTTTGGCATAAGATGTCATCCACATATCCATCTGCCTGACCTGTTCATCGGTAGCCCCTTTTTGCAGAGCATAAACAAAACTGCATCCTGAAGGGCCGACAAGCGGATTTCTGACATCACAGGCGACTTGAATGGTGGAATCCATAATTCTCCTATCCAATCCGCGAATATCGATTCCCGTTAATGACTTAAGGCCCAGCGCGCCCCTTGCGCCTTGCATGAAACTGACCCCGAGAGCTTCGAGCATTCCTGTTCCGCCATCATTCGTCGCACTTCCGCCGATTCCGATCACGAACTTTCTTATTCCCGCATCCAAGGCATCTTCGATTAGTTCTCCGGTTCCGTATGTAGTAGCAGTCAGCACATCGTTCTTTTCCATCAGCGTAAGACCCGATGCCTGCGCCATCTCAATGATTGCCGTATCGTTATGGACGATCCCGTAAGAAGCCGTCACTTTTCTGCCGTCAGGACCGGTTACCGTTAGCGTTTTCGTCTCACCTTCCAACCCGTTCACCAACGCTTCGAGTGTTCCTTCGCCGCCATCGGCCAAAGGAAGTACGGTGACATCATGGTCCGAAGACGCACTTAATATGCCGTCCCTGACGGCATTTCCGGCTTGAAGCGAAGTAAGAGATCCTTTAAAGGAATCCATAGCGACAAGTATTTTCAAAACTGATTCCTCGTTATATCAAATCTGCAGTTTTACAGGCCTGCCCGTTTGTTTCAATTATATACATTTTCCTTCTTCGTGTGTTGATTGCCTATTGACAAACACCTCACTCCGTATTATTGTACTAGTTAAGTAGTACAGTTTAACAATCGAAAAAAGTCGATAACAACTATAAATCTAAATACGAGGAGGTGTGTACATGCCTTGGGAGTTTAAAGAGAATCGTCCGATCTTCCAGCAGATCTATGACAAGATCGTGCTGTCCATTATAAACGGCACCTACCCGATGGGAAGCAAGCTTCCCTCCGTTAGGGAATTAGCTGAGCAGGCGGGCGTCAATCCGAATACAATGCAGCGTGCGATGTCGAACCTGGAAAGCGAAGGCCTGGCATTGACGAATCGGACCAGCGGGCGGATCGTAACCACCGATGAGAAACGGATCGAGGAAGTCAAACACAGATACGCCCGGCAAGCCGCGGAGGAATTTATGCAGGAGATGGAGATGCTCGGTATTTCGAAAGAAAAGGCGGTGTCCATCCTTGAGGAGGTGGAAAAAACATGAATGAAATTCTAAGGGTACAGGATCTTTCAAGAAGTTTCTACGGCGAAAAAGTACTGGACGGGCTGACATTTTCCGTTGAAAAAGGAAAGATCGTCGGACTTCTGGCGCCGAACGGGAAAGGAAAGACCACGCTGATCCGGCTCATCATGGGCCTTCTGACGGAGGATTCCGGCAGGATCATTGTTGACGGAAAACCGGTCAGCGAAAAAACAAATGCGATCATCAGCTATCTTCCGGACTCTTTTGTTTTAGGAAGTTTCTCCCGGATCAAAGATGCCATCAACTATATGGCCGTCTGCTATTCGGATTTCGATACAAGCAAAGCCCACACCCTTCTGTCTACTCTGCACTTTGACGAAAAACAGAAATTCTCGTCGATGTCGAAGGGACAGAAAGAGCAGGTACAGCTCGCGCTTTTCCTCAGCAGGAAAGCCAAACTCTATCTTCTCGACGAACCATTAGCCGCGGTCGACCCCGCGACAAGAAGCTTCATCATCAGCACGATACTCAGTTCTTTTGGAGAGGACAACACCGTCATCATCAGTACACAGCTGGTTCTGGATATTGAAAAGATCCTGGATGAGGTAATCATACTCAAAGACGGAAAGGTCGCGCTTTCCGGGGAGGCGGATGCTCTTCGTGAAGAATATGGGAAGACCCTAAATGACATCTTTATAGAACAATTCCGATTTGTGTAAGGAGGCGAAACATATGAGTGAATATACATTGAATTCATCGAAAAGCACCGGGGCTCTCGGGCTGACTCTTACCCTGCGTAACTTCAGGAGATACCTGATCATCGGAATCATTATTCCGCTCATACTCTCCATCCCGGCCATGATCGTTCAGGGGATCTGGATCCGGCACGATAAAGAAGGCACATTTCCGGGTATGCGCATCGAGTATTTGGACAGTGTCCCTGCGGAGGTTGAGGACAGGTTCGAAAAAGTGAACGGCAAGTACGAGATCGTCACCGAGGAGAACTGGGATTTGAAAGACCGGGTCTATGCCTTTACCCAAACGGCATTCTACCTTCTTAACTATCGTGATTGCAGCGATCGGCGTTGTCATCGCAGCCGGACATTATATGGCTGTGCAGCTTTCCTATGAGTGGCAGATCAACTACGTGCTGTTTATCATTCCGTTGATCCTTCTGGTGTTCTGCATCATGCTGCTTCGCAAGCACGATCTGATTTCATCATAAGAGAGTCATCGAAAGGTACAGACCTTCCTTGAACAGATATATCCCTACTCCCCTTCTATTCGAGATGATATAATAGTTGTGGAGTAGGGATATTTTTTGTTATGGATTGGAGGAGTTTTCATCATGATCGCCTGGATATGTGTAGGTATCGGTCTTTTTGTGCTGGGAGTATCTTCCATTCTTATCGGATTCCTGCATAAACTTCGCAAATCAAACGCCTTCGGGACTTCGCAGGTGGCCTTCCCGTACATAAAAGATTTTCGCTCGGATGGATCTGACACCGAACGAAGGAAATACTAGGAGGTCTTATGTCCCAGAACTGTCCCGGATGCGGTTTTCCGCGTATCTCCAAGGCCAACCGGCCGGATTTCATCATCCCGTTCAAAATTTCGAAGGAAGACGCGATCCGGCAGTTTCAGGAAAGTGTCGGCAATGGTTTTTTCGTCTCCAAATCGTTCAAAGAGATCGATCCGGAATGTGTCCGAGGAATCTATCTGCCTGCAGATCTTTACAGCGGTGATTTCGCCGGTGCCCAGGAACGATATGATTCGGAGAAGGAGATCAATGTGCAGCGCGTCGGAAAATGCCAGTTCGTTTCCCTGCCCGTCTTTTCCTGTTCCATGATGCCTGAAGCGCTGTCACTTGCGCTCGAACCGTATTATTTTGCTCAGGCCGAGGAGTTCAACTCCTCTTACCTGATGGGGTTCTATGCGGATATTGCGGACATTCCTTCCGAAGACACAATCGTTACGGCCAAAGAAAAAGCGGCAAAAATGTTCATCTCCCGACTCTGGGATGAGAATTTGGAAATCGCGGATCCCGAAGAATTTTTGAGGCCTGTCCCGAAATTCAAATCTGAGAACTCGCTGGAAAAAGTCGGATCGGCCATGCTCCCCGTCTGGTTTATCACGGTACGCTACGAAGGCAGGCCGCATACTTTCCTTATCAACGGACAGACCGGAAAGGTGGCCGGCACGGCACCCTGGAACAAGGCACGTTTCTGGGGGCTTTTTGCATTGTGCTGTCTTTTATACACCCTGATCATTGTTGCTTGTATCGCCGTTATTCTTTCGGGCGAGGACGCCGCATCTGATCCGGATGCGGTGTTTAACGCCATATTTATGCTTGCCGGCGGCGCAGTCGCTGCCTATCGTGCTCGAAAAGCACTGGTTGATTTCAATGAGCATGCCAGCCATACGTACCGGTCGGACACCTTCATTTTCGTAAAGAAGCGTCAAGGTGACCAGAAGTAGAAATGAGAATGGTGCGGATCATGGATAGACTAAAAGCGTTTACTATATTCTTCGCAATTGTTTGTCTTGCGGTATGCCTTTGGGGATGTGCCGAAAAAGATAAGGACTTCACCGGGGAAGTGGAAGATTCTCCACTAAGCGAGCAGGAGATCATCTCGTGTGTCAAAGACTATATGATGACCAACTTCCAGGATGAGGTAGATGTGAAGATCCTTCGGGTTTCGAAACTGACATACACCACATATGTCGCCCCCGGGATAGACGGTCCCGGTATTTTCGGCAACAAATATGTCGAGGTCAAAGACGGTCACTGTTATTCCTTCAAGATCACGAATCAGAAATACGGCATCACCGCCGAAGGCACCTACACGGACGGTTTTACTTTGCAAAATATCCAAACGGGAGCTACAGAAACGATTGATCGGGAGATCCTTATTGACGAACGTTATCAAACGATGAAGGATGAGGTGGATGTGGTGAAAGATTTCGAAAGCATACTCAGTCAGAATGTTTCGAAATTCCATTTCTATAAGGATGTCACGAACCATAATCATGAGATCGGCTACTACAACATCTATATCTACTCCGCAAAATATGAGGACCTGGAAGAGGTTTTGCAGAAACTTGTCGAAATAAGCAGCACGAAATATTCCCGTTGCGTGTATGCTTTCAGAGCCTTCGTATTTACAGATGAATCATTCTACGATTCCTTCGATTTCGATGTGTGTAATAACGTGAATTTCGTTGACCCCGGCCGAGGGGAAAATGAAGAGGATCACCCGGAAAAGATGACCATTTCGGAATTGAAATATGAACCGGAAAAACTGATTGCTCATTATCTTAAGTGCGAAGTCACAAGGATCGATTCTGATGAAGATTTCGATTATACTTTTTATATATTCACAGGTGACCCTCAGATGTATAAGAACAGTTTAGAAAAGACATCCAAAGAGATACGGTATGGCATGACGGAAGAATTCGGAATAGTCTATAGCAGGTGAGTGATCATGAGTTCAAAAATGAAATCGTTTCTATTCGGGTTAGGTGCAGTTGCGGTGATGGTCGCATTGTTCTTTATCTGTTTCGCCGTGATGAAAAACCAGGAGAAGAAATTCGATAAGGATCGTATTCCCTATGAGCAGGAGCGGGATGCCGCCATCGAAGAAGCAAGGAAACTCGATCCTGAAGAGAATAAGATCGTGCTTACGAACCGGTATCTGAAATCTGAATACCGCCTCTTTTACGAATCCAGAAAATTCGGCGGCGGGACTTTCACCATGATCGTCTCGATCATGCTGGGCGCCGTCTCCCTTTACTGTATCGCATCGATCATCGTGATGATCATCCAATCGAAACGGCGTGGCGAGCCCATTAATTTTTTCCGGGTGATCTGGTTTATCGTCGGACTTCTATCGATCATCGTTGTCTTCTTCCTGATCCGGTCATTCACTTCAAGATCTTCCTCCCTTAACCCGGAGAACGCCGGATACAAGATCTATACGATCAATGTCCTTCGCAAAAAGAGCGAAACAACGACATCCACCGACAGTAACGGTCATACCACGGAATCGACCAAGTATTATATCTTCTACGAAGGAGCAAACAACTCGGAAGTCAAACTGAGCGTCGTCTCTTCTCTCTACGATGCCGTTTCCGATCCGGGATTCTATTACCTTGTCTCCGCCTGCGAAGGAGATGATTTCGTATATTTCGGGATCTACTCTACGGACACGTACAAGAAAGCATAACCTGCAGAAAGCGATGATGGAAAACCATGCCTAAGAAACTGATCTCATTCGATAAACGGTACATGAATGTCAATCTGACACTATCGATCATAGTCTATTCCATCGTCGTTCCGTTCTGCATATATTTAAGCGTCGATAACTACATACACGGCAAGTATCTGGTTGCCCGTTACGCACTGTTCTGTGCCGTGATGACGGCCATCGGCGTGGTGAGTTTCTCCATTTGTAAATTCGGAAAGAAGAAGCGAGACTGGCTGATGCACCTGGCCATTAATATTGAGTGTTTCGTATACTGGATCACCTTCGGATTCTTCCTTTATACCGGCGGTTCAGAAGGTACGAGCATCTTTCTCTTCTTTGTGGCCGTTCCGGTCGTCATCTACTTCTTCAACCTCGTTTACGGCGTATATTTCTGTACAGTCTTTTTCATCATGATGGTAGTGTATATGAATACGCCTCTTCGTGACATGGGATACCAATTCCCGAGCGCCTATTATTCAAGGCTTCCGATGATGTATCTGGCCTGCGTGATCATGTGTGCCGTTGCCCAGTATGAGATCGTCAAAGCCAGGATCAAGCAGGAAGATGCGCTGGAAGCGGCAAGACTTGCAAGTGAAGCCAAAACGGACTTTCTTGCCAATACCAGTCACGAGATCCGTACGCCGATCAATGCCGTGCTGGGCATGAATGAGATGATCCTGCGCGAGACGGATAAGATGGAGAATCTATCCGATACGGACATCAGTGTTTTTCGAGAATCGGCCAAAAGAATACGGAATTATTCCGGCAATGTAGACAGTGCCGGCAGTAACCTGCTGGCCATCATCAATGATATCCTGGACTTTACCAAGATCGAGGAAGGCCGCATGGACATCGTCCCTACCGAATACCAGCTGAGTTCGGTGCTTAACGACGTCAGCAACATGATCTACTTTAAGGCCAAACAGAAGAATCTTCTATTCGTGACGGAGGTCGATAAGACCCTTCCGGACCATCTTTACGGTGATGTGGTACGCGTTCGCCAGATCATCACGAATATACTGAATAATGCCGTCAAGTACACCGATGAAGGAAGCGTCACGCTTTCGGTAAGCGGGCGGAAAACGGAAAGAACGGAGAATAATAAGCCTGTAAACGAGCTGATCGTGTCTGTTACGGATACGGGTATCGGTATCAGCGAAGAAAATATCGGCAAGCTCTTCGGGAAATTCGAGCGCGTCGATCTGGAAAAGAACAGCACCAAAGAGGGCACGGGACTGGGGCTGGCCATCACCAAGATGCTTCTGGATATGATGGGCGGCACGATCACCGTCAAGAGCGTATACGGGGAAGGATCGACCTTTACCGTGACGATCCCTCAGGTCGTTCTTTCCGATGAACCGGTAGGTAATTTCAAGCAGAAATTCGAAAAATCCCTGGGTCAGATGAAATCCTATCACGAGAGTTTCCGGGCACCTTCTGCAAGAATTCTCATCGTGGACGATACCAGGATGAATCTGATCGTGGCGACGGAGTTTTTACGAGATACGGAGATATCCATCGATACGGCCGGAGGCGGCAAAGAAGCCATTGAGCTGGCTCTTGAAAACGCCTACGATGTGATCCTGATGGATCAGAGAATGCCGGAGATGGACGGCGTCGAGACCCTGCATGAAATCAGGAAACACACGGACGGGCCGAATATCAGCACCCCCGTTATCTGTCTTACCGCGGATGCCGTGGTCGGTGCCAGAAACCGTTATCTTTCAAAAGGATTTACCGACTATCTGACGAAACCGATCGATAGCGTGGATCTCGAAAACATGCTGAAGAAATACATTCCGGATGAAAAGATCGAGGCAGCAGGAAAGAAAGACCCGTCAGGCTCACAGCCTTTCTCCGGATCACTGAAGTATGACAAACTTCAAGACGCCGGGGTCGATACATCGGCAGGGATCAAAAACTGCACCGATGAAGCTTTGTATGAGAAGATCCTTGTTGAGTATCTCAAGAGTTCGGACGAAAAGATCTCGAAGATGGATGCCGCACTTACCAATGAGGATCTGAAAAACTACGGCATCATTGTCCACTCTGTCAAAAGCACTTCGGCCACCATTGGCGCTATGGAAGTGTCGCAAATTGCGCAAAAGCTGGAAAAAGCAGCGAACGACAGTGATATCGAATATGTTAAGAGAGAACACGGATCATTGATCAAAGCATATTCTTCCCTCCTTGATTCCATCAGAGAGTCCGTTTCTCACAGCGCGGATATGGAATCCGATACGAATGGTGATGTGATGGAATTCGATCCGGACGATAACGAAATCATGGAATTCGATCCTGAATAATGTGATAGTATTATCTGGTACATTTTCTATCAAGGCAGGTATGTATGGGCAAGCAAGTGATCGTTCAGTCGTACGATGAAAACTGGAAGTCGGACTTTACCGCAATCGCAGAGGAACTTCGAAAAGCGCTTCCCGATCCGGATATTCGGATCGAGCATGTCGGCAGCACTTCCGTACCCGGGCTTTCGGCAAAACCAATCATCGATATCGACATCGTGATTCCTGACCGGTCCTGTCTTCCGGCCGTGACCTCGTCACTGGAAGGAATCGGATACATGCACGAAGGCGACCTGGGTATTCCCGGACGCGAAGCATTTAAATACGAAGGAAAAGAGCACTTACGCAAGCACCATCTGTACGTATGTGCACGGGATTCCGAAGAACTGGAAAGGCATCTTCGTTTTCGGGATTATCTGCGCTTGCATCCGGATGCCGTTTCGGAGTACAGCCGGGTCAAAGAAGAAGGGGCTGCACTTTATCCCTGTGATATGGATAAATACATCGAACACAAAACGCCTTTTATACAGGGCATTTACAGAAGAATCGGCTTATTGCCGTGACCGATGAGCAAATAGCAAGGCAGGACCTGTCGGATATGAAAGTCTTCTATCACCTTCCCGGATTGTTCGAATTCTACGATCTGTATAAATCATTCCTTCCGCTCTTTCGGGAGCATCGGGAATACTTCTATGACTGGTGCGAAATCGGTTCGATCTATGGCGCACCTTACGATTGCTTATGGGGTGGCGGACGCGTGGGCTTCGGTGAAGAGGATCCCGGAAATGTGGCTTCCCTAATGAAGGAGTATGCCATTTCCTCACGCCTGACATTCAGTAATTCATTGCTTCGTGAGGAACACCTCGCCGATAAGCGGTGCAACGATCTTTGTACACTCTTTGAGCACAACGGGAATGTCGAAAACGGCGTGATCATCCATTCGGACCTGCTGCTTTCGTACCTTCAGAAGCACTATCCCGATTTCTATTTCGTTTCATCTACCACGAAAGTCATCACCGATTTTTCTTTGTTCGAAGCGGAATTGAATCGTAAGGAATTCCGTTTTGCCGTTCCGGATTTCCGGCTGAATACGGATCTTTCTCACTTGAATGCATTATCCCCAAAGCAGAAGCAGAAAGTGGAATTCCTTTGCAACGAGTGCTGTTTCTACGGCTGTCAGGAGCGGAAGCGCTGCTACGAAAATGTCAGTCGCAAGAGCCTCGGAGAGTCCTGTGAGGATCACATCTGTGTTTCACCTGATGCCCATCGGGGTTATCGGTTCTCGGAAGCCGTGAAGAACCCGGGCTTCATCGGGATAGGCTCCATACAGGATATCTATGCACCGGCAGGATTTTCGCATTTTAAGATCGAAGGCCGCAGCTTAGGTAGCGCCGTTGTTTTGGAATTTCTGCTTTACTACATGACCCGTCCGGAGTATCAGCTCAAAGTCAGAGAAGAGATCTATCTGGACAGTATGCTGGACCTGTTTTGATTACAACCTGCTTTATCGGTTTTTACACGCTCTATTTCGCGGCATTCATCCTGTTTTGCCTCAATGCAAATGCTATAATCGGAGTAGATTTAAAATCCGGAGGAGAGAGAAATGGGATTTTTCGATAATTTGAAAGCAGCGATGCAAAACGGTGCCCAGGCGGCAAATGCACATATTGAGAGAGAACGCGCCAAGCAGGCAGCCCAGGCTCCACAGCAGAGAACCGCGGACACAAGAACCGGCGCGCAGGATCGGCCAAGAACATCTTCGGGAAGCCGGCTCCCCGAGGGAGTCGTACAGGCCGATCTGAATAAGCTCGATCCGATCGATCTCGGGATGAATGCTCAGGGACAGAATGTCAAACTTAAGATTTCCGGTGTGATGAGGGTCAAGCCTTTCGGTGTTTGCACGATGGATGATGCGACACAAAGAACGACGGTCAGAAGCATCGTCCGCAACGTGATCGAAAGAGAGATGGCTCCGCAGATCAACTCCATGGGAGACCTCAAGTTCCTCATTCAAGCGGGCACACGTCTCAGCCCGATCATCACTGAAGAACTGAAGGCAAGCGGCTGGCAGTCAACATTTACTATTCCGCTGATCATCCGCCCGATATAAAATCACTTCTCAACCGATCAGTTATTTTCCGGCCTTGGCATTGGACCAATCGCTGTAGTACACTACGCCATCGACACGCTTATAAGCACGCACTTTATAGTATGTGCCCTTCTTGCCGTTCGGATCGGTGTAGGTCAGTTTTCCGCCCGTGACACTGGCAACGTAGACATAGGTGCTTCCGTTATAACGGTATACATTGTACCCGTCGGCCACACCGATCTTGCCCCAGCTGAGTTTGACGCCGGAACCGGTGAGGGTCGCACTGTTCATCGTAGGTGTGCCGATGGTCACGGCCGCCGTGGACGAGAACTTGCTGTAGCTTGCGGAATCACCTGAACCCTTGCAGGCGCGGACCATGTAGTAGTAACGTCTTCCGGCGGTAAGATTCGTATCGGAAGTAGATGTGCCTGTCGTGCTCTTTACATACTTGTATGGGCCGCCTGCCGAAGTGGCACGGTAGATATCATACGAAGTGGCCCCCTTGGAGGATGTCCAGCTTATAGACATGGTCACACCACTCTTCGGCTCGGCTGTCACCTTAATATCCGGGAGGATAGTCGCTTTAAAAGCTGCCGACCAGGCACCGTAGTAGACGATATCATCGAACTTCTTGTAGGCACGGACCTTATAGTAGTATGTCTTTCCGCCCTTAACCGTAGTATCGAGATACTGCCTCGTCCCACTGGTGATACTTGCCAGATAGGTATACGTTCCGTTTGCGCTGTCTGCGCGGTAGATGTTGTAGCGCTCGGCGCCGGTCGCCTGACTCCACTTGACCTTGATGCCGGTATCTGTCGGAACCGCAGAGGTAACGGTCGGCGAAGCAAGTGCAACAGCCGCAGTCGCGTTAGAAACGGAAAGATAATTCCGGCGGTTTCCGCTGGCACGATAGGCCGCGACAACATAGTAGTAGCGGGAACCTGCAGTAAGTCCCGTATCAGAGGTCGATGTGCCGGTGGTCGTCTTCAGCAAAGTATACGTACCGGTTTCCGTGTTGCAGCGGTAGATCTCATACGCGCTTGCACCGCTCACGGCGTTCCAGGAAAGGCGCATGGTCACACCGCTGGAAGGAGAAACCGAAAGGCCCAGCGCAGACGGATTCGTCGTCGATACTACCGAAACAGGAAGCTCCAGACTCTGGTTCCATACCGTCGCCTTAAGGGAGGCTGATCCGACACTCAACGCTCGGGCATTCCCGCTGCTGACCTTTAGCACCGAAGTATCGGTGCTGCTCCAGGAAACATCAAATACGACATTACGGGGAGACTCGGACGGCCATGAGCTGTTGAACTTCAACACCGCGCCCACCTCAGTGGACACCTCGGATACCGTATTGACAATGTAGTCCTGCTTCACATTTATGCTCAGATCCGTCATCGAGGTAATGAAAGATGTATCCGCGTTGATCGTCACATCTTTGTACCCGTCCAGAGGATCTGTATATGGAACGGAATCACCAAAACCGAATTCCTGTACCCAGTAGTGGACTCCGCCAACCTCGACGCAAGCGATACCAATTGTGGTATAACTCGAACTCAGCATCGCACGGCGATGGCCCTGATACTCGTAGGGTTCACCATCCTCCCTCAACAGCATGTACGTACTATAGGCCGTTCCGGTACCTGCGGCCAGATTCTCACAGGAACTGGATACGCCGGTTGAACTCGAGCATGTGAAACAAAGGGTCTGATCCGGGCGGTAGTGATCCCAGTAGATCGCAATCTCCGCCGCTCTCTGCATCGCGATTTCTTCAAGCGCGTAACTATAGGTGTACGGCTTGAGGTTGTCCAGATATGTGGAACCTCCGGTTGAATTTGTATAGTACGCCTCACTTCCCGTCCGGAAACTGTTGACATAATCCAGCATACTTCTTGCTTCGCTCTGCTTGAAGTGCGTATTCATGCGGAATTTCAAGGTGGACGCTGCTGAAACGGAAGGCGTAAACAGCGCAGTAAGCATCGTAAAAACCAGCAGGAAACTGCCGGTCATCGTCTTCATTCTTCTTTTTGTCATAATCATTTCACGCTCACATTCATGTCCGATCCGTAGTATTCTGCTCGAGTTTCCCGGGGCGAAAAGTGTGTGTTTTCCGGATCGAAAATTACTTCGATAAAATCGCCTGAATCGCGATCCGGATAACATCCCCGATTCCGGATCGTAATTAGTATTAAATATATAGTAAGATGCGCCATGGTCAAAGTCAACGAAATCTTTCTTATGAATTGCAGATTTCACCTTAAAAACCCCTTCTGAGAGACTCGGCAAATCAACCAAGGATATTCTTCTGCGGCGTGACATATTTGTCATGCAAACTTGCTTGTTTGGTATAGAATAAAGTAGGACTATCATGTATAGTATTTCATATGGGTTCATATGGGGGAATTTGATTAATTGTTACGTAATGTTCTTGAGTATTTAGAATATGACGCGTCTTTTTGTGCGGACAAAACCGCACTGATCGACGAGAATAAAAGCTACACCTACGCACAGTGGCTGGATCTTTCACGACGGATCGGAACCGCGCTGGCCGGAAGATCCGGTATCCGCAAGCCGATTGCCGTACTTATGGAAAAAAGCGCAGACACGCTTTGTGCATTTATGGGTATCGTTTACTCCGGATGTTTCTATGTTCTTCTGAATCCGGAATTTCCGGAAAGCCGCCTTACGCAGATCAGAAGCGTTCTTCAGCCGGAATTCGTGATCACGGATGAGGAACATCTGGCGCAGACGGAAGCGGTATTTGCCAAAGACCAGATCCTGCTTCTTCCTGACTTGATGAAGAAAGATGAAGATCCGGCTCTTCTTTCCCGCATCCGCGAGGAAGTCATTGACACGGATCCCCTCTATGCCAATTTCACCTCCGGTTCAACAGGCGTGCCGAAGGGTGTTGTGGTCGGGCACAAAAGCGTTCTGGACTTTATCGAGATCTTCGTTCCCATGTTCGGCATCAGTCAAGAGGACATCATCGCCAACCAGGCGCCCTTTGATTTCGATGTTTCCGTGAAAGATATTTATTCCTCGCTCAAAGCGGCGGCGACTCTGGTGATCGTTCCGAAGCGTTTCTTCTTCAGGCCGGCGGAACTTCTCGACTTTATCTGCGAACACAAGATCTCCACCATGATCTGGGCTGTATCGGCGCTGTGCCTGATCACGACTTTCCATGGATTGGACTACCGCACACCGGATACGGTCAAGCGGGTACTTTTCAGCGGCGAGGTAATGCCGTATAAGCATCTGAAGACCTGGATGGAAAAGCTCCCGGAAGCGGAATTCGTAAACCTCTACGGACCTACGGAGATCACCTGCAACTGTACCTATCACCGGATCGACCGGAATAAAGACTATTCCGAGAAGATCCCGATCGGCAGAGCTTTCCCCAATGAGCACGTATTCCTTCTGGATGAGACGGACCGCGAAGTGACCGAGCCGGGCAAGACCGGAGAGATCTGTGTGCGCGGCACGGCTCTGGCACTGGGCTATTTCCGCAACCCCGAGCAGACCGAATCGGCCTTCTGCGTAAATCCTTTGAACACCTGGTATCCGGAACGGATCTACCGCACCGGAGATCTTGGACAGTATGCGGAAGACGGAGATCTTCTCTTCTGCGGACGCAAGGATTTCCAGATCAAGTATATGGGGCACCGCATCGAGATCGAAGAGATCGAGCGCGCCATCTCCGATGTGACCGGAGTGGAAAGATGCTGCGTGATCTTCGACGAAGCCAAGCAGCGCCTCTACGGTTTTTATGTCGGTTCGATCGAAAAGAAGGAACTTCATACCACACTTTCGGAGAAGCTTCCGATCTACATGATCCCCGGAACACTCAAACAGATTGAAAGTTTCCCGCTGACGAAGAACGGAAAGATCGATCGCAAAGCACTGATGGAAAGGAAGAACCGGGCATGACGACAGAGAAGATCCAGGAACTGCTTCAAACCGGGAAAACGCCGCTTTATGTCTTCGATCTGGGAGAACTGGCAGCGCGTATACAGTATTTACGACAGAGTCTTCCCGAGAACGTGGAACTCTGCTATGCCGTTAAGGCTAACACCTTCATTGCCAAAGAAGCCGGTAAACTTGTGGATCTTCTGGAGATCTGTTCTCCCGGAGAATACCGGATCTGCGAAGAGATGGGCATCCCCCATTCCCGATTTGTCGTGTCCGGTGTCAATAAACAGGAAGACTTCATCGACGCATCCGTTGCCTCCGATGAGCCTATCGGCTACTATACCGCGGAATCCAAAAACCAGTTTCTCATGCTTCTTTCGGCGGCGGAAAAGAACGGCCGCCGGATCAAGGTGATCCCGCGTCTTACCTCCGGCAATCAGTTCGGCATCGACAAGGATGAACTTAAAGAACTTATCCGGGAGTATAAGGATGATTCCCGTGTCGATATCTGCGGAATCCAGTTCTTCTCAGGAACCCAGAAGACCATCAAGAAACTGCGCCGCGAGATCGAGTTTGTGGACCAGTATCTCACGGATCTAGAAGAAGAAACCGGCTACAAAGCCGAAAAACTTGAATTCGGTACCGGCTTCCCGGTCGCTTATTTTGAAGGCGAGACCTTCGACGAAAGTGCTTTTCTAAAAGAATTCTCGGAACTTCTGACCGGCATGCGGTTTACAGGAACGATCACGCTGGAGATCGGCCGGAGCATCGCCGCCAGCTGCGGCACATATATCACGAAGGTCGTCGATACCAAGCAGAACAGCGGCGAGCACTATGCCATCGTGGACGGCGGTATGCACCAGATCGTCTATTACGGTCAGTTCATGGCCATGAAACACCCGAAGATCCGGCTTCTTCCGGAGCGGGAGAATACCGATCCGCAGGAATGGAATATATGCGGCTCACTTTGCACCATCAACGATTTCCTCGTGAAAAAGCTCCCGCTTAGCGGTCTTACTGTCGGGGACGTGCTGGTTTTCGAGTCCGCAGGAGCTTACTGTCCCACGGAAGGTATCTCGCTGTTCTTGAGTCGGGAGCTTCCACGTGTTATTCTATTGGACGGCGCCGGAAACGCGATACCGGTAAGAGATCACATTGAAACGGCACAGTTCAACATGCCGCAAAACATAGAGAAACAAGGGTAAAGGAGAACGATTATGGACGAGAGATTGATTGAGATTCTGGAGGATATTCAGCCGGAGGTGGATTATCTTACCTGCACCACGCTGATCGACGATCACTACCTCAATTCCCTGGCGATCATTTCGCTGGTGGCCGAACTGGAGGAAGAGTACGACATCACGATCCCGACTGTCGAGATCATCCCGGAGAATTTCAATTCTGCCGAGAATATGTGGAAGATGATCCAACGCCTGCAAGAGGAGGGTTGAGATGCTATCGATCTCAACCTACTATTCCCTTCAATACCTTCTGCTGCTTTCCGCGGCAGTTGTATTCTATGAGATCTTTCCGCTAAGAGCACGCCGCTGGGTGATGCTTCTATTCAGTTACCTTTTTTTCTTCGCCGTAAGCGGGAAACTGGTATGCTATCTGATTCTTTCGACACTGTCGATCCACCACATCGGAATATGGCTATCGGATGTTCAGGCGGAAAGCAAGGCCAAACTCGCCCTTCTCGGCAAAGAAGCCAAGGAAGAGAAGAAAGCGCTGTCAGCATCCTATCTTCACAAGCAGCGTTGCATCATGACCTTCGCCGTGATCCTTCACGTCGGAATGCTCCTGATGCTCAAGTACACGCCTTTTGCCGTGGAGAACTTAAATGCGCTGATCCACTTCACGGGGATTTCCTACACATTCAGATTGAAGAAGATCCTGGTGCCTATCGGTATCTCCTTTTACACACTTCAGGCCGTCGCGTATCTTTTCGATGTATATCGCCAGAAGATCGAGGCGGACAAGAATCTTCTCCGGCTGTCTCTGTTTATGGGATTCTTCCCGCAGATCATGGAAGGACCGATCTGCCGCTATTCGGATACCGCCGAGGACTTATGGAAGGCCGAGCGCATCCGCTATGACAACCTGATTGCCGGCGGTCAGCGTATCCTCTTCGGTTTCATGAAGAAGATCGTTCTGGCAGACCGTTTGAATCTTCTGATTAAGGATGTTTTCTCGAAGTATGATGACTACGACGGATTCGTGATCGCCCTTTGCGCGATCTGTTATACGATCCAGCTCTACATGGATTTCTCGGGCACAATGGATGTCGTCATCGGATCGGCACAGATCTTCGGCGTAAAACTCCCCGAGAACTTCAAGCGGCCCTTCTTCTCCACTACGATCTCCGAGTTCTGGAAGCGCTGGCATGTCACACTCGGAACCTTCTTCAAGGATTACATCTTCTTCCCGCTTTCCATGAGTAAACCCCTTAAGAAGCTTACTACCAAAGCGCGAAAAAAACTGGGCAACCATTTCGGTCCGCTTCTTGCGGGTGCCGTGGCACTCTTCTGTGTCTGGATCTGTAATGGTCTTTGGCACGGTGCCGGATGGAACTATATCTTCTTCGGCATGTTCCACTTCGTTCTGATCCTTCTCGGAAGCATCATCGAACCGGCCGCCATCAAGGTCACCCAGAAACTGCATATTAAACGCACTTCCAAACCATATAAGTTCTTCCAGATCATCCGTACCACGATCCTGGTTTGTATCGGTGAGCTGTTCTTCCGTGCAGAAGGCCTGACCGCCGGATTTAAGATGTTCAAGAAGATCTTCACCAACTTCACTTTTGCCACCCTTAAGGACGGAACACTTTTCCAGTTCGGTATGGATAAGCAGGACTACATCATCATCGGCGTGTCTGTCATTCTGATCCTTATCATCAGCATTCTTCAGGAAAGAGGAATGCACATCCGTGAAAGTATTTCCAAGCGGAATATCGCCATTCAGTTTGCGATCTACTATGCACTGATCCTGTTCATCATTATATTCGGGGCCTACGGCGGAAACTACGTCCCCGTCGATCCGATCTATGCCGGATTCTAAGAGAGGTAACGATATGGTGTATGTAAAGAGAATCATCAAAGCACTGATATTTACGGCAGGCCTGATTTTCCTGCTGGTCGTTGCTTCGCAGATCTTCGTTCCGAAGAACAATACCGAAGAAGATGGCATGGACTATTTCGTTGCCAACGGTTTCCAGGGCGAGAAAGAGAACTCCGTCGATGTACTCTTCATCGGAGACAGCGAGTTCTACAGTTCGATCGTTCCTCTTCAGATGTGGAACGATGCCGGTTATACGGGTTATAACTGCGGAACCGGCGGACAGCCGCTGTCCTATTCCCTTGCACTTCTGCAGCGCTCCTTGAACAAACAGTCACCGAAAGTGCTTTTCCTAGAGACGAATGCGATCTATCGTGACCAATCCCTGGCCAAGGTCGCCTATACCATGGCCGGCGAATGCCTCCCGATCCTCCGCTATCACGACCGCTGGAAGATCCTTAAGGGGAAGGACTTCACGGAAACGCCCGACTACAACTGGTCGGATAACGACAAGGGATATCGTTTCTACACCGAAGTCAAACCGCCGGAGAATATCAACCATATGGTTCCGTCGGATGAGTCCGAAAGTATCTGCCGCGCGAACCGCATCTGCGTCTCCGCGATCAAAGACCTCTGCGATAAGAACGGGATCAAGCTGATCCTGGTCAGTATTCCAAGCACCTCGAACTGGAACTACCCACGGCACAACGGAGTCGCCAAACTGGCAGAAGAGCTGGACTGCGAGTTCCTGGATCTGAACCTTCTTCCGGAAGAATGTCCGATCGACTGGAATGCCGACACCCGTGACCGTGGCGACCACCTGAACTATGCAGGTGCACAGAAGGTCACTGCTTACCTGACCTCCTACCTGACCGAGCATCATCTAGTCGAAAGCCACAAGGGCGATCCGTACTATGCAAACTGGGATGAATGCTATGACAAATTCATGACCGACACCGTCGGGGCCGGAAAAGAAGCGCCTCAGGATATGGTCGAAACGGTGGACTGATCATGCATCAGAACCTTCTTCAGATCATTATCCGGCTGATCCTCGGGATCGGCGCAAGCGTCCTGATTATCGGGTTTGTAACACTGTTACTCAATGGAGCCAGTAAGAATCTCGGCGCCTTGATCGGCATCGTCTTCATGACGCCGGTCCTGCTCTATGCCATCTTCATGCCGAAGATCCATGAGAAGATCGGTTCCACATGGAAAGCAGGCGGAGCAGGTAAACGCGCGCTCATCACGATCCTCGTTCTGATCGTTGTTGGGATTCTGGTTATAATCACCGAGACGGTCTTCATGTGTATCTATGCTCACCGCAAGGCACCTGCTTCCGAGCATCCGCCGGTGGTACTGGTGCTCGGCTGCCAGGTCAGAAACGGATCCCCCAGCACCCTTCTTCGGACACGGATCGATACCGCATACGAATATCTGGCCGCACATCCCGAGAGCCCTTGTATCGTATCCGGCGGACAAGGATCAGATGAGGCATTCTCGGAAGCCAAGTGTATGTTTGATGAACTGGTGAAGATGGGCATCGATCCGGAACGGATCTATATCGAGGATAAGTCCACCACGACCCGACAGAACCTGCGTTTCAGCAAAGAGATCATGGAAAAGGAGGATCTCGGTGACACCATATTGATCGTCACCAACTCCTGGCACGAGCTCCGCGCACAGATGATTGCCAAGGACCTCGGGATCCCTTGCGGAGGGCTTGGCGCAGAGACGCCCTGGTGGCTTCTGCCGGCCAACTATATGCGCGAGATCATGGCGATCCTTTATCAGATCGTCTTCTGACAGCGTTTTTCCGATGCAAAAAACCGGAGCACTTTTCTGCTCCGGTTTTATATGGGAAACGAATCATTCCCAAAGTTTCTTCATCCAGGCTTCGGCGAGATCCGGCCAAAGCTCCACATCTTCGATCTTCGGCACTTCTCCCTCCGGCATTTGCGGAGGTGCCCCGAACTGTTCGATCAGTTCCTGACGGCGCTGTTCAGACACGCGAACGCCTCTTCCCTCACGTACCGCTTCCACGGCTTTCATCACCTGCTCCATGGTATAGGGCTCGCCGAAATCTCCCTTGCGCCAGGCATCATTATGCACAGACAATCCGTGCATGCCATGCGGGAAAGCATAGTACGCGTACGGCACATGTGCACTGCGGCAGGCTGAAGCAAACATCATGCTGTTCTCGACGGGAACCAGATCATCTTCGACCGTCTGCCAGATAAAAGTCGGCGGAGTCGTTCCGGTTACGTATTTTTCCAGCGAAAAGAACTGTCTTTCGTCCTCCGGTGCGTCTTTTCCGACAAGAGTTAAAATGGAGTACTCATGCGTATATTCTCCGGAAGTGATTACCGGATAACTGAGGATCATCGCATCCGGGCGGTTGGAAACCGAATTCAGATCCGCATCCGGATCCTCGATCTCGGAGCTATGCACACCAAGCGTGCCGCAAATATGAGCCCCCGCGGAGAATCCGCATATCACGATCTTATTGGGATCGATTCCGAAACAGGCCGCATTCTTCCGCACATATCGGACGGCGCGGGAGATGTCGTTTACAGGCTGCTTTTTAAGCGGCACCGACATGGTAATGTCCGTCGTATAGGTCAGCACGAAGCAGTTCATGCCGCGCTGATAGAACTCTTTGGCTACCACTTCACCCTCCGGCGGAACGACCATACAGTATCCGCCTCCGGGCACAACGATCATGCACGGGCGCAGGGCGGCATCCTCCTCATGCAGATAAGTCACGATATTCGGGACGAATCCATATGCCGCCTCGTACTTGTACTCGTCCTTGTTCCAGATATTCTCACGATATGTCTTCATAGGTCCGGAATTGCCCTCCATCTGTTTCTAATTATCCATCCATTTCTTCCGTATCGTCAAGCAATTCCAGAAGACGTTCCTTCGCCT
>JAFZQI010000017.1 GCA_017620475.1 Clostridiales bacterium | reverse complement strand
CTTGATTCTAAAGGTGAGAAGTGAGTTATTAAGGAAAAAGATGAATTTAATCGATTCCTTAAGTTTCATTTAAAGTTCAAGGGGGATAATGAAGTCGTAAAAGCAATAGCGATTTCATAAACACCCCCTTGTCACCCTTGAAAATCCGGTTACCCAGCCGGATTTTTCTTTTGGATCCATATTGTTTGGACTCTCTTTTTTGCTTCTTTCGGGGGTGGGAAATATTTGGACACCTTTTGTTGGATAATGGGGTTGATGAGAGATAGGAGCGCAGCGAAAGTGATAAAGGAGGTGTGACTCATGGGTAGTGGCAAGGTTTATAAGTGTAAGGAGTGCGGAAATCGTTTTAGGATGTCGACAGGTGTAGGGATGCTTTATCCGATGTCGTATGAGAATACGGTGAAGGATATCTTGTCAGGCAAGTATGGTGAAGAGTGGAAGCAATTCCTTGAGGAGCACCAGGATGGAAGAGTGAACTGTGAAATCGTGCTTCTGATATGCGAGAAGTGTGGTGTTCCGAAGTGTGACATGGATTTGTCCCTGTATCTTCCCAGAAAAGGCAAGAAAGGTGTTGCGTATCCTTTCAGTGTGCACTTTAAGGAAAGCTATAAGCTTTATGCGAGATATCCGCACACGTGCGATTGTTGTGGAGGGGCATGTAAGGTCTGTGATAAGGAGCGGCCTCCTGTGATGAAGTGCAAGGAGTGTTCGGGAGTTTTGGAGGATACCTGGGAGTTCATTCTCTGGGATTAGTTCAGAGGATGGATCAGGTTGTTAGTGGTCAGCTAACAGCGAGACAAGAAACGGACGAAGGATCATTTTCGAAAAGGAGGAAATGAGTATGAAAAACGAAATCGAGAAAACAGTTACTCTTCAGGACTTCCTGATGGCGGAAGATTTGGCCGTCGGTTCGATGGCAAGGTTTATGCATGACATGAACCGTTCGTCTGACGATAATCAGACGATGACCATGATGCTGGACCTGATTCTCCAGGTGACGACGAAGATGCAGTGTATCCTCTTTGGAACGCCGGAAGAAGAGGTGATTCAGCTACGTACGAACGAAATGGATGACTTTGGCACCTGGGATATTAACGGCGATGATGGAGAAGTGAGGTGAGGACTATGGCTGATGATATTAGAATCAGGCCCATGCCGGACGAGGCGTTTTTGGTCAAAGATGAATCTCTGCACGATGGAGACGCTCCGTTCTTTACCTGGCTTAAGGAACACGGATTTGAGCATGGAATGGCGGATAAAGGACGTTATGAAATCTGTGACTGGGTATATGTGAATATTACTCATAAAACGTACGCATACGGGATGCCCGGATGTCAGGTGGTGACGACCTTGGGAAATCATGCTATCACGATTGATGATTTCTATACTATCTATGGTATCTTTGAAAAATACGATGGCCTGGGTGCCCTTGTTTTTACGAAAGAGGAGCAGGAGAAACTCGATAAAGAAGCCGAGGAATTCAAAGCGAAGTTTGACGAGTACATTCGCAATCTGACGTATGAGGAGTATCGCGGAGAAGTCGAAGCGGTATTCTTTGAAATGGTGGGTCATGATGAGTCGACGGAAGCATTCGTAAAGGAGAATGAAGAAATGATTCAGGACAGATTTATCGGATACACTGACCCGAGCGGTGCATACGGATGGTGTAATCCGGCATCGACGGCAAGGTGCCTGGAACTGATGTACGATTAATTTGTCTATGCTTAAACCTTTCTTTACTTTCAATTGACGTTGTTTTTACTTTCTATCGGTAAGATAAAGACGTAAACACAAAGAACGTGTTTCTGAAAGGACGAGAGAGTTATGACAGCAAGAAAGATTCATCAAATGGAAGATACCCTGAGAGATTATGTGGAAAGAACGAGAAAAGAGACGAGCTGGTTCAAGGTGTTCCTGCCGATTTTTGCGGGGATGTCGCTGATGGTCGAGTTGCTTGCGCCGAGCGTCCTGTATGTTGTACAGGTTCTAATCAAGCATCATGAATTCAATGCTCCCAATCCGTGGGCCGGACTTCTTGTATCCGTACTCTACAGTGCATTTATGGCTTGGGTAATCACGGATAAGCGCAGGAAGGCGCTGGAAGAAAAGGAACAATAATCCGATGCGGATTAAGAGATGGAATTAAATAAGCGGCCTCTTTGGTTGAACGTATAACAGCGGCGTACCGGCAGGAAGTAGTATAATGATGTTATTCAGTGATGAGTATCATCGGAATGGAGGTCCTGTATGGTTAAGGTATACTGCTATAGCCGTTGTTCGACGTGTAAGAAGGCGATCAAGTGGCTGGAGGATAATTGTGTCGAGCACGAGGTGATCGATATCAAGGAAAAGAACCCGGATGAGAAGACGCTTCGTAAGTATTACAAGATGAGCGGACTTCCGCTGAAGCGTTTCTTTAATACAAGTGGAATACAATATCGGGAACTCGAACTCTCAAAGAAACTTCCGGAGATGAGTGATGATGAACAGTTTAAGCTTCTTGCATCTGACGGGATGCTGGTCAAGCGGCCGCTTCTTGTGGCGAAAGACTTCGTGCTTACGGGGTTTAAAGAAGATGAGTGGAAGCAGAAACTGAAATAAGTCGGGTTTTGCCATTTGGTGAGCGTCAGCAAGAAAAGAATTGATGCAGGTGAATACGGATTAATTCGTGACGCCAAGTTGCGGATTAAATTGTGACGCCAAAGGGGAGTTGGGTATGACGGAGAATGAATCAACAGGAAAGTGGGATGATCTTTCTCATGAGGAGAAGAACCATCTTCTTTACCTGAAACAAAAGAAATTGCTGGAAACGCTTCTGGCGCATCACGCGATCTCCAGGGCGCAGTATGAAAAGAGCCTTCACGATCTGACGGAGAAAATGGGAGAATCGTAGTCTCGGGAGAAGATTGATATGGAAGTTATCGATGGTCAATGGATCATGGAAGGGATGGACTGGGACGATGAAGGCTGTGTCCATACCGCTGACGAATTATTAGATGTGATTGAAAAGGTCGGATTTCTGCCGCTTTTCAGTAACCGCGTGCCGGGGTTTTCCGTTGAGAATATGACGGATCCCACCTGCTGGTGGGCGGGAAATGTCAAGCGGGATCCCTGGGAGTGGCGCGTTGAACTGACACGAACAGGGAAAGTGGCCTATGGGAAATTCTTCGGTGGCCGTGCAGGATTTATCAGTAAGAAATGGTTTCCGTATTTTGCCAACTACAGAAGAGACGGATATGACTTTGATGCCCGGTATGACGATGGCCTTGCAGGACGAAGAGAGAAACTGATCATGGATCTTTTCCTCCCTGAGGGGATGGATCCGGATCAGATCAAGAAAACGGAACTGGAAAAGAATGGCTGCGACGAAGTTCTTTTCACAAATGAGATGAAAGAAAGATCGGGCTTTGGAAAAGGCGGAGAAAAGGGATTTGAAGGGACGCTTACGAAACTTCAGATGCAGAGTTATCTTGTGACGAAGGATTTCCGCCAGCGGGTGAATAAGCAGGGCGAGACGTTCGGATGGGCGATCGCCATGATGACGCTGCCGGAGTATTTGTGGGGCTATGATTTTGTGACCAAACGGTATTCGGAGAAGCCGGAAGAATCGTATAATAAGATTATTAATCAGATAAAGAAACACTTCGATGCGGATGAAAAGACTATACGCAAAGTGCTGTGAAATAAAGGAGATCTGAATGTTTAATACTCATGATATATCCAGAAATGAGTTTATGTTGCATGGACCGCTTGCACATAACGGGTATGACTGGTGGTGGCATTCGTTGACAGCACAGGATGCGCTGACAGGGGAAGATAAGCCTTTCTTTATTGAATTCTTCGTTTGTAATCCGGCTCTTGCTGAAGATGCGCCAGTATTCGGTCAGCTTACAGAGAATCAAAAAAACGGAAAGAAACCTTCATATCTTATGGTAAAGGCAGGAACTTGGGGAGAGGATCATTGCCAGCTTCACCGGTTCTTTGCGTGGAAGGATGTTGATCTTCATGGGAAAGCCCCGTATCATGTTTCGGCGGACGATTGCTATGCCAGTGAAACAAACCTGTCAGGATGTATCCGTATCACACGCGAAGAAGCGGATGCACATCCGGAATGGATGTGTGATGCGGGTGAGATGGCCTGGGAACTCAATATAGATAAGCAGATCACTTTCAATGTCGGGTATGGGGCAAGTAAGCCTCTCCGCGATGTGGAGGCTTTTGCCATGTACTGGCATGCTGAGGGTATGAAGAGCGCTTATTCCGGCTCGATTACATTTAACGGACGAAAGTATCTGGTATCCCCACAGAAGAGTTACGGCTATGCGGATAAGAACTGGGGAAGAGACTTCACGAGCCCATGGGTCTGGCTTTCTTCCAACTGCCTATACAGTAAAACAAAGGACAAAATGCTCGAAAACAGTGCTTTTGACATAGGGGGAGGACGTCCAAAGATATACTTTATGCCTTTGGATAGAAGACTTCTCGGGGTTTTCTATTACGAGGGAAAGGAGTATGACTTTAACTTTTCCAAGCTGCATCTTCGTGTTAAGACGGAGTTTTCGTTTGAGGAAAAGGATGATAGCGTAGTATGGCATGTGCGTCAGGAGAATCTACATGCGGTGATGGAGACTGAGGTCATGTGCCGGAAGAAGGATATGCTTTTTGTCAATTATGAGGCGCCGGACGGAAGTAAGAAACACAATAAGCTTTGGAACGGCGGGAACGGATGGGGAACCATCAAACTCTATGACAAGTCAGACGAAGGCTTGGTACTGGTGGACGAAATCGAGGCGACACATATCGGTTGTGAGTATGGAGAGTACGATTTGGAGTAGTATATGAGCAAGTCTATTCGAGATAAGATTACGGGGTATATTTCCGAGCAGTATGGTGTGGATGCGGAGTTTCCCTGGGAGAATGATGCGGTGTCGTGTGTGTTCCGGCACCGGGAGAATAAGAAGTGGTTCGCGCTGATCATGGAGGTCCGGCGGGAGACACTGGGGCTTAAGGGAAAGTCTTCGGTTCCTGTGATGAATCTTAAGATCGACGATATCGTTCTTCGTGATATGGTCCTTCAGGAGGAGGGGATCCTTCCGGCATATCACATGAATAAGCAGCACTGGATCACAGTGCTGCTGGACGGGACGGTTTCGGAGGATCGGGTCAAGGATCTTCTGGATATAAGCTTTCAGGCGACCGCGCCGGGAAGAAGAAAGAGGAAGGAACGGCCGGCGAAGTCCTGGATCATCCCCGCCAACCCCAAATACTACGACGTCGAAAGTGCTTTTGCAAAAGAAGAGATCATCGACTGGAAACAGGGGAGCGGCATCAATACGGGAGATACCGTGTATATGTATGTCGGCGCGCCGGTATCGGCGATCCTTTATAAGTGTAAGGTGCTAGAGACGGATATTCCGTATAATTATGAGGATAAGAATCTGACGATCAAGGCGCTCATGAAGATCAAGCTGCTTCGGCGCTATGACAGGAAGAAGTTTACGTTCTCCGTGCTGAATGATGAATTCGGGATCTATGCGATTCGGGGACCGAGGACGGTGACGCATTCGCTGAAGTGCGCGCTGGAGGAAAAAGAGTAGACTTAGTGCGAAAGAAAAGCAGATAGCGGTAGTGGGGATAGAAACCGTATAATGTAGAAAAAGGAAAAAGAAATAGAGGTAAGAGTGTGAGAGGAATCATTAAGAAACTGACGAGTGTGGTGATCATCGTGTCGATGATCGGTGCTTGCGCGGGATGTAAGAAAAAGAAAGATAGTACGCAGGTGATCCAGGAGAAGGCGGAGAGCGTAATGGAGGCGGTTCTTTCGGGAAAAGGAAAGACTGCTTCGAAGGTCGGGGACTTCAGTGATGAGAGCCTGGCGAGGATCAATGCGGTCGGAGACTGTGACGCGATAAAGGCACTTCTTGAGAAGACTTCTTATGAGGTTTCGGCTGTGAGCACGACGAAAGGGAAGAAGTCGATGGTCTGTAAGATCGATGTTTCTATGCCGGACTATGTTGCCGCCATAGAGGAATCGGGCGCGAATACCGATGATTTTATCGATGCCGTGGACGACCAGAAAGAAAATAATTATCTTTCTATTGAACTGACGATGCGTTTCAAGGAAGAGGACGGGGAATATGTCCTGACCAACGGAGATACTGTGGTGACGACGCTTTACTCGGATGAGATGATCAACACCCTGGCGGCTTTCCTTATTGAAAGCGGGGCGGAGATCGAGGTGGATCCGACGGCTACCTCTAACACATCCAATCCAACAACCAAAACCCCTGTACAAAGTGCTTTTCCCATCGTATACCAGGACGATATCCTCGCGGTCTGCTTCGTGGGAATGGAAGCGGACGGGATGCGGCTGGAGATCCATAACGACAGCGATGAGACGCTGGTGCTGAATGCGAATTCCCTGTCAGTCAACCGGATGAGCGTGAACGAAGTGTTTTTCGAAGACAATGTCCCGCCACATTCGGTGACGGAGGTCGTGGCGGAGTGTGCTCTGGATTCTAGCCAGCCGGTGGGTACGATTTCGGGACAGCTGCGGGTACGGGCGTACGGAAACTACAATTTCGATGAATATACGGCGTTGATTCAGCATACGGTCATTGACGATACGGTCGTGGTGGATGATCCGGATCCTGTTGGCCCGGTGATCTACCAGGACGATCAGGTGCAGATTGCGTTCAGGGGCTTTTTCTATGAGGGCGTGATCCTGAGCGTGAAGAGCCTGGTGGATGGAAATGTCCGGGTAGAAGGAGAGGCGATTGCCCTTAATGGCCGGACGGTTCAAGACCTGGACTTTTACGGCAGATGTGTTGCGCCGCTTAGCGTGGGTGACGTGATGCTCAAGTGCGATGTGGACCAGTCGATGACGGTTGGCGAGGTCAGCGGTATGTTGACGGTTACAACGAGTTTGCCGGGAAGCAAAAAAGATGAACGGAACGTGGTTCAGTTCGATCAGGTGGTGATCGATCCGAGCGTGACATTGGATGCGGTTCCTTCCGGGACGCTTCTATACGAGGATGAAGAGGGATTGTTCCGTGCGTACTTTAAGGAAGTGCGGGCGGACGGCGTGGTTCTGATGGAGGTCGAAAATCTTTCCTCGTATAACATCAATTTCATAGTGGATGCGTTAGCGCTCAACAGGCAGAGCTTCAATGATTATCTCAGCAGCGGAGTGATTGCTTCGCATAGTATCGGAGTTGTTGAGTTCGACTGCGGATACGATGCGTCGGTGCCGGTGGGAGAAGTCTCGGCGTATATTCGTGTGATGTATATGAATGCGGCGGATGGAAAGGATACTTCGAGGTTCTCGATCAATACGGTCGTGATCGATGACAGCGTACAGGTTGAGACACCCGTGCCGCAGGGAACGCTTCTTTATGCGGATGAGAATGTGAAGATCCATTATAAAGAAGTCACCGATGAGGGCGTGGCCTTTGAGGTGGAGAATCTGACGGATATGGCATGGGCGATCCAGGTGGATGAACTGGTGATCAACGGGACGCGGTTTGAGCATGAAAAACTGGTGATGAGTGATGAGATCGCACCGCATAGTGTTGGTGTGGCGGTTGTGCATATCGAGGATTTCCCGTATAGCGCGGTGGAGACCATCGGCGGGGGACTGCGTGTCGTGGATATTGCTATTTTCGACGGGTACGATGCGAAGGTCGATGAGACGAAGGTGGGGTAAGTTTTTCGAAATTGGATGCTTGCGGTAAGTCGTATTCTGTTATAATCGATCTGAGGGGAAGCGCGTTGAGTTTGAACGAGTTTTGCGATTGCTGGATTGAGGCGGAACGGCTGTTTGCCGGGATGAGCCGAAACGGCTGCGGAGGTACTGTGTATGAATTTTGAAACGGATATTTTCGAGGTGTACGACAAAAAATGGGCGCTTCTTACCGCAGGTACGATGGATCGTTTTAATACGATGACGATCTCCTGGGGCAGCATGGGGACGCTTTGGGGAAAGCCGGTGGCGACGGTGTATGTGAGAACGTCGCGGTATACCCATGATTTTATGGACGATAACGATTATTTCACGGTGAGTTTCTATCCTTCTGAGTTTAAGAAAACGCTGGGGGTTCTGGGATCCCGTTCCGGTCGTGAGATCGATAAGATGCATATTCCGGGGATGACGCCCTGCGCGGCCGGGGAGTCGGTGAGCTTTGAGCAGGCGGAAGTGACACTTCTTTGCAAAAAGCTCTGCTCGCAGCTTCTGGATCCCGACCATATTCCGGCGGATATCGTGAATCAGTTCTATACGGACGATGCGCCGCACAATATGTTTATAGGAGAAGTAGTAGATATTATTCGGAAGTAAATATGAAGATACATGGTTTGATGAAAATGACGCTCCTGGATTTCCCGGGGCTGGTGGCTTGTACGGTATTTCTTGGGGGCTGCGATTTGCGGTGCCCGTTCTGTCATAACTCGGAGCTTCTGGATCAGGGGGCGCCGGCGAAGATGGAGGAGGACGAGCTCTATCGGTTCCTGTCGACGAGGCACGGCCTTCTGGACGGGGTGGTCTTTACCGGCGGTGAGCCGCTTCTTCGTAAGGATATCGGGGAGGTCATGGAGAAGATCCATGACATGGGCTTTAAGATCAAGCTGGATACCAACGGCACACATCCGGACCTGCTGATGGAACTTGTTGAGGCGGGGCTTGTGGATTATGTGGCGATGGATATTAAGAATTGTCCCGAAAAGTTCGGGGAGACCATCGGGATCCCGGGCTTTGATGTGGGAAATGTAAGAAAGAGTGTGGCCTTCCTTCTTGAGGGGAAGGTGGACTATGAGTTCCGTACGACCGTGGTAAAAGGACTGCACGACGAGGCGTCGATGCGCGGGATCGGGGAATGGATCCATGGAGCGAAGCGGTATTTCCTGCAGGGATTTGTGGATCGGGAGACGGTTCCGGTTCGAGGTCTTGCCCCTTGTTCCGAAGAGGAGATGGAGCGTTTCCGGGAAATCGTCTCGCCTTTTGTAGGGGAAGCGTCGCTTCGCGGGATGTAGGACGAAAATATCAAATAATTAATTTGCAAAAAGCACTTGCCAAATACAATATCTTGTGTTTTGAAAAATTCTCTCTCACAACATATTGACTTTTGCGCCCGTAATGTTATCTTTTATATATCAGCCTTAGCATGAACGCGATGGAGAGGGTTGTCATCGTTAGTGGTCATCGGGATTATATGATTTTGGAGGAGATAATATGTATCGGGTATCAAAGAGAGATGGAGTAGTTGTAGATTTTAACGTTGCAAAGATCAGCGCGGCGATTGAGAAAGCGTTTGTCGCTTGTAATAAGCAGTATCATCCGAGTGTGATCGATATGCTGGCGCTGCGTGTAACCAGTGATTTTGAAGCAAAAATCAAGAATGATGTGATCTCCGTAGAGTCCATTCAGGACAGCGTTGAGAAGATCCTTTCCGAGGCCGGCTACTCTGATGTGGCGAAGGCATATATCCTCTACAGAAAACAGCGTGAGAAGGTTAGAAATGTTAAGAACGCGATGCTCAACTATAAGGACATCGTGGATAACTATCTGCAGATCAATGACTGGCGTGTAAAAGAGAATTCTACCGTGACTTATAGTGTCGGCGGTCTGATCCTTTCGAACTCCGGTGCGATCACGGCGAACTACTGGCTCAGTGAGATCTACGATGAGGAAGTGGCGAATGCGCATAGAAATTCCGAGATCCATATCCATGACCTGTCAATGCTGACGGGCTACTGCGCTGGATGGTCTCTTAAGCAGCTGATCCAGGAAGGACTCGGCGGTGTTACCGGTAAGATCACTTCCGCTCCGGCCGGACATCTTTCCACCCTCTGCAACCAGATGGTCAACTTCCTGGGTATCATGCAAAACGAGTGGGCAGGTGCGCAGGCATTCTCTTCCTTCGATACATATCTGGCTCCTTTCGTTAAGATCGATGATCTTTCCCAGAAAGAAGTTAAGCAGTGCATCCAGTCCTTTATCTTCGGTGTAAATACTCCGTCCAGATGGGGCACACAGTCTCCGTTTACGAACATCACTCTTGACTGGGTCGTTCCGAAGGATATGAAGGACGAGAAGTGCTGGGTCGGAGGAACGCAGGTGGACTTCACCTATGGTGAGTGCCAGAAGGAAATGGATATGGTCAATAAGGCATTTATCGAGATCATGATCGAGGGCGATGCTAACGGCCGTGGTTTCCAGTATCCGATCCCGACATATTCCATCACACGTGACTTTAACTGGGAAGAGACCGAGAACAACAAGCTGCTTTTCGAGATGACCGCGAAGTACGGCACACCTTATTTCTCCAACTACATCAACTCCGATATGGAGCCGAGCGATGTAAGATCCATGTGCTGCCGTCTGCGTCTTGATCTGCGTGAACTTCGTAAGAAGTCCGGCGGTTTCTTCGGATCCGGTGAATCTACGGGTTCTGTCGGCGTTGTTACGATCAACCTGCCGCGTATTGCTTATCTTGCGACGGATGAGGCGGATTTCTTCGCTCGTCTTGATCGCCTGATGGATATCGCAGCCAGATCTTTGAAGACAAAGAGAACGGTTATCACGAAGCTTCTTGAGACGGGTCTTTATCCGTACACGAAGAGATACCTCGGAACCTTTGATAATCACTTCTCGACGATCGGCCTGATCGGTATGAACGAAGTGGGCCTGAATGCGAAGTGGCTCCATAGAGACCTGACGCACAAGGAAACGCAGCTTTTCGCGGCGAAGGTTCTTAACCACATGAGAGATAAGCTCAGTGATTATCAGGAGAAGTACGGTGACCTTTATAACCTCGAGGCCACACCGGCTGAGTCGACGACTTATCGTTTTGCTAAGCACGATAAGGAGCAGTTCCCGGAGATCGTGACCGCGAATGAGAACGGCACACCTTACTACACCAACTCTTCGCATCTGCCGGTTGGATATACTGAGGATATCTTCTCCGCACTGGATGTTCAGGATGAACTGCAGACGCTTTATACTTCCGGTACTGTTTTCCACGCCTTCCTGGGTGAGAAGCTTCCGGATTGGAAAGCAGCGGCGACACTGGTTCGTAAGATTGCCGAGAACTACAGACTGCCGTATTACACGATGTCTCCTACATATTCCGTATGTAAGAACCACGGCTACATCACCGGTGAAGTGTTTGTTTGCCCGGACTGCGGTGAGAAGACCGAAGTATACAGCCGTATCACCGGTTACTACCGTCCGATCCAGAACTGGAACGATGGTAAGGCTCAGGAATATATGGATAGAAGAGAATACGACATTATGTCGAGCCGTCTGACCCATAATGGTCCGATGCATGCGATGGGCGGCTGCTGCGGTGACGCAGGCGTTGCGGACGAGCAGATCGTAGTTACCGAGACCGCTTCGGATTTCCCGGGTATCAGTGCTGATGAAGTACCGGCTTCCGTTTCCGCGATGGCTTCCTCTGAGGTTCAGGCTGCGCCGGCTGGGGCAGGGAATGCCGCCGGTGTTCCGGTAATGTATGTGAAGGATCACTGCCCGAAGTGTAAGGGTGCCGAGCAGAAGTTCAAACTTGCGAAGGTGGCTTTCGAGACGGTGAACTGCTCGGAGAATATGGATGTGGCCAGAGAACTGGGCATCATGCAGACACCGACCATTATCGATCCGGATGGAACGAGATATGTGGGTGATAACGCGGCGGCCGAGTGGCTGAAGGCACATACCGGAGATACTGTTCCGACAGGAGTATAAGAGAATGTATGACATGATCGTAGTCGGCGGGGGACCTGCGGGTCTCACCGCCGCTATTTACGGAAGAAGAAATATGAAGACCGTCCTGGTGATCGAGAAGTCTGTGTTTGGCGGACAGATCGTGAATTCTCCGAAGGTGGAGAATATCCCGGGTTTTGAATCCATCAGCGGTGATGAGTTCGGCGATAAGCTTCTCGAGCAGGCGATGGGCCAGGGGGCCGAGGCGACGATCGAGAATGTTGTCGGTGTGGAGAAGAAGGACGATTTCTTTGTTGTGAAGACGGAGGACGGTTCTGCTTACGAAGGTAAGACCGTGATCCTTTCGACGGGTACCACGCACCGGACGCTGGGGCTTCCGGGTGAGGAGGATCTCATTGGCAGCGCCATCAGTTTCTGTGCAGTCTGTGACGGTGATTTCTATCGCGATAAGACCGTGGTGATGGTGGGCGGAGGTAACTCAGCTTTTGTTGAGTCCGCGCTTCTTGTGGGTATTGTGAAGAAACTGATCATCCTTCAGGACCTTCCGATGTTTACGGCGGATCAGAAACTGCAGGATCAGGTTCTGGGAAGCGGTAATGTGGAGACACATGTGGGGACGAAAGTGCTTCAGTATGTGACGGACGAAAGCGGCAAGTTGACGGGCGTTCTTTATGAGGAGAACGGGGAGCAGAAGACCGCCGTTTGTGACGGAGTGTTCCTTGCGATCGGATTAGTACCGGAAAACAGTGCTTTTGCCGAATTGGCGGAAATCGACGGGCGCGGATATTTCGTGCCGGAGAATGTGTGCGATACCAAGACGCCCGGTGTTTTTGTGGCGGGAGACTGCTGCAGCAAGACGCTGCGCCAGGTGACGACGGCGTGTTCGGATGGGGCGTATGCGGCGATCCACGCGTGCGACTATCTGAATCAGCGGTGAGCGCTCGGGTTTGTATGATGAGATGAAGAAGAGAATCATTTCCTGGATTTTGTGTTTGAGCCTGGTGCTTTCGAGCGGGGCGCTTCTGTCCTGTTCGAAATCGGGGAAGGACACGTCCGGGGATGCGATGGCGGAGGCGACCGGAAACGGCGGGACGGCGAGGCCGGATGGCTCGGTGGATCCCAATGGGTCCGGAGATGTTAACGGGTCCGGGGATGTTAATGGGGCCGGGGATCCGAACGGGTCGAAGACGCCGGCGAGTGATCAGATCGGGGATGCAGCTTTGGTATCTCCCGGGTCGGTGTCCGTCAGCGAGGCGGAGCTTCCGGACGGATATGAGTGGCAGTACGATATTTCTTTCCCGGACTGGCAGGACCGGTCGCTTTATGCGGCGAACAACCGGCTGGGGTTTTATTCCTATAGCGGACAGGGCCGGATCTATATGACGCCGAAAGATGGCGCCGCCGATTTCAATGTGTATATCAATGATCAGAAGATCGATACTTCCGGCATGAAAGACGGCGGGACATATCTTATTGATTTTTCGGGGATCTCGCGTGACGGACAAAATTCCCTTCAGGTCAGTGATGTTTCTAAAGGGTCTGTGCTGGTGCGGATCCCGTATCCGTCGCTGGTTCGGGGGACGATCGAGGAGGTCGGGATCTCGGCGGAGGCGATCGATCTGATCGACCGTATTATCCAGTCGGATGTGGATCACGGGTATCCGAGTGCGCAGGTGGCGATCGTGCGGCACGGGAAACTGGTGTATGAGAATTGCTGGGGCAATATCCGGACGTACGATGATGCGGGGAATCCGATGGAGAGTACGCCGGTTACGAATGATACGCTTTATGACCTTGCGTCGGTGACGAAAATGTACAGCGTGAATTTTGCGCTGCAGTATCTGGTTTCGCAGGGGAAAGTGGATGTTGATACGAAGATCTGCGATATCCTGGGAAATGAATTCTATGAGGATACGATCGATATCCGTTATACGGGATACGATTATATTGATTTGGAGAGTAATAAGCAGATGAAGTCGGAGCTGACGATTCGGAATCTTCTGATGCATCAGGGCGGTTTCCCGGCGGGACCGCAGTATTTCAATGACCGTTATGACAATGCGACGCAGGATTATGCTTCGTCGAAAAGTAATATTCTTTATGTGGGGACCGGGGCGGATCTGGCGGCGCGGGAGAATACCAGGAAGATGATCTTTAAGACGCCGGTGATGTATGAGCCGGGGACGAAGACTTTGTACAGCGATCTGGATTTCATGATCCTTTGTTTTTGTATAGAGGAGATTACGGGAAAAAGACTGGATGTTTTTTTGAATGAGACGTTCTGGGAGCCACTGGGGCTTACGCATATTACGTATAATCCAATGCAGAACGGTTTTACCAAGGAGGATTGTGCGGCGACGGAGCTGAAGCACGAGTATAAGGATGGGGTGCTTCCGTATACGGGGTACCGTGATTATACGATCCAGGGTGAGGTGCACGATCCGAATGCGTATTATTGTATGTCCGGAGTGTCCGGGCACGCAGGGCTTTTCGCGAATGCGGAGGATCTGGCGGTGCTGGCGTCGATCATGCTGACAGGCGGGTACGGCGGACATAAGTTTTTCTCGCAGGATGTGATCGATCTTTTTACGTCGCTTCAGGATGTGGATGCGCCGGGATATGCGCTGGGCTGGTGGCGTCAGGGCGATCACGCTCGGGATTACTATTTCGGGTCGGTGGCGGATTCCAAGGCGTTTGGGCATCAGGGATTTACGGGGACGCTGACCGTGATCGATCCTGCGAATGATATGGTGATCGTGATTTTGACCAACAAGATCCACAGCCATGTGGTGAAGGCGGGGACGTACGCGGGCAGTATGTATACGACGGCGTGGCACGGGTTTGTGCCGGAGATCTTGGAGATCGGGCTTGATAACGCTTCCGTGGATCCGGGGATCTGGAAGAGCCTGGTTTCGGATATGGCGGCGGATACGAAGAGAAAGCTTGAGAACGATGGCATCACGGATCACGAGTATCCGAGGTGGAAGTCCTATGAGGCGCTTGTGACCGTGGCGGAGGGGCTGGAGTAGCTTTTGTTCTGACTGATAAAATTGCCGAAAACGAGCGTCTTATCAGATGCCCGGTGCTTTTCGAAAAGAAATCGGCTTACCCGCGGATTCGGTTGGTGATAGATCAATGGAAATGGGGCGTGGTACGCTGCGGCTGTTCGGGGGGATGAAGAATCTGCGTATATGGATGACAGGGCACGGCGCTTTTGTGATATACTGCGGGTAGAGGCTGTTTGGCGGTCTTCGAATGATTTGAATGATTTGAATGATTTGAATGATTTGATTGCATTGATTGTTTTGAGGAGGATGGGATATGCATAAGTTTAGAAGGATTTCTGCGGCGATCGTGGCGATGGCTTGTATTTTGGCGGTGGGCGGATGCTCGAAGAAGAGTGAGGACACCAAGAAGTCGAAAGACAAGGATAAGAAAGAGGATGTTTCCAAGGACAAGGATAAGGATGAGGAGAAGGCGGATAAGACCGAGGATGAAGGCGGCGGGGATGCTCAGGAGGAGACCTATGCCGAGTTCGGGGTCAGTGGTGAATATATCGTTTTCTCGGTGATTCCGGATTTTGAACTGCAGCAGGATGCCTGGATGGGCATTGTGCCGGCCGGGAAGGATTATAAGAAGGAAGTCGATGCGGATGAGGTGGACGTCCTTTATGTCTACCCATCTAATATGGATAAGAAGGCTTCGGAGAAGTACAGATTCGAGTTTTATGACGAGGATGTTGAGGGGCTCGATGACGGCAAGTATTCGATGGTCCTTTGCAATACGGATGAAGATTCGGGCAAGGTGCTTTTGCAGTTCCCGATCGAGATCAAGGGGAAGGAGATCATTCCGGATTTCTCGAAAATCACTGTGAACTGAGCCCGCGGGCCGGAGCGAATTTGTCTACGGGCGATATGGCGCGAAAAGGCCCGGCCGGATTCGAGTGAAAAACCTATATGAGAAAAATGAAGGAGTGATCGGGTTCTTGCCCGGTCACTCCTGTTTCATCATGCGGTAGCCGACGCCGACGTGGGTCTGGATGTATTGGGGAGAATCCGGGGCAGATTCGAGTTTTTTGCGCAAGGTGGCCATGAAGACGCGGAGGGAGGCGACGTCGTTATCCCAGCTGCTGCCCCAGACCTGACTTGTGATGTAGGTGTGCGTCAGGACTTTGCCGACGTTTTTAGCCATGAGGCAAAGAAGCTTATACTCAATCGGGGTCAAGTGCATTTCCTCATCACCGAGGTAGGCACAGCCGGCGGCGAAGTCGATGCGAAGGTTGCCGTTGGTAAAGAGCGAGGAATTCGCATTGTTCGTGTCGCTCTGAAGGGCGGCCAGACGTCTTGCTACAACGCGAAGGCGAGCCAGGAGCTCTTCGACGGAAAAAGGCTTGGTCAGGTAGTCATCGGCGCCGCTGTCGAGGGCTTCGATCTTGTCCTGGTCTTCGGACCTTGCGGAGATTACGATGATCGGCATGTTGGACCAGGTGCGCACTTTTTTAATGACCTCGACGCCGTCCATGTCGGGAAGACCGAGATCCAGGAGGATCACGTTCGGGTTGTTGGTCGATGCCAGCATGATCGCGTTCTCGCCATTGGGGGCCGTCAGATATTTATAATCGTGGGCCTTGAGCGTTGTGGTAATCAGGTTTCTTACGGGGGCGTCGTCCTCGACGACCAGAATATTCAGCTTATTCATAGAGCATTACCTCGCTTGCGGATGAATCGTGTATGGCAGCTGGATGTGCGGCTCGAAATTTATTCATTGATCGTTACCTCGTCTGATGGGATGGTGAAAGAGAAGATGGACCCTTGCGGGGTGTTGTCGGATACGGAGATCTCGCCGCCGTGGGCGGTGATGATCGAGCGACAGAGGAAAAGCCCGAGTCCGAGGCTTTTGCGGCTGTCGGAGATGGAGCGGCTTCCCGTGAAGAACATGTCGAAGACCTTTGGCTTGATGTCATCGGGGATGCCTTTGCCGTTATCGGCCACGCTGACCAGAACGAAATTGCCCTGTTTCTTCGCGGTGATCCGGATCTTCGAGCCGGAATCGGTGTACTTGATGGCGTTGTCCAAAAGGTTGACCAGGACCTGGATGATCAGCTTGGCATCGATCTTGACCAGAAGCATATCATCTTCGTATTCCACGGAGATCTCATGGTCCTTTTTCCTGCGGTTAATGTAGCGGACGGCTTCCTCGATCACGTCCTCGAGAAGCTGGGTCGACAGATTCAGGTGCATGCGCCCGTCCTCGATACGCGTGACGGAAAGCAGATTTTCGACCAGGCTGATGAGCCATTGGGAATCATCGTAGATGTCTGAAAACATCTGCTGGAGGGTATCCGGATCGAGCTTATCGTAGTTGGTCAGAAGATTACCGGCATTCCCGGAGATCGATGTCAGCGGGGTGCGAAGGTCGTGGGAGAAGGTGCGAAGGAAATTTGCGCGGAGCTGCTCGTTCTTGGCGCGGATCTCGGTCTGTTCCTTTTCATGCTCGTTCCGAAGATTCTCCAGCGCCAACGCGCATTCACCGACGATGGAAAGCAGGATACTGTTCTCAAAGTAATCCAGCGGCTTGTCGGGAATGGCGACACCCACGACGCCGAAAACATGTGTGTGCATGCGGATCGATAAGTATAAGCAACGCGCATCCGAAAAGCGATCAGTCATTTTGCCGGCGCGGTGGTGATTCGTAAACACCCACTGCGCGGCCTCTCGTTCCGAGGAAGAAAAGAGCGCGTCGTCGGAGTGGTCCGGATGCGGGGAATAAAGAAGTCCCTTATCGATGGTGCCGTCTTTACTCGGGTAGATCACGATGTCGCGGTCGAGAAGCTTCATGAGCTGGGTGGCCGTGAAGTTCAGGATCTCCTCCTCGTCTTTTGCTTTCTGCAGGAGCTGGTTCGTTTCGAAAAGCACTTTGGTCTTGTAGGCGGATCGCGCGGATTCTTTGGCGTGGTCCTTCATTTTCGCAGCGAGAGCACCGGTGACGATGGAGATGATCAGCATGATGGTAAAAGCGACCGTGTATCGGGAGTCATAGGCGTGCAGCGACATTTTCGGCTCGGTGAAAAAGAAGTTAAAGGCCAGCACGCTGAAAAACGAACTGATGATGCTGGTCGTGTAGCCGCGGGTAAAGAGGGCGATCAGGAGGACACCGAGAACGTAGATGGCCATGATGGTGGATTCGTCGATGCCGTAAACGCCGAACAGAAGGCCGATCAGGGTCGCCATGCCGATGACCAGCACCATGATCAGCAGGTCCTTCGGGTAGACCAGGAACTGTTTAAGGGAGAAACGCAGAAGGCGCTTCCTTTTATCCTCGCTTCGTGTGTCCGGGATGATGTGGATATCTGCGGAAGGGATCATCTCGATCAGCTGCTCGGTAAGCGGCGGCTTGTTCCAGAAATGCCGGTGGCTGACGATGCTTCGGCCGAGAACGATCTTGGTTACGCCCGAGACCCGGGAGAATTCGGCGATCTGGGAGGCGACGTCTTCGCCATAGAGCGTTACACAGTCCGCACCCTCTTCTTTGGCGATGCGAAGGTTTTCCTGAAGGCGGTTCTTGTCTTCTTCGGAATCTTTCTCGGATAGGGGAGTCTGGACATATACGGCCGTGAATTCCGCGCCAAAAGCACTGGCCATGCGGCTTGCGGTTCGTATGATGTACGAATTGGACGGAGACGCGGAGATACAAACGAGAACGTGGTCCCGTTCTTTTTCCGTGGTTCTTGTGTTGACACCGGCCATCCGATCGCCTCCTTTCCTTCATATTAAACCACACATTTTCCGAAAGAAATGGCTTTCGTTCAAATAATGAGTGGAAGAAACCTTCTGATCAAGATATCGGCCTTGGAAAGAAATGGGCTCCTGGTTTTTATGATATTTTCTTTTCCTCCTCGTCACTGATGATGATGGAGAGGTGTTTATATTCTTTGCGGCAGGCGCGGATCTCCTTTAAGATCTCTTCGTCAGTGGCGTTTCCGGAAAGGTAGATGCGTTTGGGCTTTACAGAGGAAGAGTTTTTCTTTTCCCTGGTCTCGTTTTCGGCCGAAAGGAAGCGATCCAGACGCTTCATGAAGAAGAGGCCCAGAGGCAAAAGGCTCAGCATGATAAGAACGAGGACGAGGTTTCGAAGAAGCATGTGCGGCACCTCAGATGTGGAAGCACTTCTGGATATTGTGATACTCTCCGAGTACCAGGAGTGTCACGGCACTCGAGAGCATGGTTTCGGAGGTGACGTTGAGGTTGAGCTTGCCGTTTTGCTTCAGCGCCATGATGTTGATGTTGAATTTCTTACGGATGTTGATGTTACCGACTGTCTCGCCGATCCAAGACTTCGGGACCTCGACTTCGAAGATGGCGTGGCCGTTGTCCAGTTCGATGTAGTCGAGAATGTGATCCGCGCTATACCGGATCGCAGTCCATTTGGCCATTTGCTTTTCGGGATAAACAACTTCGTCGGCACCGTTACGAAGAAGGAATTTCTCCTGCACGCCGCGTTCGGCACGGGAGATGACCTTCGTGGCGCCCATTTCCTTGAGGAGGGAAGTGGTCTCGAGGGAGCTTTGGAAGTTGTTGCCGATTGCGACGATGCAAAGGTCGAAGTTGGATACGCCGAGGCTTCGGATGAAATCCGGGTTGGTGCTGTCGCCGATCTGTGCGTTGGTGACAAACGGGAGAGCTTCGTTGATCCTTTCTTCTTTGTTATCGATGGCCATGACTTCGTGGCCGAGCTCGGAAAGCTGCATGGCGACATGTTTGCCGAATCTTCCTAAACCGATTAATAATACTGATTTCATTTTATGACTCCTTTTTCAATGTCTCGTTTTTTAACTCTTTTAATGTGTTTCTCAATATCGTTTCTGGTAAACAGTTCTTTTCTATCCGACTGTGATCCGCTCCTGGGGGAGCTTGGAGACCGTGGGGTTCTTGCGGGAGATGGCGGCGAAGATGAGGGTCAGGCCGCCGACGCGTCCGAGGAACATGAGGATCATGAGGATCACGAGAGATGGTGTGCTGAGGGAGGGGGTGATGCCCTGAGATAGGCCGACGGTGCCGACGGCGGAGGCCGTTTCGAAGAGGCAGGAACCGATGGGGAGATCGTCGATGGCCGAGATCAGGAGACCGCCGATCGTGAAGAGGAAGGCGTAGATGATCAGGATCGTGGACGCGTAGCGGACGACCTGGTTGTCGATCCTTCGGGCGAAGAGGTGGGGTTCTTCCTGGCGGCGGAATACGGAGATGGTATTGGAGAAAAGGACCGCGATGGTGGTGGTTTTCATACCGCCGGCCGTGGAGCCCGGAGCGCCACCAATCAGCATCAGGACGATCATGAGGGATTTGCCGACGCCGCTTAACTTGGTGAGGTCGTAGGTGTTAAAGCCGGCCGTTCTGGGAGTGACCGACTGGAACAGTGAGGCCGCGATGCGTTCACCGGTAGGAAGTTCGGTGAGGTCGCAGAAGAAGTAGAACAGAGCGGGGAAAATCACGAGGATGCCCGTCATGGTGAAAATGACTTTGCTCTGCATGCGGTAGCGTTTGAAATGGTGACGGTTGGTGTAGATGTCCTCCCAGGTGAGAAAGCCGAGGCCGCCGATGATGATGAGCAGGATGATGACCGTGTTGATCAGGGGGTTACTGCGATAGGTGGTGAGGGAGGAAAATGATGCGCCGGTTCTGCCCATGATGTCGAATCCGGCGTTACAGAAGGCGGAGATGGAGTGGAAGAAGGCCATGAAGATGCCGGAGGAGCCGTTGTCACGGATGAAGACGGGCATCATAAGAAGAGCGCCGATCAGCTCAATAGTAAAAGTGCATTTGAGGATGAAGCCGGTGAGCCGTACGATTCCGCCAACTTTCGGGGCGGAGAAGGCTTCCTGCATGGTGCTTCGCTGAAGAAGCGAGATCTTTCGTCCGGATAGGATGGCGAAAGAAGCGGCGACGGTGATGACGCCGAGTCCGCCGACCTGGATCAGAAGGAGGATGACGGATTGGCCGAAGTTGGACCAGTAGGAGCCGGTGTCGTGGACGACCAGTCCTGTGACGCAGACGGATGAGGTGGAAGTGAAAAGGGCTTCGTGGAAGGGGGTGATCCTGCCGGATGCCGAGCTTATGGGGAGCATAAGGATCAAGGCTCCGCTTAAGATGACGGCGGCGAATCCAAGTACGATCGTCTGAAATGGCGTCAGTCTTTTCTTGGTGAAAAAACCTTGCATTAATTGTCCTTCCTTTCGATGTCTGAGGCTGCATCCTCTACATCCAATGTAACGGAACGCTTCTAAAGAAAGCATTAGAGGAAGGGGGCGCGGCATTAAGATTGTATAAAGATGAAGGTTTTTTTGATAAATCGGAAAATAGTTTGACATTCAAAGTATTATTGGTATCATATAAGGGATGGCTGCCGAGAAAGTGCTTTTCCAAGCGAAAAGGCGGCATGTGAAAAAGAGAAAGGTGGTCTTTTATATGGACGGCAAATGGGTCGATTCTATATCTGATCTTGAGAAGAGACGGCAGGGGGCGGAGCTGGCCGGCGGTGAAGCCGGGATCGAGAAGCAGCATTCCCGCGGCAAACTGACTGCGCGCGAGAGGATGCTGGCGCTTTTTGATGACGATACGTTTGTGGAGCTCAATTCCCTCATGACTTCCGGGGCGACGGACTTCGGGATGGATAAGAAGAAGAAACCGGGCGACGGCGTCGTGACCGGGTACGGATATGTGCATGGACGGCTGGTGTATGCGTCTTCGCAGGATTTTACGGTGGGCGGCGGCTCGCTGGGTGCGGCGCATGCTAAGAAAATCTGCCTGGCGATGGATAAGGCGATGGAGGCAGGCGCGCCTTTTGTTTCCATGAACGATAGCGGCGGAGCGAGAATTGAAGAGGGGATCGACAGCCTTAACGGCTATGCGGAGATCTTCTATAGAAATACGATGGCTTCGGGCGTGATCCCGCAGATCTCGGTCATTATGGGGCCTTGCGCGGGCGGCGCGTGCTATTCGCCGGCGATCTGCGACTATATTTTCATGACGCAGGAAACGTCTCAGATGTATATCACGGGGCCGGCGGTCGTTAAGTCGGTTACCGGTGAAGAGATCACGGCCGGGCAGCTCGGCGGTGCGGGCGTGCACAGTTCGGTCAGCGGAGTTGCACATTTTGTGTATCCGGATGACCTGGCATGCCTCAACGGGGTTCGCCGTTTGATCGGTTATCTTCCGGATAATAATGAGAGCGAGGCGGCGGAAGTTCCGGGCGTTTCGGTGGATGCGTGCGCTTCGATCCCGGAGATCGTGCCGTCGAATCCGAAGGCCGCGTACGATGTGCGTGACGTGATCGCTACGTTTATCGATCGGAACAGCTTTATGGAAGTATCGGCGGATTTTGCCAAAAACATCGTAGTGGGTTTTGCACGAATCGAGGGAAAAACCGTTGGTATTGTGGCGAACCAAAGTAACTGTATTGCAGGGTCTTTGGAGATCAATGCTTCTGATAAGGGCGCGAGATTCATCCGTTTCTGCGATTGCTTTAATATCCCGCTGGTGACGCTCGTGGATGTTCCGGCCTTTATGCCGGGCAGCAATCAGGAGCATAACGGCATCATCCGTCATGGCGCGAAGCTTCTCTATGCTTTTGCCGAGGCGACGGTACCGAAGGTGACGGTCATTATGCGTAAAGCATATGGCGGCGCGTATATTGCGATGAACAGTAAGGGCCTGGGGGCGGATGTCGTGTTTGCCTGGCCGATTGCGGAGATCGCGGTCATGGGCGCTTCCGGTGCGGTGGCGATCATCGGGCGTAAGGCGATCGAGGCTGCGGAGGATAAGGACGCAAAGAAGGCGGAGCTTGTGGCGGAGTATAACGATAAGTTTATGAATCCGTATGTAGCGGCCGAACGCGGATATGTGGACGAAGTGATTTTGCCGGAGGAAACAAAGAGTAGAATCGTTTCGGCGCTTCGTTCTCTTGAGTCGAAGTCGCAGGACCGTCCGTATAAGAAGCACGGGAACATTCCGCTTTGATGGAGGTGTCTGATGGAACAGTTGACTAAGGAAGAGATCGTGGCGATGGCGGTTGCGGCGATTGCCGAAAAGGCCGGTAAAGATGTTCGGAACCTTCGCGTGGTGAATTTCCGTGAGCTCGGGGAGTCCCCGCTTATGAAGTACATTCGCGACAATAATATCCAGTACAAGAAATATACATTGGAGGATGAATTGGTATGAGTAAGTATAAAATTACACTGAATGGTAAGGCTTATGAGATCGAAGTGGAAGAGATAAGCGAGAGTGAGGCGAAGGCTTCTTCCGCTTCAAAAGCACCTGCTGCCGCAGGTGCGGTTTCGGGTGCGGCCGGGAGTTCCTCGGCGGCTGCTTCCAGTGCGGAAAATGGCGCTGCGAGTGCGGCGGCGGTGAAGGCGGCTTCGGGTTCCGGCGCTTCTTCTGTTGCTTCCGGCGCGGCTTCTGCTTCTTCGGCAAACGGTGCCGCTTCGGCAGGCGCGGGCGCGGTGAACAGCCCGATGCCGGGAACGATCCTTCGTGTGAATAAGAATGTCGGCGATGCGGTAAATGCCGGTGAGGCCGTGGTGGTCCTTGAGGCCATGAAGATGGAGAACGATATCAATAGTCCGAAGGCCGGCGTGGTTAAGGCGATCTTCGTCAACAAAGGAGACACGGTCGCCTCGGGCCAAGTGCTTATCGAGGTGGAATAATAATCGAGCGAGATCGGGCCGGAAAACGGCCCGGGAATCGAGCGGAAGAATGTAAGGTGGAATAAAATGCTGGAGATGCCTGGTAAGAAATTGTATATCACGGATACGATCCTTCGGGATGCGCATCAGTCGCAGGCGGCGACGAGAATGCGTATCGAGGATATGCTTCCGGCGTGCGAGATCCTGGATAATATGGGGTACTGGTCCCTGGAGTGCTGGGGCGGCGCGACTTTTGATTCGTGCATGCGTTTTCTGGGGGAGGATCCCTGGGAGCGGCTTCGTACGCTGAAGAAGGCGATGCCGAAGACTCCGCTTCAGATGCTGCTTCGTGCGCAGAATCTTTTGGGGTACAGACACTACGCCGACGACGTGGTCGAGTCTTTTTGCGGAAGAATGATCGAGAACGGCATTAACGTGGTGCGTGTTTTCGATGCGCTGAATGATGTGCGGAATATGGAGAGTCCGATGCGTGCGGTCAAGAAGTACGGCGGTACGTGTGAGGCGGCGCTGAGCTATACGACGAGCCCGGTGCATAACGAGGAGTATTTTGTGAAGCAGGCGAAGATCCTGCAGGAGATGGGGGCGGATGTGATCTGTATCAAGGATATGGCGAATCTGCTTTTGCCGTCGACGGCGTATTCGCTGGTTAGTAAGCTTCGCGAGGCGGTGGATGTGCCGCTTCATCTGCATACGCATGATACGACCGGTACAGGCGCGATGGTGTACTATGCTGCGGCGCTGGCCGGGGTCGATATCATTGACACAGCGCTTTCGCCACTGGCAACGGGGACTTCGCAGCCGGCGACCGAGTCGCTGGTGGCGGCGTTTAAGGGGACGGCCCGGGATACGGGACTGGATCTTCCGTCTTTGTCTAAGGCGGCGGCGCACTTTAAGGGTGTGGCGCAGAAGCTGCAGGATCAGGGGATATTGGATCCGAAGGTGCTGCGTGTTGATCCGAATACGCTGATTTATCAGGTGCCGGGCGGTATGCTGTCGAATCTTTTGAGCCAGCTGAAGCAGGCCGGGGCGGAGGACCGTTTCGAGGAGGTTCTGGCGGAGGTGCCGCGGGTGCGAGAGGATTTCGGGTTCCCGCCGCTTGTTACTCCGACTTCTCAGATTGTGGGTTCGCAGGCCGTGATGAATGTTCTGATGGGCCGGTATAAGACGTTCCCGAAGGAGTCGAAGATGCTGCTTCGCGGCGAGTATGGACGCCTTCCGGGGAAGGTGAATGAGGAGATCCGGAAGATGGCGATCGGTGATGAGAAGGTGATCGAGTGCCGGCCGGCGGATCTTCTGGCGAATGAGATGGATGCGCTTCGAGCTTCAGTTTCGGATTTTGCCAAGTCGGAGGAGGACGTGCTGTCCTGTGCGCTTTTCCCGCAGGTGGCGCCCGGATTTATTAAGAAGAGAGATCAGGTCGAGGAGCCGGAGGCGGTGAAGGAGATCAACGTAATCTGGTAAAAGTATCTGTTATTATTTTCTTTACATAAAAGTTACCCAATTCTCCTTCTCATAGTTTATAATATAAAGAGGTCCTTCTCGGATCTGACGCATTTATATACAACTTGGGAGGCTTTGTATGACACTTGAAGCATTGTATGAGGGTTATAACCTTCAGGACTACTATATCGGGAAGGTGACGCAGGTATATAGAAGCTGCAGTATTGCGCAGGTGGAGAACGTCCCCGTGATGTCGACCAGAAGCAAATTCAGCAATTCGTTCCTGCCGAACACCATCAATTACTTCGTTGTGGTCGAATCGACATCGGGCCTTTTCCTGGGTGAGGTTTTTGAAAATAAGGCGTCGAGAAAGAATATCCTTGAGATGGAGTCTTTCGGTGATGGTAAGTCTAATGATTATCATGAGTTCAGTATTGATACGATTGCGCTTATGACGCCGGATTCCGATAAGTTCAGACTTGCCGGTTTCCAGACGCTCGGTATTACCGATAAGGTTTATCTGGCAACCGATGAGGTGTATTCGCTGTTTGTACGTTCTCTCGAGCTGAGTAATGATGATGAAGAACCGCTTCCGGCGTTTGCGACGTATATCAACCGTTCGCGTGCGGACGTGACGCTTAAGCCGGGTACGCTTTTTAACCGTCACCTGATGTGCGTTGGTTCTACGAATACCGGTAAGTCTACAACGGCGCTGGCAATTCTTGATAAGCTGGTTATTACGGGTCGTAAAGCTCTGATTATTGATCCGACTGGTGAGTATCGGGATGCTTTTGCGGATGATGAAGTGACAAAGCTGACGCTAGGCGTGGATACGACGATTTCGCCGAGTAAGCTTACGATGGAGCAGTGGGAGAAGCTTTTCGAGACGGAGAACAGCAGCCAGGGTGCGGTGCTTGCCGAGGCGATCACGTCGCTGCGTTATATGAAGAAGATCGGTGATGATTCCTGCTACATTAAGGTTGGTGAGAATATCGAGGAGGTTCAGGAGAATCTTGCTTCGGTTTCGAAGGATGATGCGGACTTTAACCTCGAGCTTCTGCCGGAGCAGATCCAGGCCGAGTCGGTTTGCGAGCCGAACCGTGACAGTAACTACAATTTTAAGTACAGTTACGATACGCTGAAGGCGAATTCCAATGCGTCTTTGGTGCAGAAGATCCAGTATCAGATGACGAATACGAGATTCCTTTCGTTCTTCTCTAATGATACGAGCATGTACAATCTCCTTGATGTGATCGATCAGTTCGTGCATCTGCCGAATGAGAGCCTGTATATTGATACGTCTATGTTGGGTGCGGCGGAAGGTATTGGCGGCATGGTTATTGACCTGGTTAGTAATTTCGTTATTTCCAGAGAGGATAATTACCCGTTCGTATTCTTTATCGATGAGGTGCATAGATATTCCAAGTCCAGATATTCCGATAAGGAGTTCCACGGCGGCTTGACGCTTCTTGCAAGAGAAGGCCGTAAGAAGGGTATCTTCCTTTACTTGATGACCCAGAGCCCGAAGGACGTTTCGCCGATCCTGTTTGGTCAGATCGGTACGCTCCTTATCCATCGTCTTATGCTTAATGACGAGATCCGTACGGTTGAGACGCACCTGGATGATTTTTCGATCAAGCATGTTAGGAAGCTGTATCAGGGCGAAGTGATCCTGACGAGCGTTAACCTCCTGCACAATGTTTTCATCCATGTGAACAAGTGCGACAGAACGCAGTACAACGAGACGCCGCTGCTGTAATGTGCGGTAAGGGTGGGGGCTGATTCCTGTATGGCGTTGATGCTGTAAGGGAGAATATGATTCTTGCTTCTTCAAAAGCACCTTGGCTTGGGCCAAGGTGCTTTTTTGTGTGTGTGGGCGGGAGCGTGTTCACTGCAAGTTCGCTGTAGTTTCGCTGTAGTTTCGCTCAAATGTCAAAAATAGCGAGGCTGGAGCGAAATCTGAACAGTGCTTTTCGGATGGGACCGGTCGGTTAACGCTTCTTCGAGATTCCAGATAAGATGTTCACCAAATCTGTCACCGAAATGTCAAATCTGGTGACATTTGCGGTGAGGGGTGGTGGGGAAGGTTGGAGGCGGAGGTTGCTTGTTGGAAAAGTTGGTGGAGAAGAGTGCGTGGTGAAGGGTGGTGGGGGAAGGTTGGTGGTGGGGAAGGCAGAAATACGGGCAAAAATGGGCACAGTTCTTTTCGAAAAGAACCGGGTGGAGAAATTTTTCGAAATTTTTTGAAAAAGACTGTAAGGTTTGTGATTGGATTCTGTTTATAGGGGTGAAGGCGGTAATCAAGGAGCCGCCGATTTGGAAAAATCGAGGTATTGCCCAATAGGAGGTGGCATTTATGAAAAAGAGTATTATGGCGACAAAGATGGCGGGTTCCGCGAAGAAGATTGGGTCCGTGAAAGTGAACGGTTCCGGGAAGAGAAATGTTTCATCGAAGAAGGCTATGTCCGCTTTGATGGCGGGGTTGTTTCTGGTGAGTGCGACGGCGTGTTCGCAGTCGGTGATGGTGGAGTCGACGACTGCTGCGAGCGTTTACGATCAGGTGGCGTACTGCACGACAGTAGCCGAGTATAAAAGTGATTATTATGCGGAGAATACGACAGCGAGTTGTGAAGGATATGAGTATGAGGATGTGGATTTTAACACCGAAGAATACAACACGATCAAGGAAAACGGCTTTGTCAGCGTGGCGCAGGCTCCGCTTTCGACTTTTGCGGCGGATGTGGATACAGGTTCTTATTGTAATCTCAGAAGACTGATCCGTGACGGATGGAGCCTGGATAATGTGGCTTCGGCGATCCGGACAGAGGAGATCGTGAATTATTTCGACTATAAGGTTGACAATACAGATCAGGTGTTCAGTGTTCAGTATTCGATCGGCGATTGCCCCTGGAATGAGGACAATAAACTGCTGGTGATGACGATGCAGGCCAATAACGAGATCAATGTTTCGAATGAAGGAAGCAATTTCGTGTTCCTTATTGACTCGTCCGGATCGATGTCTTCTCCTGATAAACTTCAACTGGCGAAGGACGGCTTTAAACTTCTGGCGGGAATGCTCGGACCGAAGGACAGAGTGTCGATCGTGACATATTCCGGAAGCTCAGCCACGCTTTTGGTCGGATCCAATGATTATAACGAGATCTGCAGAGCGCTTGATCAAATCGAGGCGTATGGCGGAACGAACGGTTCCGGCGGAATCACGGCGGCATATGATTGTGCTGAGGAGTATTTCATCGATGGCGGCAATAACCGCGTGATCATCGCATCTGACGGCGACATGAACCTGGGTATTACCAGCCAGAGCGGCCTTGTTGACCTGATTAAGGAGAAAAAGGAAACCGGCGTTTTCCTGACAGTCCTCGGATTTGGTACAGGCAACTATAGCGACGCCAATATGGAGTCCATTGCGGATGCAGGCAACGGCAACTATTTCTATATCGATTCCATCGAAGAAGCGGAAAGAGTGCTTTGCGAAAAGATGATGCAGACAACGGTTACTGTGGCGAAGGATGTGAAGTTCCAGGTCGAGTTTAATCCGGCAGAGGTTGAATCCTACAGACAGATCGGATACGAAAACAGACAAATGGCAGCAAGTGATTTTAGCGACGACACGAAGGACGGCGGCGAGATCGGTGCCGGTGCACAGGTTACGGTTTGCTATGAGCTGGTACTGGCCGGTTCCGGCAAAGACGGCGGATTGAAGTACCAGGAGACCGCACTGACGGAAGAGGCGGGTTCCGGTGAACTTTGCACCGTGTCTGTCAGATATAAGGCTCCGGCTTCTGATGAGAGCTCCCTGATCGAGTACCCGCTGGTGGATAAGGGAATCAGCAATCGTGCGGATTATGACTTCATCTGCGGCGTGATCGAGGCTTCGATGGTGATCCGGAACAGTGAGTACAAGGGCGGCGCAACGTTCGAAACGGCGTATCAGCTGGCGAAGGCCGGTGCGGCGGGCAACAAGTACAGAGAGGAGTTCTGTGATCTGATTTCTACACTGGGCGCGGAGATGTGAGTAATGCGCCGATGATTTGAACCTTAACCGGATATGAGGATAGGTGGCCGTGCGCGCCCGGTGGGGGAACCCCGATCGGACGCGCCGGTTCTTTTCGAGAGGAGGAAGAAGAGGCGCGATTCATTTCCGGGGATCGGGCGAGAGTGCCGCAAGAGTTTCCGAGGTTTCGGTGAGAGAACTGTTATATTATTCTGGGAATTCGTTTAGGAATCGTGTGTTATAATCTCTGTGGGAAAAGGACCGTGTGCCGTTTGGTTTCGAGTCCTTTTCGGGAAGAGAGCGTAAATTACATGATTAAGAATGTCGTACTTGATATGGGCAATGTGCTTTTGGATTACAATCCGGAGGCTGTTTTGAACCGGTTCTGTTCTTCAGAGGAAGAGAAGGACGTGATCCGAAGGGAGCTTTTCCTCGGACCGGAGTGGCTGATGGGAGATCGCGGGGATATCAAGGACAAAGACCGTTTTGATCTGGTGAAGGGGAGAGTTCCCGAAAAGTATCACGAGGCGCTTCGTAATTGCGCTGACCACTGGGGCTTCTGCATGACGCCGCTTAACGGGGCGAGGGAGTTCTGCGAGAGTGTAAAGGCCAAAGGCCTCGGCATCTATATTCTTTCCAATGCCAGCGATCTTTTCTATGAGTATTTCCCGAAGTTCCTGCCTCTGGATTTCTTCAACGGCGTGTTTGTGTCGTCGAACTACCGCATGCTCAAGCCGGATGTTGAGATTTATCAGGCGTTTCTTGCCGAGTACGGGCTGAAGGGTGAGGAGTGCCTGTTTGTTGATGATCGGGTGGATAATGTCGAGGGTGCAAGAAAAGCGGGGATGTGTACATTCCGCTTTAGGGATGATTATCAGGCTGTGCTGGATCGGGCTTCTGAGTGAGTCATTAGTTCGCCTAATGCGAGGGTGAATCTGCGAAAAAGTAAAGAACAAATTTCCGTATATAATGAGATACGGCATACTGACCAATGCAAATGCAAGCTCTAAGGGCAAGGATCTCGTATGCGCGTTCTATAATTATGCCAAGGCGTGCGAGTGAAGGTAATGGAGGAAATGATGGAAGAATATCAGGCACTGAAACTTGAGATCCTGCGATTTGAGTCAGAGGATGTGATCACCGACAGCTATTTCGGCGATGACTGGGGCGAGGACGCGTAAAGCCATAGTCAATATGCTGATATGAATCGGCAAAAACTTTGTATATTAAACGGGGAAGGTGTAGTATTATTGTTTCTCGTGATAGAAGGTTTTGTAGATATCAGGTGAGACAATGAACAAGAAAAAAACCATCGTCATCGACGAGAAGACCCCGCTTCTGATGCTTGCGGGTCCCATGTTTATTGAGCTATTTCTCAATACCATGCTCAATAACGTCGATACGATCATGCTCAGCCATTATGATGAGTATGCTGTCGGAGCAATCGGAAATGCCAACACCATCATGTTCATGATGATGATCCTTTTCAATGTCATTGCGACGGCAACAAGCGTTGTGGTTGCGCAATATCTCGGCGCGAAAAGGTTCGATAAGATGAACATGATCTATACGCTGGCGATCGTGGTCAACTTCGTGATCGGCGTCGTCCTCAGCGGTGCTTTTTGCGCGGCAAATCCTCTGATTATGGACTTCCTGCATGTCTCGCCGGAGATGCGGCCTTATTCCATGATCTACATCTACATTGTCGGCGGTGGAGGCTTTCTGATCGCGGTATTTAACGTAATGGTCCAGATCCTGCGCTGTAACGGGTATACCAAGATCGGCATGTGGGTCACGCTGGCGATCAATATCGTCAATATCATCGGCAACTATATCTTCCTCTACGGGCCGCTTCGTTTCCTGGGCATCGGTGTTGCCGGCGTTGCGATTGCAACGGTATTTGCGAGATTTCTTGCGGTGATCGCGGTCTTTATATTCTTCTTTGCTACCAGAACGGGTCGGATCTCGCTTCGTTATCTGCGTCCTTTTCCGAAAAAGCTTCTGATCAAGATGATCAAGATCGGTCTTCCGACAGCCGGAGAGAACCTGACGTATAACCTTTATCAGACGACGCTTCTTTCTTTCGTCAATGCCATGGGCAATGACGCGGTAAATGCGAGGGCGTACTGCAATACACTGATCTCGTTTGCCATGATCTTCTCTAATGCCTGTGCTATGTCGACACAGATCATTACGGGACATCTTGTTGGTGCGGGAAAATCGGAAGAGGCGTATAAGCGTGTCTTTAAAACACTGCGGACATCTATGCCGATTACGATCGCCATGGCTTCCATCAATGCGATACTGTGCCGGTATACGCTTCAGCTTTTCACTTCGAACCAGACCATCATCGCATTCGGGCAGATGATCATGATCGTGGATATATTCGTGGAGATGGGACGATGCCTGAATATGACTTTCGTCAGCAGCCTGAAAGCGGCCGGTGCGTATGTGTTTCCTTTGATCATGGGAATACTCTGCAACTGGGGCTTAGGCCTTACGATGGGATATACCGTCGGTGTGGCCCTGGGCGTCGGTATCGCAGGCATTTATGCCGGAACTGCCACGGATGAGTGCATCCGCGGACTGATCGTCATGTATTACTGGTATAAGAAGAAGTGGGTCGGAAAATCCGTCGTGGAAAAGAAGATCGAAATCGAGCCGGAGCAGGAGCCGGAACTCGAGGAAGAAATCAAAACAAAAAGAAACATTGAACCCACAGTATAAAGTGCTTTTCGAAGGGAAAAAGAGTGGTAGTATAGATATATCTTTTTTCGGGGAGTCGGAAGAACCGCATGAAAGCGAAAGACAGCACTTTTAAACAATTGAAATATGCGCTGAAACAGGTTTGGGATTCGGATAAACTTCTTCTGGCTTTTACGCTTTTTAAGAATTCGATCGAACAGATCTTCTATGTGTTCTTCTTTGTATACCTGACCAAATACATCTTTAACTGTATCGAGCGGAATATCGAGTACAGTAAGCTTTTCTGGTTTCTGATCATCGCGTGTCTCGGGCATGTCTGCGTGCATTTTATCTGCGGCTGGTACGAGACCTACAGGAAGATCAAGACGCCGGAAGTCTATCGTCACATCTTTCATCGGGTGATGGATATTTCGGATCAGCTTTCGCTTTCGGATTATGAGTCTCCGGAGTTTTATGACCGCTATGCCCGGGCACTTGACCGCTGTGCGGAGCAGGCGATGAATCTGTCGATCCAGACGGGCGTGTATATCGGAAATGTCGGTGCGACGATCATGTCGCTGGTGATCGTGGTGACGGTGGATCCGATCCTTCTGATCTTTATGGTCATCCCGATGATCGTAAGCCTATATTACGGAAAGAAGAACGGAAAATGCAATTATGACCGGGAGAAGGCGATTACCCGGGATAAGCGTACGGCGGACTACGTCAAAAGGATCTACTATGAGAAAAAGTATGCGCCGGAGATCCGCCTTTTCGATATCAACTCGATCATGCTCGAAAAACAGGAATCGGCGATAGACAGGATGAGTCAGGTCTCGCTGAAGTACCGGATGAAGTCGGCTTTCTATTCGTTTCTGATGAAGGGGAGCTACTCGGTGCTGGCCGGGATCGCCGCTTATTTCTATGTGGCGTTTCGGATCAAGAGCGGGGATGTTACGGATATCTCCAGTTATGTAGCCATGATCACGGCCATGGCTTTTTCCACCGATCAGCTGAAGCACGGGGTGGAGAACCGGATCTATCTGAGTAATGAGTCGCGGCTTTTTAAGAATCTTCAGGAGTTCCTGGAGACGGAACGTGTGGAGGAAGCGAAGAAGCCGGATGTCGGGGAGATCCGATCCATCGAGCTGTCGCACGTGTCATTTACCTATCCCGGGGCCAAAACCGCTTCGATCCACGATGTGTCATTCCGCTGGAATAAGGGCGAGAAACTGGCGATCGTCGGTTATAACGGTGCCGGAAAGACGACGATGATCAAGCTGGTCATGGGGCTTTATCCCGTGACTTCGGGAAAGATCCTCGTGAACGGGATCGATATCAATGAGATCGATAAGGATGCATATCGGAAGAGATTCGGTACGGTGTTCCAGGATCTGCAGGTCTTTGCGATGCCGCTTGTCGAAAATGTCCTGATGCGCAGACCTGAAGGTCAGGCCGATTATGATCTTGCGGAAAAAGCACTGGTCAATGCACAGTTTGATGTGAAGCATCCAGGGCTTGTGAAGGGTCTGGATACGATCGTCAGCCGTGAGTTCGATGAGAGCGGTTTTATTCCTTCGGGAGGCCAGGCTCAGAAGATCGCCATCGCACGAGTGTTTGCCCAGCAGCCGGATATGGTCATTCTCGATGAGCCGTCCTCGGCGCTCGATCCGCTGGCTGAATACAATATGTACAATAACATGATGCGCCTTTCGGAAGGACGGGGTGTCGTCTTTATCTCACACCGTCTGTCTTCGGCAAGAATGGCGGATAAGATCTACATGATGAAGGACGGCCGTGTAGTCGAGCACGGGTCTCACGAAGAACTCATGGAGATGAAACAGCATTACTATGAGATGTTTATGATGCAGGCCGAAAATTATCAGGACAGCTTACCGGAAGAGATGCTCCTGGGAGCGGAGGCTTTCTATGAGCAAGAATACTAAGAAAAAACAAAGAAAGATGAAGCTTCCGGAAGAGAAGATCACCATTCGGCTTATGGTCGGAAATGTGGCATATCTTCTGAAATATGCCGCAAGATATGACAAAGCGCTGATCGTTAAGGTCATGGCGCTGAATATTCTCCTTCTGTCCGGTATGGCATTCAACGATACTTTTATCCTGAAGATGATCATCAACCGTCTTACCGGGAAATATGAGTTCTGTGAAGTTATCGTGCTGCTTCTGATCTCATTGGTCCTTGTGGTATTTCTTGAGTGGATCCGCCAGCTTCTTAATGAGTGGTCGAAGGCGAAACTGATTCCGCTTTCCGGAAGGATCCAGAGAGAACTGGCCGAGAAGAACAGCCTGAAGGATCTGATCTTCTACGATGATCCGAAGAATTACGATAACTATGTGGTGGTGTCACAGCGGGCGGATTCGCTGATTGAAGATACGGTGCTGGTCGTAAGTTCCATCATTGGAGGAGCGGTTGCGCTATTCGTGGCGGCGGCCATGATCCTGACCATCAGCCCGGTCCTTGCGTTCTTCCCGATCGCCGGATTCATCGTAAATCTTCTGACCCGCTTTCAGATCGAGAAAATCAATTATACCTGGTGGGTGGAGTCACAGAAGAAAATACGTAAGGCGGATTACAGCAAGCGCGTTTTCTATCAGCCGGAGTTCGCCAAGGAGTGCAAGATGACCGATGTCCGCGGTCCTTTGAGACTGCAGTTTGACGAGGCTTTGGATGAGGCGGCGGAAGAGGGCCGGATCTATGGTCCGCCGCTGACCTGGATCTCTTTAGTTAACTGGATCTCTGTCTTTACAGTATTCTCGTTCTTTGCGATCCCGGCCTACCTCGGGTATCTTGCACTGGTCGTTAAATCCATCGCCCTCGGCGAGGTGGCATCGGCGAATAATGCCGCAAACTACGTAAGAAGAAATCTCAATGAGATCAACTACTGTCTTGTGGATTTCCAGAATATCGGTCTTTACGGTGAAAAACTCATCAAGCTTTTAGAGTATAAGCCGAACATCGAGGTGGCGGACGGTCTGACTCCGGAAAAAGGCTCCGAACCGATCGTGCTTTCTCATGTATCTTTCCGCTATCCGAATACGGAAAAAGATACGCTTTCGGATATTTCGATCGAGATCCATCCCGGGGAAAAGATCGCCATCGTTGGCGAGAACGGCGCGGGCAAGACAACCTTCGTAAAGCTTCTGATGCGTCTTTACGATGTAACAGATGGCAGTATCCGTTATGGAGAACATGATATCCGTGAATATAACACGCATGAATACAGAAAGAAGATCAGTGCGGTTTTCCAGGATTACAATATTTATGCGGCTACGATCGCGGAGAATGTGCTGCTGAGGAAAGCGGATAAAGAAGACGAAGAGGATGTGATCCATGCGCTTCGCAAAGCGGATTTCGGGAAGAGACTCGATTCGCTTCCTGACGGGATCCATACACCGCTGACACGGGAATTTGATGAATCCGGCGTGAATCTCAGCGGCGGCGAGAGCCAGAAACTTGCGATCTCACGTGTATTCCTTCGAAACGAAGACCGGGCGGTATCGATCCTTGATGAGCCGTCCTCGGCACTCGATCCGGTATCGGAGTATAAACTCAACAAGAACCTGATTGAAAATGCAGGGGAGAATACGGTCATCTTCATTTCGCACCGTCTTTCGACAACTCGTATGGCCGACCGTATCTATCTTTTCGAGCATGGAAAGATCATCGAACAGGGTACTCATGATGAACTCATGAAGCAAAACGGACGTTACAGAGAGATGTTTGACCGGCAGGCGCATAACTACATCGTGTGATATAATCGTTTGCGAGGAGAAAACTGAAAAGGGTCTTTAGTAGGTGATTATGTATGGAAACTAATAACCTGAATTCGGGTTCGTCCTCCGATGATAAAAAAATCAAAGTGACGCCGAAGATCGCGATCTGGCTGGCATTCATTATTGCCGGTTTTGTTTTCTTCCTTGTGGTTGAGTATATTGCCTATGTTCCGTCGGGAAAGGTGATCGATAGTCAATTTTTGAATACTTTGAAAGTAATGACGGTACTTAAGTATCTGATCCCGATCGCCGCTATTATCCTGCTGACAGTTCCTGTGGCCAAGAGCTGGATCCACGATAAGAAGAAATGGATCTGGCTGGGCATGCTTGCGTTCATTGTGATCGTTGCCTGCGTGATGGGGACAAAAGGGAGATTCAGCTTCTCCGGGGCTTGGAACGGAATCAAAAATACCCCGTCTGTCGAAACGAAAACCGTGACCGATAAGATGTATTCGAAAACGGGAATGACATATACGATCTATTTTGATGATGATTCCTTCGGACATGTGAATCGTTACCATTACAGGAAACTGGAATCCGGTGACGAAGTATATGTGGTGTATTGTGACGGCGAAGTGATCGGCGTATTCAAAACAGATGAATATACACTGGATGTGTGATCTGTTTCCAAATGCTTTTGCAACAATTTCTCAAGAAGCATCGTCTTATGTATGTTGGGGAACTTTTCGTTTGAAAGGAATCGTTTCATAGACGATGGTGAAAGAGATGGGAAAGAGAATTAAGATCCTTGGTTTGATTTTGGGGTTAGGAACGATCGCCTTTAAGGTGTATAACTTTGTTTCCTATCAAAGGGTGATCCTGGATTGGTGGGGGAACCTCATTATCCTGTATTTTCTCATGTATGCAACCGGGATCTTTACCGTTGTTGCGTCCTGTGTCAAAGATTCGGTTTCTGTGGTCATGTCCGTGATACTGGCCGTTTTCTCCGGATTGTTCCTGGGATACGATTTCATTTCGTGGATCGGGTTTATGGTGTCTTTGAATTCGACTCCGATGTCCCATATGGGATTTACACCCGTTTGCCATTGTGTGCTTCTGGTGGCCAACATATCCATATTGCTTAATTGCCATACGAAAGGCAAGAAACTTCAGACACAAAACGCGTAAATCTTCGATGCCATGCGCATCGTGTTTATTCTTAAAACATTGCGGTTTGATAATCATTTCAGTGTGACTAATCCCTCATTTTGTTGCCTCTTTCTGATGCTAAGATGAAATTAGAGTTGATGGCAAACAACAATCTAATAGAGGTAAGGAGGGATCTTATGAAACATCGAAAGATCACCGGTTTGTTGGCAGTTGCGTTCGTATCTGTCTGTTTTTTGAATGCCGCATGTGGAAAAAAGAGCGATACGGTAGAATCGAATGAAAAGCCGAAAGAGGAGACTCTTTCTGCCGATCCGGACGAGAAAGATTCGTCTTCCGCTGAGGGCGAAACGAGTGAGGTAGAAGTTTCTTCTTCGGAATCGGATGAGACGAGTAATCGAGTTGTCGATCTGACGCTTTCCGATTATCAGAAACAGTTAGCTGCTCCTCCATCTGAAACGGATTCGGATGGAAACTCCAATCAGCCGAAAAAAATGACCGCCACGATTGATATGGAAGATGCCTGCCTTGGTGCCATTGCTACGGCGAATAAAGCCCATTCGTATTATGTCGTTCATTATGATAAACATTACGCGTCGATCGAAGAAGAAAACAATTCCACTTATGAAGCTATACTGATTTATAGTACGACTCCGCAGCCGGATGTTGAGCCTAAAATCGATTCGCTGATCCTTGTGGGAGATTATCTGTATTTCCGCGAAAGCGACACTTTGGTCAAAAGAATCAACCTCTCTGATTATTCCGTCGAAGATATCCTGGAAGGGAATATCGAGCGATTGACTTATTACCATGACTATCTGTATTTCGAAGAGGATGGATCCATTCATAGGGTCGACCTTGACGGAAATGCCGAAGATATACTGTTTACCGCGGCAAAGGCTCCTTCCGGGACCCACGTGCCTTTTTGCTTTGTTGGAGATATGATCTGCTATGTGGATCCGGAAGAACCCGCGGATGACGGACTTTTCTACGGAAAAATCTTCATCATGGACGCCGATGGCAACAACTGTGAGGAACTTGAAATCGGTGCAGAATCCAGCAGCTTTGTTCCCATGGTTTCAGATGGAGAGAATATCTGTTTCTGGGGACGGAGCACGCTTGAGGACGGATCGGAGTTTACCGGACTGATCAGCTGCAAATTAGATGGAAGTGACATGTTTTTCTATGAAAATGAGGCTGACGATCTCTACTACTATAACGGAAAACTTTATAAGCTGTGGATGAATTCGATCTGGGAAGTGGACGGATACAACATTTCAGAGATCTGGGGCGGCAACGCTTTCGAAGTGCCAAGTCAGGTTACCGGGTTCGCGGTCGTTGGTGACTGGACCTATCTCTCGGGTGCAAATGCCTTCTACAGAACCGGTGAAGTGACGATCCGGATCAGCGCTTCCGGAGATTACATCGTTTATATCGATCCTACTTGATCAGAATACAGTATATGCCGGGATGATCACTATCTTCCTGTCCGGAACTTCTCGCCCGTAAATAGACCACGCGGATGTCCTGAGCACTGACTTCAATCGATTCGATATAGTAGTCCGCGTCGAAGATATCGAACGTGGAATCTACGAGCTCACCATTATCGAGGGTGAAGATGTGATTGGATCCGACTTCAAATTCACCGCCTTTTAATATGATGGCAAAGAAGGGGCTGCCCGATCCGAAAGATGCACGGAATAAAGGATCGACAGCTCTTTCTATTGTTCCTTTGCTGATGTCTGCAAGGAAAGAAAGATCCGAAAAATTCAGATAATAGAGCTTGCCGTCTTCCGTAATGAAGAACCGCGCTGCCTGATAGTACATATCGAAAGCCGGATCCGCGGCGGGATCGTATTCTTTCAGCGCCTGAGAAAAAAGAGCGGTGATGTCTTTTTCCTCTTTCTTGTTGTATGACATGTCATAGATGTCGACAAGGAGTTTGGAATCGTTGTTTTCGGCGTGAATACGAAGTATATAAATGAGATTTCCGTCGCTATAGAGCGATCGGATGGTGTCGCCCTGCTTTACCTGTTCATTTTCGGAATACCGGAAAGACATTCGTTCATTTGCGGTTTCTGTTTCGGGGTCATACTCGAATATTCTGTCGATGAGAAGACCGTCCGACTGCTGATCGTGCACGAAGAGAAGAAGTTTGTTTCCGATCCGGCACATGGCCTGATAGGGGTAGCCGTTTTGAATGATCGGGCAGAGAGAGATGCTTCCGTTGACCAGATCGATCTTCTGAAGATAGATCGGATCCAGGTCGGCGTCAAGAAGATCTCCGAACATTGCCAGCGAATAAACATTCCCGTTGATTTCAACGCGTGAATTGGTGTCTTCGTAGGCGGGATCCGTGACCTGACCGAGTTTCCGGTCTTCGCCGGTATTCTGATCAAAGAGGTGATATTCCATTATGGAATCGTCTTTCGCACCTTCCGGCCAGGCGGAGTAGAGGACGCCTTTTTCAGTAAGCATGGGGGAACTGCAGGTATAGATCGTGCCTAGTTCTTTTCCATCATTGTCAGCAATTACGACCGGATCGTTAAAAAATCCGTTGAGCATCGCGGGATCTATGGTATTTGCAGGAGTATTGCTATCGTCAGAGGCATTGCTTGAGACGTCCCGTCCGTTATCCCGGGTATTTTTCGTGTTTTTATCTTTTTTCGTGCATGCTGATAGAAGCATCAGGACAGAAAGCCCGATAGCGGTAAGTGTAGTTAGCTTTTTCATTTCTTTATCTCCCAATAGATTTGTGTCAGATCGTCTTCTGTCGCCGTATCGCTATTAAACAGGCAATACGTCACATCGCCCTGTGTCCAGACGATCGTCTCTGTCTGTGTGTCGCTGTCGGTTGTCAATTGTGCCTTTGTCTCTGTATCCAGATCCCGGGAAGGCGCATCCGGCGTGATCTCGCGGAAAGCATCCGATGGATCTTTGGTTGCGTATAAGTAATACATGTCCGCGCCGATCGAGAAGCGGACACCGGCAATAGTTCCGGAAGACTCGGTGGAAAAATAGAGGATATCCGTACCGGATTTAGGGGGCAGCAGGCGGATTCCTGTTGCTTTTTCCAGGTCATCAGACGAAGAATATGTCGTCTCGAAAAGCACTTGTCCGCCTTCTGTCCGGATGCTTGTTTCCGTGGGTGCGCTCTTTTTACTTTGAAGGTTCCGGATCAGAAAGCCGCAGCCGATGAGAACGGCCACGGAGGCTGCGATAGAGAGGATCTTCACATAAACGGGACGTCGTGATACGGCACGGACAGGGGCTTCGGAAACTGATTTTTCCGGTACCGCGGTGCTTACAGATTCCGTACTTGCGGCGGCTTTTTTGCGAATGTTGGCAAGCATCCTCTCACGGGCGTCCGGAGCCGGTGAGATGGACTCGATGGCTTGCTGTATCTTTTCTTGTTCGTGGTCTACCATAGGATATCTCCCAGTTTTTTCTTTAATGCTTTTCTTGCGTCACTGAGCTGGTTTCGCACCGTGGAGGACGGCCTTGAAAGCATCTCGGCGATCTCATCTGTTTTGTAACCATCAAAGTAGAACAGCAGTACCACATCTTTTAAGTGGATCGGAAGATCCATCACGGCTTCAAGGATCTCGCTTTGATCTTCTTTCTCAGAAGAGGCGGGCTCGGGGAAAGTGTCATCATCGAGAGATCGTACATTCTTGTGAGAGAAGCTTTTCAGCCTGTCTTTACAAAGATTGATCGTTGTGACGGTCAGCCATTTCCGCTCGTGGATCTCATCCTGAAAGGCGTTATTTCCTGTCAGAACTTTAACGAACACATCTTCCGTACAGTCTTCCGCATCCTCCACGTTCCGTAAATAAGTGAAACTCAGGCGATAGACATACTTCCAATGACGTTCGTAGAATGATTCAAAATCCGCATCTGTACACAATGCAGTTTCCGTCATATGCTGTCCTCCTTTCACTTATATAACGATTGACGCGGCGGAATTGTCGGGGAATCAGAAAAGTTTTTTCCGATTCCGGAAGGATCAATCCGGGTGCCGATATATAGTATATACTTCTTTACACCCGTCATGTGCAGAGTTATAGGTGGTTTTCTCTATTTTCCCTCCGTGTTTTCAACTGTTTGGTGATGATATAATGAATTCGGAGTTGGGAAAAATGTTGAGTTGGGGAATAGCCTTGTTGTGTAAGGCGGAGGTTTGGAGGTGCTGGCATGCTTTCTTTTCTGTATTTAATCGGTATAGCCGTAGCTGTCTATTTTGGCAGGGATTACATTGTGAATGATCCGAAGACGACGATCATTTTGTTTATCGTAGCATTATTCGGATTCGTGATCGTTTCGGAAGTGGGCAGAATACCCAGAAGGATCCGTGCCAAGAAAGCCATGGCACACCTTACCGGAATCGCCACAGGTCGGATCAAGAGTCATTATGAGGATACATATGAGAGCTGGGACAGTGAGAGGGAAACCTACGAAACGAGGTCAAGAGGTACCGTTGTGTCCTATGAATTCGAGGTCGATGGAAAGACCTATACCGGAAGCGGATATGGTTCCTGGGCGATAAAGAACAGACAGTACCAGCCGATATGCTATGATCCGCAGAATCCCAGCGATAACTGCACACAAGCCCATTATAACAGCCAAACGAAGTCTCATCTTTTCTCAAGCCTGCTTTATATGGCTATATGCCTGCTTATTCTGTATGGCGTTTTCCGCCTGCTGTTCTGGATAATGGGCAATTAATGATATACTGTTTTCGGGGGAAGTTTTAGTTTATTAGCAGGGAGGTGAAGTGGAAAAATGCCGTCACGTCATAGTTCAAGTTCTCATTCGAGCTCTCGTTCCAGCTCGCATTCAAGCCATTCTTTTTCGGGCGGATCAAGATCGTTTTCGTTTCACAGCCGTTCTTCTGCTTCATCGTCTTATGATAGCTATGACGTAGAAAGAAGAACTCCGGCCGTAACTACAACGAAAGTCGTCACGCAATATGTTACCCCTCAGGTTAAGACGCGCGTGAATCAGCCTACTGTGCTTCCGCGTTCTATTAGTACGGCGTCTTTGTTCCGAAGCATCCGCCATGATTATTTCTATCTTCCGGAGACCAAGTCAGATGAAACATCCGGAAAAACGTATAAGCAAGGTTTCTATGATGAGAACGGAAACTACTATAAGCAGGTTATCGTTAAGAAAGGGAAAACACTGAGAACACAGGCCGCATGCAGTTTCAGCGGCACCCAGATCAAATTGAAATGGGAAGAAGGCGCGCTTCCGTCATGCCCGAATTGCGGTGCAGCCCTAAGTGAGATCTTAACTGATGCGGTAGTCGAAGAAGAAGTTCGTGCCGTCCCGAAAACAGTCCGTGTTCCGTCAAGCGGCTATGAAGATGACAACAGCTTGTATAGTGGAGGAGAAACCTATACCGCTTCCAACGAGTCAAGAACCGCTGCTTACGGTGCGGCGGCTGTCGTTCTTGCTGTAACTGTTGGCGGGCTTCTCATCGGCGGGCTTTCGTCAAACAATAAGAATAGTACTACGAGAACCCGTTCTGCATCCGAAGTGGATGCGGCCTATTCGCAGTATTTGGAAACGGCAACGCCGACTCCGACTCCGATTCCCGGCTATTATGATAAGTTCGTTGTCGAACCGGATACCACACAGCCCTTCTACGTGGAAGCTATCCAAAGAGAGTGCAGCTGGCATAATTCCGGGAATTACTATGACAAAGAAACGGACTGTTATTTCTGGCTGAATACGGAGGTGAGTCCGCCGGTCTGGCAGTACTGGTATGAGGGTATCTCTTCTGAATTCGGCGATTACGGATGGATGGAGTATTCTTTCGTTGAGCAGACCTGGTATATTGAGGCAGCTGAAGAGAACTGGATACCGCTTCCGGAAAAGTACGATACATCGAATCTATGGCACATGAATAATCCGGATGACGGAAGATTCCAGGACAAAGATCAGATCTTTGTTGAGGAGATCGAAAGGATATGCGATTATATCCCTGACGAAAACAATTACTACGATCCGCAAACGCGATGCCACTTCTATTATGACACCTTTACCGGTCCCGGCTTCTGGTGCTACTGGTTCGAACCTTTATACGAAGCCGAAGGAACCGGCTGGATGTGGTTTGATGAGACCGAAGGCTGCTGGTATGTGGAGGATACGAACAGGTGGTATAAACTTCCGGAAGGGTATTACACCGATCAGCAATGCTGGCATATAAAGAAGGATCCGACCTGACCGATCCAACGTAAAGGACAAAAATCAATACGCGATTGAATCACGAAATCCCATTGAAAAGCTTGTTAGCCGGGATTTCGGACAGAAGCAGTTCATCGGGCTTTTCGCCTTTAGGATCCGTGTAGTAGCTGATGTTGACCTTGGCGTAGTATTCTTGTGCATTTCCATCTTCACCGGTCTGGGTTATATGGAAAAGAATCGTGTTATTGTCAGGATCAAACTCAGAAATATCGTAGGTTGAACCGGCCGGAATGACGATCTCGTCTCCGGCTTTTCCTGTATCCGTATCGAAAAGTACGGCTGTCAGATATGTTGACGATACAAGTGAAGAGGCTTCGTCAGTATAGTAAAGCGTAAGTGCTTTTGGCATACCATTATTACCCATAAGCGTATAGTCGCGCTTAAAAGAACGTGTACCGATAAGATCGAACGACTCGGTTACTGTAAAACATTCAGGGTTCTGACAATCATCCAGCATACAGAATTCAGGTGAATCTTCTCGCAGAAGAGTCAGTGAACCATCATCTTCAAGTTTCACACAACAGTTTCCTATATAGAAATACCGTCCGTCGTCTGTGACGACATATGAGAAAAATCCATAGCTGTGATCGTTTTGTAAAGTCAAAACCTGGCCTTTGTAATGGAACACGGCCTTATACTTGTCATTGATCAAGAATTCGGATTTTTCAAGCTTAACGTCCTCCATAACACCATCCCCGTCACAATCCCAAATCAATACGGAGTCGAAAAACTGTTCCAGGCCGATCGCGTAGTATTTAGGAGTATGGGCAAACCAATCCATGTTAAATAACGGATAATTGCCGACCGCCAAATACAACAGATCATCCATCCAAAATGCGTCGTATCTGGAAACATCCAGATGGATTGTGATCGTATCGTAATCTATGTACAAGGGGAGCGTGTCGTTCTTGATCTGTTCCCTGAGTTCGTCGAGAACCTTATCCTGTTCCTCTACTGTCATTGCGTCAATGTCAAGGCATAGCTCGGCATCCTTTATGAAAACATCTTCGAACTTATCGATATCCTTTACTACATCAGAAAGCTTCAGGTTTCTTTTTAACTCTACAGAATAAGCGTAACGGTTTCCATCGAGCTCGTATCCGATAATCTGCGAATCGGCGCGGTACAGCGTTAAGTGTGAACTGATGCGTTTCTCTTTTCCTTCTTCATACTCAGAAGGGTCGAGATTCTTTAGCCGTTCCACTTCGGCGTTATAGTCAGAGAGGACTTTCTCGATAGCCGGATCCTGCATCGCGTCGAATGCCTCCTGCAATTCTTTATATTCGTCGCCCTCAATTACTAAACGATCGTAATAATATGTGACGCACGGAACCAGGCAGCGAACGGTCTCCTTTCCAAGAAGATCCTTCTCCGTGACATAATCCGCCTCGGTTAATTCTCTCGGGTAGAAGGTTTCCGTTACATGTTTAACTTGCACGGGAAGGTATTCAAGATCTTGAACAAATTCGAAATCCACATCTGAATCGGGGGATGTATTCGTATTCTGGCTGCTGGAATTTTTTGAGCCATCTGGAGCGTATAAAGAATCTGTGTCTTCGACATCTTCATTCGCTTCGGCCGAATTGTCTTTCGCGACCTTCTTTCGGTTTTTCGATTTGCTTTTGTTAGATTTTCCGCATCCAGCTGAAAGGATCATCGCTACACACAACAAAACAGCCGCTAACTTTTTCATTTTTAATTCCTCCAGAGCATCATCGTCAGCCGATCTCCACTCCAGGATCAACCGCAAATAAATCAAAAATCGGAAAAACGGTCCTTCTCACATCGAAAAACCAACCATCCCAATTCCTCCAAAAAGCGCTTAGCTTCAACCCTGAATTCATTCTATCACTGCATTTTGAAAAGCACTAGAGAATGTGTCTAAACTGTCACAATTTTAATGATATAATCGACATCAGAGGAACATGATCAGGGAGCTAAATATGGAAAACGGGATCGTTATAAGAAAAGCGGAAAAAGAAGACGTCAGACAAATTGCAGAGATCTGTGTGGAAGACTGGAAAGAAGCCTATCGGGGAATCATTGAAAGTGATTATCTTGATTCTCTAAGTGTAGATCAGAGATATGAAATCGAAGTTAAAAGATACGAGAAATTTATTGTCGCTGCTGACGGGAAAAAGGTCCTTGGATATGCATGGCTAGAGCTCGCAGATGACGATATGGCTGATTGCGAGGTCATTGCATTGTATGTCAGATACTCATACCGAAAAAACGGGATTGGGAAGCTTTTGCTTCAATATGCAATTCGTCATTTCCAGGATCTCGGAAAGAAGAAAATGATCATCTGGTGCCTCAAGGAGAATTCCGAATCAAGGATCTTCTATGAAAAAACGGGCGGAAAAGAATCGCAAACCGGTTCTCACAACTGGGGCGGTAAGGATTACGATATGATTTCTTACCTGTATGATTTAGAGGATTGAAGTAAGAGGCTTTTTGCAATGCTGATGAGATCGAGTTATTTAGCCAGACGTAATCGCTTCCGGTCAATCATGCTGGTGGTCCTTTTCCTGTTTTTGATCGGATGGTCGGTTTACGGATTGATTATCGACAACCTCCCGGCTATTGATTTTTGTGATGGCTCCAATAATGGAAAACTCATTAGAGACAGAAGAGCCGTTGTAACGGAGTATGTGGTGATCGGTGAGTATCAGGCACAGATGAAAGATGACAACTCATCCAATGAAAAGTCCTTCTATCTTTTGGGTGTGGTCGATCGATCAACAAAAGAAATCACGCATTTTATCGGAGTGGACATGCGTGCGCATAAGAACTTCCTTCAGCTCGAAGGCGTAGTTTATGAGGAAGACCCATTCGCTTCTGAATCAACATCTACTTTGCGGATAGAAGGTGTTTTGGATAAGACGACTACGCTGTCGGATCTGAATACGGAGTACCTGCTGAAACAGTTCGGATTAAGTGACTCGGAGATCGAGGGAAAACGGATAAAGTACGAAATCAGAAACCCCAAGCTTGGTGATAACATAAAGCGGGAAATCAGTCCGTTCGTTTACATTCTTGCGGTGAGTGTGATATTGCTAATTCCGTCAATTCTCCTGGCGATCCATACATCCCGTCACTTAAGGGCAATATCATGAAACGGTTACTTATTTGTGGATTATCTTATTCTTGGTTCAGACTGATCTGACAGATTGAAAAATTTTTCAAAATCTTTCGAATAAATCTCATTATTTCTGTGTCTTATAGGCAGACGTGAAGAAATAAGGAGGCTTTCATTATGAAACGAAATAAGATTATGCTATCATTGGTAGTGTTTCTGGCGATGATCATCGCTGCCACGGGATGTAAAGAGGATTCGAAGGAAAAGGGCAGGAGCGGAAGATCCGGCGAAGAGAAAGAAAAGGTTGAAGCTACCATTGATACGACCGAAGAGACGGCAGAGGGTCCGGTTGAGACTGAAGAGACCGTTTCCGTAATCGATGAGACAGATAAAGATGACGAAAACGGACCACAAAATTATAGCGGCGTGCATCCGGAATCCCTTAATCTTCCCGGCGGATACGTAAGACACGGGAATTATGTCTATACTGACGGACACGTGGAGAGCGGATACGATACCTATTTTGATGCCAACGACAATGAAATCCTCACCTGTTATATCAACAGTGACGGTGAGATAGTCTCCTCCGAATACTATGAGTATGATGATTCAGGACGGCTGATCAGGGAAGAGATCTGGAGAAGCGGGGGATTACCGGACGGCAAATTAATGCTTTATACCTACGGGGATGACGGTCTTCTTGAACTTGTAACGGACGGTCCTGTAAACGGAGAACCCAACTACCAGTACACATATGAGTATGACGATCAGGGGCGGATGATCTGGGAACACTGTATCGATGTTGCCAATGAGGGCGAAATATATGGATATGAGTACGTCTACGATGATGATGGAACGTATACGGTATACTACTGGGCGAATAATATCGTCTCCGGAGAGTTCGAAAAAAGTGAAGGGCAGTATCGGAGATTCAGTGCTGACGGCCGAATCGTTGAAGACGTTCGCGAGGTATTTACCCCTTATGAATACACGGTATATTATTACGATGAGAACGGAAAGCTTATGTCTGAGAAAAAGGAAAAGGGCAAAAAGCGCAATCCGGACGGAAGCATCGTATATGAGTACGACGAAAGAGGAAGACTTACTTCCGTAATCAACTATTCCGCTTCGGGTGCTGCCGGCAACTATATCAGATATGATTACGAGAACCTCTGATGTTTATACTCAAGGCGATAACCGGTGAGAGGTTGTCTTTGCAGTAGTCTCCGGGTCTTTTACTCCGTGAGCATTTCGTAGGTGACGCCGTATTTCTCAGCGATGTCCTTTGCGAAACTCATGCCTTCCGGAGGCGCAACCTCAACCTTGAAAGACCGCTTGGCGCCCTCGTTTTTCACGATCAGGGAAGAAGCCTTCACTTTGGCGTCCCCTTCGTTTAGGGCGTCGACATCGTAGGCGAGCTTGTGCATATGTGTATTGTAGATCGTGCGGATACCCTTTTTCAGGATGGCACGGACGGAGTCCTTGGCAATGTAATAGCCTTCTTCAAATGATGTGGTGGAGAAGGTCTCGTTGAGAAGCATCAGGCTATCTTCAGTGGCTTCTGTGTAGAGTTCTTTGAATCGGACGCACTCTTCACCGAGACGGCCGAGATCCATAGTCTTGTCTTCATCGGCAGGGAAGTGGGTCAGGATATTGTCGACCGGCTTAAACTCGAAGCTTCCCGCCGGGACGTAGATGCCGCCCTGAGCGAGGACGAAGAGGAGGCCGACAGCCTGAGTGATCGTGGTTTTTCCGCCACGGTTCGCACCAGTCAGGATGTAGACGGTGTGATCTGCGTCGAAATCCAGGTCGTTGTAAACGATCTCTTCGCTGTGATTTGAAGAGATAGCGAGTTTTAGGTTATAAAGTCCCTTAGCACGCATAGTCAGCCCCTTGGCAAGATCCTCATCGGATAGAACAGCGGCCTCACAGAACGGCATGCCTTTTTTGAGGTTGGCTTCGATGAACTCTGCAAATCGGATGTAGAAAACGAACTCGGGAATGAGCTTGGAGATGTTCATGACGGCGACGTTCACGTACTTGCCCAAAGTGTCACGAAGTTTTTTTACAAGGGTATCAAGGAGTTTATTGACGATCTTTCCGAGGTAGAAGGTCGTATTCTCAACACCATCGTTCTTTGGAACGGCGGCTGTCGTCGGATTCGCATTTGCTGCGTTTCTCATGATGACACCGGTAGCGGTGCCTCTGGTGTACATGTCGGCAAACCGGTCCACGATACCGAGGCCGCCTTCGTCGTCCGCTTCGGCCGGCGTGTAGTGCATGTCGCCATCCCAATCCGTCCCCTCATGAAGCTTGTTCTTGGCTTTAAGGGCATCCGCGAAGTTACTGACGATGCCGGACTTTTTGAAGGATGTGTCATTAATGGAGATAAGACCGAGGGAGGTGGCCTCGAAACGCTCGTTGACGTTGATGCCGACGGTTACGCTCTTGACGCTGCTGGCTTCTGCCTTGACCTTCTCAATATCCGATTTCATTTCGGCGAAGAAGGAATCGGTGTAAACGGCATTGATGTATTCTCTAAGGTCGATAAGCCCCTGAGATTTAAGATCGGCGCTGCCGAGGCATTCCTGCATCGCTTCCACACACTTGATGTAGTCGGAGATCTCGTCAAGCTTATGGAGGAGATCCCAAAGTCCCATTCTCTCGGAGGAACCGCGCTTCATGGTCTTGAAGTCTTTGATGTAGGAGATCTTGTCGAGGAGTTCCATCATTTTCTTTCTAAGGTCGGGAAGGTTCAGAATGTCGACAAAGACCTTCTGCCTGTACTCCGCCACGCGCCTGTCGGTCGTGAGCTTCGAAAGGATGCCCATGATCAGTACATCTTCCTTCGGTCCCTGGGCGAGGGTATTGCAGAGCGTATCGAGCGCCAGGTCGTGGCAGGCTAGATTGCTGAGCTGCGTATATTGGGCTTCATCGCTATAGGGGTAAAGAATGCTGATCGGTTTGTTGATGTCAACTGCCATGTCGGGCCTCCAGAGTCATTTGATGTGATTATATTATATTATAGCGCCATTTGATGATTGCAATACCGTGAAAATCCTACTATCTATCCCGTCAAATTCGTAGAAAGTGGAAAAACAAATTGCATCTTGCATGTTTTCTGTTTCTCGTGTAGAATAAAAGAACAAATGTTTGTGAACGGCTTTACAAGGAAACGAGGTGCTTAAAATGGGGAAAATTGAGAGATTTGATGTTAATGAACAGTGGATGCATTCGGGGATCGTGCAGGCGGGAGATTTCTTTTTCCTCAACTATTGCGCCGGTAATCCCGGAGGCACGATCGAAGAGCAGATCAACGGAGCTTTTGATGAGATGGAAAGACGGCTTGGCTTGGTCGGGCTGACGCTTGCGAATGTGGTACATATGGATTGCCTTTTCCGTGACGTCTATAATATTCCTGTCATGGAAGGAATCATCAAAGAAAGATTCAAGGGAAACTATCCTGCCAGAAAGTCCATCGAGACGAATTTTGCGCATGTTGGAGGTAAAGAAGGTCTGCATTTCCAGGTGGATGGCGTTGCTTATCGTGAATCGACTTGAAAAGGTGAAGAATTATGATCATTCTGATTACAGGGGCTTCCCATACCGGAAAGACTCTACTGTCACAAAAACTGATTGAGCAATACAAGTATCCCTGCCTTTCTATCGATCATCTGAAAATGGGGCTGATCCGAAGCGGGTATACTTCGCTTACTCCGGATGATGATGATAAACTGACGGACTATCTTTGGCCGATCATCAGAGAGATGATAAAGACGGCGATCGAGAATCATCAGAATATGATCGTGGAAGGCTGCTACATTCCTTTTGATTGGAGAAAGGATTTTGATGAAAAGTATCTGTCCGATATCCGGTTTTTGTGTTTAGCATTTTCTGAAGAATATATCAAGAATCACTTTGAAGAAATTAAGCTGCATGCTTCAGATATAGAGTGCAGATTGGATGACTCGGATTGCACGATTCAAAGTTTAATTGCGAGCAACCGGTCTTATGTTGATGGTTTTAAGGCGTGCGGAGAAACAGTGAATATTGTCGATGGCAATTACAATGATGTGATTGATTTTGAGAGGCATGATATGGTTTTTAATCAGCTGGTTCCGGAATTGAGTGTGTCGGATATTGTCGCGTCGAAGCGTTTTTATACCGATGTTCTTGGATTTAAAGTAGAATATGAGCGGATAGGGGACAAATTCGCATTCTTATCTTTGGGAGAAGCGCAGCTGATGATCAATCAGATAAATGGTCACTGGGAAACCGGAAAAATGGAGTATCCTTTCGGACGTGGGATCAACTTTCAAATTGAAATAGATGATGTGGATGATCTGGTCAAGCGAGTGAAGGACAATGGTATTGTTCCATTTATGGATACTTTCATGAGCCGGTATGAATGTGACGGGGTATGTTACACCGAGAAGGAAGTTCTGATACAGGATCCGGACGGATATTTGCTGCGATTCTCCGAAACACAGTCCGAATCTTGAGAAATCAGATCTTATCAATCAAATGACTACATATAGAACCTTGACGCTAATAGTTACCAATAATACCAATGGAGGAAGGATAATATGTCAAAAGTAAAAGTGAAAAACTACAACGATTTTTGCCCGCAGCAGCTGTTTTTATACGGTACATACAAAGAGGACGGTACACCGAATTTCGGATTGTTCTGCTGGTTCAGTTATCTCCATGCGCCGGATCTTCACGGCGAAGGTTCCGGAATGGGTGTTATGGCCTGTATCGGCGGAGAGAAACTGACCAAGGATCTTATCCGCAAAAACAGAGTATTTTCTGCCAATCTTGTCACGGAAGATCTTCTTCCGCTTGCTGACTACTACGGATGTGTCGGAGGCAGGGAGCATGAAGACAAGATGCGCTTTCACCCGACCGTTGAAAAGGGAATCGTGCTCGATGTCCCGACGATTGCAGAAAGCCCGGTAAGTATGGAACTTCAGGTAATGCAGGAGATCCATCTGGAAGGTGGAAGTGATGTATTCCTTTGTAAGATCATGGGGGAGACGATGAGGGAAGATCTGACCAATAAGGAGATACCGTTCATCGAGCGTTTCAAGTCTGTCAAGCAGGTACTTGCCGGTGGCGAACTGCATTATGTGAGCACGGACGGCCGTGATCTGGGATCATGGGGCGAACCGATGAAAAGCTTATAAGGAGATGTGAATAATGGTTACACATACAGGAACCATCACAATTGAGACGGAGCGGTTGATCCTTCGCCGTTTTGAGTATTCTGATATCGATTCCATGCTTCGGAATTGGATCGCGGATGAAAAGACGCAATGGGATTATGGTGAACCTTGCTATCAAACTCCGGAGTCGGTAAAAAGATTATTCGATACGAAGTATATAGTCTCTTATTCCAAGGAAGACTATTACCGTTGGGCGGTCATCGAAAAAGAATCGGGTGAGTGCATCGGCCAAATCGCCTATTTTACTATGGATACCAATAATCAGCATGGAGAAATCGAATATGTTATCGGACCGGCATTTCAAGGAAAAGGATATGCCACGGAGATGACAAGAGCGGTTATTGCATTCGGATTTGAAACGCTCCACTTGCACAGGATCGAGATAGATTGCCGCACGGAAAATGAAGCATCACGAAAGGTGATTGAGAAGTGCGGTCTTAGTTACGAAGGCGTTTTTCGTGATTTCTTCTGGCGAAAGGATCACTTTGAAGGAAGAAGAGTATTCTCGATATTAGATAAAGAGTATGAACCCGGGAATCCGGATAAACCGTTGCCGCCTAAAGACGGGGAAAGACAGGTGAATATTCGGCTCGCGGGAGAAGACGATTTTGACATCGTGAAAAGTATCACGCAGGATACGATTAAGTCTGTGTATCCCAAATACTATCCGATGGGGGCGGTACAGTTCTTCTCGGATCATCACTCGGATGAGATTATCAGAAGGGACATCAAAGCCGGCCGGGTGTGGCTTCTTATCACCGACGACGAAGCTGCTGCAGGAACAGTCACGCTTTCAGAAAACGAAATCGACAGACTGTTCGTACGGCCTTCTTTCCAGCATAAAGGATATGGCAAGAGGCTTCTGGACTTCGCGGAAGAGGAGATCCTTAAAAACTACGATACAATTGTGATCCATGCATCGCTTCCGGCCAAGAAGATCTATCTGCTGCGCGGATTCCGTGAAGTGGAATACAACACATTGGACACAGGATACGGCGATTATTTGTGCTTTGACAAGATGGAGAAGAGGAAAACGGATCGGTAACCGCACTTTGGTGCACGCTCTACTGGTGCGTTTATTCCTGTGTATATTACCGGTATCATGGAAATCCTTTTTTCAATGATATAATCAAGAATGATAATTGATAAAAAAGGAGATGGTTCCCGCAGATATTCTTGATACAGCACTTCAATTCTACTTTCAACCGCCTTGTGTTTTCAACATGATCCCCGGCCATGATGGAGGACGGAATGTGGTCTTTGTTGTGGAAAAAGACGGAGTTAAGTATGTTCTTCGGCTCTCTCCGATGGAAGACCGTAAGGAGGAAGACTTTCTGGCCGAAGTGGAATTCGTCCACTATCTGGCGCAGCATGGCGCGCCTGTAGCAGATGTGGTTCCGTCGGTCAACGGGAAACTAGTGGAGTCATACACTTCCAAGAAGACTGCCTTCATCAGCCTCTTTGAATATGCAAAGGGGAAACTTCTTTGGGAGAATCAGTACCGATACAGGGAAGGTGTGCCGATCGAGGAATATTTTTATAATACGGGAAAAACACTTGGTGTAATCCATCGTCTTTCCAAGCAATACGAGCCTGTCCATCGCAGGATGGATTATTTCGACAAGTACAATAAAGAATATATCGATCGGCTGATACCGGAAAAGTATGCTGATCTGAAGAAGGCAATCTGCCACAAACTGGATATGTTTTCTGAACTGCCGCGTGATAAAAAGGATTACGGGCTGGTTCATTTTGATTTCAGTGACGGAAACTATCACATAGATTTCGATACAGGGGATATCACCGTGTTTGACTTCGAGAACTCACTGTATTGCTGGTACATGTATGATCTGGCAAACCTCTGGATCTATGGGGAAGGCTGGTGCCGGTTCATCCGGAAAAAAGCAGATAAGAAGGCTTTCTGGCAGCATTATTTCGATACGATCCTGGAAGGCTATCGAAGTGAGACGGATGTTTCCGAAGAACTCCTTTCAAGGCTTCCTCTGTTTATCGATATGGTCCTGATAGAGAATATCGTTGATGAGTTTGAGTGCTGTGCCAGAGCGGGCGAGAAGATCGATTTCAAAGACATAAAGGCTAAAGCAAAGTGCCTGATCAAAGGCATTCCCTTTGAAGGATAAACCGGCGGATGAAGTGATTTATAATATCTATATGGAACGCGATTTGTTTGAACCAATTAAATCTTTCTTTGAAGAACTTGGCTATGTCTGCGATGGTGAAGTCAATGACATCGATATTTTCATGCAGAAAGAGGATGATTCCATTGCCGTTGAACTGAAACAGACTCTTGATTTTCGAGCGATTCAGCAGGCGGCACTTCGACAGAAAATCGTGGAATCCGTCTTCATTGGCATATTTACGCCAAAAGACCGGTACTCAAGGTCGTTCCAGGATAAGCTTTATCTCCTCAAACGCCTGGGTATCGGGCTGATTTCTGTTGCAAAAAGATCCGGTAAAGTGACGATCCTCTCCGAGCCGATCGTCAGTGAACTGTCAAGTTTTCAGGCACGGAATAAGCGGAAAAAGAAGGCTTTGGAGACTGAGTTTCAGAAGAGACGTATCAAATCGAATACCGGCGGTGTGACCGGTGTGAAGCTGATGACCAGATACCGGGAGGACGCACTTCTGGTTTTAAATGCTCTGTTTGTGCTTGGCGGCGAAGCTTCACCCAAAGATGTGAAGAGGCTTTCCTTTGTTGATAAGTCTTCCAACATCCTGCGCGACAACCATTACGGCTGGTTTTCCCATGTCAGTCCCGGGGTGTATTCGATTACGGATTCCGGATATCAGGCGCTTAACGAGTATGAAGACACGATCAGGCTATTGAAGGCCACGCCCAGGGATTGACGAAACGACAACTTGGATAAGGGTGAGGAGAATAACGTGTATCGGGTAACCACCGGATGTCTTTCGAAAAATCGGGGTTCGGAACGTGTCATGCAGAAGAATGGTATGATAAAAGAAGCAGAACACAAGGCGTTTGAGTGGCATGACGGAAAGATGAAAGACCGCTTGGAGTACAGGCTTCTTAAGGATGAGTGGAAAAGGGAGAGGTAATGCTTTGGTTTATAAAAACGCAGATATAAGCGACGCAGAGTTGCTGGTAGAAATCTATAACTCGGCATTTTATGATGATTTCATTCTTTACGGGGAATGTCCGGCGTATGGCCGTTCCAAAGAAAATATGGAACAGTCTGTTCTTGATTATCCGAAAACCATTGCCTATGACCAGGAAAAACCTGTCGGAGTTATCTCATTTAAAGAGGAAGCGCCCGGGAAGTATTACATCGGCTGCTTAGCTGTTGTGAAAGAAGAACAGGGACGTGGAATCGGAACGATGCTGATGGAGCATTTTATGAGCGAGCATCCGGACTGGCAGGAACTCACATTGGTCACACCTAAGGATAATGAGCGCAATATCCGGTTTTATACAGTGCGGTTCGGTTTTGATATTGTGGGAGAAGAGGATGACGGTAAGGTAACCGTTCTCTGGTTCAAACTCTGCAGATAGGATGTGAAAAATGGCTATTACCAAAAACAGACAATCCAGGGAAACGATTTCCCGAATGGCAAAAGAAGCATTTCCGGGTAAGCAAATAGCAGAAATAAAAGAGCTTACGGAGGGAATGTGCAATGTTACCTACGATATTGCGTTTGAAGATGGTACGGAAAGCATTCTAAAGATCGCGGCTAAAGACAGAAGAGGGAATACATCCAATGAGGTTAATCTGATGCGGGCGGAAATTTCCGCTATGAAGCTTGCTTCTGAAAACTGTTCTTTTAAAGTGGCGGATATCCAGTATTACGATACCAGTAACACCATATGCGATGGGAATTATTTCTTTATGGAAAAGCTCCCGGGAGATAACTATCACTTGGTAAAAGGGGATATGTCCGAAGAGGCAATCGCCATGGTAGATACGGAGATCGGAAAGATATCCCGGGAATTATCCCAAGTCAAAAACCCTGATTTCGGTTTCCTGGGAGAAGATAAGCGGTTTGATTCTCTGTTTCTTTTTGTAAAGTATATGCTGGAAAACCTGATTTCGGATGCGAAAAAGAGAGACATAGATATCGTTTATAATGAACGTACATTCATAGATCAATTGGAGAAGGATAAAAGTGCTTTTGAAGCGGTAAAAGAAGCATCCTTGGTCCACTGGGATATGTGGGAAGGGAATGTTTTCGTAAAAGACGGACATGTGTCGGGGATCATCGACTGGGAAAGAGCGTTATGGGGGGAGCCGTTTATGGATGACCGCTTCCGACTGCATAATCGCGGGGAACATTTCCTGGAAGGCTTTGGCCAGACCACGTTCTCGGAAGACGAACTAAGAAGAATGCGCTGGTATGATATTATCCTGTATCTAACGATGATGATCGAAGTCTTTTACAGAGAATTTGAAGATCAAGGTCAGTATTTCTGGGCAAGAGAGATGCTTGAGAAGCGTATGTGAATAGAACTGAAACACAAAAGGAATGAACAATATGAGCTTAAGAACGATAATGATTTTCCCGAAGTTTGAGAATATAGAAATCATCGATTCTATCCGGAAGAAGTACGATCCTCTGGCCGATCTTGTCCGGCCGCATATCACCATCGTTTTTCCGTTTGAATCGGAGATGAGCAATGATGAACTCGCTGCGGTTCTGGACGAAAGGCTGAAAGGGATACCTGCTTTTGATATGGAACTCTGTGGTTTTGGAAAACAAAGTGAACCATTCGGTAATTTCCTGTTTTTGAATCTGGTGAAGGGCGCAGAGTTGATCGTGAAAATGCATGATCTCTTCTATTCCAATGATTTCAAGAATTTTTTTATGGATTACCCCTATATGCCGCATATGACTGTGGGAAAACTATCTACCGTAGAAGAATTGGAAGAAGCATTTGAAGGCGTTAAAACAATAGAGGATTCATTTGTTACCAGAGTTAGAAAGATTTCCGTGGAGATGATCGGCGAGCACGAGGAGTCGATCATTATTCTGGAAAAAGAACTATTATATGATGGCGAAATTTAAGACGTACTGATTTCCGGTTTGCTGTGGAAGTAGTAAAGCATGCATCACAACTTTCTGTTTGATCTGGACCAGACGCTTCTGGATTTTCATGCGTCCGAGGAAAAAGCACTTGGGATCGTACTTCGAAAAAACGGTCTTTCATTCTCGGATGAGGTTTATCCGGCTTTTAAAGCGTACAACAAGGAGCTCTGGCTGGAACTGGAAAAAGGGACTATCTCGCGAACGGCGCGACCATAAATGCCAAGGGCAGGATCGCTTCCACGGGGCTGGACCGCTATATTGACAAATTGTTTATCAGTGAGGAGATGGGCGTAACGAAGCCTGATCCTGCTTTTTTCGATATGATATAAACTATTGCGCTAATTCTTTTGACGAACTTTATGGTATTCTCGAAGAGTGGTCCGCTTTGAATGATTAATCGCCGGCCAGGATGGCACTGGTTCGAAAAACGAGCAGGATGGCACAGGTTTCGCAGAAGAGAGGGAATAAAGGTTATTTACGGAGAAATGAAACATGGAGCTTAAGAAACTATCTGAACATATCTGGTATATGCCTTTCGAGGAAGAGCGGGACCGTCCGAATCTCGGCTATGTCAAGGGCAGTAAACGGAGCCTGGCAATCGATGCGGGTCATTCGGAGGCGCACATCAGGGAGTTTTACGATCTCCTTGAAAAGGAAGGTCTGCCGCTTCCAACGCTTACGGTACTTACGCACTGGCACTGGGATCACACTTTTGCGATGCACGCCGTAAACGGTCTGACCCTGGCAAACAAAACGACCAACGGACATCTTCTGGAATGTATGAAGAAGAGCGAGACAAACGGCCCGGATGAGTTTCTGAACTTGTATGACAGCATCCGAAAAGAATATGAGGGCGGCAAAGAAATGATCGTCGTTCCTGCCGATATTGTTTTCGAGGGCGACATGACGATCGATCTTGGCGGATGCACGGTCAAGGTCCTAATGACGCGGGCGCCACACACCGACGATTCTACACTGGTTTATGTATGCGAAGATCAGACGCTTTTCGTCGGGGATGCCACCTGTTCGGAATTTCCTTCCGGAATCAAGGATAAGAATCTTGCCAGCGAGCTGGCCGAAAAGATCCGTTCCATAGCCCCGAAGACCTGCGTCGAGGGACATTGGGAGCCGGTAGCTGCTGACGACACGCTGTCGGATCTGCTGAACTGAAGGAGTTGCGAAATGAGTATAGGATTAAAGAAGGGTACAGTTGTTTTAGAGCCTCATCAGGAAGCGTGGGATATGGAGGGGGCAAGCATTTGCCGGAAAATCAAAGCGATCCTTGGTGATGATGTTGTAGATGTTCAGCATGTGGGAAGCACATCGATACGCTGGATATGTGCCAAGCCGATCATTGACGTAGCTGTAGCTGTCAGATCGTTTGAGGACATTATGAAGCATAACGCAGAACTGGCCGAAAACGGGATCGTCTATCGCAGACAGGATATTCCCGGGCAGCATCTTTACCGTTGCGGGGATCTTGACCACGACATTGTTACTCATTTTGTTCATGTGGTCATCTGTGATTCGGATGCATGGCACAACTATATCAATTTCAGAGATTATCTGAATGCGCATCAGGAAGATGCGCGTGCTTATGAAACACTAAAAACCGAACTGTGTGCAAAATATCCGGAAGACAGGGAGTCGTATATTGAAGGGAAAAAGGACCTGATTACGGAATTGCTGGCTAAAGCTAAGGTGTGGCGGGAAGAGTGAGGATTCTATAGGCGATGTCCTCATATTCCGCATATTTCTTCACTTTCATCAGGCGCTTGATGTCGCGGTCTTTCCCATCGAAAAGCACTTGCCAATATGTCCATAGCTCCCTCATTTTGTAAAGCACGTTAATATCAGGTGACATGACTTTCTGATACTCGTGATAAACCGTATCGTGAAGAGTCCGCAGTTTTTGAAACCTCGTTTCCAATGTGTGACCCTTTAGCTTGTCAGTAAGTGACGGATCGGAAATCAGGCCCCGCCCCAGCATTACGGGATCAAGGCGGCTGTTGAAAAAACCGGATAGATCGTCGTAATCCTTACAGCTGAAGATATTTCCGTTATAGACAAGAGGACATTTCGCATGCTCCAAAGCATATGTGAAGTATTCTTTTCGAGGTTCGACCTTATACATGTCCGGCAGTATTCTGGGGTGCACGATCAGTTCACTTACGGGAAAGGCATTAAAGATCTCCATGAGCGCATAGAACTCATCGGGATCACTATAGCCGAGCCTCGTTTTGATCGATATCTGCATGTTTTCGGATTCGGAATAGGCGTAAATGTTATCCAGAAAACTCTGAAGTGCAGATGTGTCCTGCAGGAAACCCGCGCCCTTTCCTTTTGCGCAGACGGTTCCCGAAGGACAACCGAGATTCAGATTGATTTCCCTGTAGCCCATGGTTTTCAGTTCTTTTGCCGTATCGATAAAGTGCTCTGACCTGCATGTAAGGATCTGAGGAACCAGGGTCATCCCGCTGTTGTTTTCAGGATCGATATCCTTCCTTTCCCTAGGCGTCATCGGGCAGTTTTCAGCCGGAGAAATGAATGGCGAAAAGAACTTGTCAATGTGACCATAGATCTCGTTATAAGCTTTTCGGTATATATAAGTTGTCACGCCTTCCAGAGGGGCGAAGTATATCTTCATGCTATCCGGGTGATCCTCCGTAACTGACCTTTTATTTCGCAAAAATATTATATCACTATGCTATAATCGTTTATGTGGAGAAGATGTTTCCGCGCGCGATCCGCTGAAGGGTCCGCATATCAATAGATTATGGATTAAGGAGACCTGGCTTTGTCTGATGAAGAGAAAAACATGAACCCGGAAGAGATACTGAAAGATGCGCCGAAGTATCCCGATCGCGCGATGGAAGAGGATGAAAAGAAGGCGCGGATGGCCGGAGTATATGGCGGTCCGGAAAGACCGGAGATGGGTTTAGTCTACATGGGTCCGCCGGATGCAAATAGTCCATATATGCAAATGGCGTATATGGGCCCGGGTGGTGCACAGACACCTGCGAATAATAGTGGGTTTGCCGGTCTCTTAGATATGAGGCAGGGAATCAATCCTTCTGCTATTAAAGACGGTTATATGCCCGATCCCCAGAGTAAATTCTGCGAAAACTGCGGAGCGAAGAATCCTAGAGACGGGAAATTTTGCGAGACCTGCGGAGAAAAATTCAAAGAATGACGTATACGCTGAAAAGATGTGTGTGGGAGATCACGCTGGCGTGCTGCTTTAAGTGCAAATACTGCGGCTCTCGCGCAGGGCATGCCAGAGAGAATGAGCTGACTACCGAGGAGTGCCTGAATGTGGCAGACGAGCTGATCGTGCTCGGATGTCGGAGGGTCTCCCTGATCGGCGGCGAGGTCTTCATGCGCCGCGACTGGAAAGAGATTGCCATGCGCCTTGCTGAAGGGGGCGTCGCCGTGAACATCATCACAAACGGATTCCTTTTCGGTGAAGCGGTACTTGAGGAACTTCGTACGGCGAATATCGAATCGGTGTCCGTCTCGCTGGACGGGCCGCGTGAGATCCACGATAAATACAGGCAATCCGGAAGTTTCGACCGTGCACTTTCTGCGGTTGAGGCACTTCTTGGCGCGGGGATCCCGACGAGCATCATCACGACTCTTCATAGTGAAAATGCACCGCATCTTCCGGAGATACTGGAGACCTTGAAGAAGTATCCGATCTACGCGTGGCAGCTGCAGGCGTGCTCCCCGATGGGCTATGCGTCAGATAGTGAACTGGATCACCGTTTCGACTTCCGCAAGGTCATGGATTTTATAGATGAAAATGCGGATACAGTGCCTTTTTCGATCGGCATGGCGGATAATATCGGCTACTTCACTGATGATGACGGCAGGCTTCGCGGCAACCGGAGCGGTGTCGCGTTCTTCAGAGGATGTATGGCAGGGATCTCGGCCATCGGCATCGACAGCGTGGGAAATATCCGCGGCTGCGAATCCATGTATGACGAGAGGTTTATCGAGGGAAACATCCGGCAGCAGTCGCTTCGTAGTATCTGGGAGGAGCCCGGAAAGTTTGCGTATAACAGAGCTTTTGGAAAAGAACTGTTAACGGGAAAATGTGCGGAATGCAAGTTCGGCGAATACTGCGCGGGCGGCTGCCGGTCGTATAATTATTTTGTGCACGGTAAGCTTTATGAGTCGCCGTACTGTGCGAGATCGAACGGAGGTAGTAAATGAAGAAACTAATCATTCCATCAAAGTTGAACGAGGGCGATACCGTAGCTTTTCTTTCTATATCAAGCGGACGCGCCGGGGATGAAGATATGCTCCCCAGATATCTGCTTGGAAAAAGAAGATTCGAGAAGATCTTTCATGTAAAAGTGGTTGAAACGCCTCATGCGCTTAAAGGGAGCGAGTACCTTTATGAGCATCCTGAGAAAAGAGCCGAGGATCTGATGTGGGCTCTGAAGAATGATGCCATCAAAGGGATCATTTGTAATCTGGGTGGAGATGATTCCTATCGTGTTCTTCCGTATATCGATCCGCAGGTCATTCATGATCATCCGAAGGTATTTATGGGCTTTTCCGATATAGCTACATGGATGGCTGTTTTTGCCTATGCAGGCGTCCGCGCGTATTACGGCCCCTCTGTTCTGACTCCGCTCGCACAACCCGGGAAACTGGATGCGTATACCGAAGAAGCAATCAGACGGACGTTATTCTCCAATGAGGTGATCGGCGAGATCAAACCGGCGGAAAAGACCACGCCTATTGATTGGAATACCACGTACACGCTCAAAGAGGGCGACAAAGAAGTCCAATATGAACGCTTCCCGGATAATGATGAGATCGAAGATCTGAAAGATGTGATTCCATGGGAACCCGGAACCGGCTACAAGGTACTGCAGGGATCCGGGAAAGTCAGAGGCCATGTGATCGCGGTATGCGGAGGTCCGCTCTGGCAGATCATGGGAACGAAGTATTTCCCGGGGCCCGATATCTGGGAAGATTCCATCATAGCGCTAGAACACGGAAGCGTTTACGGCAGTAAATTAGCCGGAATGCATGAACTTCGTGCATTCGCCGCGGCCGGAGTATTTGATAAAGCCAAAGCTGTGATTACAGGCCCGCTCGATGCCGACAATGAGGAGACGATCTTGCAGGTTATTTGTAAGGAGGTGCATAGACCGGATCTGGTCATATTTGAAAATGTGGACTACATTCACAGAACGCCGATGACGATACTTCCTACCGGGGCGTTGATGGAGATAGACTGCGATGTCCCGAGAATAGAAATACTCGAATCCGGAGTATCGGAATAATACTATGACGCGGTGCGGATGAGTTTGTCCGTGCCGCGTTTCCATATGCCGCTAAGAAAGAATGACCAGGTAATGAGGAATCCCATGCCAAAACCGAAGATGCCGTTCCACCAGATCACGGTGTGTCCGAGGAAGGAACTGTAACGCAGGAGGTATACGATGACCACACGGGTGCCGAGTGCCGCACATGCGACCACCATGGGAAAAGCACTGTGACCGGCGCCTTGGAATACTCCGAATAGTGGAATATAGATCGATAGGACGATGTTGATCATGGCCACAGCACGAAGATGGGAAAGACAGTATACGGCGGCCTGATCACTTAGTCCGAACAGTGTGATGATCTGTCCGGCGAAGATCCATACCATCGCAGAGATAACAAGCGTCATGAGAAGAGAGACCACGATCGTCTGTACGACTCCGTCTCGGACACGGTGGATCTTGCCGGCACCGATATTTTGGCCGGTATAGGTCGCCATTGTTGTCTGGAAGGCATTGCAGGGGAGATTCAGGTACATCTCGATTCTCTGACCGACGGTGAAAGAAGCAGTCATTGTGGGACCAAATTCGTTTACGGCTCTCTGAATGAAACTTAGTCCGAAGGAGACCACAATCAGCTGAAGAGAGATAGGAAGACCTACCTTTACAGTCTTGGCTACTTCCTTTGAATTCCACTTATACTCCTTCGCGTCGAACCGAAAAAGCGGATACTTCCATCTCATATAGAGATAAGCAGCGAAGAAAGATGCCATCTGGGAGATATCCGTTGCGATGGCCGCTCCGGCCACTCCCCAGTGAAATACAGCCACAAACAGAAGGTCGAGTCCGATATTCATGACCGAGGAGATCAGAAGGAAATAAAGCGTCGCGGCGCTGTCGCCGACTGCCCGCAGGATTGCGGAAAAGATATTATATCCGTACTGGAAAATGAGACCGATCGCATAGATACGGAAATACAGCAGTGTCATATCCAGAAGTTTATCGTCGACACTGAGCATATATTTGTATGCGGGAAACGCCACGGCAACACCTACGATGGCGGCGATGACGCCAAGTATCATGAGAAAGAGGATACCGGTAGCCGCATTGCTCCGTACTTTCTTTTTGTCTCCGGCACCGTAGTACTGGGCCACGACAACGCCGTTTCCGGCGGAAAAACCGATTGCGATTGCGAGAAAAAGAAATGCGAAACTTCCCGTGGTGCCGACTGCCGAGAGGGCGTCCTCTCCGGCGAAGTTGCCGACAACTACGGCATCTACAGTATTATAGAGCTGCTGCAGAAGGGAACCGGCCAGTACCGGCATAGAGAAGCGCAGGATGTGCTTCCACGGGGTCCCTTCTGTCATCGTTTTCGTTCTCATGCATCTTGCTCCTTTAAAATGACCGCATCATTATATCATCATTATGACCAATTCTATATATGCTATAATCGATTTTAAGAGAAAACCTATAAACGAAATAACTGGCTTTTTACTTAGGAAAACGATCCAGGATCACTGTGAATTATCAGCATCGTCAGAAATGGAGGTCTCGGATGGATAGATGGATGGATACAAGCTTATCTCCAAGAGATCGGGCTGAATTGCTTCTGAAGGAACTGTCTTTGGATGAAAAAATGAAACAGGTCGTCGGCATGTGGTCTTTTCCACAGGTTTTCGAGATCGATAAAGCGTTTGAGAACGGCGTAGGTTCATTTAGCACCCTGGGATATCGGAATATGAGAGACAAGCAGGAATGTGCGGCTTCCCAGCGACAGTTTCAGGAAAAGACTATGGCGTTCAGTCCGCATCATATACCGGCCGCCTTTCATATGGAAGGCCTTTGTGGAGCGTATATTCAGGGAAGCACGAGTTTCCCTTCAGGTGTGAACCGGGGAGCATCCTTTGATACGGAATTGGAGGAGAAAATCGGCAGCATCGTGGCAAAACACGAGCTGGCGTGTGGTATAACCCATATCCTTGCACCGGTATTGGATGTGGCTCGAGATCCACGTATGGGACGAGTCGGTGAACCCTATGGAGAGGATCCGACTCTTAATGCTGCGATGGGGACGTCCTATTGCCGCGGTATACAGGCTCAGGAAATCGCAGGAAGACGCGCGGACGCAGTGGCGAAGCATTTTCTCGGATTCCACATGGGACAGGGCGGAATCCACGGTACGCATGCTGAAGTTTCTATGCAGACCTTGAGGGAGGTGTATGCAAAACCATTCCAGGCAGCAATTACAGAGGGCGGACTTAAGGGTATCATGCCCTGTTATTGTGATGCGCAGGGAACGCCAGTCCATGTGTCCGGCAAACTGCTAACTAAACTTCTTCGTGAAGAGATGGGATTCGACGGTACAGTAGTCAGTGATTACGGCGGGGTTGAAAACAGCCATAAGGTGCAAAAAACGTATGAGACCCTTGGTAAGGCCGGCGCTGCCGCGCTGAAAGCCGGAGTCGACATGGAGTGGCCATCTCCGTCCGGTTACGGTGAAGAGTTGAAGAAACTGTATGAAGCCGGTGAAGCGGATATCGCGGATCTGGATCAGGCTGTTCTTCGCGTGCTTACGGCCAAATTCAGGATGGGCCTTTTCGAGCATCCCTATGCTCTTACAGGAGATGCGCTGGAGAATATGTATACTGATGATGAGGGGGCGGAGTATTCAAGGAAAAGCGCTCAGGAATCGATCATTCTTCTGAAAAATGACGGAATCCTGCCCCTGAGAGACAAAATTCTGAGGATCGCCGTTATCGGCTGTCATGCGAATAATGCCAGATTCTTTTTTGGTGGCTATACGCATATTTCCATGGCAGAAGGAGATCTGGCTATGCGCCACTCCATGGCAGGTATCCTTGGGAATAAAGAAGAGAGCGATGATTATCCGAGAGTTCCCGGAACTCAGGTGCAGAGCGACGAGACAGATGAGTTTAATGATGTGCTTCGATGGCAGAAACCGGAATGCAGAAATCTGCTGGAAGAATTGAAAGTGGTTTTCCCAGAGGCGAAGATTACATATGCATACGGATATCCTGTATATGGTGAGGATGAAAGCCATTATGCTGAAGCACTGGAAACAGCCGGAAATGCAGACATTATAATTCTGACGCTCGGAGGTAAACATGGCACATCCTCCATTGCTACCATGGGCGAAGGTGTGGATACTACAGATATCGGACTTCCGGCCTGCCAGGAAAGACTAATCGGCCATTTGTCCGAGTTGGGAAAACCGATGATTGGTGTTCATCTGGACGGGCGCCCAATCTCATCTGATGTTGCCGATGAAAAACTGAATGCAATCGTGGAAGCCTTCAGCCCTTCCGAGTTTGGAGCGGAAGTCATAGTTAATGTCCTTACAGGCGAATACAACCCATCCGGACACTTGCCGGTCAGCGTTGCCCGAAATGCAGGCCAGATCCCGGTCTTCTTCGGACATGTGAACGGTTCCTGCTGGCATCAGGGGATGAGTATTGGTTTCCCGGAGTATGTGGATCAGCCTCATACACCGAGATATCCTTTCGGATATGGCCTGAGTTACACGGATTTTGAATATGGGAATCTGGAACTGTCTTCTGAAACGTTTTCTCCGGAACAGGAGATACGTATATCGTTTGATGTGAAAAATACCGGTAATGTAGAAGGAGTGGCAGTGCCACAACTGTACCTACGTGACCGGTTTGCGTCCCGGATCCGTCCCGAACGAGAACTGGCCGGGTTTGTACGAGTGGAACTCATGCCGGGAGAAAGCAAAACGGTTGAGTTTACAGTACAGCCTTCCCAGATGGCTTTCCCGGATGAGGACGGAATCTGGCATGTTGAAGAAGGAGATTTCGACGTATTGATTGGTTCTTCCAGTTCGGATACCCCGCTTGAAGGAAGCTTCCGGGTATCGGAAACTGCGAAGATTGAAGGAAGCCACCGTGCATTCTGGGCTACGTGCAGCAGAGTTGTTGGTAAGTCGGGTGCTTAGGTATGAGGATGCGTATGTCCGTGAAACGGAGAAAAAGGCAGCTGCGATGAGAAATCCAAAGGTAAAGGCTTTAAAAATCGCGAATTTTATGTCCGGAAAGGCGAGTTCGGAGGCGGAGATCAAGCGTCATCGGAAACTTGCCGATTGGGCAGGGCGCATTGCGTCACCTAAGGGCGATGTGGAGAGACGGAAGTTTTCCCTCGAAAAGATCCGCTGTGAGGAGATAAGGCCGATTTCTTCATACAATCCCGATTACGTAATCCTTTACTGCCACGGCGGCGGGTATGTCAGCGGCGGGCTTGACTATGCAGGAAATCTAGGTGTAAAGCTTGCTTTGGCAACAGGGTTCACGGTCTACTCATTCGCATATCGTCTTGCGCCGGAGCATCCCTATCCGGCGGCATCTGAGGATGTGAATGCCGTGTGGAACTATTTGATTGAAAATGTTGCGGATGCGGATCATGTGTTTTTGGCTGGTGATTCGGCAGGCGGGAACATGGCACTTTGCCTGACTCAGAGGCTTTTGACGGAAGGAAAGCCGGTGCCGCGGGAACTTCTTTTGTTCAGCCCATGGACCGATATGACCGGAACATCAGAGTCCTATGAAACAAATAACGATATCGATCCGATATTAAATAAGGAGTTCGTGATGAATTCCGCTAAGGCTTACATGGGAGACGGAAATCCGGAAGATGCGGTTTTCAGTCCGTTGTTCGGGAGTTTTGAACATTTCCCGCCAGTCTATATCATGGCCGGAAGGAATGGGATCCTTTTAGATGACAGTGTTAAACTTAAGGAAAAGATCGATCAGGCCGGAGGAACGGCAGAACTTGATATTGAAGAGAAAGGATGGCATGTGTATCAGCTGATGCCCGGCTCTATGACCCGTGAGGCGATGAAGCGGCTGGCGGAGCATGTGTCGTATACGATAAGTGGGAAGCGCGATTTGGTACAAGATTGATAACGTGGCAAAGGTTTTCCTGGCCACCGTAGGAAAGCGGGACACCCGGTTCTTGTCCGGAGTGGATATTACCGTATGTGCGACGGAGGTGATCAAATGAGACGATGCCCTTATTGCAAGGTCGGAATCGCCGGGAATAACGCGAAATGCCCATTGTGCCAAAGCAAACTGACAGGAACTGGTGAGGAACCTTGTTATCCGGAATTTGAGGCGAAAAAGAAGCGTTCTCTCTTTTACAAAATCCAACTTCTTCTTGTTTGGGGTCTGCTGATCGTCGGAATCGGTCTGGATTTCATGATCGGACTTCGGTTGCCGGGTTATCCGGATCTGCACTGGAGTCTGCTTCTGGCCTTGTGGCTTTTGGTGGTTGAATTTGGCATCATGCGGCAGTTTAAGCCGGGAACCGGATCGGCAGGTAAGGTCACCATGCTGGTGTTGATCACGCTTGTGACGTGGTGTGTCACCGCATACTATCTGGGTTTTATGAGTGTTACGATCGACCTGGTGGTGCCAAGTGCGCTGGCGGCAACGATCACAGCGAATTTCGTACTTGCGTTTATTGATAAAAACGGGAATACGATGTCCTATCTTCTCTCAGGAATGCTCATGGGGATCGTACCGAGTGTTATCTGTTATTTCGTAAGGGCAAAAATGCCTCTGGCATGGGTAGTCTGTCTCTTGGTCAGTGTTGTTCTCTTCGCAGGTGCGGTTATATTCCGTGGCAGAGATGTGGCGGCAGAGTTTCAAAGACGATTTCACTTATGAGAAAACAAAGAAAGCATGAAAGAAAATCTGAAGGCGTTGGACAACAATCATGGATGAAAGATCTCTATTAGCAATACTGACGGAATATTATGGGATAGAAAACCACACTTTGGAGTTTTTAAGAGAAGGTGGATGTCATACATATATTGTTAACGGAAGGCCGAAATATCTGCTTAAGGTCATTAGTTCCGCTTTTTCGGAGACCGCAAGGCAGTCGGTGTCGATTATGCGATATTTGGAAGGAAATGGATTTCCGGTGCCAAAAACAATACTGACAAAGAACGGAGATGTCATTTTTGAAACGGAAGTTGAGGGTGAGGAAAAACTGATCGTTCTCATGGAATTCATCGAGGGGGACGAGCCGGAACTTGAAAAGTGTGCATCCGAAGTCGGGGCTCTGGTCGGAAGGTTTCATCATCTTATGAATCAATACCCTGCGGAGCCTGTCTCCCGTGGCAAAGCATTCTTTATAGGCCGATATCTGGATTTCCTTCGGGAAAAGAACTATCCGCGGATCAAAGAGTATGAAGACCTGGGAGATCGTTTGTGGGATAAGGTTAAGGACCTTCCGCAGGGGATTTGTCACGGAGATCTTCACAGAGGAAACTTATTGCAGGATCATGACGGGCATATTTATTTTGTGGATTTTGATACCGCGTGCCGGGCGCCATTTATGTTCGATGTTATGGTCATGTGTGACATGACGGATTATTTAATCTGAAGCAGGAAGATATTGCGTTGACCAAGGAAGTATATCAAAAGTTTCTTTCGGGGTATTCGGCTCACCATACGCTCAGCCGTGAAGGAATATTGTCTTTTCCATATTGGGTTGCCATCAGACATTTTCAACTCCAAGCCACGATTCTTGAAATATATGGGGTGAACTGCATAGATGAAAGTTTTATTGACGGCCAGCTTTACTGGCTGGACAAATGGCAGGACGCAATGACCGATTTCGCAGAAGAGCTTTAAGAACAAATAGCGGGTCGGCGATGCAGTCAGGAAAACGGAATCAGCAAAATGGAAATACGTGAACTTAGAAAAAACGAAATAGGATTACTAAAGGATTTTCTGTATGAAGCCATCTTTATTCCGGAGGGGGTGGAACCTCCGTCCAGAGAAATCGTTGAGCAGGCGGAACTGAAAGTGTATTATGATGGTTTTGGAACAGGAAGAGCAGATCATTGTCTTGTCGCGGATGATGGCGGTAGAGTTGTCGGTGCTGTTTGGACCCGGATCATGAATGATTATGGCCATGTTGACGAAGAAACACCCTCCTTTGCCATATCGCTATATAAGGAATATCGGGGAAAGGGAATCGGAACACGAATGATGCGGGAAATGCTTGCCTTGTTGAAAGATAAGGGGTATCAGAGGGCATCCCTGGCGGTACAGAAAGCTAATTACGCAGTGAAGATTTATGAGAAAGTCGGTTTTATAATCGCAGATGAGAATGATGAAGAATATATAATGGTATGTGAAATTTAGTTGGCAGCGCCATTTTATACTGATGGAGTATTGCGGCATGTGGGGAAAACAGGCATTATGAAGAAAAAACTCAGGATGGAGAAATGCCATGATACAGACGAAGCAATTTCAGATCCTTACCGATATTGAACTGGTATATAAACTCATGACGGAAGTGTATAACCATGAAGAGACCAATGGACCGGCCGAGCCATTCTTTGAGTATGCGGTCACATCCCCGTGGCTGGAGAGAGACTTCCTTCGACTCAACCGATTCTGGCTGGATGGTGATAATCCGGTTGCTTTTGTGTTTTACGAGCAGCCTGTCACATCGATATACTTTGTACTCCGCCCGGGCTATGAATATCTTGCGCGTGAGATGATCGAGTATGCTGAACAAAATTACCCGAAGTTTGAGGATCCTATGGAGCTGGTTCTTATTTCCGGTCAGACGGCTTTGATCGATGCGGCAAAAGCACTTGGTTATGAACTTGCCTACGAGGAGCCGGAACATTATTTTGATTTCCGTTTGGGAAAACTGGAGCATCCGCTTCCTTCCGGTTATCACTTTGTTGATCCGCTTAAGTCTGATCCGCTCAAGACAGCAAAATGTCTCTGGGATGGTTTTAACAAATGGGAACTTGGTGAGTTTAAAGACTGGGATATTCCAACCAAGAACGATGGAAGAAGTCCTTTTGAACTCTATCAGAATATTCTTGGCGCCACGATTGCGCCAGCGCCTCATGCGACATATGAGTACACAACGATCATAGCGGATGAAAATGACAATTATGTCTGCTTTTCCGGCATGTGGTGGTGCTCATCGATCCATCTGGCATATATGGAACCTCTTTGTACCGTGCCGGAACATCAGCATAAAGGTCTTGCTGCCGCTGCGCTTTCTCATCATGACAGTGTGCTCAGACATCTTGGCGCAGAGGTAATGACCGGAGGAGGAAACGAGTTCTATAAGAAGATCGGTTATCAATGTACGCGGATCTATGGCCATTATGTGAAGAAATAACAGATTCCAAAGATGCTTTAATTGCATCTGTTGATTGAAACGACACAGAGAACGAAATATGAAAGACGAATTATTTGCAACTTATCGGGAACTGCAATCAGAAAGACTCCTGCTTCGGGAAATCACGGAACAGGATGTGGAAGATGTGTTTGAAATCTACTCCAATAAAGAAGTTATGCTTTATTTTGCGGACCGGTTTCCTTTCGAAAAGAAAAGTGAAGCAGAAACCATGATCCGTGAATACGGGGAAGCGCTCTCCAAGAATTGGGGTATGCGCTGGGGCATTATTCTGAAAGAAAGCGGAAAACTCATTGGTACATGTGGTTTTCACGCCATATCCGAGTATGACAAACGTATCGAGATCGGCTACGATCTGAATCGGGATTATTGGCAGAAGGGGATCATGACAGAAGCGCTTTCACTGATTATCGATCACGTATTTTGGAATACGGATGTGAACCGGATCGAGGCATTGATCGAACCGCCGAACATTGGCTCACGCGCTTTGCTTGAAAAAATAGGGTTTAAGTATGAAGGTACTCTTCGAAAGCATGAGATGTGCCGGGGAGATTTTGTAGATATACAGATGTTTAGCTTATTGCGGGAAGATCTTTAAACCTTTTAATATCAGTTTGGCAAATAGGGGAGAGGTATACGATGAAAGAGTATGAAATCATAAAGCTGTCAAAGGATGAGTGGAAGGGAAAACCTGTTTCGATGAACTATGTGACCGATGGATATTTTGATGTCCGGGTCAGAGATAGTGCTGATTCGTTTCACATAGACATGGAAAAAAAGTATTACGAGACACCTAAGATCCATAACTGTGACTATCCGGACTATCTTTTTGCCGATTGGTGGGAAGGCGCAGAAGCATGGGGGATCGTGTCAGAGGAAAAAGAACTTCTGGCGTGTATCGAATGCTGCCCGGAAGAATGGAGTAATCGGCTTATGGTTACAGAACTATGGGTCAGTGATATGCTTCAGCGGCAAGGGATAGGAACACGGCTTATGAATATCGTCAAGGAGAAGGCAGCCAAAGACGGGCGCCGTGCCATAATTCTGGAGACACAGTCGTGTAATGTCCGGGCAATTGCTTTTTATCAGAGTCAGGGTTTTCAGATGGCCGGTATTGACAGCTGCTGCTATGGTAACTTTGATATAAAAGACCATAACGTCAGGTTTAATCTGGTTTATTTCATAAGACCTGATATCGTGAGAGCAGAAAAGGGTGATCTTCCTGAAATCCTGGATCTTCAGTATCTTGCTTATCAGAGTGAGGCGGCTCTGTTTGGAAACAAAGACATACCACCTCTTAAGGAGACACTCTCCGAACTGGAGCATGAATTCGAAAACGGAGTCGTTCTCAAGATGATCGATGAAAACGACCAAATTATCGGCTCGGTCCGTTCTTCATCTGATGAAACGACAGTGTATGTCGGTAAACTTATGGTGCATCCTGATCATCAGAAAAAAGGGTATGGTAAGAAATTGCTGCGCGAGATAGAAAGGTATTATCTGAATAAGCGTTTTGAACTCTTTACGAGCACAAGAAGTAAAGAGAATATCATGCTTTATGAGAAGATGGGATATAAGAAGTTTAAGGAAGAAAAAGTTACAGACGAGCTTGTATTTGTTTATCTTGAAAAACCAAAGGAGTAATGCTGTATATGAAAGCTATAAATGATTCAATATGCATTAAACCGGCTGAAACGGATGAGGAACTGTGTGGGAGAGGATATGTGCACTGTACTGCATGGCAGGAAGCGTATAGAGGTATTGTATGTGACGGATATCTTGATACGATGACCGTAGAGGCCACAACAGCACGTGCGCGAAAGTTCCCGGATAATACTCTTGTAGCTAAGGATAAAGAGAAAGTTGTCGGATTTGCAGTATATGGTTCGTCAAGAGACGAAGATCTGCCGGATGCAGGGGAGATCGATGCCATTTATGTTCTTTCAGAGTATTATGGCCGGAAAGTCGGATATCGATTGATGAACGAAGCAATTTCCAGACTTAGCGAATATAACACTATATTTCTGTGGGTGTTTGAGAAAAATGAGAGAGCGATTTCTTTTTATCACAAATATGGTTTTGAATTTGACGGGTGCAAAAAGGAATGGACTCTTGGCACACCGGTTACAATAGTTCGAATGATAAAGAAAAGAGAATAAACATTCATATACCGCTCCATGATCTGGGAGAGTGTTTTACCGGTGATATTCCGACGTTTGTTAAGACTGATGCTGACAGAGCAACAGAAGATGCATTATTAGATCAATGGGTTAAATCTCTTCCGGAAGAATTGTCTACTGATATTTCTGCTCTGTACAAGGAAATGGATGAACAGAAAACAAAGGAAGCAAAGGTGTACAAGGCATTAGATAAACTGGAAAAGATAGAACAAGAAGGTCAATAGACCAATGTTTAGTGGACAAATAACAATCAAGGTTTGGGAGTTGCAATGCTCGATAGAACGATTCCGTTTTTCAATACAATATTGAAATGCTCTGATTATTCGCCTGGTTGTGTAAAGCTTCCGGATGGTTTCTCCATAGTTTCATATCAGAGCGGGTATGAAAAAGAATGGGCTAAACTGGAGTACGATATCGGCGATTTTGAATCATTGGAGGCTGCTGAGAGGTATTTCGTTGAGAATTATCTGCAGAATTCTGAGCAGTTACCAAATATACTTTTCCTGTTGAACAGGGAGCATGAGATTGTAGGCTCATGCATCGCGTGGCGGGATATGCATGGTGAAAAGAGCGTCTCATCCCTGCATTGGCTTGTTGTTCAGGAGAGGTATCAGGGAATCGGTCTGGGAAGAGCCCTTTGCATGGCTGTAATGAATATTTATGACAGACGCGGAGAACTTCCGGTCTATATCCACACTCAGCCTTGGAGCTGGAAAGCAATCTTGCTGTATCATTCTCTGGGTTTCAGACTCCAAAAGACAGATACATTTTCGCATTATGAAAACGAATATGTGAAAGCGATGGCTGAACTTCGGAAAATCGTTTCGGAAGAACAATATGACCTTCTCCAACAGTCCTCCGAAGAATAAAAGAATTACGGCAAAGAACTAACGCGGCTTTTATGATTGATTATGAAACCTGTGATATGATCTACAGACTTCCGGAATTAAGTGATAACGAAGGATGCATAGAAGCAATGGGATCTATGTTATAATCGATTTGAGAGAAATCTTTGGAATACGACAATTGGGTTTTCAGGAGTGTTGAATGAACGTAGATGCATTAAGTTGTCAGTGCTGCGGAGCGCCTCTTAAGTTAGCAAATTCCGTATGTACATGTGATTATTGTGGTACCACCAATATTGTAAGCGGCAGTACCGGTAAATATATTGATCTGCTTAACAGAGCGAACAAACTAAGACAGCAGTGTGAGTTTGACAGGGCATTCAGAGTGTACGATGAGATACTTGCGGAGAACGGATCGTACGTGGATGTTCTTTGGGCGCAGACTCTTTGCGAATATGGAATAGAATATGTTCAGGATCCCACATCAGGAAGATATATGCCTACGCTTCACAGAATAAAGGATGAAAGCATTTTGAATTCCGAATCCTTTAATGAAGCTGTAAGCAAAGCGGATGATGCGCAGAAAGAAGAATTAAAGAATTCCGCAATGGAGATTGCTAAGATTCAAGATGCTTATCTGAACATTGCTGCAGGCGAGAAGCCTTATGATGTTTTCATTTGTTACAAAGAAACAGATGATGAAACGGGAGAGCGTACTGTAGACAGTGACATTGCTCTTAAACTGTATGAGAAGCTTGTGCATTACGGATTGAAGGTTTTCTTTTCCAGAGTAACGCTGCAGGATAAACTGGGTGTGAATTATGAACCTTACATATTCTCTGCTTTAAAGAGCGCGACCGTCATGGCGGTCATCGGAACAAAGGCTGAATACTTCAGTGCAGTCTGGGTCAGAAACGAATGGGCAAGATTCTATAAGCTCAGAGAGCGCAACGACCGTAAGCTGATGCTTTTCGCATGTAACGAAGTGGAAGATCTTCCGTCTGCGTTCAGGCAGAAGCAGGCACAGCTCCTTTCTGATCCTGATGCCATTGAGAATATGGCGGAGAATATTCGGGATTATGTACTTAAGATAATGGGCGAAAAAAACAGCAGGGTATCCGCCATGTGTCCCAATTGCCGCAACATGATCACCGCGGATCCTTCCATGCAGGCGGCCATTTGCCCCAGCTGCAAAAAGCCCTTTATCGTGAAGGATGCTTTGATCCTGTCCGAGGCGCAGCTGTTGGCTCTAAAAAGGGTCAAGTGTCCCTTCTGCGGAAAAGAACAGGAACGTAATAAGTTCGGTTGTATTTTCTGCCATAAGGAAATACCGTAACTGTCCTATAAAGGAGGCTGAACCAGTATATGGATAAGCTTTATATTACGCACTACTATTTTCCAGGGACAGAACCGTGGAAAAACATAATGCTTCTTCCGGAGGAGGAAGCTTTTCGCAAGGCGGAAGAACTTGCCAATGCACATCCGGATACTACCAGTTTCGGCCGTTTTGCTGACTTCGAGAACTATTATCCGGCACGAAAGAAAGCGGATATGTTTGTGCGGGAGAAGTTTATAGAATTAGGCGGAAAGCCGAAGCTTCCGCATCCTTATTCGTTTACTCTTCTGGAGTGTGAATATCTCAAAGAATGGTTTAACAGTAAAAACAGCGATAAGATCATTATTGATCTGGATGATATTCCCGATGATCAGGTCAGTTTCACGCTAGGAGACAGCTGTGCGCTAATGATTCGTGGAACAGAACCTGTGGTTCTGACGAAAGAAATGCTACTTGAACGGATCGGAGCATGTAACGGCTCTGTTGATACCTTTCTAAAAGAATCTCTCAGTGACTGCGCATATGTGGAAGTTCAGTTGTGGGATAGAATGGAGAGGTCGGAGATTTAGTCGGAAGGTTTCATCATGGTAATGAAAAGAAATTGATATTCGGGTACGATGAGTAAGGATAAGCATACAAAAACAGAAAAGATTTTAAACGCTGTCATTATCCTTTTTACGATAATCGGCATAGTGTTTATGCTCACGGGGAAGGCGGAAGATGGTGCGTTGCAGTCTTCAGGCATCGAGAATTTCAAGTTTTATACGGTTCTTTCCAACGTGTTTTGCGGAATTGTAGCTGCGATCTATCTGACCTGCCTGTTCCTTAAGAGAAGCGTAGATAAGCTGATCCCGCTCAAACTCGGTGCAGTATGCGGTGTAACCATAACATTTGCTGTCGTCGCTTTCATGTTCGGACCACTGTACGGGTTTCCTCAGTTTTATCAAAGAGGCAATCTGTTCTTTCATCTGCTCCTTCCGATCATCGCTATGGTGGAATTCGTTGTGGTAAAAAGGAAGACCATTCCTTTCCGATATACTCTTATCGCTGCCGTTCCGACATTTCTATATGGACTAGGTTATATGACAAACATCCTTATCAATGGCATGGGCGGGGAATGGCCGGATACAAATGATTTCTATGCATTTTTGAGTTGGGGCTGGCCGGTCGGGATCGTGATTTTCGCGTGTATCACGTTATCTGCGTTTGGAGTTGCCTGCCTCTTTAGACATATTAGCAACAAGACGGAGACGAGGGAGATTCTATGAGCGAGCAGCGGACAAAAACAAACAAAAAATTCATGTTGTTATCAGCCATCGGTATTTTTATGGTTGTAGATTCCCATACGTTTACGTGTTTCAATATTTTGGGCAATTTCATGCCGTACAATTCCTTTTTTATGCCGATGTTCGTTTTTATTTCCGGCTATTTTAATAAATTGGATTCATCCTCGAAATTTTGGCCGTATTTCATCAAGAAGGTCAGATCCCTGTTAGTTCCGTTTGCGGGAATATCACTGGCGGTTTTCGGCATGCAACAGTTGATCAACCAGATAAAGCTCGGAGACGAGATGACGCCCTTGCCTTCGGGGTATTTTGCATATGTTCTGGACAGGATCGTAACGGTCGGCTCCTTTGGCGCGATCGCTGAAGCAACGTGGTTTGTTATTGCACTCTTTGTGACACTGATGGTTTACGCGATCCTGAAGAAACTACTGCACGGAATGTGGAATAGTTACGTAATGGTTGCCATGTTTACGGCAGCCCATATTTTCGTTGTATATCTTGCTAAAAATACGGATCCGCAGTCTTTGACGTATTTGCTTGTACCTCTTAAATGTCTGTTTTTCCTTCCGTTTTTAGAGATGGGTGTTATCTACAGGAAGCATCTCGAGAAAAAACATGAGAGCCTTCCGGCCGGATCCAAGATCGGACTGATGGCTGCACTACTTGTTTTAAATGCGGTACGGACATTGTACCTGCCGAATTCATACGATCTTGCGTTTGACAGGATAAACGATCTTTCGGGATTTTATAGTCCGTATTTCGTAACGCCGCTTATATCTTCCATTGTCGGAATCCTGTTCTGGCTGACTTTTGTGGATCTTATCGCAAAACCGGTGGGAGAGAGCAGATTTGTAAATTTCATGTCTTGCAATACTTTCTGGATCATGGGATTTCATATCCTGTTTTTCAATATTTTAAACTGCGTATTGATGCTGATAAGCCGGCATATAGCAGCTGTACCGGGTTTTGACATCGAGAGTTTCAAGGGATCGGAATGGTACTTTTGGGAGATAGGAAGCAATGCAAAGATACTGTATGTGCTCGTGGGGGTTTTAGGACCGTTATTATTTAAATGGATCTTTGACAGAATCAGTTCGCCGATCAGAAATAAGTATAACGAAATAAAAAAGACATCTGTAAAGAATGAAAAGATATTATCCGGGATAATGTATGCTCTTTTGGCTGTAATATTCACAGGCCTTGTGATTACATTTGTTGCAAACAAGATCGAGTCTGATTCAGGCAGGGACGAAACGGCGAACGTGGAGGGTGCTGAGGAATCATTTTCGTATGATGAGGTCGGAAACGAACAGGATGACGTAGTCCCGGCATATGCTATTCTCGATATAGTATATGAAGATGGCGGATCAAATGCCGATTACTTTTCTGTATTTGAAGAGGTGTATGAAGACGGAACTTATACTATCACCGTGAACCGTTCGGAAGATGCTGGCGCAGCATCCGCCTTTGACGGACTCTCATATATGGGGATCAAACTTATTTGTGAACAGAATGATGATACGGAGAATGTGGATATTGCGAACGCAGAAATCACAAATATTTCTGTATCCTGTGACGGCATGCAGCTTGTTGTCATAGATAATGGGGAAACGATATCCATAAATGAAGGTGCCAGATATATAAGCTTTGACTGCTATGACAAGGAATCGGGTTTTACGTCCACAGAGGATGTGGATGAATCAAAAGCCTTTCAATTCGACGGCAAAAACGTGATTGAGGTCAGTTTTCAGATTTCAGGGATTTCTGCACAATAAAATGCTTAATGTGGGGTGATACAAATGAATTACAAGGTGATTGACAAAGAAACTTACTATAGAAAAGGTGTGTTTCGTCACTTCTCGGAGGATTGTAAATGCTCGACATCTTTGACGGCGAGAATAGATGTCACGGAGTTGGCAGAGTATTCTAGGAGAAATGGAACAAAATTTTACATTAACTTTCGTTTTACGAAGCTGCATTGCAAGATGTTGAACAGGCAAAGAAAACGAGAGAGTATGGGTTGGATATGATAAATCACCCAAACTGGTTTGATGCGTCTTATATATCTTGGCTTTCATATGATTCGCTGAATATTGAACTGCCGGATGGATACTTATTCTTTGCGCCTATTATCAATTGGGGAAGATACAGAGAGGAAAACGGCAGACTTGTTATGCCTGTAACCGTTCGATTGAATCATGCTGTTGCTGATGGTTACCTGGTTGCAAACGTATTCCGTCTCCTGGAGAAGGAAATCAAGTCCTTTGTTGGGTTATAATCGATGTTTTTCAGAATCAGCCGGTACTATTCAGTGGTTATGTAGATTCTTATATAACACTCAAATCGAAAAGGAGATAGGAATGAGATTAGATGGTTTCGGATTATTAGTTGAAGATATGGCTGCAATGATCCGTTTTTACAGAGATGTTCTCGGATTTAAAATAAGGAAACGGAAGATACATCAAAAGTATAGCTGGTAAAGGACGGAACGCTTTTGATGAAATGACTTAAGTCATACCGGTTTTCGTTACCTTTTGCACTAGGAATGCAATTGAATTTCTATTATATTATGCCTATGTTATACAGGAGGCATATTATGAATAGAAAGATAGGCATGGCGGGATCTTTGATAAATGCATTAACAGTATTTCTGTTTGCTATATTTCTGATAATCGATTTTTCCATGGGTAGCTACTTTGTCTGCCTTATCCTGCCGATAGGATTTATTATGATGACGGCAGGTCTGCATAACGAGTGCGAAGATGACCGAAAAGTTGCCGCGAATATCGGATTGATCCTTGCGGCGGTGTACAGCACGTTTATTATGCTTGTCTATTATACACAGCTGACTACAGTAAATAACGAACAGTTGAATGAACAGGCGGCAAATCTGTTAGAAATGAACAAGTTTGGGCTTATCTTCAACTTCGATCTGCTCGGCTACGGTGTAATGGCGCTTTCTACCTTCTTCACGGGACTTTCCATGAAGCCGGAGAACAAGACGGATAAGTGGCTCAGAGCGCTGCTGATGATACACGGAGTTTTCTACTTCAGCTGCACGTTTATGCCGATTACGGGAATGTTTGCAAGGATGTCCTCTGGCGGCGACGGAATAGGAGGAAGACTTGCTCTTGTGGCATGGTGTGTGTATTTTCTGCCCATCGGAATACTTTCATTCCTTCATTTCAGAGACAATTCAAAAAAAGGTTTATCCTCACTTCCGCTGTTCTCATAGCAGTATAACAGATTCTTCTCGTGGTCGATCTCATAGTACTTCGCGTTCCACAGAGGTTCGTAGGTAGTATCCGTGATCGGAAAATCTTCGTGGAAGATTGCGTTAGCACAAGCGAAGTTAAATGTATCCGGATCATAATCTCCTTTTTTTCGCGCTTGGTATCGTTCATGCCGAAATACCGGAGCGTCAGTTTCTCCTGTGTCTGAGATGTGATGTCACAGTGGTAGTATTTGTCGCCGAGCTTAACTACAGTCCACTCGTGTCCGTACTGAAAATCATGAGTGAGCGCACTTCAGGTCGTTGCATCTATATCCACCTGAAGCAGAAGATATGCGTATGCTCCTGCTATTTCCTGGCAGATGCCCTTATCTTCCATCAGGGCGTGATACACAGATAGCCTCCTGGAAGTTTCCGGAGTTCATTCTTCCGCTCCAAAGTCATATTCCAGTCTCGTGGATTCTTCCATATAGAGGGAGAGGGCCTTCTCCAGCGGTGTGTCATCTTCCATGCAGCAGCTGTCGATCAGTTGTTTGACTCTGACCTTAAACGCTTCCACCAAAGCGGGGATTTCTTCTTTCGGCACAGAGTATTCCAGCTTATACGTTCCATCTTTGTTATCCATTTCATCTGCTTTTTTTTCTTCGTCGTCAGTATCGATCGTACAGATATATGTATCTGCGACGGGGAGGCATGTTCGGATCGCCTGACGGCAACGGCAGTAATTCGCCTTATCTTTTAGTTTGACGGAATCTTCCCCATTTATCACCGCATCACAGTAACTGTAGAAGTCCTCCTCAAAACCGGGACCGAATGCCTGCTTATAAAGATTGGATAAAACATGCGGGTCGAACTCATGACCGCCATTTTGAGGAGCAGGAACAGTAGTCATCGTAACCGGCGGAGTTGATTCGCGCGTAGTCGCTTAGGAGCGGTTTTAAACTATAAGGCTACCGCTAAACTATTGTCTCCAATAATGATTCGAGATAGTATCAACATATAGATTATGATTGGAGAAGATTTATGACTCATAAGGACTTAGCACTACAATACTTTAGCGAGCATCTCCACTGTTCACAGGCCGTTCTGGCAGCTTTTGCCTCAGAATGCGGTATTACAGAAGAACAGGCATTGAGAATTGGCTCATGTTTCGGTTCCGGAATGCGGAAGGGCGAAGTGTGCGGCGCCTGTACCGGAGCATTAATGGTTCTTGGGCTTTTGTACGGTCAGATCAAGGCCGGGGATCTTGATGGCCGACAGCGTTCGGATGAATTGAACGATGAATTGATGCTTCGCTTTGCCGAGAAGTGCGGTTCCTATATCTGTAATGACCTGCTCGGCTGCGATGTCAGCACGCTGCAAGGTAGACAATACGCCCGAGATAACCATCTCTTTACTGAATTATGCCCGAAGATGGTGGCAAATGCTGTCGATATACTGGAAGAGATTATCGCTAAGAATGGAGATCTATGATAATGAGCAACGACTATATTATTCGTGAGGCCAAGATCGAAGATGCTGAAAGGCTTATCGAGATCTACTCGTATTATGTTTTAAACACAGCGGTTTCTTTTGAATACGAAGTACCGACCATAAGTGCTTTTCGAGATAGAATCAAAGGAACGCTCGAAAAGTACCCGTATCTGGTCTGTGTTCAGGGAAATAAGATCCTCGGATATGCCTATGCTGGGGCTTACAGCGCTCGTTCTGCGTATGATTGGACAGCCACCACATCGATTTATGTGGATAAAGATTTCAGAAGACAAGGAGTTGGAGCTGTCCTCTATGCAGAACTTGAAGCAAGACTAAAAACTCAGTGTGTTGTGAATCTGCTTGCCGGAGTGGCATTCTGCGATCCTGAAGATGAGTATCTTTCGCATGACAGTTATAACTTTCATAATCGAATGGGATATACGAAGGTCGCGCATATGAAAGCGATCGGCAAGAAATTCGATCGCTGGTATGATCTTCTGTGGATGCAGAAGTCACTCTGAATAGTTGATAATTCCATATATTGATTGTATAAAGAAAGCGCATACAATAATATTATTGGTCACCGGAGGATAGTGTGCCGTAGCACAGGGGATCGCAGGTTTTTATTTGCAGGCCGCCTATCGGATAAGGTGTCGGGTGAGCCCGGGAAGATGTTTTACATCGCCGGGTTTTGTATTTCCGGCGAAGATAGGAGGAGAAAATGAACAAAACAAAAGTAGTGCTGGTCCCTTTACATGCAGATGACCGCGAAGAATTCATCAAAGACAACCAGTGGGCCTTTAAGTATGGCTCAATGGAGGAATTCGGATTGCGTAACGATCAGATGGAAGAAGAAGGCGAGATTATTTCTCGAAAGACGATCGAAGACAGTATTGATCAGGGAGAAGCTTATAGGATCGTATGTGATGGTAAGATTGCAGGTGGCGTTGTAATACATGTTGAAAAGCGCAGAGGCTTTCTTGATCTTCTGTTTACATTACCCGATGTACATAGCAAGGGAATAGGATATGGTGCCTGGTGTGAAGTAGTGAAACTCCACCCGGAAGTTGAGGTATGGGAAACGTTTACCCCATACTTTGAAACCAGAAATATTCATTTCTACGTGAATAAGTGTGGTTTTCATATAGTGGAATTCTTTAATCCCTTCCATAAAGGTCCTTATGAGCATATGGATCCCGATGAAGAGGATTGTGGTGGCACAGGAATGGATTTCCGTTTCGAAAAGGTGGTCAGGAAATAATAAACTTGACATATGTCAAATAAACGAATAACATAAAGCTGACATATGTCAGGAAAGAGGTGCTGCCATGACACGTAAACCAAGATGCCGCTGTATAAGCCAG
>JAFZQI010000016.1 GCA_017620475.1 Clostridiales bacterium | reverse complement strand
GTGCGTTCCAACGTGCGCACGCCCGCCTCACGGGTGTATTCACTGATCACCGCCTTCACCGTCTCTTCGGGAATGGTCAACTGTTTTAGAGTCAACCCATCTTATAGTAACCCTCCGGTGTACGACGGGCAAGGTCACCGGTATGGAGCCAGCCGTCCTCATCGATGGCCGCCTTGGTTGCCTCAGGCATCTTATAGTAGCCCTTCATGATGTTATAACCACGGGCACAGAACTCACCGTCTACGTTATCCGGCAGGACTTCGTTTGTGGCCGGATCTACGATACGGCACTCAACACCCGGAAGTTCCTTACCGACAGTCTGTACACGGACTTCGATGGAGTCATCGACACGGCTCTGGGTGCAGCCCGGAGCGGCCTCGGTCTGGCCGTAAACGATGGTGATCTCCTTCATATTCATCTTATTGACCACGTCTTCCATGACCGGGATCGGACACGGAGATCCCGCCATAATACCGGTTCTCATGTAAGAGAAGTCAGTCTTCTCAAAATCAGGATTCTCCAGAAGCGCGATAAACATGGTCGGTACACCGTGCATTGCCGTAACACGACGGGCGGTAATGGACGCCAGTACTTTTCGCGGAGAGAAATAATCCAGCGGAACCATGGTGACACCGTGAGTGACGGAAGCGGTCATGGCAAGAACCATACCGAAGCAGTGGAACATCGGCACCTGGATCAGAAGTCTGTCCTCGGTGGAGAGGTTCATGCAGTCACCGATGCACTTACCGTTGTTAAGTACGTTTCTGTGTGTGAGCATAACGCCCTTCGGGAAACCTGTGGTACCGGATGTGTACTGCATGTTGCAGACTTCGTCCGGCTGAGTCGCGTCGATCAGGGTACGGAGCTCGGCGTCCGTGACCTTGCTGTCTGCGGTCGCGAACTCATCGTCCCAGAAGAAGCATCCGTCGTAACGGTTGTCGATGGTGATGACATTCTTTAAGTACGGCAGTCTCTCGGAGACCATCTCGCCCGGCTTGGACTTTGCAAGTTCAGGGCAGATCTCGTTGACGATATCCACGTAGTTAATGTCCTTGTAGCCATCCATCATGACGAGGGTGTCGGAATCGGACTGACGCAGCAGGTACTCGATCTCGTGGATCTTATACGCAGTATTTACGGTAACAAGCACAGCACCGATCCGGACGCAGGCCCAGAAGGTCAGGAACCACTGCGGGCGGTTGGTAGCCCAGAGTGCCACGTGGGAATCCTTCTTGACGCCCATAGCCATGAGCATCTTGGAAACGCGGTCTACATCATCTCTGAACTCACTGTAGGTTCTGGTGTAATCACGCATGGTGTAGGCAAAAGCGGTCTGATCCGGGAACTCGGTGGCGACCTTGTCCAGCATCTGACCGAAGGTCATCTCGACGAGAACATCCTTCTCGAACATTCTCTGGCCCTTGCCTTTTTCGATATATTTAATGTTGGAAGGAACGACCTCGATCGGGGCCTCCTGACGGACCGGTGCTTTGCTCTCCTTCTTAGAGGGCTCGATCATCTTCTTGCTGCCCTTGTTCTTCTCCCAGGCACGTACGAAGTTGATGAACTGCGGGAAAACGATGGCCGCGCTCTCGATCTCTCTGGCCCATCTCTTGACCCACTCGAGAGAAACGAATCCGTCGTAGCCGTTTTTATCCAGCAGCTCGAAAAGCGCTTCCAGCGGAAGATCGCCGTGACCCGGCAAACGGTATGCGATGGAGCCGTCTTCTTCCTCAATAGAATCCTTGACATGGATATAGCAGACATACTCACCCACATTGGCCCATGTTGTCTCGACAGACTCGCCGAAATAACGGAACGGGTGATGCACGTCCCACAGTACTTTTACATAAGGAGAATCCACTGCCTCGATGAGTTTTCTGAGGCGTGCGGTATCCGCGTAGACACCGTTGGTCTCCACGAGCAGGGTGACATTCTTGCCTTCGCAAAGAGGTGCCAGTTCCTTTAACTCGGCAATGATCTTCTCATCGTCGACTTCGCCTTCCGGTGCCGGATGGGCATCAGCGAGGATACGGATATAAGGTGCGCCGCACTTATTGGCGAGCGCCACGTATTCACCGATTTCGGTCGGTGCGATCTTAGCACCGTCTTCGTAAGCCAGTACGCAGTTAGAGGAGAAGCATGGAATCTCCAAACCAAGCTTTCTAAGGTTTTCCATAGTGCGGTCCACTTCCGAGGGAAGGAACGGCTTTGCATGGGACGCAGTGATCTCTTCACCGAGTCCTCTGATCTCGATACCTGCATAGCCAAGGTCGTGGGCCATCGGATAGATATCTTTCCAGGACCACTCCGGGCAAGCCAATGTAGAAAAAGCAAGCTTCATCGCCATTTCGAAAAACCTCCGGTCAAAAATGCCGTGATACTCTTCCAAGGAGAATATCACAGCACAAGTTTAACTAACGGGATTAGCATACACCGAAAAATGCAGAAAAGAAACGAAAAAAAGCGCTTTTACATAAGAAAGGCAAAAAAGCGGAAGAAAAAATACGCTTTACGCTTCCTTCTTCTTAAAGAGCTGGCCCACCTCGCTCTCGATGACCGGGCGGCCCCAGATGTTGCCCTGTACGAAATCACACTGGTACTTCGTGAGGATATCGAGCTGTCTTCTGTCGTCCACACCTTCAGCAACGACGCGGATCTTCATCTGATGCACCAGACCGATGATGGAGCCGACCATGAGACGCTGGGCGTTCTTGATCGGAAGTTCGTCAACGAAGGACTTATCGATCTTAAGTACATTGATCGGAAGCTGCTGGAGATAATTGAGGGAGGAGTATCCTGTTCCGAAGTCGTCGAGTGCTACGGAGATACCCATATCCGCGATCTCCTTAAGCACCTTTACGGCGTAGTCCACATTCGACACCATGATGGACTCCGTGACTTCGAATTCCAGATTCTTCGGGTCGATCTGCGTCTTCTTGATGATGCGCTTGACCGACTGAACGAACATAGGAGACATCAGCTGTACGGCCGAGATGTTGACGGACATGACGCCGTCCCATCCGTGTTCTTCCTTAATGCGAAGAAGAGTTTCGCAAGCGGTCTCCAGGACCCACTCGCCCAGTGGAACAATGAAGCCCACCGACTCGGCCACCGGGATGAATTCGCCCGGGCTGACCTCGCCGAACTTCTCGGAATTCCAGCGGCAGAGAGCCTCGAAACCGCGGAGCTTACGTTCCTTCATGTCATACTGCGGCTGGAAGCAGAGGTAAAGCTCGCCGTTCTTGATCGCCGAGAGCAGGCGGCTCTCATATTTCATCTTACGAACGATATCGTCCTTCATTTCTTTCTTGAAGAACTGCACCATATTGCGGCCATATTCCTTGGCCTTGTACATCGCCGTCTCCGCGCACTTAATCATCTCCGAAGAGGTCGTGGCATCCTGTGGGAAGAAGGATACGCCGAAGCTGGCCGATACTTTAAATTCCTGATCTTCCAGTGTGAAAGGATGCGAGAAGGAATCCCGGAGCATTTCCACGTAGTTCAGCATCTCCTCATCCGAGAACTGGCGCTGCACGACGATGGCAAATTCATCTCCGCCCCAGCGTCCGATCATGTCCTCCTGATCGATCGTGGAGGTCAATCGTGTCGCAACGGCCTGAAGCACACTGTCGCCGACCTTATGTCCGGCGGAATCGTTGATATCTTTGAAGTTATCCAGATCGATATAAATGAGCGCAAAAGGCATTTTCTTATGGGACAGAAGGCTGATCAGAAGATCCATACGGTCGATGACCTTGACCCGGTTCGGAAGCCCCGTTACCGTGTCGAAATGGTTCATCTGGTAGAGGCGCTCTTCATTCTCTTTCATGGCGCGGTTATATTCAGAAAGAAGCGTATTCTGGCGCTTCGTCTCTTCTTCTCTGACCTTAAGATCACTATTGGCCTGTTCCAGTTCTTCCGTCTTGCTGGCAACTCTCTCGATCTCCAGCGCCAGGCGGCGGTTATAGGCCAGGATGATCATGACGATCACCAGGCTCAGAACGGTAATGGCCAGACCATTGAGTGCGAAATTATCCTGGAAGCGGATCAAAACGACGACCGTGGCCGCGATCTGAATGACCGTGCAGACCATAACGGCATAGAATCCCTTCATGTTGAGGGACTGTACGATAAGTACCGAGAGGAGGAGCTGTACGATGGAGAAGATACCGCGGACCGGCATGAGGAATTCGAAAGCGGAAACAGTGGCTACCAGAGGATTGAGGATAGCAAACAGCGAGAATGCCAATATGTAGAGGATGATCTTGATTGCGGCGAACCGCTGCCCGACCTCCGGGTGAAGACTGGAATCTACAAATTTTTCGACAAATGACGTCTCTTCTGCCTTTGCCTTCTTCTTACTTTCCTGTGCCATGTTCTGCCCCTCTCCAAAGCCAAAATAATACACATTCCTATTATGCACGATTTTAAGTGCCGATAACAGTTCTTTTCGCGAAAACGTTAAGATATAACAAGATTCTTTCTCTTTTTTCTTTACGGATTGCGAAATCCCCCCGCCTAGATGGTATAATTTTATCCATGCATAGTAAATGCAAAGAATTTGATATTTAGGAGTTCCTATGTTTCTACCAAAGGCCGCCATCTTCGATCTGGACGGGACGCTTCTGGATTCCATGTGGATGTGGAAGAGTCTCGATACGGAGTTTCTCGCTCAGCGCGGGCACGTCGCCACACAGGATTATACCGATGCCATCAAGTGCATGGGCTGGGAAGAGGGTGCGCGTTACACCATCGACCGGTACGGGCTTTCCGAGACGCCGCAGCAGGTCATCGATGCGTGGTTTGCGATGTCGGAGGACTGCTACCGCACGCATGTCACTATGAAGCCTTTTGCGAAGGAATATCTGCAGCTCCTCCACGATCACGGCATTCCCATGGCGATCGCCACCTCCATGGAGCCCTCGAAAAACATCGATGTGGTGATTGAAAGTAATGGCCTCCGCCCCTTCTTTCAGAACATCACCATGGGGTCGGAAGTGACCCGCGGAAAAGGCTTCCCGGATATCTATCTTCTCTGCGCCTCGCGTCTTGGTGTCGCGTCGGAAGACTGTGCCGTTTTCGAGGACATCCTTGCCGCCGTGCGCGGTGCGGCTAAAGGCGGTTTTCAGACCGTCGGCATTTACGACGAGCTCTCTTCGGGCGAATGGCCTCAAATTGAAAAGGAAGCCACAGTCGCCGTCCGCAGCTGGGAAGAGCTACTATAGATCACCAGTACCTCGCCATATCTCCGAGGAAATCCCACTTGAAAAAGACCAAGGCCAGGTTCCGGAGCACGAATACACCGATCACCACAACGAGGATCCCCCACATCTCCCACTGGTAAAGGATCTTCCATTCGTCTTCGGCAAAAGCACTGTGAAGGATGTTGTGCAGCAGCGCCGTCCATATGCGAAGAAGAAGAACGATGGCGTAGATCGGGATGGGGTTGGCGAGGAAGGAATCTACAATATGTCCTTCCAGCAGGTACTTCAGCGCTCTTGTTCCTCCGCATCCCGGACAATACAGGTGGAAGGTCTGTGAGAATCCGCAGGGACCTTCCTGAAAAGAAATATCATTCAGATTCCGGCTCAAAAACAAAGCCCATAAGAAAGCAGCGGCCAGGATCAGGGTCAATACCCCAAATCCGATCCGCTGCCATTTTACATGGTTATCCGGCATCGATGAACTCACCTTCTGTGTGCCCGGAAAAGTCCTTCTCACGATCTGTTCTCTCCGAAAGGATCAGAAACAGAACACGATGCTGCCCCAGCCGCATGTCGCTGCAGCGCAGAACAGGTCGAAGAACAGCTGCAGGCAGAGAGCACAAAGACCCAATATCCAGCCTGCAAGGCCCAGGGACTTCTTCGATCCCTGATTTGCATGTCCGATGATGCCGAGTACGATCGCCGCAAGGCTGCTGAGGTAAAGCGGATTGAAGAAGAATCCGAGGATACCGAACACGACAGCCAGAACACAGACATTCTCGTAGTCGGGCTTGTTGGGGTTCGCCATTTTCTGCGCATACGCCTGCTGATCCTTCGAGTTAAAAGGCACGGTGTTGGCAGGTTCATAGTACTGGGAATTCGGGCCCTGCGTGGCCACATAAGGCTGAGGCTGAGTCACTGTCGTGCCCGAAGGCTGCCCCGGCATGCCTGCTGTTGCAGATGTTCCAGCAGCTGCTACAGCACCTGTTGCTTCCGCTCCCGATGAAGGAGCCGGTGACGCCGATGTCTCAGATACCACCTCAGCCTGAACCGGTTCGAGGATCTCGGGCTTCGGAGCCGTCTCTATATCCAGAGCATTACCGCAGTTTCTGCAGAACTGACAGCCGGCAGGATTATCGTGATTACAAAGTTTGCAAATTGCCATTTTCCTTCTCCCTTCAAAACATCAGATGAAGTTTCCTACAATTCTGTTTCTCCGATAATATAATCACACGAAGTCCGGAAATCATACAGTGCTTTTCGCGCGGAAAAAGCATGTCATAAACCCGTATTCTTCAGAAATATTATTTGTTGTAGAGTTTCTTCTTCTGGTACTCCGGCTCGCAGGTGATGTTGATGCCGAGTTTTCTGAACACGCCCTCATCCACACTGGAGAGCATCGTCGTAGAGTGGGCATCACTGTTCCGAAGATTATTGATCTGCTGCATGGCCAGCTCCGCAACCGGGTTGGTCGCCGCGCTCATTGCCAGCGCGATCAGCACCTCATCCGTGTGAAGACGCGGGTTTCTATTGCCCATGTGATTGACCTTCAGATCCTGGATCGGCTCGATAACGTTAGGTGAAATGAGCGGGATCTCATGCTGGATACCGCCGAGGACTTTCAAAGCATTGAGCAGAACTGCCGCCGAAGCGCCGAGGAATTCGGAATTCTTACCGGTCACGATGGTTCCGTCCGGAAGCTCCAGCGCCACCGCCGGACCATGGGTAGACTCGGCGCGTACAAGTGCCGCACCGACCACACGGCGGTCGTTGATCTCGATACCCGATTTATTCATCAAAAGCTCGATCTTGCTGACATCCTGACCTTCGGAAAGGCCCTGGCGCACGAGGCACTTCGCCTGGTAATAGCGGCGGATGATCTCCTGCTTGCTGGCCTCTCTGCACGCCTCATCATCCACGATGGCAAATCCCGCCATGTTTACACCCATATCCGTCGGGCTCTTGTACGGAGACTCGCCGAAGATCTTCTCGAAGATCGCATTGACGACCGGGAAGATCTCCACGTCGCGGTTGTAGTTGACGGTCGTTTCGCCATAGGCCTCGAGATGGAACGGGTCGATCATGTTAACGTCGGCCAGATCCGCCGTGGCGGCCTCATAGGCAATATTTACAGGATGGTTAAGCGGCAGGCTCCAGATCGGGAAGGTCTCGAACTTCGCATATCCCGCCTTGATGCCTCTTCTGTTCTCGTGATAAAGCTGCGACAGGCAGGTCGCCATCTTCCCGGAACCCGGGCCCGGCGCGGTAACGACTACCAGTGAGCGGGTCGTCTCGATATAATCATTCTTTCCATAGCCCTCATCACTTACGATCAGCGGTACATTCATCGGATATCCGGCGATCGGGTACTGCTTATAGACCTTAATGCCCAGCTGATGCAGTCTCTTGCTGAACTGCTCGGCCAAAGGCTGGTTCGTGAACTGCGTGATCGTTACGGAGCCGACATAAAGTCCGATCTCGGTAAAAGCATCGATCAGGCGGAGTACTTCCTGATCGTAGGTGATGCCGAGGTCGCCTCTTCTTTTGTTCTTCTCGATGGCATCGGCGTTGATCGCAATGACGATCTCCACGTCGTCTTTAAGCTCGAGAAGCATCTTTACCTTACTGTCCGGCTCGAAGCCCGGAAGTACACGGGATGCATGAAAATCATCGAAGAGCTTGCCGCCGAATTCCAGATACAGCTTGCCGCCGAACTTTCCGATCCTGTCGCGGATCTTCTGCGACTGCATCTGCACATATTTTTCATTGCTAAAGCCTTCCTTAAACATACCTTTCACACTCCCTTTATTCAGGAACGTCCGCCATGAAACATTGCTTCTTCCGAAGCTCCGGCGCTTCCCCGTCCCCTATACTACAAAATAAAAAAGAGCTTCTCTCCAGAAATCTTCGAGAAGCTCGTCTGCCTTTTTAACGGCTCTTTGCAATTATAACATACTTTGATATGCTGTCTACAATAAACGAAGTCAAAAAGGAGTACTTTTTTATGCGTTTTTTAATCCAGCGTGTGACCTCTGCCAAAGTCGATGTCGAAGGCAAAACCGTAGGAGCCATAGATCACGGATTCCTCGTTTTCATCGGTATCACCGGAACGGATACCCGGGAGATCGCAGACGCCATGGTCAAGAAACTCCTGGGGCTTCGTATCTTCCGTGATGAAGAAGGAAAGACGAATAAAAGCCTGGCGGATGTGGACGGAAGCCTTCTGCTCATCTCCCAGTTCACACTCTACGCCGATTGCCACCACGGCAACCGTCCCTCCTTCATTAACGCCGGCTCTCCCGATCTGGCGGAGGAGCTCTATGAATACATCATCGCGTCCTGCCGTCCCCATGTAAAAGAACTGGCGACCGGGGTCTTCGGTGCCGATATGGCCGTATCCATCGAAAACCAGGGTCCTTTTACCATATGGTTAGACAGCGAGGAAATCGTCAGAAAATAAGGGCCGGCCGCCTTTATTCTTCCACTTTGTAGATTGTCACATTCTCCTTTTCAAACACGGCGACGGCCGTTAAATGCTGATCGAAGAATTCCTGATCAAAGTGATAATCACTGATTTCCGGAGCCTGCGGGTTATTTTCGAATTCGTAGATCTTATGAAAATCCACGGTCTCATAATCGGGACTTGCGATGACGTAACGGATCCCTTCGTCTTTACAGATCTTCCGGAAGTGTTCCACATCTCCGCCACATCCGGACAGAAGCTCGCTATAGATCTTCGAACGCGACGCGACATCGTAACCGGCTGACCACGTGTAATAGTAATACCCGCAGTAGGCCATCCTTCCCGAAAGGAAGAAATCGTGGATCTTCCACCCCGGAGTCAGAAACACATCGTCAGGATCGGTATTTTCACATATCCAGGTCACCATCTCCGATTCGGGATGAAGCTCCTCATGCACACTGTTGAATGTGGAATAGGTCGCCCACTCGAATATCGATGAGAGTCCCAGAATAAATGCAGCCAGCACGGCACAGCTGATCTGAAGCACGGTCTTTCCCATCCGCGGTTTCTCATCCTTAAATATTCCTCTTCCTACGGCGCAGGCTGCAAGCACATCCATCAGAATGATCGTCACCTGGATAAACTTATGGTTCGTCAGCAGTTCTTTGGTGGGCTGAAAAAGGAAAGCGAACACCATCGGTACCATCGCCGCAAATCCGTACACAGCCACACAGGGCGCATTTCCGGCTTCCCGATGGAACCGGTTCTCCCACATCACGTATCCCCAGGCCAGGATCAATGTGCATCCCGTAATCAGGATCACATATGTCAGTATAGAAGGAAGACTCAGCTCATCGCTGTAGAATCCCGGATGGAACCGGAGTGAGAATACTTCCCTTGCCGAACTTCCGAAGAGGGCACTTTGCGCCAAAGCCGAAATCACCGCCAGAGCCGCGCCCGCCGCGTAGCAGAGCCGGCTGCTGCTGAATACCGCCAGTCCCGCAAGGACCAGAAGGCCGGAGATCAGCATGGATCCGTGAAAATACGGAAGGGCGGCCAGAATGAAGTACGCAAGGATCATCCTTCCTATCGTTCCCCGCAGTTCTTTTTTCTCCGGGATCCAAGCATGGCGTCCGAGGAAGAACGCATGCAGTTTCTCTTTTTTCGCCGGCACTTCAGCCAGGCCTTCGAACATTCTCCGGACAAACGGAAGGAAGAGCATGATCAGGATCACGATACAGGACATGCCCAGCATCAGGTGACGCTGGTTTCCATAGATATTGATCGTCCAGATCCCCCAGCTCTCGTATTCCGTCTTTCCGTAGTAAGGCGTATACTTCAGCATCTCCCGGATCGTGCCGGCAAAAGAACCGGTCTCATTCATCGTCTCGAGGAGTTGGAAAAGAAAGTTAAACGAAGAGCGGAAAAGGATGAGGACCTGTGTCAGGGCAAAGGCACTTTTCCTCTTTGACCAAAGCAAGGCAAGAAGGCCCGAAAGCGTCATCGCCGAAACCATCGTAAGAATACTCGGGAGATTGAGCGCCCAGACTAACGGCAGCCCCAGATACTGAAGGGTTCCGCAGAAATAGAAGAACAGGAAGTGATACTGGATCCCGTCGGATGCAAAATACGGATATCCCGTCGGGAAATTAAACCCTTTGGCAAAAGAAGAAACCAGAGCGGCATGGGGGCCGATATCCTTAGCGGCCGTATATCCGACAAGAAGGGTTTCCCCGCTCATTCTGCAGGCATCGAACATGATATATCCGGTGAGCGCTGTCACCACAAGCGCCGTTACCACATAGAAAACATCGGAAGACTTCACCCGGCCCGGGACTTTAGCAGCAGAAGCCGTACCATCGGACAGTTCTTTTACAGAAGAAGCCTTGCGGAACAGTCCTTTTCGAAAAGAACTCTCACAGTACGCGATCACTAGGAGCGCCGCGATGCAGGAGATGACCAGGCAGACGATGCGGACAGTATTCCCATTACTGGACAGGCGGCTTCCCAGAAGCGTGAGAATATAAGAAAACCAGGACATGGCCAGGATCCCGACAGTCGATCCTGCAGGAAGAAGAAAGAGCGAAGCGGGTAATATTTCCGTATCCGCATCACCCGATATTTCCGAGAACAGCTTACGGACATCCGGCACCGTCAGGCGGACCAGATCGATCCCTAACCATATACTCAAAGCCAAAAACAACAATCCCGGCATCTCGCCCTCCAGACGATTTTCTAAGCGCTATAATAGCATATGCGTTACTTCAGAAAAAGAGGCGTGATAATGTAGGAGAACAGGATGTCGCCGAAGAAGATCACGGCGATGGGGATAGCGATCGCCAGAAGTTTTTTCTTACTCATCTTCTCCGTCATACTGAAGAATCCGGGGATCGCCCAGAGCGCGTAGATCACGCCCATCACGCCGAAAATCAGGACAGAACGCAAGCATACATATCCTCCGATATTTCCCCAGTTCCAGATCTCTTTGTTGTAGTCCCAGAGGCGAAGGCCGTTGAAGCAGTTATAAAGCACCCAGCCGGTTACGAATTCGATAATGAAAGACCCGGCCACGGTGATAAGAAAGATCAGCGCCGGATGGACCTTCCGCTTATACGTCACAAGCGTCAGCCCCAGTGCGCCGAAGCCGTAGATCGGAAGCCATGGGCCGCCCTGACCTCTTCGGATAAAGTGTCCCTGATCGATCCGATAGAAAAGCATCTCATATACCCAGCCGATCATGGCGCCCAGCACCACCAGAAGAAAGATCGTGATGACCGTCCGCCACCTCGGATCGAGGTCATTCTGCAGTTTCAGTCTTTCCTCCTGATTCGAAAACATCTCATCGCTCATATTCCACCCCGTCATTAAGCCGATTCGATCTGATTGTCCCCAGATTGCGATATGTTCTATCTTCTAGAGCATATCCCCCTTAGTTCCATTATACCATCTGCAGTATTTGTGGCATCCGCTGAAGTCGCGCTGTGACGGAAATACAAGTTGAAAAGTCTGCGGCAAATGGCTATAATGTTGCTTGTCCCTGAGAAAGTGCATGCGTTGCGGCTTCGACGGGCAGATGCTTCGATCGTTCAACGGATAGGACTGCAGTTTCCGGTACTGCCAATGCGGGTTCGATTCCTGCTCGGAGCGCCACTTCAAAAAGAGCCCTGCGGCATTTTACCACCGCAGGGCTCTTTTCTGTTATCTTTCCGTCTTTTGGATCAGACATCCTGTACCGTGCCGATAAATACCGGAAGTCCTGTATCCAGGTCCACGATCGCGTAGGCGAAAGGACGGTTGCAAATCACGAAATGTGTTTCCTCCTGCGGCATGGCAGCTTTCTCCGTCACAATGACCGCCGTAGCGGCTGCCGCCTGTGTACCGTTGCGGTTCACATCGATATACGTCTTATGGATCACGTCGGAGATATAGGCGCCGGTGCTGCACAGATTGCTGAAGTCCGCGTTATTCTCATCGAAAGCATCAACCATGCCCATATCCTTCAGTATGGCCGGAAGCCTGATCTCATACTCACTTTTAAACTCCGGCATACGGATCTGCACCTCAACGGAACTGTCCGCGCTCTCCCAGAACATCCAGTACTCCTCCGGCGACATGTCCGCCATAAACTCATTGATATCGATACTATCGTCATTCGGAAGGATCGTCATGAAGGCGTATTTCCCGTCATCGTACGGCTTGAGGAATCCGATCGCCTCGCCGTTATCCAAATAGATCTCCTCTGCGCCGGAAAGAAACGGCACTTCTTTTTTACTCCCCTTCCCGTTGGTAAACTGCATATCGTAAATATCGTTCTCCCCGTATTCGGTCTCCCATTTTCCGTCAAAAGCCATCGCATTGACCAGCACCATCAGATCGTTCGGGCTCAGCTTATCGATCAGTTCCTTGATACGATCCTCGGTCTTCTCTGCGACCCACTCATTGATCGTACTGATACCTGAATCGTTAAAGGGAACCAGACTGACTCCCGAATCAAAATGGCCCACGACGTACTTCAGATAATCCTCGTAAACATTGTCGGCCTTCTTCTCATTGATCCACACCGAATTGGCGATCTTCAGCGAGTCGTTCTGCAGCGCATTCATCCGAGCCACCGCATACATGAATGCCGTGGTGTTATCTGCTCCCGGAACCATGGTATTCATCATCTGATTCAGCGTCTCGCCATCGGCACCGGCCGCCGCCATATTCAGCGCGAAAAGCACTGAGTCCGCGGAGATGAGTACATTCCCGTCCCCGGCATTTTCGGCGCATCGGGAAAGAAGCGCAAAGATAAATTCAGAATACGCCTTGTCCAGTTCCTCACTGCTCAAAGTGCTTTTGCCGGAGTGGGTATCGGCCAGCTGGAAAACGGCATCCTTTCCATTATCCCTTTTCTCTGTCGGCACATCGCCGAGCCCCGCCTGGGTCACTTCCGGGTCGTCCGTCGCCTGTGTCGGTTTTCTTGAAGGTTTCCCGCCCGTCTTCTTTGTGCATCCCGCTGCCGTAGACATGATCACGGTCATCGTAAGTAAAATCGCTACTAACTTTTTCATTTCATTTTCCTCTCTTTTCCAGATAATACTATACTCGTTTTCCTCATGCGATGTGGATTCGGAACACCAGGTCCTCAAGAACACCGCCGTTGTCATAGGCATAGATCAGGATGAAATCCCCACTGTCACCGGTCTTCAGGAACATGTAATGCGGAAATTCGACTTCTCCTTGAGAAAAACCGAGAAGATCATTCAGGTGGACTTCCGAAATGAAGTTTCCTTCCTTGTCCCAAAGCTCGATCGTATCTTCCCATGCATCGGTGACGAGAAGCTGATCCTGAAAGTCATACATCGTCTCAAAATACAGATCTTCCTGCCCATCCTTACTGAGCTCGCGGATCAGATTTCCGTTCCGGTCGTATTCGAAAACACGCTCATGGGAATCATTTGTGTACTCGCGCACCTGAACATACAAGCCCGTTTCCGTGATATAAACACCATTCAACTCGAAATTATCCAGCGGCACATCCAGCGTGAACGGCTGCGATGCCACCGATTTCGTATTCGGATCGTAGTGGAGAATATGGATCATGTCCCCCCGCGGATTATAGCAGAAGATCATCTGCTGATCCGGTGAAACGACCACATCGTACATACAGGACAGGATTGTATCCTTCTCATCGACGGTCTCCACAAGGAAGAAACGGTCATCCGTATACGAATTCATATCCGGATAGAAGGTCACCGAATCACCGTCGAGAAGATCGATCGTCCCTGCTGCCCGGCCGACCTCCGCCGAAGTCACAAGTGTCATCTCCTCCTCGTTGATTCTATATACGTACAGGATCTTGGAACGGATATCGAATGTATATAGGTATTTCGCCGAAGCGGCCGCATGGGAAGCGGTCGAAGAAAAAGGAACGACTCCTCCGGAAGAAGTAATGTACACATGTTCACTGAAGTGCACCTGAACCGGAGTCACGGTATATTCGCCAAGAGGCATCTCCTTCACCTGTGTCTGATGTTCTCCGCTTTCAAAAGAATACGGCGGATCCGAAAGTCCCAGATCCGGGAGCAAAAGATCGAAATGATCGAAGAAAGACCAGCCTTCGAAGGACCCTTCTGCTGTCCAGTCACCGAAGGTGATCGATACGGTCATCGAGGCCTCCTCATGCCGGTACACATAACACTTCTCGGTGATGTCGATTTCAGTACCGAAATGAGCTTTGGTGAACTCGACAAACTCGTATCCGTCGATATTCGTCGTAGGAAGTTTTCCTTCTGCAAAATCACTCAGAGAAAAATAGTATTGGTATTCCTTTCTGAAAGCATCCGCATCCTCTGTCTTGATCGCAATAATAAAGTAGTCGTAATCCGGATGCGCCGGATCGCCATAGAAAGCGAAGTAGCACTCTTCCTCGGTATCGGTGCAATCGTCCTTGATGCACTTAAAGTGATTAGGAACATCGGCGGACCAGAGCGCCGCCTCGATCCGGTATGTATCTTCGGTGCTTCCGGCATTCTCGTTCCCGGGCTCTTCTTCCGCCTCTTCCTCCTGCACCGAAGTGTTTTTCGTCTTGCTTTTTGAATTGCTCTTCGTCTTCTTCGACTTGGTCGTCTCGCTATTTGAACAGCCTGCCAGCATCACGCCCGCCGCAAGTAAGACCGCCAGGATCTTCACAAGTTTCTCATGTACAAATTCTGTTTTTCTTGCTTTCATCTTTACAGCTTCGTCCTTGTCTTTTTCATAATGATCTGAACATAAGACGAAGCAGAACCCGAATCTGTTGCAAGAAGACAAATAACACAATCAGTTCCAAAAGCGACAGGCTCATTCCCGGGTTCGGGATATGAGCCTGCCTTTCATTATTCTGCACCAAAAGAACTTGCGTATTCGACCAGCATTTCCGGAATGTACTGATAGTGGTGACTCTCATAGAGTCTTGCCGTTGCCGGCGGATCTGACAGATCGCCGTGGACGTTGATGCGTTCCTGAAGATGGACCACACTCGCCGTCGTAGAATCGCCATCTTCAAAGTATTCCTGATAATCCTCATCCTCCTGGCTTCCCGCCGTGATCAGCACGTGCTTATTCATCGAAGTATTCCGTTCGAAATACCCGTAGTCATCCGCCTGCATCGAATAGTCACTCATCTCATGGGAATACGGAGACCAGAAGGCCGGACTTCCGACGATATAGTACCCGAAAGGCTGGTTCTCGTACCGGTCACTGTTAAAGAGTGCATAGTGCGTGAATACACCGCCAAGAGAATGACCGAACAGCGTGGAGTTTTCGTAATCGATCGCATAGATCTCACCGAGATACGGCATGAGATTATCCGTAATGAAATCGAGGAATTTGTCCTTGCCCGTACAGAAGACCGCCGCACGTTCCATATTATCGGAATTACAGATGCGGTAATCCTGTCCGATCGAAATCAGGATCTGCGGGGCCGCACGTCCTGCTTCCATCTCGGCAAGAAGCTTGGAAATATCGTTAAATCGCCAGACCGCATCGGTAAGAACGATTGCCGGCATTCCCGTCTTTGCGGACGCACTTCCATCTGCATTTTCGCCATCGGAAGCAAGCAGACAAGCCGATTCATACCCCTTTGGAACCGCAACGTGGATCACGAAATCCCGATCGAGTTCATCGTCATGCATATGATACTCATGCACCTGATCCGCAATCGCCGCAACATTCTCCTCATCCAGTTCCCAGGAAAGGTCTTCGTCATCGCCGTACTTCTTTTCATAGTATACGCGGATAGCCTCATCCATCGCTCCATCCGGAAGTTCCTTATAGTTCCCTTCCGCCACGGCCCTGTGGATCGCCACAATGTCATCCACCATCTGATCGGTATTATCTGATACGGAATAGGAAACCGGCATGTGGTCGCCTTTATTCTTTACCTCCTCCTCTATGAGCCCGGGAAGTTTCTCCCGAAGATCCTCCAATCCGTCATATTCTACCGAAACATAAGTACCTTCACGGTATACAGACACCATTCCTTTTCCGCCGTCATATCCGTATTCCGGAAGAAGCGGGCCGGAATAGAAACGTCCGTTGATACAGCCGCCGTTGATCGTGCTGTAATCTGTATCCCCCGTCCTTAGTTCTTCCAGAAAAACTCTGTCTTCCTCTTCCAGTTCATCCTCGAATTCCTCGTAGAATTTTATCCAGTCATCGTTATGCATCACTTCCAGATAAACGCCATCACTATACTTTTTACTGCTCCCGTTTCCCCCTCCGGAAAGATCTTCCCACGGGTGATCCAGGAGCATAAACGGTACTTCCTCCGCAGACGCTCTTTCGTTTTCCGTCATGTGGTTGACCAGCGCACCATACGCGCAGCCGCTTTTTCCATCCACACTTCCGGATGCATTCGAAACACCGGCCACACCGGCATCGGATAAAAGGCTTTCTCCTCCCCAAGCCGAAGTACTGCCGTTCCCCGAACCGGTGCTTTTCGAGCAGGCGCAAAAACCAGAAACCGTCATCAACAGCGCTAATGCAAATACAGTGATCTTATGTAAACTCTTCATAGTTGATCCGTCCTTTTCTCTTAATGTCAGCATCAGCATACCAACACAAAAAGAATTACTAAGGAATCGTATGTGGATTCTATGTGAAGAGCGAATCCGGCTGATCCAGGCCTTCAATGCTCACGATGCACATCACCTGGTCATCGATTCTGCGGGCATACCGGTAAACATACTGATTGGCTCCATAGCCCGAAACTTTACAGGTATCCTTCGTATACTTCACGCCTCCGAGGATCACTTTCTCCCGGCTTTCATAGTTCGTATTGATTCCGACAAAAGCAACCGAAGCGGTAAAGTATTCCGCATAATCATCAAGATACTTCTCCTCGGTATAATCCGGATCATCCGGCGCGGCAAGCTTCGTATTCAGGAACATCACACTCACGGAAAGCGCACGCGAGTTCCCCATATCATACGCATAGAAATTGTTCTCAATATGCGTCGCCATTTCGAGGTTGAGGTCTTTCTCCGTCGTGCAGGACTCCAGATTCATCTCTTTTTGCATCTCGAGTTCCTTCGGAGTATCACCCTTCAGTTCATCGGGAATCGAAAGCGTGAGTCCCGCGTAATCACTGGTGTATACACCATCTTTGAAAACGCCCTTACTATAGTTCGTTCCGGCCATAGGATCGATCACATCAAAGTGATCTTCCAGATCCTCTTCGGACGGCGGATCCGGAATCGCCACCGGCTCGGTTTTCGCTGTAAAACCATCCGGATAAGAAAGGCCATACCCCCGCTCGAAAAGCACTTCGTCCCCGCCGATCTTCTCGACCGATCCATACCACGGCTCCGGAAGTCTTCCGGTAAAATCAGAACAGCCGCAGAGCACATCCGAGATACCCTTGCCTTCCGATCCCGGCAGATAGCACATGACTACACTATCCCAGGCGTCATAGTCCGCCTCATCGATAATCAGATGCCTGCCCGCAATGATACAGGTCACGGTCGGCTTACCATACTCCTTTACCGTATCGATGGCCTCGCGGTTTCCCATAAGGCCGGTCTTTCCGCAAAGCGCCAGGTCTTCCGAATCGCCATACCATTCGGCATATGCATCTTCGCCGATACAAAGAAGGATCACATCTGCTTCCGAAGTCTTCTCCGGATCGGTGATCACTTCGATCCCGTAATCGCATGCATATCTTTCGAATGCTTCCTTGATCGTCGTAACTCCCACGATATCTTTCGTCGGACTCTGGTTCCAGCCCATCGTCCAGCCGCCGCACTGGGCACGCGGATTATGAGCCGCTGGGCCCGTTACGTACACTTTCGTACCTTCTTTCAAAGGCAGTGTCCCATTGTCGTTCTTGACAAGGACCAGACTCTTTTCAACCAGTTCCTCCGCCACAGCCCGATACTCCATAGAGCCCGTTTCCTGCTGAACCGTATCGGCATGTTCAAAGAAAGGATCCTCGAAAACGCCTGCTTCTTTTTTGACCTTGATGATCCTGGTGACGGCTTCATCGATCCTCTCCTGAGAGATCTTACCCGTATTCACCGCTCCCATGATGATCATTCTCGCATCCTCGAAGCGCATGCCTTCCATCAGCATATCGATGCCGCAGTTGATCGCCGAAATGACCTGGTCTTCATATTTTTCAGGAGAGGTGTTCTGAATGGCCATGCTGTCGCTAACCACAAAACCGGTAAAACCCATCTCGTCTTTGAGCTTGCGGATATACTCTCCGTTCTCATGCATCTTCAATCCGTTCAAAGATGAATAACTGACCATAATGGTCTGTACACCCGCATCGATCTGCGCCTGATAAACGGCGATGAGCTTCTCGATCTCCTCCTGGGAAAGCTGTGCATCCCCTCGATCGATCAACCGGTCAAAATCACTATGCTCACCGGTTCCGTATACCACATTCCCGTCTCCGAAATAGTGTTTCGCACATGCGACCAGTCCGCCATCGATCAATCCGCGGGTATACGCCGTCGAAAGCCTCGTAATGGTATCCAGATCCGAGCTGTAGCACTCATAATTTCTACCCCATCTGGGATCATTGGACTGCGCCACACAAGGATACAGATTCCAGATCATGTGGCAAAGCTTCGCTTCATCTGCCGTGATCCGTCCCATCTGATAGGCAAGGTCTTCGTCATTTGCCGCACCGATTCCGATGTTCTGGGGGAAATACACACCGTTGACGCAATAACCGACACCGTGAACATCATCTTCAGCCAGAAGAAGCGGGATCCCCGACTCGGAATCGATGGCCGCCTGCTGGAATTCATCCGCAACCTCACGCCATTCTTCGGCCGTGAACATATTCTCATCCAGATAGATGCTGCCGTAATCATCCTTACGGATATCCTCCGCATCCGTCATGTAGTAGATTGGCTGCACCATCTGCGCCGCTTTTTCTTTCAGCGTCATTTCTGCCACGATCTCTTCCGGCGTCATGTCCGCATACCGCTGGTATTTATACGTGACGGATTCCTCTGTTTCATCGGCCGGCACCGTTTCAGATGTCTCGGACACCTCCGAAGAAGACACTTCACTTTGTGCGTCCGACCCGGACACCCCGGCTGCATCCTGCGATTGTTTTGCCTGACACGCTGAAGCCGCCGGCAGCATCAGCAAAGCAAGAATACATGCGATCGTTTTTTTCATAAAACCGCTCCTTCCTATGGACTTATGCATCCTATTCTCCTAAGTTAAGAATACAAAGCCCAGGCGGAACACATATGGAGCGTTTATGGATTTTATGTGGAGATGAGATCACTTGCTTTCGGTAATTCGATCGTAGCAAGCACATCCTCGCCGTCGTTTTCCAGAGAGCACCGCCCGCCCTGTTTTTCGACGATCAGGCGTGCGAGATAAAGTCCGAGTCCGGACCCTCCGCTCCGCCTGCTTCTTGATGCATCCGTACGATAAAACGGCTCGAAAAGATGCGGCAGATTCTCCTCATCGATATGCGCGTCGGTATTTCGGATCGTCACGCGGATCCTATCACCGGACGAAGAAGGATCGCCGTCTGCACTCTCGCTTCCGGCTTTTGCAATCTCTCCGACGACTTCTACCCTGGTTCCTTCTTTTGAATAAAACACCGCATTACTGAAGAACGATCCCAGCGCCATCGCCGTAAGATCCTTATTCCCCATGAAGAAAATATCCGGCTCGAGATCCAGTTCGAATCCGATCCCGCGAACATTGAAGAGTTCTTCATACTCCTCCATTTTCTCCTCAAGGATCTGCGCCATATCCGCCGTCGACACGCAGATCTCATTTCCCGACTGCATCCGCGATGCCGTCAGGATCTCATTGATCAGGCTTTCCATCCGCTTCACCGTTCCCAGCGCCCGGGGCAGATACTCCTCGTGATCCGCATAGGGCTCGACCCCGTCGATCATACCGCGAAGCTGTCCCTCCAGCACCGTCACCGGCGTCTTCAGCTCATGCGATGCCGCCGCGAAAAACATATCTTTCTGACTCTCCAGTTCTTTGCGCCGGGAAACCTCTTCCGAAAGTTCGGCATTCTTCCTGTTCAGCGAAAGCATCTTCTCCTCAAGAGACTCCGCCATCGCATCCAGATCCCTTGCCAGATCGCCGATCTCATCCTCGCGCTTCGACGCACATTTCCTCGAGAAATCCATATTCGCCATCGACCGCGAAACCTCGCTCAGTTTTTTGACCGGCTTTGCGAAAAGTACTGTGTAAATGTACGAGCAGAGTAAGGATAGTATCGTGATCACACCGATCATCAGCGGCAGGCTGTTCCGGATCGATCGTGGGAGAACATTCTGCTTTGTGTTGCTGAAGAAATACGCAAGTTCATACCGCGTATTCCCGTCACCTTTCCAGAAAGACTTTTCGTTATGGTACCAGAAATCCAGTGTCCCGGACTCATCAGACCGGCGCGCCAGAGAAGCCGCCTTTTCCACTTCATCTTCCGTTTTCAGTGCCAGTTTCGAAGACGTCTCGCCGAAGGCTCTCTTTTCGGGAGTTGATCGGTCATAGTCGTAGATAGCAATATCGATTCCGGTATCGCGGACAAAATCATCGATGATCTTTCCTCCCTCATCCGCAGACACCTTCGACAGTTTTTCCACCAGATCATAGACCTTCATGCGGTTTTCTTCATTTGAGGAAAGATAGGTCTCCGGCGTGCGCAGATACAGCATCACACAGATCAGCGTTCCTGCGAGAAACTGCATCAGGAACGTGATCAGAAATACTTTCACGGACAATCTTCCACGAAAAAGATGCCGGGAATCGGAAGATGTATTATCCTTCGTTTTTTCCAATTCTATAGCCCCGTCCTCTCACCGTCTCGATACATGATCCGGCTTCACCAAGCTTATGCCGCAGGTTCTTGATATGACTGTCGACGATGCGTTCATCAACAAAGGAATTATAATCCCAAAGCATATCCAGAAGGACTTCCCGCGTGTAGACCCTTCCCGGATTTTTAAGCAGAAGCGAAAGCAGATCGAATTCCCGCGCCGTCAGCTCGACGTTTTTGCCGCAGGCGATGACCTCCATGGTATCCGCATTCATCGTAATGTTCCCGTATGAAAGAAGAGAAGATTTTTTAACCACGCCGGAAACATCATCCCTCCGAAGTATCGCATGTACTTTCCGAAGGAATACCGGCATGGAAAAAGGCTTCGTGACATAGTCATCCGCCATCGAATCATACCCTTTTATAAGCGACTTCTCATCGCCCAAAGCCGAAAGAAAGATCACCGGTACATCGGACTGCTTCTTGATCACCTCACACACTCCGTACCCGTCGATCTTCGGGATCATGATATCGAGTATGACCAGATCGAACTTATCCTTCGCAAAAAGCGCCAGCGCCGCAACACCATCCTCCGCCTGGCTCACCCCGTAGCCCTCATGCGTCAGATAGTTCCCCAAAAGCTCACGAATATCCGGTTCATCTTCAACAATAAGAATCTTTTTCATGACACCATTATAATTTACGATTATGGATTTAATATGAAGCGGTAAATCGAACGTAAAAAGCGGTCTTCGGATCGCCTTTTTATTGGATCTTCCACTTTGAATTATCTACCTGCAGGCTGTAGCCGCAGTAGGTACATGCACCGTGGTCATCCGGCAGGAAAGGAACGCCGCAGGAAGGGCAGGATTTATTCTCCAGTATCTCACCCTTTGACTTCAGTTTCTGCGGATATCTGGCACGTACCATGGTAAGTCTTTTCTTCTCATCCGAAGAGGTGATCTTACCACTGTCATCAATGATCCTTCTGCTGATCTTCACATCCGCGACTACAGTACTTGTCTCCTCGGTATTCGTAACGGACTTGTACTTGATCTCACCAAGCCACATCTCCAGGGTATGATCACGGTCTTCCTTTTTCCAGAGTTCTTCCAGGATCGAACTTCTGAAAAGATTCGGGTAGAATCTTGTGACGCTCTTGAGTTTTCTTTCCGCATCGAAAAACTTCTCCCAAAGAAGGACCAGCACAAACGTCATGATGATACCGACCACCACACCGGCGGCCGTCATAAGAAGGGCAAACTCGATATCCTCCGCCACTGCCGATCCGAAAGGAAGCAGCATCAGCAGGGTACAGAAAAAAGTTACTACGATGAAAGGAAAAATATCGATCAGGGTTTTAGCCATCGTCACTCTTTCAAAGGAAAAAGCCTGTGTCTGCCAGTCAAAGAAATTCGCAAAAACCGGCCGGCCGCAGAAAGGACATGTCGTTTCTTTTCCGCTGATCGTAATATCTGCTCCGCAGGAATAGCATTTCTGCGCCGTTTCTTCTTCATAGAAAGAAGTCGTGCCCTTCTTGCCCTGCTTTTTTCTTTCTTTCTCTTTACTCAGGTCGCTACATTTCACATGACGGCTCTGACGGACCGACACACCGGCCGTGCGGAAGTATTCCGAACTGACGATATTACCCTGTACGTCGATATAATCTTCCAGTGCCGTACCGTCCGCTTCGCCTTCACGCCACTGGCGTCCTCCGTCATTCCAGCTTTTGAAATTTCCCGGTTTTCCTGTATTCATCATCCTCATATCGCAGAAACGGAGCCTTCTTCGAAGACCGTGCTTTTGCAGAAGGCGGATGGTATTCTCTTCCATCTCACGGAAGGTCGTATCCATTCTCCCCGTAAGGTACCGGCTGTCCGCATTCTCCCAGGTAAGAAGAACCGGTTCCATCGCTTTTTTCATTTCGCCGGAAAGAGAAGTGCCGGTGAGAGGACTACCCTCCACCGGCTTTCTCATTTTCGCGACTCGTGCCATTTTGCCTCCGCCCTGAACGTAGTCCAGGATCTGTCCGTAGAAGAGCAGACCTGCGCCCAGAACGCAAGCGATCAGTGCAGCAATAGTTGCATAGATAAATGCCATAGTTTATTCCTTCGCGGCTTTTTTGGATGCGGATTTTTCTTCCGCTTCCTCTTCTTCGCTCTTAAAGGCTTTGTTCGCGCCCTTATAATCTTTCTCTTCAAGCGGCAGGATTGCATTCATGATGATACCGATCAGAGCACCGATCGCCAGACCGGAAAGAGAGATCGTCACTTCACCGATCGAGAAGGAGATCGCACCGGAGTAATTTACGCCGATCGAGAATCCCAGGATCAGTGCAGCAATGATAATGTTTCTGCTCTTGCTGAAGTCGACCTGATTCTCAACGATGTTACGTACACCGACAGCAGAGATCATGCCGTACAGCACGATGGAAACACCACCGACTGTCGCAGCCGGCATCGAAGCGATGAGCGCGGCAAACTTCGGAGAGAAGGAGAACAGGATCGCGCAGTAAGCAGCGATGCGGATGACTTTCGGATCATACACCTTTGTCAGCGAAAGAACACCGGTGTTCTCACCATAAGTGGTGTTCGCCGGAGCGCCGAAAAGGGACGCCAGGATGGTAGCAAGACCATCACCGAGGAGGGTTCTGTGAAGGCCCGGTTCCTCAATGAAATTACGGTTCGTTGTCGAGGAGATCGCAGAAATATCACCGATATGCTCAACCATGGTCGCCAGCGCGATCGGCATGATGGTGATAATGGAAGTAGCGATCAAAGAAGTATCCGGTGACTCAAAGATATGGAATACCGTATTCTCCATCTGGAACGGAAGACCGACCCATGCGGCATCTTTGACAGGACCGAAATCCACGATGCCGAGGCAGCATGCGGCGATATAGGAAACGATCACACCCAGGATGATCGGGACGATTTTGATCATGCCCTTACCGTAGATATTGCAGACCACAACGACCAGGATCGCCAGAACGGCAACGATCCAGTTCTGCTTGCAGTTGTCGATAGCAGAAGAAGAAAGAGTCAGACCGATGGCAATGATGATCGGACCGGTAACGATCGGTGGGAAGAAACGCATAACTCTCTTCTGGCCGAAAGCCTTAATGAGTGCCGCCAGAACCAGATAGAGGCAGCCTGCAGCCGCGACACCAAGGCAGGCATACGGGAGCAGTTCCTTGTTCGGAATATCTCCGTTTTCGCCCAGCATCGGCGCGATCGCCGCATATCCTCCGATGAATGCGAAGGAAGAACCTAAGAAAGCAGGGACTTTACCCTTAGTCAGAAAATGGAAGAGCAATGTGCCCAATCCTGCGAACAAAAGTGTCGCAGATACAGAAAGTCCGGTCAGAGCCGGAACAAGAACAGTCGCTCCGAACATCGCAAACATGTGCTGAAGTCCGAGCACTAACATCTTCGGATATCCGAGCTGTTTCGCATCGTATATCGCTTCTTTTTTATCACCCATAATGTACCCTCCTTGAATGTTTTACCTTGTAAATAATTGTAACACTCTTGCGGAAAACAAAAGGGGGGATGTGAAGTTTTTTCGGAAAAATTTTAAGGAAAATCGATCACTTATTCGTCCCGGTCAGAAAGTGATTCACGATGCTTTTTTCTTTTGTCGTAAAACTCTTTCATCTCCTTGTCGGATACGGCATATCCACGAAGAAGTTTCATCCGGAATTTGTCGTCTTTCGGCGTCATCTCATAGTCGGGAAGCGGGCTTTTGGGCTCGACATAGTAGTGATACACTTTCAGTTCCTGCGCGATCTGGATCTCTTTTTCCGGGACCGTAAACTTTCTCTTCAGGCGCGGATCGTATCCGGCATGTGTCCGCAGATTACACATGTACGTGCAATCGATCGCGGCTTCCCGGATACGGTCATTCACATCGGGATAGTAGCGGAGCATCAGATCGTATTTCGGCGCGTCCGGGGCAGCCCCTCTTTTCATATCCGGAGTAAATCCCATCTTTAATAGTTTCTGCTTCAGCATTTCCGGGAACCGCGGATCCTCGGGATCGCAATTGATCATATCCTCTAACTCCTGGGTATTCGGTTCCTCCGGATCCCCGTCGACCCAAAGGACTAATCTCTTCTTTCCAAGAAGCTTCGAGAATTCCTCTTCGCAGCGGTTGATCGGCCGCTGTCTCTGCCCCAGGGCTTTGAGTGCGACCACCAGGGCACAGCATTCCAGGCTGTCCGACATCTCACTGTTCCAGGGCGTCAGACCTTCCTCCCAGTCAAACCAGATCGGATACCCCATCTCGAAAAGCACCTGGACCACTTTTCTGGCTTGGGATAATTGTTCCGTCTGGTAGGAAACGTAAATATACGGGCTGTCCTTGGTCGCTAACAGCACCAGACCCCAAGGACATTCCAGATCCGATATCGCGTCGTCAAAAATGCTTCCCATGGTATTCACTCCTCACATAAAGGCAGAGCGTCAAGCGTATCTTTTTCTACCGGTCACAGTCCTCGGTTTTTCAATCCGGAAACGATCTGTACAAATATTTCTCTTACATCAAATCCGTCAATGTTTTCCCGGTTCAGATCGATCACATCACCGTGGGAGATCCCTCGCTTTCCGGAAACCGTGAGGAACTGGTAATCCTGACCCCAGCAGAAGGATCTTGCGCCGACAAGGCCGTCATTCGGTCCGTCAAAACGGCCTACGAGCAGCGTTGAAAAATTCAGCGGAAATCTTCCCGATGTGGCACGGTTCAGTTTCGATCCGAAACTCTGACAGTAGATCCCTTCCGGATCCGGCATTTCTTCATTGAGTTTGGTGCAGGAAGAGGAGGTCAGATCTGTCACGGCGGCGAGGAAATTCGGGTTCGGATCGCCGGCTTTCCGCAGGGCGGCTTCGTACATCGAGGCCACCCTCACCTGATGGGATTCCCCGATCTTTGAAAGAAGATAATCCGCAAATTCACATCCTCTGTGCGGGGTATTGATCGTTGTCAGGCTCGCCACATAAGGTGCCGCGCCGAATCTGGCGATCGCCATGCGGCTGTCCAGGCCTCCCTTGGAATGGGCAATGATATTGACCTTCCCACATCCGGTCTCCTCACAGATCTTCTTAATGCGTTCGGCCAGTTCCATACCGCTGGTGACGACCGACGCTGCAGATTGCTGATTGCCGTAGTAGACCTTTGCTCCGTTCTTTTCAAGTTCCTCCGGGATACGTCCCCAGTAGTTGAAGAAACGGAAGTCACGGAAGAATACGCCGTGCACCATCAGGATCGGATATTTGCAGTTACAGATCTGCTGTGCCGCACGGGATTCATCCAGAAGGATTTTACTGTTTTCAAACTTCACTTCCTTATCGGCCGTGCGGATCAGGATCCCCAGAACGATAAGATTCGCAATCGGGATCATGCCGCAGATGATACCGATCACCCGAAGTTTCAATCCCAGCTGGGAAGAGGTGACATAGATACGGATGATCCCGTTCCAGAAGAGGATATTCTCGATAAGAAGGATAAGCAGGATATGTCCCGTCCAGCGCCATGGCGCATCGGTGATCGCCGGGATATCCCAGTCTTCCAGTTTGCCGATCATGGCAGGAATATTAAACGCCAGCACAAATACCATCGTCACCAGAAAAATCTTCAGGAGTCTTGTTCCGCCTGCGGTGTTTTGAAGTTTGGCAGAATGGATCTTCGCCAGGCTTCCCGGGAAAACGGGAAGAAGCTGGATCACGAAGAAAACCGGGATCAGTATCAGAAGCAGCCACTTCGGGATCGGGAGCATGACAAAGTTCCCCAAAGCGAGTGAACACGCCACACAAAGAATGAAATAAAGAATATCCAAAACGATCATGATTTCTTCGCCTCCTGTTCTGCCTGTTCAATTCCCGTACTCATCAGGTCGAGAAGCTCCGCGACCCGTTCTACGATCTTATCTTTATCCTCGGGCGCCGGTTTGTACTGAAGATACGGATGCTTAACGGAATACACCATGATGTATCCCTTAAAGTGCGGATCGTCTCCCGCGAACATCAGTGCGGCAGCGGCATTACCAACATTCGCCCGATAGAAAAGCCGCGCCCCTTCTTTGTCGATCTCCACTTTCTCGAATCCCAGTTTCCCGGACAGATGCCGGATGATCGAGACGTTAGCCAGGATCTCGACCTCCTTCGGGATATCTCCGAAACGGTCATCGAGTTCATCTTCCAGATCTTCCCTCTCCTTCTTCGAGGCAATGTTCTGGATATGACGGTATACATCCATACGCTGACCGTCATCGGCAATATAGCCCGGAGAAATATACGCATCTTCACTCAACTTGATGACCGTATCCTCCACAGGCGGAGTCCACGTTCCGGAGAGTTTTCGTATCTCCTCATCCAGCATACGGCAGTATAGCTCATATCCGATCACATCCATCTGGCCATGCTGTTCCGCACCGAGAAGATTTCCGGCGCCGCGCACCTCCAGATCCTTAAGTGCGATCTTGATACCGGAACCCAATTCCGTGAAGTCTCGGATCGCGGCAAGACGCTTCTCTGCGTCTTCCTTAAGGACCTTATCCGGCTCGTAAGTAATGTAGGCATAGGCCTGACGGTCGGAACGTCCGACGCGACCCTTGAGCTGATAAAGCTGAGACAGACCGAAACGGTCACTGTCTTCCACGATGATGGTATTTACGTTCGGCATATCCACGCCGGATTCGATGATCGTCGTACATACGAGGATATCGGCTTCCTTACGGATAAATGCTTCGATAATGCTTTCCAGTTCACGCTCGCTCATCTTCCCGTGGGCATAGACCACGCGGGCACCCGGGAGCGCCGCAGAAAGTTCCTCGGCTTTCTCGGCAATGTGATGCGTGTTGTTGTAAAGGTAGAACACCTGGCCGTGTCTTGTGATCTCACGAAGGCAGGCTTCCTGTACGATCTGCGGATCATACTCGATGACATAGGTCTGTACCGGTCTTCTGTCCTGCGGCGGTTCCTCCAGCACCGAGATGTCCCGGATACCGGACAGCGACATATGAAGCGTCCTCGGAATCGGCGTCGCCGTCAGCGTCAGCACATCCACCGAGTTTCGGATCGTCTTTAGTTTCTCCTTGTGATTCACACCGAAACGCTGTTCCTCATCGATCACCAGAAGTCCCAGTTTCTTGGGCTGGATATCTTTGCTTAAGACACGATGGGTACCCACCACCACATCCACGGAGCCGTCATTGACTCCGGCCACGGCACGCTTGATCTCCTTCGGTGTCGCAAACCGGCTCAAAAGCGCGATCTTGATGGGATAACCTCTAAGACGTTCCTTAAGGTTATCGTAATGCTGCTGAACAAGTACCGTCGTCGGCGCAAGAAGGATCGCCTGCTTTCCATCCATGACACACTTAAAGATGGCACGGAAAGCAACCTCGGTCTTACCGAAGCCCACATCACCGCAGAGAAGTCTGTCCATGGATCTTTTTGATTCCATATCCTTCTTGATCTCGGCAATCGCCGCCAGCTGATCGTCGGTTTCCTGAAACGGGAAGTCATCTTCGAACTGAGCCTGCCAGACCGTATCCGGTGAAAAAGCATGACCTTCCATCGCCTGTCTCTTGGCATAAAGTTCCACCAGATCGAAGGCGAGTTTCTTGATCGAGTTCTCTGCGCGGCTTACCGACTTGCTCCATTCACTGCTCCCGAGCCTTGCCAGTTTCGGCGTTCTTCCGTCGGATGCCACATATTTCTGGATGTGATCCAGCCGGTCCATCGGGATGTAGAGATGGTCATCATTGGCGTACGTGATCTGAAGATAATCCCGCCTTGTTCCTTCCACCTCAAGATTGACAAGACCGTCGTATCGGCCGACACCGTTTTCATCATCGACGACCAGCTCACCCGGCACCAGGTCGGAGAAAAGGTCGATGGTCATGCCGCCTTTTTTCTTCTTTTTTATGCCCCGGTCCACACCGAAAACATCCTGTGTTCCGATGACCATAAGCGAGATTCCGGGGAATACAAAACCGTTGGGAAGCGGTCTTGGAATCAGTACCGGCATGCTGTTTCTTTCGAAAAGGAATGTCCGCAGTTTGTCGGCCCGCTGTCCGGTACCGCACATGATGTATGTGCTCTTCCCTTCTTTGTTCCTCTGGGCGATCAGATCAGCCAGAGCTTCTTCGTGACCGCGGTAGCTGTTACATGCCGTTCCCGGAATATTGATGCGGATCCCGCCGGGAAGTCCGTTGTTGGTGCTGGCCAGTACCGCCATCGCCACAACCTGTTTCTTATCCAGTTCACGGAAAACATCCGGGATCTCAAAGATCGCACTTCCGCACTCCGCCGGAACCAGTCCTTTTTCAAAAGCGGTACGGAACCGGGTCTGAAAATCCGCCGCCACGCCGTCCATTCGGGACCGGACCTGTGCGACCTCGTCCACATAGATCGGATCGCCCATTCCCCTGACGATGGTCAGGATCGACTCGATCCGGGAAGACAATACCGCGATCCATTTCTCCCATCCGGCAAAAGAACCGCCGGCTCTCATATTTTCCGACTCTTTTCCGATCATACGCAGCATCGTGTCGATGCTGTTTCTGTCCGCGCCTCCGGCTGCGGCTTTGGTCGCCGCCCGTTCACCGATCTCGGAAAGCGTATCCGCAATCGTGTTCCATTTATTCGGCGCAACCAGAAGCTCCGATGCCGGATAAACGGTATATTCCTTCATCTGTTCTTCCGATCTTTGGGACTGGAGATTGAACAGTTTGATCTGATCGACTTCATCGTCAAAGAAAGAAACACGCACACCCATGTCCGAACCGGCCGGATAAAAATCGAAGATATCTCCACGTCTGGAGAATTCACCGACACCTTCCACCTCGCGGGTGCGTACATATCCCATGGTGACCAGTTTCTGCGCCAGATCCTCCGGCGGGAATCTCTTTCCGACACGAAGCGTGATCTTCGTCTCCGCAAATTCTTTAATGGGACTCATCTTCGTAAGAAGGGCGCCGGCGGTCACGATCATGGCGCCGCAATCCCGTGTCAGATATTTCACGAGCGTCCGGACACGCCCCTGGCTGATCTCACGGCTGGAAGCGGACACGGCAGAAAGATGCGTCTCCCTTCCTCGGAGGATGACGCATTCCTTTTCAAAGAAAGCATCCAGGTAGGATTTCATCTGACGGGCCGAGAGCTCGTCCGACACGATGATCACCGGGATCTGCGTTTTCTGGTAGAGGGTAACTGCCGCAATCAGGTAAGCCTTCTGCGTTTCTGTCATACCGGACAGATTGATGTGTCCTTTCTGTGAAACAAAAGCATCCGTCAGTTCCCGAAAGGACGGTTCTTCGAAGACTTCTTTAAGGAGTTTCTCGACAGAAGGCAGGTATTTCATGCCTGGCCTCCGCCCCGGTTTCTCCCTCCCGGGATCGGCTTACCATCAAGGATATCTTCGATGGCTTTGACTCCTTCTTCAAACGATTGGTACATCGTTTCCTGTTCCTCTTTCGGAATCGAAGACAGCACGAAATCGGCCAGGTTCCAGTGCTCGGGAACCGGTCCGCATCCGATCCTCACGCGTGCAAACTCCTGGGATTCCAGGCAGTAGATCACGGACTTCATGCCGTTATGTGTCCCGGCCGAACCGCTGGATCTCACGCGGATCTTCCCTCTTGCGATATCGATATCGTCATAGACCACGATCAGGCGGTCCAGAGGGATCTTGAAAAAGCGCATCACTTCGACCACGCTCTGTCCCGACAGGTTCATGAAGGTATGCGGACGCAAAAGGATACAGTCTTCTCCTTTGATCGTACCTCTTCCGTATTCGCCCTTCCACTTGAGTTTATCGATTTTGATGTTGTATTTCTGCGCCAGGACCGACAGCGTCATGAAACCGCAGTTATGCCAGGTGCAGTCATATTGCTTGCCCGGATTTCCCAGACCGACGATCAACCACATACTATTCCCTTTGTCTGAATCGTTTTTATCTTTGTTTCGTATCTTGCCGAAAAGCATGTTCCGTCACTCGTCATATTCTTACATGCCGCTGGTACGTTTCTTATCCGGCTGGATAACTGTCGAAGCACGGGAGCGGTTCTTCTTGGCGACCCAGTTCTCTTTGACAACCTGCTGGGATCTGGCGATGGCAAGACCCAGTTCCGGAACATCCTCGGTAATCGTCGAACCGGCTGCGATGTAGGAATTCTCCTCAAGCGTGACCGGAGAGATCAGGTTGCTGTTACCGCCGATAAATACATTATCGCCGATGACGCACCAGGTCTTATCCATACCATCGTAGTTACAGGTTACGGTACCGCAGCCGAAGTTCACGTTCTTGCCGACCTTCGCATCACCCACATAGGTAAGGTGGCGGGCACGGGAATAATCGCCGATGGTGGCATTCTTCACTTCCACATATGCGCCGATGGTGACATTATCCTTAAGCACGGTATCCGGACGCAGATGAGAAAACGGCCCGATACGGCAGTTCTTCCCGACCTTACAATCGGAAGCGACCGAATGGTCGATGGTCGATCCGTCGCCGACGATGACATTCTCCAGACGGGAGTTCTCACCGATTTCGCACTCATCTCCGATTTCGGTATATCCCAGAAGAACACAACCCGGAAGGATGATGGTATCCTTGCCGATCTTGACCGTATCTGCGATCCAGGTGGTTTCGGTATCGACGATCTGTACGCCTTCTCTCATCAGTTTCTCGCAGGTCCTTCTGTTGAGCATCTTGCCAACTTCCTGAAGCTGCACACGGTCATTGACGCCGCGGGTCTCATCGAAATCCGCAATATAGGCGCCCACCTTATGTCCGTCCTTAATGAGGATCTCGATGGTATCCGTCAGATAGTATTCCTTCTGCGCATTCTTCGCATCGATGCGCCCGAGTGCCGACAGAAGAAGCGGTGTCTTGAAGCAGTAGATCGAAGAGTTGATCTCGCAGATCATTCTCTCCTCATCGTTGCAGTCACGGTCCTCCACGATCTTGGTCACATTACCGTCGTCGTTTCTCACGATACGTCCGTAGCCCTTCGGATCCGGGGCAATACCCGTAATGATCACCGCACCGAAATCTCCCGTCTCAAACATCTCCAAAGCCTTGGAGATCGTCTCGGAAGTAATGAGCGGCGCATCACCCGGCAGCACGATCGTGCATCCGTTTCTTCCCTCGAGGAAAGGAGCGGCCTGCATTACCGCATGCCCGGTACCAAGCTGTTTCTCCTGAAAGACGAAAGCGACATCTTCACCCAGGACCTCTCTGACTTCCTCCTGACGATGTCCTACGATATATACCTGTTCGGTAGCACCTACTCCGGACAGTGCCTCCGCTACCCAGCGGATGAGCGGTTTGCCCGCTGCCAGCTGCACGACCTTCGAATGATTCGAGTGCATACGTTTTCCTTCACCTGCTGCCATGACTACTGCACAAAGCTCCATGATCTCCGTCTCCTTTATATTTCCGATTTTTCCTGCTTCAGGATCGATGATTCATATGATTATACGCAAAAAAGCCCCAATGTTCGGAGGGGGACCCCCATCCATTGGTTTACAGTGCTTTTCTATATGCATCTATTATATCTGTTTTTGCCCTTTCCCGCCACCATTTCTTCCAAGAGTGCATGTCTTTTTTCGCCGGTCCTTTTGTCACGGAACCGAAATAATCTCTAAATAGATTTTTATGTTTTTTTCTGATAAGATAGACTAAATATGACTGTACTTTCCGAGGGCGGACGAATACGGTATTCTCGGCTTTCGGATGCACCCTTTCGGGTGCAGGAAAGGATGTAAAATGATTGCTTTGATTCTTGCCGCCGGATATGCCACACGCCTTTATCCGCTGACTATCAATACACCTAAGCCGCTTCTGCCCGTTGGTCCTAAAGCGATGGTCGACTATATCGTCGATCAGATCGACACGCTTCCGGATGTTTCCCGGATCGTTGTGGTAACGAACCACCGTTTCGCTTCGCATTTTGAAGAGTGGGCTCAGGAGCACAACCCGTCCCGTTCTCTGCCTCTCGAGGTGATCGATGACGGCACCACGGATGATTTCAATAAGCTGGGAGCCATCGGCGATATCCAGTATGTGATCGATCAGCTCGGCATTGACGAAGACCTGATGATCATTGCGGGTGATAACCTCTTTACTTACAAGCTCCGTGATATGTACGACTTCTTTATGGAGAAACGGAAAGATACGCTTGTGGCGATCCATGTGGAAGATGTTGAGCAGCTCAAGAAGCTCGCCGTAGCGACTCTCGATGAGGACAATAAAGTCCTCCATCTTGCCGAGAAGCCTTCGCTTCCGCGCTCGACTGTCGCAATCTATGCGACTTACTTTTACCTCAAAGAGACGATCCCCATGATCCGCCAGTATCTGGACGAGGGCAATACTCCGGACGCCCCCGGCAACTTCCCTTCCTGGCTTTACACAAGAAAGGATGTGTATGCCTTCCGCGCACCGGGGACCTGTATCGATATCGGTACTCCGGAGAATTACAAGGATGTTTGTGAGAACTATCGGGAGATCTTAGGTCTCGACAGCTGATCAGAACTCCTTTTCGAGTTCTTTTTCAGGCTCAATTTCAGCCATCATTTCAGGCGCTCTTTCGGGCGCCTTTTCAATCTCCTTGTTCTTCTTTTCAAAGAACAGCTGAAGGGGCAGATAGCAAAGAAATGCCATGATCGAGATACTGATCCCCTTGAAGAGATTGAAAGGTACGAATGTCATCAGGATGACGTCGAGTTTCGTTTTGATGGAAACGAACTGATTTGCCGTGTCGCACATTCCGATGACGGCTGCCGTCGGGAATCCCATTACGCTCTCGTAAAGCGGGAGACTGAAGAAGTAGTTGACAAAGCGTGTAGCGATCGTCAGTGCAACCGTACCGACAGCAAGCGAAAGAATAACACCCTTCTTATTTCTGGACTTCGAAAAGATGTACGCACTTACGAAAACAAAGATGCTTCCGGAGATGAAGTTTGCAGCTTCACCGATATACTGGGTTCCGGTAAATGGCATGTGGATCAGGTTCTTCAGAAACTCGACCACGATACCCGCGACCGGACCGCAGGCAAATCCGGCAAACAGCGCCGGGATGTCGGAGAAGTCGTACTTTAGGAAACCCGGCATCAGCGGAAGCGGGAATTCCAGCAGCATAAGCACTTCAGCCAAAGCCGTCATAATGCCGGTCAATGTGATCTTGTAGATCATCTGCTTGCGCGAAGAATGGGATAGTTGACTTTCATGGGTTTTTTCAGACATTTTTATCACCTCTTTCATCCGGACTTTACCGTCGGCACCGGATTCTCACCGGTTCAGCTCTTCGCTCGCGGGCTCACATCTCTTCGTCATTTTCCGGTGTCTTCTCGCATATAACGCCGGTCCTGATTCGGATGTATCACCGCCGGTGGGGAATTACACCCCGCCCTGAAGTTTTCCAAGCGAGATTATAAAACTGCGGCTCTTCGAAGTCAACAGGTATTTCATTTGCAGACCCCGTCACGGTGACTTAACGAAAGTGAAACATATTCCGCCTTTGTTCTGCGCTATACTGTATGAAGTGAAAGTATGTAAAAGAAACGAAAGAAAGGTATTCTCATGAAGCGTGACGTTTTATCAGCCGTCCTCCTTATAACTTTACTTTGTACTTCTGTTCTCGGCACCTCGTGTCAGAATAAGCCATCCTCACCCACGCTTTCCGGCACTTCCTCCTGGGGAGTTTCCTCCGGAGATAACAACGCGGAAGGAAGCGGGAGCACATCATCCGGGACAGTCGCGCCTACTGCGACGCCGGAACCGACGGACACCCCGACGCCGACTCCGATCCCGATACCTACGGAAACACCTACCCCGTCCCCCACTCCGACACCTGTTCCGGAGTATATCGAACCCATCATCGAGGGCGGTCCTGTATGGTACAACGGCTATGTGGATCCCCGTACTGTACGCGCAGAGGTCGTCTCCGACCCGTCAGATATTGCCGTACTCGTCAATAAATACTACGCAAGTCCCAGCTGGTATGTACCGGAACTGGTCGTTGCCAAATACTCCGATGCGCAGAAGCTTCGTCCGGAAGCCGCTGCCGCCTGGGAAGCCATGCACGATGCCTGTATGGCCGATATCGGTGAAGATCTGTATCTGATCTCCGGGTACCGCAGCTGGGAAACACAGACGGCAAGCTTCAACAACGCGATCCCCCGAAGAGGCCTGGATAAGGCCGTCTGCAAAAATGCCTACCCCGGACGTTCCGAGCACCCTCTCGGATTGGCTCTGGATATCAATATCCGCAGCGACCCGGAGATCCGTGACAACTTCGTGTATACACGGGCAGGAGAATGGGTCCTGGAGCACGGTCATGAATACGGCTTCATTTGGCGCTATCCTCAGGATTACGGCCACATCACCGGATATGGTGTAGAGGGCTGGCACTTCCGTTATGTCGGTGTGGATGTCGCCACAGAAATGTATGAGAACAACATCATGACCCTGGAGGAATACTACGGTAAGCCTCAGCTCATGCCCAACGAATACAACGAATAATATTCGGAGGATTAAAAAGGAAGGACGGTCGCAGCATGTTAATCAGCCGCAACGGGAAATATCAGGTCTTCGATATCGGAACCAAGATGTATCACAACTACTGCGTCACGTTTGAGGACAAAGCCGTCATGATCGATGCGGGACCTCTTTCCGAGCGCGATGCGATCGAGAAGAATCTGCAGAAAGACTTTATCTTCGATATCGATGCGATCTTCCTGACCCATGCCCATGGCGACACAGCAGGCAATGCCGAATACTTCTCCATGCTCTTTAACTGTCCGGTCTACTGCATCAGGGATAGTCTGGATTATGTAAAGAAGGGCACCTGCAAACGCCCCTCCAAAGATCACCCGTACATCAAGAAAGCCGGAGCCGCCGGAAGCATCGTTCCCAAACTCCCCGCCTTCATTCCCTACGAAGCGTGTCAAAACGCAGAGGTCCTCACTAAAAGTATTGCCGAAGAGCTCCTCGGCAAGGATATCCGGCTTCTCATGACCCCCGGGCACACGGAGGATTCCATTTCTTTTCACATAGGAGATACCGCCCTCATCGGAGATGCCGCACAATTCAATAAACGTGTTCTGGCACCGGTCTTCGTCGATAACGAAGCGCAGCTTGGGCGTACCTGGCAGGCGCTGACCGATCTCGGATGCCAATACTATCTGTCGGCCCACGGCCGTCCGTTCAGCGCCGACGAATGGCTCAATCCCTCCGGCACAAAATCCTAGTCCGCTTTCTTCCAAAAAAGAAAAACCCGGGTGAACCGGGAATTCTTTTGGGTATTGGAGGGGGTTTGAATGAAATCATCATTGCTTTTATGAGTTCATTATGACCCACCAACCTTAAGCGAACCTAAAAGGAGTGAAAGTTTTTTCGGAAAATCAATAATATTCTTTCCGGATACCTTCGATGATCTCATCACGCATGATGCGGGAGAGTCCGATCGCCGTTGTAGAGACGACTACAAAGAGATGCAGGAACAGAACGATCAGGAAGTACGGGACCCGGATGTACTGATAGATATTCGCATGCAAGACCACAACCGACAGCCCGACCGAAACGAAAAGGATCGCCAGAAGAAGCAATGCGCTTTCCAGAAAATAGACCAGGCTCTCCGATATGACCATCCGGAAGAGTGTCTTTCTGGACATACCGACCGACATCATAAGAATGTATTCTTTCCTTCTGAAAACGATGTTGCCGATTACGGTCATAATGACATTGAGGAAACACATGAAGCTTAACATCGCGACATAGCCGTACATGATGATCTGTACCAGCGAATTCACCGCTCGGCGGGCGCGTACATCTATCCCGTTATCCGTCAGATTGTCCGTCAGATACAGGTTGTTCCGCAGTATCTCTTTCATCTGGTTCATCGCACGTACCGGTTTGACCGCATCGAACTGGAATAGTTCGATGCCGTGAGTTGTGTCGACCTGATAGTAATCTAACCGGCTCATGGGAAGATAGATCTGCATGTAAGAATCATCGATCATGAGTTCTTCTCTCCAATCTACACTCGCAACCGGCACCATTGCAATAACGATGTAGCTATTCTCACCTTCCTCCAGTTCTACGTTCACATGCGGAGGGAGTCCATTAAATACCTCTTGAAGACCGATATACTTGCCGTTATCATCGAAGGACTTAAGTGTGTTATTGATCAGACAATCATTGGATCCGTATTCCAAAAAAGGCTCCGGGTCGATATTGGACTTCTCGCACAATTCTCTCCAGGTTCCATCGTCTACGAAAACGACCGGTGAATTGAGATATGTTTTGTCATAATCGTTCGGAGGGTCAATCATAAATTGCTCCCTGATTTCTTCGGTCAAATTCGAATACGCCAGTTCGATCAGTTCATATTTGATGAATTCCATGCGGCTGGATGTCACGCCTTCCACTTCGGAAAGCATATAGTATATCGCACGGTCGTCGCCCGTAAATCCTTTATCTCCGCTTGATAGAATATAACTGATGTTGTTGTCCTGCTCATCGGCCTCAACCTGATAATTCGATTTCACGGAGGTGACCATCATATTGGCAAACAATATCATAAAAACACTGGCCATGATCGAGATGACTGTCGCTCTGTATCTTCTCCTGTAGCGGAAATAATTCTTCAGAGAAAGCGCGATGGTAAACCCGAATATCTTCGTGGTCCATCGTCTGACCCTTTTACGGCTGCGGCCGTCCGCGAAATTTCCCGAAGCACGTACGGCCTCCATCGGCGATATCTTGGAGACATGTTCCATAGGAAGAAGCACCGCCGCCAGTATCGTCAGAAGCGCCAGTACGATCGGGCCGACGATATTCTGATACCCGAGACGGTATGTCAGCTCGATATTCTTCAGGATAAAGTAATTGGCAGCATTACTGCTCATCTCATTGAGGGCGCGGAAAAGGAAGAAACTGCTGATATGTCCCAGAACCAGGCCGATCGGAATACCTATGATGGAATAGTAGAAGGCCTCCGAGAGCATCAGCTCACGCACCTGTTTTCTCGTCGCTCCGGCAGACTTCAGAAGGCCGATGGCACGTACGCGCTCCGAAGAAGAGGTGGAGAAGGAATTGTAAATGAGCATGACCGCCAGAAGAACGATCATGCCGATCGTCGCCGCGGAGATAATACCGATGGTACGGTGTACGCGGGAATCGTCAGCCGAATTTTCCATACGGATAAAATCCTTGTTATAAAGGCAGCCGTCTTCGCTCTCGAAATGGTCTTTGGCAAATGCCGTATATTCTGCCGGATCATAAAGTTCGAAATAGGCATTGACGGCACTTCCCGCAGTTACGCTGTCAGTCAGTGTCAGCACTGTGTTTTCTGCAAAGTTCTTCCATCTTGCATATTCCGGCACGGCAAAATAACCGACAATCGTTAGCCGCTGCGTTCCGATCTGATACAGCTGTTCGTCGACCGCACCCGTCTTGTCACGCATCAGGTACTGCAGATTCATTACCTTGTGGCCTTCCGAATACCTGGCATAGATATCCATCTGAATAACGGATCCGATGGTCAGCGTTTCTTTGCTGTTCGAAAACATTTCCAGAGAAATGATCGCTTCCGAGTCATTTTCGGGAAGCCGTCCCCTTACGACCGGAAGATTACAAAGCTGCGCATAGTTCGGGCTCATCGCCGCGAAAAAATACTCATATGTTTCCGGAAGCAGAAGTCGCTCTTCATCGCCTTCTTCGACCGATACCGTATAACTCCCGCGGTTATAGCCCAGTTCCTGAATAAATGCCACATCCCGGATGCGCTCATCCTTCAGTACCTTCTGGTAATCCATTGACGTCATGGTATAGGCTTCCACATGCCATCTGCCATATTCATCACTTGCGAAACTTCTCAGGATATCGATGGCACTGACATGTGCCGATGATACGATACAGAACATCATCGTAGCCACAATGATACCTATCAGCGTAAGGATCGAGCGTCCCTTGTTGGCAAACACGGTACGCTTGGCATACTTACTGATGATATTGGAAGTGCGGCTCATTTACGGATCACCTCATCGTGCCGGATCCTTCCGTCCTGGATCGTAATGATGCGTTTGGCCTGAAGTGCCACATTCTCATCGTGGGTAATCAGGACAGTCGTCTGATTGTATTTCTTATTCGAATACTTCAGAAGTTCAACCACTTCCTGGCTGTTTTTCGAGTCCAGATTTCCGGTCGGCTCATCCGCCAGAAGGATGGTCGGTGCATTGATCAGCGCGCGGCCGATCGCCACCCTCTGCTGCTGGCCTCCGGACAGCTGGCTGGGAAAGAAATCCTTTCTCTCCTTCAATCCCAGAAGATCCAAAAGCTCATCGAGCCTTTCCTGATTGACCTTTCTATGGTCCAGCATGACCGGCATGGTAATATTTTCCACCACCGTCAGCACCGGGATCAGATTGAAAAACTGGTACACCAGCCCGATCTCTCTTCTTCGGAAGATCGACAGCTGCTCATCGTTCTGCTTGAAAATGTCTTTCCCGTCTACAAGTACCGTTCCGGATGTAGGCCGGTCGACACCGCCCAGCATGTGAAGAAGCGTAGATTTACCGGAACCGGACGCACCGATGATCGCGACGAAATCTCCCTTCTCGATCGAGAGGGAAACATCGTTGAGCGCGGCCACCACATTCTCGTCTTTACCATATGTCTTCGTCAGATGCTCTGCCCGTAATAATTCCATTTTTTACCTCTTCACCGTATAGAAACGTATCGTAAACACCGCACCTGTCTCCGGTTTCTCCCGATTGTCCGCACGTATCGTACCGTTCTGTCTTTCCACGATCATTTTACTTAATGCAAGACCGATACCGATGCTGGTATTCAGTGCCACTTTTCCCCGATAGAACCGCTCGAACACATGCGGGATATCCTCCGGATCGATGCCCGTACCGGTATCACGGATAACGATCTCCGTATAGATCGGCGTATGCTTGACCGCTATCTCGATCAGACCGCCCTCCGGCGTATGCTCCATGCAGTTCTTGAGGATATTTCCCACGGCTTCGCAGGTCCACATCATATCACCGCGCACCGTAGCATCCTCGGGCACTTCCATTTTCAGCGTTACACCATTGATATCCAGCGGAACCGCCAGCGAATCCGCCGCCCGGGAAAGCATATCCTTGACCTTGTATTCTTTCCCTTCGAAAAAGACTGTGTCCGCATCGATCTTGCTCATCTTCAGAAGCGTGTTGATCAGCCACTCGATACGGTTTAAACTCTGCATCATCTCCGCCAGAAGATCGAATCTCTTCTCATTGGATAATTCCGCATCGGAGAACATGTCCACGATGATGTTCATGGATGTAAGCGGAGTCCGAAGCTGGTGGGCGATATCGGCGATCGAATCCGACAGGAAACGTTTATCGGCAAGAAGCTGGGAAGCCTGCTCGCGAAGGCGGATCACCATCTTATGGATCTCCGAACTGAGGATCGCCACTTCCCCTTCCTGATACTCTTCGAAGTCGACATTCTCTGCGCCGTGAAGGATCTTATCGATACTGTCGGAAAGATTGGCGATCCTTCTGTAGCGGCGGATATCCGCAATCAGGCGGACCAGGAAAAACAATGCCGCCGTGATCAGTACCGCCATGGCGGCCTGCCAGCCGATCATAGTCGATGCTGCCACAAGAATAAGCGTCAGAACGGCGCATATCGCATATTCCCGACGAAGTTCTGCATTGTTACGGAACATAGTTTACTCTCCGGCCTTATACCCGAAGCCGCGGATCGTGCGGATCAGAACAGGCTGTGCCGGATCGTCCTCGATCTTCTCACGGAGACGCTTGATATATACGGTAAGGGTATTGTCGTTGACATATTCACCGCCCACATCCCAAAGATCCTGAAGGAGTTTGGCACGTGTCAGTACGACACCCTGATTGTTGGCAAAAAGAAGAAGCAGGCGGTACTCCAGCGCGGAAAGGATGATCTCCTCCCCGTTCTTACTGACATTCGCACGTGTGGTGTCGATCTTGACATTCCCGAGTTCCACCACATCCGAAGACTTATGTGTGCGCCGCATGACGCTCTTGATACGGGACAGCATCTCTCTGGGGCGGAATGGCTTGCTGATGTAATCATCCGCACCCATATCCAGGCCGGTCACAACGCTGTATTCATCGCCCGATGCCGTTACGAAAATAACCGGGATATCGGCTTTCTGTGCCTTGATCGCGGCACATACCGCATAGCCGTTGCCATCCGTCAGGGAAATATCGATCAAAGCGATATCGAAGCTATCGTTCTCGATCTTCGTCATGGCCGTAGTCTGACCCGGTGCCCAGATGACTTCAAAACCTTCCGATTTCAGAAAAGCAGATAAAGTGGTGACGATACTGGAATCGTCTTCCACCAGCAGAATTCTTCCCATAATCATACCCCGATCTATATAGATTCTGACTATATTGTACCTTTTTTAGTAGGCGTGTGGGTGACTAATTTCACATTTTCGCCGCTGCGAAGGTGACATATCTCACACATTACCTGCATTTTCCTTCTTCTTACGGCCGAAAAGCAGAAGGATCACGAAAGAAAGTGCGATCACGATCGTCACACACAGTCCTCCCTCAGGTCCGAAAGCACCGCCCGTGAAGAGGTCCCTGGCCGAGGAGGTGTAGGAGGAAGAAAGGATCGAAGCCGACCCTGTATTTCCGCTGACCTCCAATCCGAAGACATTTCCCTGGCAGAAGTTCCAGACCGTGTGCATCGCACATACCGTATAGATATGTCCGTCCCGAAGGGCCACGCAGGCAAAAAACACGGCGATAAAGGCCAGATTGAACATCGCAAGAAGCGAGTATCCCGCATTGCCCGCATGCATGAGGCTGAAGCACATCGATGAGAAAATGACCGCGAACGGCACACCGAAACGTCCGGCCACACGAGGCATCATGTATCCGCGCATCATGATCTCTTCTGTGGCACCCTGAGGGATCCACATCAGGATATAAAGGATGAAAAGCACGACCGCATCGGACGACAGTCCCCATCCGTTACATATCGCCTGCCCTGTAGCAAGCAAGAGCCCGTACACGGAAAATATCATGAGAAGGCCGAAAAGAAGGCCCCGGAAATACGATTTAAGAGGAGAACCGGAAGCCGGGAAACCCAGTGTTGACAGAGGCTGTCGATCCCAAAGGCGCACGATCAGCATATACGCACCGATGATGCACCAGTATCCGATCCCCATGAAAAGGATGAAATACCGGTTCTGCATGAATTCATTGAAAAGTTCCGCCGAAGCGGTCATCGCATCGGTTACACGGTCGATCCCCGACAGGTCACGGAACAAACGGAAGAAGGAGATCGATTCCGGTGTCTTCATGAAAGAGATGATGGCCGGGATCATCGCCAGCGTCTGGAAGACCGAAAGAAGCGCCAGGGGCAGCACGGCATGGCGGACCAGGAAGCGGCTCACGGGACTTCTTCTTGTCGGGCGGTAGCCGAAGACATTTGCCCGGGCGGAAGAAACATAGTCATTCTGCTCCTTCTTCGCACGCGCAGCCGCCTTGCGGATCTCTTTATCCGACTTGGATTCTACGGCCACCGTAAAGGCTTCCGTTTCCAGAAGTTTCTTCGAAACCAGAAGACAGATCGCCGTCAGGATCAAAGAAGAGAGGATACAGACAAGGATCGGCAGGAACTTCGCCGTGCTCATCAGGCAATCTCCGAAACCGTAGAAGTGCCCGTAGATCGGCACATACAGATTGACCGGATCCGGAGAATCGGTCTGCATACAGGTCACGCAGACCACAAGCACGATAAGGAAGATCGGCAGGAATGCGGTCTGTGCGGAGACGATACTGTTGCTCATACATGAGATCAATATCGTGATGGCTGCCATCAGAAGAGTCAGCGAAACGGCCAGGAAAAGCACCCCGATGACGCCGAGATCATGATTGATGATAATGATCGGAAGAAGAAGTACCGCACAGGGGATAATGGCATGCAGCGCCACACCCAGATAATTGCCGAGAACGATCTGACCTCGCGATGCCGGTGTCATCAGGATCGACGCAAACGTACCCCGTTCCTTCTCTCCCGCAATGGCATTCATGCCGCTTAACATACACACATACATAACGCAGATAAAGAACAGCAGCGGCACCACCATCCGGGCAAATCTTCCTTTTGCCTCCTTGTACCAGTTGCTGTTGCCCTCACCATCCAGGAGCTGCTCCGGCACATCGAATCTCGGAAGGGGCACACCCATTTCTCTTTGGAGATATTCGAAATAGCGTTCTGATATATACGTGTTGACGAACTCTTCTTTCATCCGTACATAATCGAGTTTGTCCTCATCGCAATAGGTCAGGATCTCGGGCTTTCGGGTCACCTGTTCACGCAGGCATTTCTTATCGAAATCCTCCGGGAAGACGATCACCATGAAGGCATCGTTTTCTTCCATCCATTCATTGAAAGTAAATACATCGAAGTAGGCATCCAACTTCTTTTTAACCAGCCGCGACCGGATATCCTTCCCTTCTGCTTTGAGAAACGCATTGAAGGAATCCGGTGAATTGACCACCACGATATTCTGACGAAGCTTCGGTTCCGGTTCACGTCCGGCATAGTAGCGGACGATACTGGTAAAGAACGCAAACACCACAATCACAAAACCGATGCAGACCGCAAGCGTGACATAAGACGCTTGCGACTTCATGGAGTGATTCTTACCGAAAGTCTTTCGGATTAAGGCCCGTACGGCGCGGTGCATGCTCAGCCCTCCCTATGGTATTGCGTATATAGTTTGAAGAACGCCTCTTCAAAAGTGCTGCTCTCCGTATTCTCGGTCAGTGCCTGAGCCGACCCCTGTGCCACGATCCGGCCATCCACTAAAATGGCGATCTCATCGCAGAGTTGTTCCGCTACGGAGAAGATGTGTGTCGAAAGAAGCACACAGCATCCTTTTTCCCGAAGTTCCAGAAGATAATCCATCACCTGTCGGGAAGTCAGGATATCCAGACCATTGGTCGGTTCATCGAAGATGATCACTTCCGGGTTATGGATCAGCGAGATCACGATCGATATCTTCTGCTTCATACCGGTGGACAGTTCCGCGATCTTCTTATCAGCAAAAGGACCTATCCCGAATCTGGCAAAGCTTTCCTTCTTTCTCGTTTCGATCTGATCCACGGGGATGTCATACAGTTCCGCGAAAAAGTCATAAAGCTGGTTCGGAGAAGACAGCGGGTCCAGCTTGATCTCCGTCGTCAGGAACCCGATCCTTCTTCTGATCTCCTGCGCAGACGCATTGGTGTCCATCCCGCAGATCGTGACGAATCCGGAAGTGGGGAAAAGAAGCGTCGCAATCATCTGCATCAGGGTCGTTTTGCCGGCACCATTCGGTCCGAGAAGTCCGAAGATCTTCCCTTTTTCCACGGTGAAGCTGACATCGTTGACGACCATGTCACCCTTGTTATATCTCTTACTTACGTGACTTACCGATATCATTGGTACCTCCTTGAGAAACGAGCGTCATTCCATCCTTATTCATCAGACACAAAGCGAAAAGCACTATCGCAAAAAGAACATTCATCACGGTCACCCGGGTAAACCCGCTCCACGTAAATGTCCCGAGGAACACATCCCGGATCAGCATGATGGAATTATGTATAGGAACCACATACTCCACACCGGAAGCCGCTCCCGGGCGGAACATGTTGCCGAAGAATTCGAAGATCAAAAGAACCAGCGGAACCTGAAGATTCATAATGACATCTTCCATCCTCCGGAGCCGGAAGATAATGGCAAAGCACAAGAACGTCATCAGAACGGCCGAGATAAAGAGCGTGATCAGGCAGATCAGAAGCTGCGAACCGGTCAGGAAAAGACCGAAGGGCAGCATGGAATAGGCGCTGTTACTTCGGTTGATCCACGACGACATAAACAGCATAAAGTAGGTCACTACCGCACTGACCGCACCGACAGTAATGACCATCAGTGCTTTTCCCGTAAGAAGCGCGTGCTTACTTATCGGGGTAAGATACACCTTCGTCAGAAATCCGCTCTGCCTTGTGGACGCCAGCGTCTCCGCCGACAATGAATAGATGCAGTAATACATCAGAAGGATCATCATGCTGGGGATCGTTCGGGAGGCACCGTAGTTGGCATTGGCCCGGTTCTTCAGGACGAAGTTGAAGGGATTGAATGCGTCCGTCTCCCATCGGTTTCCGCCGCCTGCTTCGATATAGGGCTGTCCGAGTTCTTCGAGAAGATAATCGGAATAGCCGTCGCCGAGATCCGCAAGGAACTGCCGGGCCTGCAGATAACTGCTCGATGCCGAGCCGTCATAGAGGACCTGCATATATGTCCGGATATTGCCTTTCTTGCCGGATGCGAGATTCTCGTAGAAGTCTTCCACACAGGTGTCGAAATCATCTTCCAGATAGCCGACGAAGTCACGCCCTTCTTCCAGGATCAGGTCCGCTTCTTTGGCCCATTTCTTTTTCTTCCAGGCATCCTCATCGACATCGACCCAGCCGTCATCGAGATAGGACCGGTCCTCTCTTCCGTTCTCACGGAAAGCGACAAAGCGTATGAATACTCGGCCTTTCTTAAACTGCCTGGACATCTCTTCTTCATCCGAAGTCAGTTCTTCTCCCTCTTCCGATGTCAGCCAGGTGATCGAATAGAAAGATGCTTTTTCATTGGTATCGATATAGTCCCGGAAAGAATCCGGCGCACCGATAACAGTAATCGGAATACTCTGAAGATGACCTGTCGAAAGATAATTCATCAGGATCGGGAAGATATTGATCGCGGCAAGAAGCAGAAGCGCCGGCAGAAGGAAAACCGTCATGGTCTTCCTCCAGTTGCCGATGATCTTTCTCATCTCCCATTTATAGATCGTCAAAGTATGTCGCATCTTAACCTCATTAAGGTATTACTGTCTATCGCAGAGATCCTGCCGGTAAATGCCGCGAAGGATCGTTCTTCTGCACACATTATAAAATCTACACGATTTTAAAAGTTAAAGCAAACATTCAGTTTCTATGAACATTCTGAAAACGTGTGGCGGGCCTACAGGATATCCGAAAGATGTCCGGCATCTCCGGTAAGCTCCAGTACCGGCATGATTTTACTTCCCGGAGTACTGTCAAAGCGAATGATTGTGATCGATGTGCACCGCATCCGGATGATCCCGCACAGATACGGGAAAGGCAGATTCAGGATCCTTGCCATCATCGCCGTTTCCGATCCTCCATGCGCGAAAAGAACTACGGTATATTCTTGATCGTCCGTCCGTTTGCAGCGGTAGTAGGGGCCTTCCCGATCGTAGCCGAGTCCGGAAAGCCAGACATCTGTCTCTTTTTCTACGAGGTCCACATCTTCCGTTGCTGCATTTCCCTGAAAGAAAGGCCATTCATGCCAGGAAGGGTCGTTGATCTCATGTCCCTCCTGCGCCATGTTGTCAGCCTCATCCCAGGGATTTCCGCTCTCATAGAGTGCTTCACCATATCCGAAGCGGATCTCCCGCATGAAGTCCAGCGTCCGGATCGGACCGATTCCGGAGAGTCTTGCAAAAGCCTCTGCGGTCTCTCTGGCACGGCCCATGGAAGAAGAATAGATCTCCTTGATCCCCTCACCCATGAGGCGCCGGGCCAGGGCGTCTGCCTGTTTTTTGCCAAGTTCCGTCAAACTGTCCGTAAGATAATCCGGATCACCATGACGCACAAGAATGATTCTCATACATACCTCAACAAAAAGGATTCCTTCCCTGCGGCTTCAAACAGTTTGCTTCGCAAAACCCGCCGCACGGAAGAAATCCCCCTTTTTAGTTTTTCACTCTTTCCGCCCGGAATCATTCCGGATCTGTTATTTTACTAATTCTTCGGTCTCCTGTGCGATGGCCAGTTCTTCGTTGGTCGGGATGATCGCAACGGTAACCTTGGAATCATCTGCGGAGATGACTGCCTCGGAACGTACGCCGTCGTTCTTGGCAGGATCGATCTTTACGCCCATGAACTCAAGGCCTTCGCAGGCATGTGCACGGATGTAGTCGGTGTTCTCACCGATACCGGCTGTGAAAGCGATCACGTCTACGCCGCCCATAGCAGCCGCATAAGAACCGATGATCTTTCTGGCCTGATACTCGAACATTTCAAGAGCCAGGGTCGCGCGCTCGTTACCCTCACGGGAAGCTTTCTCGAGATCTCTGAAGTCGGAAGATACACCGGACAGGCCTTCTACACCGGACTTCTTGTTCATAAGGATATCGATGTCATCCGGGCTCATGTTCTCGTTGGTCATCAGGAACGGAACGATTGCCGGGTCGATGTCACCGCAGCGGGTACCCATGCAGATACCGGCAAGAGGAGTAAGTCCCATGGATGTATCGACACACTTACCGTGATCGACAGCGGCGAAAGAAGAGCCGTTACCGAGGTGGCAGGTGATGATCTTGATGTCGTTATAATCCTTGCCGAGGAACTCAGCCGCACGGCGGGAAACATAACGGTGGGATGTGCCGTGGAAACCATAACGGCGAATGGAATACTTCTCTGTGAGCTCATAAGGAAGCGCATAGGTGTATGCCTTCGGCGGCATGGTCATGTGGAAAGCGGTGTCGAATACGGCAACTTGCGGTGTGCCTTCCGGGAGAACGGACTCGCAGGCCTCGATACCTGTGAGGTTCGCCGGGTTGTGCAGTGGTCCCAGAGGGAAGCACTCACGGATAACACGCTTTACGTCATCGTTTACGATAACGGACTTGCTGTAGTACTTACCGCCATGGAGTACACGATGGCCGACTGCCTTGATCTCGCCGATATCGGAGAGTACACCGTGATCCTTATCTACGAGAGCATCCAGGATCATCTTTACGGCAACCTTATGGTCCGGCATCGGATCGGTGCAGACATAATCCGCATTACCCGGTGTCTTGTAGGTGAGCTTACCGTCGATACCGATTCTCTCGGCATTACCCTTTGCGAGCACATCGCCTGTTGCGGTCTCAAAAAGCTGGAACTTGCAGGAAGAGCTTCCGCAGTTGATAACTAAAATCTTCATTCATTTTCTCCTTTTCTTCGGCACTCCCTCGAGGCGCAAGTGCTTTTTGAGAGGCCGTTGTTAAACTTGTTTTTTCAAAATCACCGCGGTAAGTTTCCATTCCCGCGGTGATTTGACTTAAGCATTCTGAGCCTGTACGGCTGTGATCGCGATAACGCCTGCGATATCCTTTGCGGAGCATCCGCGGGACAGGTCGTTGACCGGCTTGGCAATACCCTGGCACATCGGGCCGTAAGCCTCTGCCTTTGCCAGTCTCTGAACGAGCTTATAACCGATGTTACCTGCATCAAGGTCCGGGAAGATAAGAACGTTCGCCTTACCGGCTACGTTGCTGTTCGGAGCCTTGCTCGCACCAACGGAAGGAACGATCGCGGCATCTGCCTGGAGCTCACCGTCGATGGCATACTCAGGATACTGCTCCTTAGCAAGCTTTGTCGCTTCAACGACCTTCGTTACGTCGTCGTGCTTCGCGGAACCCATAGAAGAGTGGGACAGCATTGCAACTACCGGCTCTTTGCCGACGAGCTGCTTGAAGGATGCAGCGGAGGAACCGGCGATCGCCGCAAGTTCTTCCGGATTCGGGTTCTGGTTAAGGCCGCAGTCACCGAATACGAATACACCGTCTTCACCCATATCGCAATCCGGTACGACCATTACGAAGAACGCGGAAACGAGCTTGGTGCCTGGAGCGGTCTTGATGATCTGCAGCGACGGACGAAGCGTATCTGCTGTAGAGTGGCAGGCACCGGATACGATTCCGTCACCGTCGCCCATCTTCACCATCATGCAGGCGTAAAACATATAGCGGTTGTTGTTGCTCTCGTCGAGGAAGATCTTATCGGCTTCTTCCTTGGTCATGCCCTTGCTCTTACGGAGCTCAACGAAAGCATTGATGTATTCTTCAGTCTTGGGGTTGGTCTTCGGATCCACGATCTTCGCCTTGGAAATATCGAGGCCCTCACTATTTTTCTTGCATTCTTCTTCGGTACCGATGATGATGATGTCAGCGATATCATCTGCCAGGATCTCAGCTGCCGCCTCGAATGTTCTTCTGTCCATGGACTCCGGAAGAATGATGGTTTTCTTGTTACTCTTTGCTTTTGCCTTGATTTCGTCGATAAATGCCATATTTGATCGCCTGCCTTCACAAAATATTATTCAAGGTATTATAACTCTTAAAGACAGTTCTTTTCAATCGGAATTCATATGCCGAAGGTAATGTTCTGCGATTTCGGACAGAACTCTTTATGTTTCTTTATCCAGCAATGACTTCAGGTAAAGAAGCATCCTCTCTTCCAGTTCATTGGTGGTATCAAGTCTGCGGATATCGTCCACTTTAAGGGCGGAAAGGCCCTCTTCCACGTATTTTGCTGCGGCAGCGGAGTCATGCAGAATGAAGTACGAATAGTACGCCAGTTTGCGTCTTCCGTTACAATCGCTATCCTCATCGATCTGCTTTTTTGACTGCAGATAATACTTCTTCGCCATTTCCGGATTGATCTGACGGAAGGAAAAATAAGAAAAGAGCGTCGAATCCGTATGGAATTTGGCAGGCCCCGTAAGCAGTGTCGTCCCGAGACGCATCCAGACATTGGCGCACTCCGCCAAGGCGTTAAGGTCATTCTTGTATTCAGCGATTGCGTAGTAAAGAGACAGATAGTTGAACTTATCGCTCAGGGAAGCTTTCGAATACGGTTCCTGAACCATCGGCGGAAGGACATATGCCTCCAGGGTTTCTTTCGTCTGAAGCGCCGCATGCATCTCCAGTACTTTGACCTTGAGCCCTTTGGGTTCTTTCATGTACATATACATGCCCAAAGCCAGCGTAAGATAGATGACAAAGACTCCGGCCGCTACACCGCATACGAATTGGTTAAGGTAGTCGTTGGGGATGGGCTGAGTGTCCTGCATATACAGATCAACAGCAAGCATCGCCACCGCAAGAATAGCGTAGACAATCGCATGATTCCGGTAAGACCGTCTTTGTTCCTCCGGCGTTCTGGCCGGCTTTTTCAACATAAGAATGCCCGGGATGAGGTCATTGAGTTTAGTCACCATGAACTTCATCCGTCCGGGCTTCTCACGGTCATAGAAATCTTTCTCCCAGCGAAGGTTGAGACATGTTACGGCAACGCACGTATAACCCTTGGCCCGATAGTACAGATAATGAAATCCGACCCGGATCAGGCCAATGATCTGCATGCCCAGGAACAGTCCCGGGAAAAACAGAAGGAAACTCATAGTTTTGCGATGATATCTCCGGCAGCTACGCCATCGGTCAGATCAACGATCATCCAGCCGCTGTTGCCCAGTTCCATTCTCTTCTTGCCCATATTTGCGCCAAGAAGCGTGTTGAAATCGTTCGCTCCGTCATCCTTGATGACATCCAGAAGTGTGGTAACTGCTTTGACCGCGCCATCCTGTCCAACGATCGCGACCCCGTCACCCTTGCTGAATTCGCCGCCCTTAACGGATCCGTTTACAACGAGACGATTCGCCAGTTCCTTGGAACGCTTTACGCCGACATCGAGCGGCTTCGGCGCGATCGAGAACACATTCGCGCAGGAAAACTGCGATCCGAAGGCAATGCCGGTTGCACCGACCGGTGCCATCTGTGCCAGCTTCGCCGCCGCTTCCGCCTGAGCTGCTGCCTTTTCTTTACCCTTGTTCAGAAAATCAAAAAATCCCATTTTTACCTTGCGCCGATCACTCTCTGACATACTTAAGAGCACGGCTACCTCCGTTCCTCAAAGTATTTTTATTCTACCATATGAGATGCGGTTATCCAACCGGACAATGAATGACAAAAAAACAGCCCCGGGATGTCTCCGGAGCTGTTTCGGAAAAGTATTATTCAATCGCTTACGGTCTCTTTCCGAAAATCACCGTATCCCCGGCCGCGATCACGATGCTGTCCGTGGATTTTCTGGAGTAATCGTCGGAGAGGTTAAAGTCGGACCAGTCGTTATGGTGGATCGAGAACTGTACCACCATTTTATCTCCGGCGCGAAGTGTTGCTGAGCCGAATCCGCTCATGGTGCAGAGTGTATCCGCGCCGTCCTTTGCCGGATCGACCCCGGCAAAATCGCCCTTCACGCTCGTGATGGCTTCGTACTGCCCATCCTTTCTGTTGATGGCCGAATGGTAGCAGTCGTAGGAAAGCTGTACACCCTTCTCATTGGTAAAATAATATTCGATCACAAGGCCGGTGAGGGCCACATCGTCACTTCCCGTATTCTCGATCGTCATATTCGCCGCAATGGCATTCCCGGTACCGCTCATGGTGTACTCCACCGTCACGGTCAGTTTCTCGTTTCCGGAAGGCGCGGGCGCCGTCGTCGGAGCCGTAGTCTGCGATGGTTTTGTATCGTCACCGGAAGGCGTCGACGGAGTCACTGCTTTCGTCCCGTCCGGTTCCTCGCCAAACACCAGCGCACCGTCCTCATAAAGGGCCGCCTTCGCCTCACCCGATGCATCCTGCGGAAGTCCTGTGATCCGAAACTGCACTTCCTTTTTGTATTCTTCCTGTCCGCCCGGATAGCACGAATACTCTTCGAAAAGCACTTGGACGCAGCCTTTGCCGTTTCCCGCATCAGCAAGCGTTACGGACTTGACATTCTGTCCGTAAGAAGATGACACCGAAAGGTCAGACAGTGCTTTTCCCGAAGGAATAGAAAAATAGTAGCGCAGCTCGAGGTTCTTCGGAGCTCTTGCCGGCCATCCTGTCATGTTGTATGTGATTGCCTTGATCTCCAGGAAATCACTGCCGCCGGCGTTGACGGAAGTGTCCACACGATACTCTTCGCCCACAGTCTCACCGGCGCCGAAATCCTTCAGTGTCTGCCCGTGATAGCGGGTGTAGAGCTTCGCCATGAGACCGGTAAATCCGGCGTTATAATCGCAGGCGACTTCGTTGGTGTTGTAGTTGCTGACCACATCCGTGTATCCGTCCGAGGCATCCGGTCCGCCGACCAGTGCGCCGCAGAGGATGTGCCGTGCGGGAGAAGGATCGTTCATGTTGTCACAGTAGGAGCCCTGGGCTGTCCGGTGATGCGGATTGTGCGGGTAACTGTCCCCGAATCCGATCTGATAAGAGAAGCCCGTGTCACCCAGTGCATACCCCGCCTGGGCTACAGCGAAATTCCAGTAGGTGTCTTTCTTTCCGGAAGAACAGACATCGCTCTCGCTATAGACCGCCGCCACGAACGCCGTAGTGGTCGCATACCGCAGCGAACCCCAGCTGTCCAGCCAGGCCAGGCCCTTGGGCGTATAAGTGATCCGATCTCCGGAAGACGTTCCCGTCGTCCAGTAATCGAGGTGTTTTTCGACCGCAGATGTATATGTTTTGTCGCCGGTCTCCTGCGCCAGAAGGACCGCCGCGCCGATATGCACATCGTCCCAGCAAAGCGCCCAGTTGTAGTCCTGGTTCGCCTTGGGATAGTATTCTTTGGCTTTATCCAGATATGCCTTGTCGCCCGTTGCACGATAAAGCCACACACCCGCCCAGCAAAGCTCGTCGTAGTAGCCGCTCCAGGAATCATAGAAACCGTTTGCCGCCGTATATCCTTCATCGCTCTTGTACTTGTCGGCAAAAGCATAAAGTGACTTCGCATGATCGAGGCACGTTGTACTGAAAGACGGATCGACATCTTTAAAGAGGATACTGCATACGGCTAAAGATGCCGCGGTCTCCGCCGTCACCGCCGAACCCGGATGCTGGGCATCGACAAAGTACGAAGGACGGCTCATCTGATATTCCACACATTCGCCCGGACCCCACCAGCTGTGATCCGAAGAACCGTTTCCGACCTGATAGTAGTAGAGTTCATCCTGGGGATGGCACTTAATGAAGTACTCATTGGCCCAGCGGATATTGTCCAGCGCATAGGTCAGCTGCTTGCTTTCTTTGTATGCATCGAAATCTTCGTAGACCGACCAGCCCAGCATGGCAGCGGTATAGGCCATAGGAAGATTGAATTTCACATTATCTCCGGCATCGAACCATCCGCCGGTCAGATCCAGTCCCACATCCGATCCGTCATGAAGACAGGAATCTCCGCGCCAGTTGCAGCGCGTATTCTCCGGAAGATCACCGGAACGCTGAAGTTCGTAGAAAAGAAGCGACTTCTGAAGCGCCTCTCCATAGTTATATTTTCCGGTACCGGCAATGCCTTCCCTGCCGTTTCCCGAAATCGTACCATAGCTCTTCGGATCCTTAGGTGCGGAAGTCTTTTCATCCGAAGGTTCCGCCGTCGTCTCGGAAGTCTTTGCAGTTGAGTCGGAAGCCTTTGTCGTCTCCGGCGTCTTTCCTGTCGCGTTTGAAGTTTCCTCACTTGCCGATTCGGAAGCAGAAGGATCGGTCGCATCGCTTTCGGAAACAGCCGCATCGGCACTTTCGGAATTCGTGCTTTCCGTTTGTTCCTTAGAGTCTGAGGATACCGAGTCCCCTTCACCATTTCTATCCGATGAATTGTCCGCCTCATCCGTAGAGGCCTCCACCGAAGCGGATGCCCCGTCGGAAGAATCCGAAGCCTTCTTATCGAAGGTCTTTTTCCATACGATCACGACCCCGCCGATCAGGATCGCCACCGCCAGAAATATACCGCAAAGAGCGGCCAGTCTAACCTTATCCTTCATTGAGATCCAGCTCCTCCGTCTGTTCCGCGTCATCAAGGACCGGAGCCTCCGCCTTTTCCAGTTCGCCCAGATCCAGTTCCCTGGTCTGCACTTTCGTATAGTGGAGGATATCGTCCATGCGGATGCTCTGGCCATAGGTTACAAAGGTAAACGCCTGACCTGTTCTTCCCGCACGTCCGGTTCTTCCGATCCGGTGAAGATAGTATTCGTTTTCATTCGGGACCTCGAAATTAAATACCGTATCGATATCGGAAACGTCGATGCCTCGCGCCGCCACATCCGATGCCACGAGGATGTTGAACTTTCCTCTTCGGAAATCCTCCATGATACGGTTTCTCGCGCCCTGACCGATATCGCCGTGGAGACAGTCCACCTTATACCCCAGTTTCCTGATGCCCTCGGTCACGATCCTTACTCGCGTCTTCGTATTGCAGAAAGCCATCACACGGTGGCAGTTGTACTGCTCCATGATCTTGGCAAAAGCGCTCATTTTCTCTCTTTCCTCAAGGTGCAGGATATACTGATCGATCTTCGGCATATCCTCTGCCTTCGGTGCCACTTCGATCTCGTCTGCACCTTCCATATATTCCCATGTGATATCCATGACCTCACGGGACATCGTTGCGGAGAACATGGCGATCTGCTTGTCCTTCGGCGTCAGTTTCATGATCTTGCGGATATCCTTGATGAATCCCATGTCCAGCATCTTGTCCGCCTCATCGAGGACCAGCGTGTAGATATCGGAAATGTCGATACTTTTATGCTGCACATGATCAAGAAGTCTTCCCGGTGTCGCCACCACGATCTGCGGATTCTTACGAAGCATCTGCACCTGCTTATCCATCTTCTGTCCGCCGATAATGCCGCAGATCTTTAATCCCTTGATAAAAGCACCCAGCGCACGGAGCTCCGTGCATATCTGAAGCGCCAGTTCTCTAGTGGGGCAAAGGATGAGTGCCTGCACGAACTTCGCATCCATGTTGAGGTATTCCAGGATCGGGATACCGAAGGCAAACGTCTTTCCCGTGCCTGTCGGGGCCTTAGCGATCACGCATCGGTTATCCATCATTAGGGGGATCGCCTGTTTCTGTACAGAGGTTGGTGTGGTCATGCCCATCTTTTCCAGGGCGCGCATGATCTCATCCGAGAGATCCATGCTTTCAAAAGAACTGCATTCTTCGTTCACGATTCTTCGGTCTCCTTTTTCCACGGGACATAATCTACGATATCGAAGATCTCTGCCCGGCGTGCGGTCGTTTCAAACACATTATTGTATGCCAGGATGTTGTACTCGTTGAGAAGTCCTGTCGCATCCGGTACATCTTCCATGGAGTTATATCTGTTGCCGGCTTTATCATAAACACCCATCGTGGTCAGCACCGGATACTGATTATAGGTTTCCGCAATCAGAAGGTTATATTCCGGAAGATCCAGTCCCGTCATCTGAAGAAGAAGGGTCGACAGGTAGTTCAGACTGATGTTCTTGATCTCATATTCGGGAATATCGTAATTCGCCCAGATAAAGAAATCCGTCTTATAGAGATTCTGCATCTCCTCCGCCGTCATATCGAAGGTCTCCTTATCCATCATGGTCTCGTAGAAACCGTTCTTCATGCTCGGGAGGTGATCTCCGAAGAAACAGATGATCACCGGCTCGTCAACGGAATAGAAGTAGTCCACCAGATCCTGCACCGCGATGTCGGTCTGGCGGGCCAGCGACAGATACTGTTCCGTCTCCGGGAATTTGCCCGGATAGTCAACCAGCTGGACATCCTGATTGAAGTTCGGATTCGTACTGGTATACTGCCCGTGATTCTGCATCGTTACATTGAAAAGGAACAGCGGCTGTCCTTCTTCCTTGTTTTCATAAAGTTCGATCAGCTTATCAAAGGAGCTCTTGTCGGAAATATAGGAACGGATATATCCTGCATTCTCGTTGAAATCATCGATGGAAAGGAACTGATCGAACGCCAGTTTCTCATACACGTCCGGACGGTTCCATCCAGATGCGAGATAGGGATGTACCGCAATGGTCTGATACCCTTTCCCCTTGAGGAAACGAGCCAGTGATCCCGTGTCGCTCTCGATATACTGCTGGTAAGGAATACTTCCGTTCGGGAAGAAAGCCATCGAGTTTCCCGTCAGGAATTCAAACTCCGAGTTGGCGGTTCCGCCGCCATACACGGAAACAAAGAGATCTCCGTGGATCACATTGTCGCCCTGGAAAAGCGCATCCATGTAAGGATGCAATTCCAGATTCGTCTCAAAGTGTCCGACAGAAGACATATCGGAATAGGACTCATCCATGATGCAGATGATGTTCGGTTTTTCACCTTCCTTGAGCACCCGCTTTCCCTCTTGCTCGTGAGTGCTCTTATCCAGTTCGTATTTCGTCATAACATGGCTGGGCAGGATCGAATATTCTTCTTGCGTGCTCTTAATGATCTCCTGAATATGCTGTACGGACTCCTGTGAATATCCTTCCGGAATCTGTACCGACACATGCTGGGCATTCATCGTCAGCGCCACCACCATGCCGTTCTTCATGTAATTCGACGGCTGATTGTTCTCATTTCTGACAAATCCGAGTTCTCTCATCATGTCCAGCATCGAATTGGAATTTCTTCTGGAGTCCACCAGGACCAGGAGAAGGAAAATGCCAAGTACCGAAGCCAGTATCCCCAGATACGCGCGGCTCCTCTTTCTGGACAGTGCGAATCGGATCTTTGTCACAATGATGATCGAGAGAATGAAAAGAAGTGCGGAGATGATCAATATCGGAGACAGCTCGATGTGGTAGTTGTCCGACACATTCATCGCCGTCTGAAGCGTGACCACATCCAGCAGCTGTACCGGCTCACCTCTCCAGAGGAACTTGAAATAATTGAAGATCGCGATGGCAAAGATCACGGCGTTCACGATGATCGTCGTCAGGCGGAACCGGTTGAATGCTATAAACAGCACCAGGTATAAAAACAGATACAGCGCATAGTTCACCAGATATGCCGCCACGGATTTCAGGAGCAGGGAATTGTTGTTCAGAAGCTCGGTGATGGTAAACATCAGGACCGGCATGAGGCACATGACCGTCACAAACAAATACTCGTTTTCCTTATCTGACAGATCTACATGTGTCACCGCCAGAAGTCCGCAGATCAGCACCAGGAAGATGCTGATGATCATCGCCGGATAATCCATCTCGGAATAACGGAACTGGGCATTGCACTGCATGCGGATACTGCTGCTGACTCCCGGATAGCTTACATCACGAAGCGCATCACGGACATTGGTCGACACCCACACCGTCGGCACTTCTTCACCTTTTGTCCCCACGGTCTTCATCAGGATGAGATAGGTCTTCTCCAGTTCCAGTGTCTGATCGAGCTTAAACCGGATATACTCATTGTCCTTGATGTCCATGATCGGCACATTCTCAGCATAGAGCAGGTCGCCATCCTCTTCAGTCACCTGGAACACCAGGATCCCTTCCGGAGCGACAACATTACCTTCTTCCACATTGGAAGCGAAACGGATCTCGATATAATCCACATGCCGTTTCTCCGGGACGAAAGGCTGCACCAGCGGCTCCTCTCCGTTCAGTACGCCCGCCGGTTGCGAACGTCGTCCAAGGTAGGTAACCGTTTCTTTGGATTCAAATACGGACGACGCGAAAAGAACTACAAGCAGCATCACAAGCATCGCCGCGATCACGATGCCCCAGCGCAGCTTATTCCGAGTAAAACTCAGCCTTCTTTTCGTAAACTTGATCAAAGTCTCTCTCCGTTTTTCTCATTTGTTTCGAGGGTATTTGAAAATGCATTTGCCCACAAATACCCATTTTATCTGCATGTTACCTATTATAAGAAGTTTTTCGCATCTTTCAACGAAATTCGGGTCGTGACTTTGCACAACTTTACGCGAAATAATTGCTTTTCGTGATATTTTTATCGTTTTTCGATAAAAAATGCTTGCATTTCGATAATGACCGTGTTACTATAAGCTCGAAATCAGAAAGTGATGTTTCCCCGGGTGCGCGCCCCGGGCACAGAAAAAAGAATCATTCTAGGAGGCGTAAAAACTATGTCTGCATCAAATAAAACAAGTTACTCGCTCTGGCTGAACTGCACGCTTGCCGCCTGCGCGGCATTCTTCCTCTGTGTGCTGGCCGGCGACATTTTCGGCTATTCTTTCTGCGACTACTGCTGGCAGGATCATTTCTTTAAGACCGGTTATCTCAGCCAGCTCTCCTTCCTCGACAGCGAGAGAGTCCGGTTCCATGTCTTCCTCACCTGCTTTTACCTTTCCACAGGTCTTACATACCCGATCATCTTCGGTGTGGTCGCACTGGTACGTAACCTGAAGAAAGACAAGATCTTCGACAAGGCCAATACCCGATTGATGTCCGTTGTGTCGATCTGCTGTTTCCTGATCTGTCTGGTCTGTTTCGTAGGCGCCTGTGCCTGCTACGCGCTGGCTGCCATCTCTCTGATCGGACTCTTCGTCGGACTTATTGTCCAGTGTGTACGCCTGGTGATGGACAAAGCCATCGACATGCGCACCGAGCTGGATCTGACAGTGTAAAGGTGGTGATACTATGGCAATCATTGTTAACTTAGACGTCATGATGGCAAAGCGTAAGATCTCCGCAGGTGACCTGGCCGCGAAGATCGGCATCACCCCCGCCAATCTTTCCATCCTCAAGAATCAGAAAGCCAAAGCCGTCCGTTTCAGTACTCTGAACGACATCTGCCAGGCACTTTCCTGTCAGCCGGGCGACATCCTGGAGTATCAGGAAGACCCGCCGGGAGAGAAGAAATCCGACGAGTAAAGCATATTCGTGCAGGCCGTCATAAGATGACCGCATCTCGGCCTGCACAGTGATTTTCAAAAAGGAGTCGAAAAATGAATACGAACACGAAGCGGGCAGAGACGCTGAAAGTCATCTGTCTTGGATTAAGCTACGTTTTTTCCTACGCATACATCAACCTTTTCTCATTAAGTTCAAGCCATAACCGGCTTGCCGTAACGATCTATTTAAGCGCGCTTTGCGCCGGTGCCATCCTCTGGCTGGAGCTTTCCATGCGCCAGTTGCAGCTGAGCGGCAGATTCAGCCCGACACCCATTCAGAAGATCGAGCCCAGGTTCTGGGAAGCGATCCTTCTGCTTCTAGCCATCAGTACGTATAACGGAAGTCTCTGCGGACTGAGCCTGTTCTTCATCCACATGGTCGTCATCTACATGGTCCAGGTCGGAACCGGACACCTTCTCACCGACCGTTCATCCTGCCTGATGCCCATGGACCTGACCAACGGCTGCTTCCGTCTGACATTCGGGAACATCGGCACCCGTTTCTGCACCGTTGCCGAATGCCTCCGAAGATGCACGGCCCCCGCAGCGCTCTCTTCCGGGAACAGCAGCGAAACCTCCGGCAGTATCACAAATGACACCACCTGCACCGAGAAAAGGAAACCCGGCCACATCTGCGGGATCATCGGCATCCTCTTCTTCATCTTCATCATCTTCAACATCGCATTAAGCAATCTGGCATCCGTAGACAAGAACTTCAGTTATGCTCTTTTCTCCATCGATCAGTTCTGGGAGCAGATCTCTATTTCCGAATCCATGATCAAATTCCTCTTCAGTCTCCCGGTGGGCGCTTTCCTCTTTGGTCTTTATCAGGGATGCGTGAACAAGGATAACGAACAAGAGGCGGAATTTCATAATAAACTCCTCGCCCATTCCACGAAGCTCCGTATCATGCCGGACAAACTCTTCGCCGCCGTGATGTCGGCCTTCATCGCCGTTTATCTCGCCTTCTATGTCTCGCAGGCCAGTTACATGTTCAGTGCTTTTGCCGGAGTATTACCGGAAGCATTCACCGCCTCCGAATATGCCGTCAGCGGATTCCACGAACTCATCAATGTCGTGATCATCAACTTTATTCTTCTGTCTCTGGTACGCATTTTCGGCTCCAAGGACAACCGTCTCCTGCACATCCTGAGCATCGTCCTCATGGCCGAAAGCATGGTGTTCGCCGCCATTTCCGCCAGCAAGATCATCCTCTACATGTCTCGCTTCGGATACACAGTTTCCCGCACGCTCGGACTGTGGGGCACCTCCGTAGTCTTCGTCGGCGCCGCCCTCGCCATCGTTTACCTGGTCACAAGGAAACGCACCTTCGCCCCCTGGCTTTGGTACGCTTCAGCAAGTTATGTCATCATGGAATTCATTTCCTGGGCTTTCGTATAAAAGCCGACACTTTCTCATACGAAGGTGTGAATATCTATCCTTCAAATACAAAAGTCTTCGGGAGGAGTTCGGCGAGCGTGTAGGATACCGCCTCGCCGTCTTCTTCCACTACTATGCGAAAAGCACTGCCATCGACGTGTTCGCTTAGCACCTGCCGGCACACGCCGCAAGGGAAACATGGCGAATGCGGTTCGATGCAGGCCGGGCCTCCGACGATGGCGATCGCCGCAAATTCCTTCTCTCCTTCACTGATCGCCTTGGCCAGCGCAACACGCTCGGCACAAAGGCTCGGAGAAAAGACGGACGACTCGATATTACATCCGCGGTAGATCTTCCCGTCCTTGGTAAGAAGGGCCGCGCCTACGGCGAATCCGGAGTACGGAGCATAGGCATTCTGCCGCGCGATCCGTGCCTCTTCCAAAAGGGCTTTCCCATCTAATTCCGCCGGCAATTTCCCGTTCATCATATTATCCGACATAGCACTGCACTCCCTTCGCTTTTCTTTCTTTTCGTCCCGATCTGCCGCCGCAAAAACATCAGCGCGAATCTCCCAATGTTTCACTTCACCAGACGGCTTGTCCCGAGTCTGTCCGCTCCCGCTTCGACCATGGCCTTCGCATCCTCGAAATCCTTGATGCCGCCGGCCGCCTTGACCTTCACTTCCGGAGCGCAGTATTCACGAAGAAGCCGCACATCCTCTACGGTCGCTCCACCGGTGGAAAAACCAGTCGATGTCTTGATGAAATCCGCCTTGGCTTTGCTGACCAGTTCACACATCCGGATCTTCTCTTCCCGCGTAAGCTGGCAGGTCTCGATAATGACCTTCAGGATCACGCCCTCACAGGCTTCGCGCATGGCCAGAAGTTCCATATACACCCGGTCGAAATTTCCGTTTTTCACATCACAGAGGTTGATCACCATATCGATCTCCGATGCACCGAGCCGGATCGCTTCCTTCGCCTCAGCTACCTTCGTTGCTGTCGTACAGTACCCGTTGGGAAAGCCGATCACCGTGCACACGGCAAGTCTTCCCTTCAGGTATTGCGCCGCATCGTCGACATAGCACGGCGGAATGCAGACGCTCGCCGTCCCCGCTTCAAGCGCCGCATCGCACAGCGCCCGGATCTCATCCAGCGTCGATGTCGTACGGAGCAGCGTATGATCCACTTTACTCAATATTTTCTTCTCTTCATCCGTGTAATTCTTCATCGTTTTCTTCCTTTCCTCTTCCGATCTATGCTTCAATCATGTACCGATCCGGACTTTGCTCCGATCAAGCATTCCCTTTGCCGCACGTTAATTGCGCATCTCTTTCCAGAACGACTCGCCGTCCAGATTATTGGTGTTGATACCGAAGTAATCCCCGATCGTTTTCGCAATATCCGCGAAACTCTTTCTCGTACCCAGATCCGTGCCCGGCTTCACTCTGTCTCCATACGCCAGAAACGGCACATTCTCTCTGCTGTGATCCGTCGAAGGAGTAGAAGGATCGCAGCCGTGATCCGCTGTGATCATGAGGATATCATCCTTCTGAAGACGCACCAGGATCTCCGGAAGACGGTCATCAAAATAGGTCAGCGCCTCGGCATATCCGTGCACATCATTCCGATGTCCGTAGAGCATATCGAAGTCCACGAGATTAACAAATATTAATCCCTCCTGCTGCGTCTCCATCGCCCCGATCGTCTGCTCGATCCCATCGATATTTCCGGAAGTCCGAACCGTTGTCGCGACCCCTCTTCCGGCAAAAATATCGTAGATCTTTCCCACGCCGTAGACCGGGATCCGCGCCTCCGTCAGATCATCAAGAAGCGTCGGCCTCGGCGGCTGAAGCGAGAAGTCATGACGGTTGGATGTTCTCTCGAAATTCGGATACTCCCCGACAAAAGGTCTTGCGATGACCCGTCCCACACCATGCTCTCCCACCAGGATCTCACGTGCGATCTCACAGTAGCGGTAGAGTTCCTCGACCGGCACGACATCTTCATGCGCCGCAATTTGAAAAACACTGTCCGCCGAAGTATACACGATCAGATCTCCGGTCTTGACGTGCTCCTGCCCGTAATCCTTGATTACTTCCGTACCCGAATAAGGCTTATTACACAGTGCTTTTCGACCGGTACGCTTCTCAAATTCCTCGATCACGTCCGACGGAAAGCCATTCGGATAAGTCGGCAGAGGTTTGGGAGATATCACACCCGCGATCTCCCAGTGTCCGATGGTCGTGTCCTTTCCCATGGAGGCTTCCTCGAGCCGCGCCCAGGCACCGGCCCCATCTTTGTCCTGTTCCTCGTACGGAAGTGCATCCTTGATGCACCCCATACCGATCCGTTTCATATTGGCTATGGAAAAAACACTGTCTTTGGAGCATGCGCCGAGGGTATGCGACCCCTCGTCTCCGAATGCCGCTGCGTCTTTCGCGCCGCCGATCCCGCAGCTGTCCAGTACGATCAGAATGACTCTTTTGCCCATGATTTCCTCTCTTTCCTGTCGGGGAGTTTACTAAAACTTATTCTTATTATATCGTATATGTGACAAAATACATCTTGTCAGGAGGGATTTTCCCATGCCCAGAAAATGCGCCGGACGACCGCTCATCATGATCTCTCTGGATGCCATTTCAGATAACGACATCAACTATCTTCTCACTCTTCCGAACTTCCGGAAGCTTGCTTCGTACGGGCTTTTGCACCGCAACGTCAAATCACTTTTTATCTCGAATACGTACCCCGTACACACCAGCATATCTACAGGTGTCATGCCGGAAGAACACGGTCTTTTTGACAACGTCATCTACGACCCCTTCACGAAAACCGAGAAGTGGCGCGCACATAAAAGTCTTATCAAGGTAAAGACGCTCCCCGAAAGAGCGCATGACAAGGGACTCGTTTCCTGTGCCATGATGTATCCCTGCACGCCCGGTGAGAAGATCCGCTACCACATCGCTGAAGTTCCCGGTACCGAGAGCATGATCTACCGCGGCATCATGTTCGTCCGGTACAGCTCGACATTCCGTCTGTGCCCGAAGTTCTTCCGTTACATGAAGAAATGCAAATCCTTCAATTACTTCGGCATCGACACCTTCATTGCGTTTACCGCACGCGATCTGATCGCAAACGATAAAGCCGACTTCTACATGCTGCATCTGCAGGATACGGATCATCAGAAACATCACAGTGGTATCGATTCGGAAGATGTCAGAAAGTCTATCGAATATGATGACAAACTTCTCGGCATCATGCTCGAGGGCATCGAGGAAGCCGAGCGGAAAGCGGGCGGCGATCCGGAGAAAGGGATCTCACATTTCGACATCCTTATTTTCAGCGACCACGCCTGCATAAACATTAAGGAAAACATCCTGCCGAATGATCTTCTGAAAGAGCGCGGCATTACGCCCGAGACCGCCTGGTTCCAGACAGTTAACGGTGCTTGTTTCCTGCATATTTCGGAGAATATCTCGAAGGAAGACCAGACATCGCTTGATCAGTTCATCGAGGATTTTCTCGCTCTTCCCGGCGTCAAAAGAAAACTCACCGATGAGGAAATGCGTGAGAGCGGAGCCATCGGTGCCGGATTTAAGATGGGCTTTACTCCCGTTCCGGGTACCACTTTCGGCGCCATGAAGAAAGGCCAGCACGGCTACACCCTCGACAATGACGACTATACGATCTTCTATCTGGAGATCGGGCCCGGCCTGATTTCCGACGAACAGGCCGGTACCTCTACCGAGGGCGGATGTATCCTCGAAGTCGGCAAGAAAGCCATCGGGATCATCGAATCGTTACCGTAACAAATCGTTACCGCAACATAAGGCATAAAGGAGTACCTGCTAGACAGAAAGAGTGTTCACAATTTGTTTTCATTCAAAAGTTGACAAAGGAATTTGACGGTATTATATTGAAGATAGTTTGATAATCAAAGTAATCTCTGGAAGGGAGGGATTATTGTGGATCCATTAACCGCTATAGTTATCGCACTACTACTTATCTATCTCATTGCGCCCATCCCGCTTCTGATCTTCCTTATTTCTTCCAGGGGCAAAATCTCGGCCGCCCGCAGCGAACGCGCTGTAGCCGAAGCCCGTGCCCGTGAAATCGAAGCACAATACCGTCACAGCGAGGAGAACCATAAATACAAAGAAGAGCAGTATCGTCTCTACGTCAAGCAGCTCCAGAACCAGATCAAGGAACTGGATCCGGACGCACAGATCGGTTTTATTCGGACGCCTTCCACTTCAAAAGAACCTGTACCTGAAAACACGAGCGCCGGGGCATCGTCTGCATCTGCTGCAGTCACTGCCCCGGCAGCCACTGTTGCAGAGCCGGCCGGCACTCCGGCACAGCAGCCCGTTCCGATCCCTATTCCGACCCCGGACCCTGCTCCAGTTTTCCGTCCGATTCCACAGTACACACCGGCATCTCAGCCGGTTCCGCAAACTACTTCGGCACCTCAGCCGATCCCGCAGTACGTGGCACCCAAGACTTCGCAGACCGCGAAAACTCCTGTCAAAGACAATACCCTTACGCCTCTCATCCTCACGATCGGCGTGATCCTTCTGCTTCTGGCCTCCATCGGATTCATCTCCGCAACCTGGAGCATTCTTTCCATCGGCGTTCGTGCCGCCGCACTTCTTTCCTTCAGCGCAATCTTCGTTGCCGCAGGTATTTTCGCCGGCACGAAACTGAAGCTCCCCAACACCAGTATCGCATTCTATTCCATCGGTTCGGCCGCCCTGCCTATCACCATATACGGCGCCGGTGCTTTTCACTTATTGGGCGATACATTCGGCTTATCCGTACCGGCCATCTATCACACGACGCTCCTTGCTTTCGGAAGCCTTCTGGTGCTCCTTGCATTTGGAGCCTTCTTCTTCCGAAGCCGTGTATTCGCCGCCGGTTCTCTGATCTGCAGCAGTATCTGTATATTCACGCTGCCGTTCGGATTCACATTCGCTTATTCGCTCGATGTACTCGTGATTGCACTCTTTGCCTCCGCGGCAGTTTTCCTCGCGCCTTACGTGGAGAAGATCCCCGAGTCATCCCGAGCCTATCCATATAGCAAAGTATTCACGGTCTACTCCATCATCAACCTCTATGCGATGACGCTGATCGCACTTTTGTTGTCCAGACTCAATATCTGGTCCGGCCTCTTCCTTCTGGCTCTTTCCGCAGCGTTCTTCTGCGCCACGATCCTTCGCAAGGAAACCGGTCTTCTCAGTCTGCCGGCAATCGTCCTGATGCTGGTCGGCACCGCACAGATCATCAAACCGGAAGATCTTCTCGGCTTGACGATCTGGATGCTTGTGGCCGGAGTCACCTTCGCCGCGCTCTCCTTCGTTCCGTACTTCAAAAAGATCTTTTCCGGAGTGCTTCTCGCTTTCGGGCTTTTCTTCCTGATCGTAAGTGCCCTCCCTACCTACATCTATGGACTGGAATATAACAACTGGGCTTTCCTGGCACTTTGTATCGTGCCCTGTGTCGCCCTTACGTTCCTTTCCGCGAAGAAGAACTATCCTCTGGTCTTCGCCGGAGCGCTATTTCCTGCATTCTCACTTCTGTGGTTCACGGCCCTCCATCTTGTTTCCTTCGCAACACCTTTCGATGCCTCGGCCGACGGCTATCTTCAGATCGGTACTTCACCCTATATGGTATCCGGATATTGGGTCGCGCTTTTAGGATTCCTGATTGCCGGCGCCATGTATTTCGTATTCAATTTCATTCCGCATCACCGCTTCTACACCGGCACCGGAAACATCTTCCTTTTCATCCTCATGGTGTGCTTCGGCGAGTTTTTCATCACTGAAGTCAACGACACCTATTACATGTGGTTCTTCCTTCTGAACCTCGGATTCATCGTGCTCTCCCTCATCCAGGGAAGCCGCACGGACCGTTTGAATGTCCGGAATACTTCCGTGGACAAAATGCCGTCCTCGATCACCATGACACGTGGTTTCTATTCCTTGATCTGGGCGGTCTTCGTCTTCATATTCTTCGTCGGCCGGGACAGCTTTTCACGCAATCATAATATGGTTTCTCTCATCGGCATGCTGCTCTTTATGGCCCTCTGCTACGGCTACGCCATATTCCACATCGTCCGCGCCGGCTCCGGATCCGACGCCCTTTCCTGGAATTCCTACAAGACTGTTCCCCGGGCCATCTCCGTATGGACGGCACTTTGCACATTCGGGCTTCTTCTCTTTGTCATGGTTTTAAGCGACATAGCAAGAGCGGATAATCACCCTGTATTTTTCGTGATCCAGCATCTCGTCCCGCTTCTGGTCCCGATTCTTTTCCTGATCCTCCTCGTTCTGGAAATCAGGAACCGCAGAGATCCTTCCGGCGTCAAGGCCGACTATTCCTTCGGCTACACACTTGTCGGCCTCTTCTTACTGATCCCGACTCTGCCCTACGCGCTTGATATTGCAAACGGATTCTCTGTATCTTCCATTTACCTCGGCTCCAAATTCGTCTTCGCGGTACTGGCACTTCTTTCAATAATCTACTTCGTCGTACGCCGGTGTAGATCCGAAAACAAAGACCTTTCCGTCTGGAAAAGCCTTTCTTCCGTCAACCGCGCACTTCTTATCTGGACGAGCACGATCAGCATCGTTCTCATCATCTCGGCAATGATCGGTATTCCCTACGATGAATATCCTGTTCTTCCGATCCTTCTCGGTCTGATCCTTCTGGGCTACATCATGCTCTACGACCGCTCTTCGATCATCGTCACCGCGGTGGTATCCACACTTATGACGATCCTTTATATCATCGTCATCAACCATTACCGGAAAACATCCTTCGCGGCACCGGGCTGGGCCATGGTCCTTCTTTATCAGGTTCCTGTCCTCATCTACTGCATCGCGGTGCTTCTCCGAAAGAAAGATTTCCTGCACAAAGAACCGCTCTTCTGGAGTGCTCTCGCCTCCCAGGGCCTGGTCTTCCTGCTCACGCCGGTCTTAACGATTTCCGCTACAAAAGAACTGGCCAACGATGCTTTTTCCTATTCCGATTATGCGCATACTTCTAAGATCATAGATAAGTTGGTAAAGGGATTCTCCTATTCCTTCAACCCATCTCGGGTCCTGGTATTTACACTGATCGGATTCCTTCTTATTGAACTGATCGCACTTCTTCGAAGCCGTGACCAGGCCGGTCGCAGCCGCGCCATCGCGCTAATGGGCGTGACGGTTTCCACCATCGTCTGGATGCCGATCCTCACGTGTCCTTCTCTATCCAATCTTGTGGAAGCCTGCTACCTGATCCCGCCGACGGTATTTGTTCTTTTGATGCCCTGGATCTTCCCGCTCAAGGAGATTCCGGCCGGAACCAATTATACTTTGGTCACCTATGCATCCATCGACCACTACGCTCCGCTGCGTTTCGTCTACGCCTGCGTAGCCATGGGCATCCTAGCTGTACTGACACTCAACACCAGCGATACCTTCTGCCTGATCTTCTTTGGTGTGATCAGTTTCGTGATCCTGCTTTTGGGATACTTCATCAAAGACAAGGGCTACCTCATCCTGGGTACCATCTGCGTCCTCGGTATGCTCGCCTACATCGCCAATAAGGTATGGGGCAACATGTCCTGGCTGATCTACCTCTTCGTCACCGGTTCTATCCTCATCACGATCGCGGTGCGAAACGAAATCAAAAAACGGAAGTGAACTGATCCGTCCGGCAACACGGACGGATCCGATTACTAAAAAGATTTATCTCACTACCCGGCCCGATCCGTCGCCCTTCATGAGGGTCTCCACTTCGGATACGCTGACGCGGTTAAAGTCGCCGGGGATCGAGTGCTTCAAGCAGCTGGCAGCGACAGCAAATTCCAAAGCCTCACTGTCCGATCCATATGTACGGAGCCCGTAGATCAGTCCGCCCGCGAAAGAATCTCCGCCGCCGACACGATCGACGATATCCGTGATTTCATAATGCCGGCTGACATAAAACTCCGAACCGTTATAGATACAGGCCGCCCATCCGTTGTGATCTGCACTGACGCTCTCACGAAGGGTCACGGCAATCTTTTTCACGTTCGGATATGCCTCCATGACCTTCTTCGTCAGTTCCTCGTATTTGCCGGTATCGAGTTTTCCTTTCTCCACCGCCACATCGATCTTGATCCCCAGGGATTTCTGGCAGTCTTCCTCATTCGCGATGACCACATCCGTGTACTTCGTGATCTCAGACATTACGGTCTTCGCTTCCACACCATATTTCCACAGATTCTTTCTGTAATTCAGGTCGCAGGACACCGTGATCCCACGAGCATTCGCTTCTTTAACCGCCGCAAGGGAAAGCTCTGCCGCCGACTCTGAAATCGCAGGAGTTATGCCCGTAATATGAAGCCAGTCCACATTCTCCATCGCACGATCCCAATCAATATCCTCTTTCTTCGCACAGGCCATCGCTGATCCGGCACGATCATAGATCACTTTGCTGGGGCGCTGGTTCGCACCGGTCTCCAAATAGTAGATCCCCATTCTTCCATCCCTGCGGACGATTCGGTCCGTTCCGACACCGAAGCGGCGAAGTTCACCGATACATGCATCGCCGATCGCCCCTTGCGGAAGAACCGTCAAATACTCCACCGTCATATTGAAATTAGCAAGAGAAACCGCCACGTTGGCTTCTCCTCCCCCGAAAGTCGCCTCAAACATGGGGCTTTGGAAAAAACGTTCATTATCTTTTGTTTTCAGACGGAGCATGATCTCTCCGATAGTCAGTACCTTCATGGTATGCCTCCTTATTTCCTCGCTTCTTTGATTATGCCGACCGCCTCACGGCTAAGTTCCGTAATCTTGCCGAAACGCTGTTCACGAATGTCAGATGCCGTACAAACCCAGCTTCCACCGATGGCCGCAATGCAGGTTTCCGATGCAAATTCAGACAGATTCTCCGCATTGACTCCGCCCGTGGGCATGAATTTCAATCCGCGAAAAACACCGGCCAGTGACCGGATCGCTTTGATTCCGCCATATAGATTGGCCGGGAAATACTTCACTACGGAAAGTCCGCAAGAGAGCGCCGCCATGATCTCCGTAGGGGTCACGCATCCGGGAACAACAGGAATACCGGACTCTTCACACCATCTTACCACTTCCTCCGAAAACCCGGGAGAAACGATAAACGATGCGCCCTGATCGACGGCTTCTTTTGCCTGTCGGACATTCAGGATCGTTCCCGCGCCGACCAGCATCTCCGGGACGGCCTTTCGAACAAGAGCGATCGCCTCACCGGCACAGGCTGTCCGATAGGTGATCTCCATCGTATTGATCCCTCCGGCAAGGAGCGCCTCGGCTGTCGGCACCGCATCCTTAGGATCTTCTATCACTACGACCGGAACCAGTCCGGCTTCATATACTTTCTCATAAAAAGCCTGCGCTTCCATTTTATCCTCCAAGATTGCATCCATATTTTGCATCGGTCTTTCGAATGAGATGACACGGTGCGATACATTATCTAACATTCTAGCATATTTCTAAAAGAAAAACTATTCTGTCTTTTGCTTTTATCTGTTATTATAGAATCTAATAAGGGTTGTTATCGAGATGAACAAGGATCTCTACGATATACTAGGAGGTAACTTATGTCTACATTGCTCAATAATCGTTTCATGCTACAAACGGCCACTGCAGAACGTCTTTATCACGACTATGCGAAGAATTGTCCTATTGTCGACTATCACTGTCACCTCTATGCAGGAGATATCGCGGACAATGTTTCCTTTGAAAATATCACTCAGCTCTGGCTTGCAGGCGATCACTATAAATGGAGGCTGATGCGTTCCGCCGGTATCGAAGAGAAATACATCACCGGCGATGCGGATGACTACGAGAAATTCCTGGCCTGGGCAAGCGTAATCGAGAAAGCCATCGGCAATCCGATGTACCACTGGTCCACGATGGAACTGAATATTTATTTTGACATCAAAGAGCCTCTCGGCCTGGCAAATGCCGATCAGGTCTGGGAGACCGTTAATGACAAGCTCAACAGCGGCTTCTACCGCGCAAGAGATTTCATCACCTCTTCTAATGTTGAACTTCTCTGCACCACCGATGACCCGATCGACAATCTTGCCGCTCACCGCCGTATTGATGAGGACCTCTCATTCATGACTACCGTCCTTCCGACGTTCCGTCCGGACCGGGTCATGAATATCGAGAAGAAAGATTTCGCTCAGTATATCGGGCTTCTTTCCATGGCCACCGACCTTCCCGTGGCAAACTGGAATGACCTGAAGATCCTTCTGCACCAGCGCATCGATCACTTCGCCGAGAACGGCTGCAAACTGGCCGACCACGCGATGGAGAATTTCGTATTCACCCTCACATCCGATGCGGAAGCAGACCGCATCTTCCAGAAGAGGATGAATGCACCGGATATGCCTCTTTCCCCTGAGGAGGAAGCGGCTTTCAAGAGCGCACTTCTCCTGTTCTTCGCCGGCGAGTATCATGCACGCGAATGGACCATGCAGATCCATTTCGGCTGCAGAAGAAACAATAACGCCTTTACCTTCACCAGGCTCGGCGCGGATACCGGTTTTGACACCATCTCCGGTTACTCTGATTTTGTTACTCCGATGGCCGAATACATGAGCCTTCTTAACGAGCACGGAATCCTGCCGCGTATGATCATCTACAGTCTCAACCCGAACGACGATGCGATCATCGACACGCTCATCGGCTGCTTCCAGGATGGTTCCGAACCCATGCGCATCCAGCACGGTGCCGCCTGGTGGTTCAACGACAACGAGCAGGCCATTAAGAATCATCTTCGTTCACTGGCTGCACAGTCCTATCTGCCGGGCTTCATCGGAATGCTCACTGACTCTCGAAGCTTCCTGTCCTACGCCCGCCACGACTATTTCCGACGCATCCTCTGCGACTATCTCGGCGGACTTGTTGAGCGCGGCGAATTCACCAAGAATATGGAACTCGTGGGTTCCATCGTTCAGGACATCTCCTACAACAATGCACGTAACATCTTCATTCCCAGCAGCGAGCAGATGTAATTCCGTTCACGAACTACCGGGAAGATGTAATCGCTATTCAAACGAGGAATTGTAATTTCTCTTTGAAAAGAACTGAATAAATGAACACAGAAAAAGAGCTGTTGTTTGGGCATACCAAACACAGCTCTTTGTTCTGAAAAATGAAAAAGACGGTTAGCAGATAATGTGGGAGAACATTATCCGGATCTTCTAAATCAGATTGCAGCGTCAATATCCATCGTTACAGACTCGACGATAGACTTACCCTCGTTCATCTTCGACGTTGCGGACTTTGCCTTGTCCAAGTACTCATGCACGCTGAATACGATAACGAAAGCAAGGATAACAACGATTGCAATTACCAATACCATCTCAATGAGTGTGAAACCCTTTCTTGACTTATGCAGCTTAATCATACCCCGATCCTCCTGGCCATTCACAAATCATTCACATTTATGACACAATTATACGTCCGTCATAGACAATATGCAACTGTTTTTCACAAAAAAATTGAGGAAATTTCACTATTTTGTGAAAAATTCCTGCTTGTTCCTCCCGTTTTCTTCCAAAAAAAGGAAAAGGGGCCGCCTTTCTTATCGAAAGGCAGCCCCGGCAGTGCAAACATCCAGGTTTGTTATCTGGGATTATCCCTTATAGATTTCGTTGTAAAGGGATACGAGACCTTCACAATTCTTATCCTTGCATACTGCAACATACTCATCCCATTGTTCATCGATCTTCTTCTGACCGATTACGAAGTTCAGTGTCCATGCATTTACTTCGTCGATGAGAGGTGTAGCGATCAGAGTGATCTGCTCGTTCTGCTCTTCTGTCGGAGCGATACCGGGAGCCAGCGGAGGTGTCTCACGGTTCTCACTGTTGGAAGAAACCATACGCTTGATCTGCGGGATGTAGTTATCGGACATTTCCGCGATCGTATGACCATACCAGAAGTTACCACCGGCATAACCCCACTTCAGACGGATATCAACACCATCTGCGCCTTCCGGCATGGAGTAGCCAAGACCGCCGCAGTACATACCTTCCTTCAGCTGCTTACCGCCGTCAGCGGTGTATTCGAATGTCTCGCCTTCGATACCCCACTTGATCAGGGTATAAGCTTCCGGAGAATAGAACAGCCAGTCAACGAAACGGCAGAGCTTAATGAATCCATCCGGACCGAGGTCATCGAGAGCCTTCTGGGAAACCATAACGCCGTTCTCAAGACGGACATTACCGGCTGTGGAATAGTTGAACTTATCGCTTCTCGGCGGGATAGCCAGGAAGAGCTCGTACTTGCCTGCACCCAGCATCTCATCGCAGTTCTGCATGCAGGGACCAAACTGGCTCTGGTTCATGCTCATGATAACGGTCTCGCCGTTATAGAACTTATTTGTTGCCTGAGTATCATCCTGTGTGAATGTTTCAGGATCGAGGATACCAGCCTCAACAAAAGCGTTAGCCATCTTCAGGAATTCCTTGTATTCGTCCGTGATCGGGCTGAAGTACCATTCGTCCTTCGCCTGGTCATAGCGCATACCATCAGCAATTGCCCAACCGGCATTTACATCATATGTGATACCCATAACCTTCAGGAGGTTACCGCCGCTGCCCTGGCCGGACTCACCGCCGCACCACAGGTCGGACCAGATGTAATCGGTTTCAGAGCACATACCCTGAGATACCATGTAAGCCTTAACAGTCTTCAATGTCTCAAGCAGTGTTTCCCATGTCCAGTCTTTCTCAAGAGTCTCGACATCGACACCTGCTGCCTTAAAGATATCCTGACGGATAACGAAGCAGTAGTTGAGAGCCTGAGCTTCCAGCATACCCGGGAACTTATAGTACTTACCGTTGCTTCTGGTGATCGTCTTGATATCATCAGCCATATTATACTTATTATAGAAGTCTACGAAGTTCGGCATGTACTGAACATAGTCAGAAGCCGGAACGATCGCGCCGCCGTCTACAAAAGCACTGTCATCGTAGATCTTCGGAATGATGTAAGCAGCATTACCGGCATTGATCTCGAGAGTAACATTGCTCATGTAGTCGTTACTATCGTAAGAGATGATGTCCAGGTGAACATTCGTCAATTCTTCAATCTTCTTGAAAACACCCTCAGACTCCCATGTATCCTGCTTAGCATACCAGGAAGCATCACTGAAGAACATGGTGTAGGTAACCGGCTCATCAGAGTGGAATGTCGTTCCGAGGCCGAATTCATAACCCAGGCCCTTGTCGCCTTCTTCGGTTTCGGACGGAGCTGTTGTCGTCTCGATCTGGTTCGGGATCGTTGTTGTCGACCCAGCAGTCGTCTCAGAACTGGAGCATCCTGTCATACCCAGCAACATCGCTGCTGCCAAAGAAAGACTCATAATACTTTTCTTTTTCATAGTTTTCCTCCTCGTAAGAAATGGATGTTTGTTTATTCCTGCCCCGCCATCCGGGATCTACTCGGATTCAAGCGGAAACATACTAAATTGATATTCGCGGGATGATACCGCTCCCGCTGCGGTGATACGGCATCACTCCTTTACACCACCGAGCATCATGCCCTGTACGTAGTATTTCTGAATGAACGGATATACACAGATGATCGGAAGGACCGTCAGAACCATGGCGCAGGACTTGATGTTTGTTGCCACGGACTGGGCATCCTGATCGTTGGCGCCCTGACCACGGATGATGGTCTGCAGATAGTAAGCAACCGGCCACTTTTCTTTACGCAGATATAAGAAAGCCTGATACCAGTTATTCCAGTACATAACCGCGTAGAAGAGCGTCATGGTAGCGATGATCGGTTTCGAAAGAGGTAATACGATCCGGATGAATACCCCGAATTTATCAAGGCCATCCAGCTCACCTGCTTCTTCCAGATCCTTCGGCGTTCCGGCAAAGAACGACTTCATAAGGAGTACATAGTAGGTGCTGATCATCATCGGCAGGATAAAAGCGGCAATCGTATTCTTAAGTCCCAGTCGTACAACGAGTACGTAGTTCGGGATCAGTCCGCCGCCGAAATACATCGTAAAGATAACGAAAGGTGTCAGATATTTCATCAACTTGATTTCTGTCTTCGAAAGTGCGTAACCGAGCATCGAAGAGAAAGTCAGGGAAAGGATCGTTCCGACGAATGCATAGATGACCGTATTCTTATAGAACTTCAGGAAGTCTCCCTTGGTCAGTACATATACATAAGTCTTAATGTTAAATTCCTTCGGGATCAGCCCCACGTGTCCGCTGATGATCGCCTTCTCTGAGGAGAACGACTGGGATACCAGGTACAAAAACGGATAAAGTGTTGCTGCGGAAATCAGGATCATGATGATGGTGTTGACCACCAGAAATACCTTATATCCGGTATTCTCTTTAATCTTCATCTTAGTACCCTCCTCAGAACAAGCTGCTTTGCGTCAGTTTCTTGGACGTGACGTTCGCTATGGTCAGAAGAACCAGGTTGATGAGTCCTTCAAAAAGACCTACCGCCGTAGCGTAACTGTAGTTACCGGAACCGATACCCATTCGGTATACATAGGTGGAAACGATATCCGCCGAAGAATAGATCATCGGGTTATAAAGCAGGAATACCTTCTCGAAGGCTCCGCCCGAACCAACCAATCCGCCGATATCCAGGATAAGGAGCGTGGTGATGGTCGGAAGGATCGAAGGAAGGGTGATGTGCCATACTCTTTGAAAATGACCGGCACCATCTACCGCCGCCGCTTCATAAAGAGACGGGTTGATATTGGACATTGCCGCAAGATACAGGATCGTTCCCCAGCCGATGCTCTGCCATACACCGGAGATCGTGAAGATACCGACAAAGTATTTCGCCACTGCCAGGAACTGGATCGGCTGACCGCCGAGAGCAACGATCAGGGAGTTGATCGGACCGCCTGTAGAAACGAGTTCTTTGATCATACCGCAGACGATAACCATCGAAATAAAGTGCGGAAGATAAGAAACCGTTTGTACGAACTTTTTCCAGTGAAGATTTCTGATCTCGTTGATAAGAAGTGCAAAGATCAATGTCAGCGGGAATCGGAAAAGAAGATATGTAATATTAAGAGTCAATGTATTTCTGAAAGCTCTCCAGAATGACTTATCTTTTGTGAACTGTTGGAAATACCGGAGCGTGAGCTTTCCGGAACCGAAAAGATTACCACCGGCACGATACTTTCTAAAAGCAATAATGTTACCGAACATCGGAACATAACGGAAAACGATGTAATACACCACAGGAACAATCAGCATCACATAGATCTGCCAGTTCCGTAAGAAATGATGCGAAAAAACTGATCTCCAACTATATCTATAGTTGGGATTCTTCAGCTCCTTTCTACTGTTACCCATTTTACTCATAGCCACTCTCCACTCAATTACGCTTTTCCTTAACGCTTACAAGTGAGGAAGCAAAGCGATGATCGCATGAGAATCAGGAGGAGATGTTTTTGGGTGCTGCCTTGCTTCCACACTTGTATGCTAGTTGTCTACGAGGACAGAATACCACCATACTAGTCACATGTCAACGGTGTCTCGATTATTTCTTTTCTGTTTTTTAGCGATAATGCACAATTCCCGATTTTCTTTTCGGCATCGGGTTGATACCGCTTCAGCCCATAGTGAAATACTCGCATGAGAAATGAGGGAAGAAAGATTCGTTGTTACGTTCCTATCGATTTCCGAATAAACAAAAGCAGAGCGTTACTTCCACATGGTGAAATAACGCTCTGCTGTGGTTAACCGTTTTTGGTGAGCCCCTAGTAATATAGGTGCATGGCCGTCTGCGCCATCCGCTCACCCAGTTCGCTTTTGCGTTGCGGATGAAGCTCCCATGGTGAAGTCAGATCTTTGGCCGAAACGACTTCGCATCGGCTCACTTCCTCTGCGGCATCGCGCTGCATCTTCTGGATCGTAGCCCAGCCTTCCGGCGTTCCTCCGAGAAGAGGATCCTGATAGTCACACATTTCGATACAGATCAGCGGCAGCTTCTGTCCATACAATTCTCTCCAGTTGTCGATCATGCACTTGAACTTTTCGTTATACCGGCTCGGGTCATCCGTATTGGATTCGCCTTGATACCACCAAAGTCCTCGGAAGGAATAATCCTTTAATGGAAGAACGGACGCTTTATAAAGAGATGTCGGTACCTGCTGTCCCATGACTCCGGGAGTAAGAAGGGTCTTTGTTTCCTCACCGAAGAAAACTTTCCATGTTCCTTCCAGTTCAACCTGCTCCTTGTCCGTGCGAAGATAGTACGGGTGCGCAGCTACAAATCCGCCGTTTCCCGTCTCGATGAGAAGTCTTACCGTGATAAGGTTCTTCCCTTTTCGAAGGATACGTCCATCGAAAGGATATTTTCTCGGCGGGTACCTGTACTCGATCCGGCCCACCGATACGCCATTAACAAAAGTCTCGTCCGCGTCGATCAGATCCCCGAGATAAAGGAAAGCCTCCTCGCCCGGTTCCTCTGTCAGTTCCACTTCTTTATAGAACCATACGATACCCACATGTTCTTTGCCGGTATTCTCCCGGATCATGCCCGGAACTTCAAAGTCGGTTGCACCCTCCGGAATACTCCTGATCAGCTCCTCTTCATTATCTCCTTTTAAGCTTGCTCTCCAGATCCCGTTCTGCTTATCTCTCTCGGCGAGGTACTCTCTTAGCGCAAAGCCCTCCATGAAGGGCTCCATTTTCGAAGAATGATCTCCGAACTGCGAAAGGAGCGATGCCGGCATCCAGGACTCGATCGTCGATCCTCCCTGAGCACCCAGTACCAGACCGATCGGCACGCGGATCCGGTCATAGATCCTTTTGGCACAATAAAATCCCGCAGCACTCATTTGTCCGATTTCGCCCGGAACCGCTGACGTCCACGGAAGTTCCGGAAGATCAGCGATCCGGTCTTCGGCCATCAGATACTGGGGCGTTACTCTATATTGTCTTATATATGGATAGTTCGATGCCTCGACTTCTTCACGGGACACATCCAGTGTGCGGGACACCGGCAGCTCGAAGTTGGACTGTCCGGCCAGATAGAAAACATCGCCGAAGCACACATCCGAAAGAACGATCTTCGTGCTTCCGATAATCTCGATCGTCACTCCGACCGCTTCTTCATGAGGAGGAAGGGTGACAAGAAATTTTCCTTCTTCTACAATAGAACTGTATTCTTTTCCTTCAAGGATAACGACGATCTCATCCGCTCCATCATCCTGTCCCCAGATGGCACATGGCCGTCCTCTCTGAAGGATCATTCCGTCTGAGAAAATACCTGCAAGCTTTGTCATATCCACCTCATGTTTTGCTGTTTTACAGATTAAGAGTAGCACATTCTTCTCTTCGTTTCCACAACTTTAACACTAGAATGTTAGTTTTCCTTTTCGACTTGTTTTTTCTTTTCTCACCGTCTAATATAGTTGGAGAAAAGGAGACGCATCTATTATGGAATCATCTTTCTACGACCGCATTTCGAAAAGCAAATTTTACTCGGCAGGTGACAAACTGGGTGACATCATGCTCCTGAGTCTGTGCTGGGTCGCGACCAGTATTCCCCTCGTGACCATGGGACCGGCCACCAGTGCACTTTACTATGCCGTTCATAAGCGTTATGCCGAAAAATCCGAAACCCCGGTTCGTGACTTCTTCCATTCTTTCAAGCAGAATCTCCTTCAGGGAATCATTTTGACCATCATCCTGATCCTCTATGCCGGGATCACGGCATTCAATATTCTCTTCGCCTGGAAGGGCTTCGGTGATGTCAAACTTCCATCATGGTATCTGCCGATCGCTATCCTTCTGGCTCTTCCTTTCATCTTCTGCGTACCGTACGTTTTCCCGTACCTGGCCCGTTTTAAAAACAATGTCGGAAGCACGCTGTTCCACAGTTTCACGTTCTCGACCATGTATGCCCGTCACACGCTTCTGATGTGGCTTTTCATGATCTTATCTCTGGCGCTGATGATCTTTTTCTTCCCCAGCCTCGCCATCCTTCCCTACCTCTGCTGCTTCCTCTGCTGGAAAATGATCGAGCGGGACTTCGGTTACGCTCTGATCCTCCGGGACAAGCGCGAACATCCGGAGAAATATCAGGATGAAAACGAAGACTCTGATGAAGATTCTGAAGATGACGCTGATGAAGAATCCGAGGAAGACGAATCGGATGAAGAGGAAGAGGAAGAGGATGATGATTCTGAGGAATCGGACGAAGAAGACTCTGAAGTTGAGATAGATGAAGATGACGAGCCGGCGGCGTCAGAGGTTGACGAAGACGCCCGCGAGGAATAAAGTTATCTTGTTCGATATTGACGCACATATCACGTATCGAAAGCATTTCATTCAAATGAGGTAATCCATGGATACTGTTTTATTGATCCGAGTCATAGTGATGATCGCTGGTATTGTTGGCGCCGTGATCCTTTGCTTTGCCGGGTTCAAAGGGACGAACCGCGAACTGAAGAAGGATGAGGGAACCAATTCCATTCCCAAGCCGGTGCTGATCAAGTCCACATTGCTTTTGGTGGGAGCGATCCTTTGTGTCGTTCTTGCCTATATCGCCATGCATTATCCGGATTATCAAGATGGTGTATGTTCTTTTTCTGAACTGATCATCGGTTGTTTGGTATCGGTTGTCCGTTCTCTCGGATGGATCGCTTTGATCCCCTGGCTGCTGAACCTTTTCCGTATTACGGGCAGCCCGCGGAGAAATGATACCGACAAGATGTAACGCTCTTTCGCGCAAGCTCGGAATGAACACATAAAGTGCTTTTCGGGACGAACAATTTCGGTCAGATAGATTTTATCTTAATTGCTTGACATTATGCTAGTTTGCTAGTATTCTAGTTGCGTGAGTATGTGTTGTGTGGAAACGAGGCATGTAACTATGAAGATGGTTTTTCGTTGGTGGCCAAACGGTGATGATACCGTCACGCTGGCTCAGATTCGTCAGATTCCGGGGGTTTCCGGTGTAGCAACGATGTTTTCCGATATCCCTGCCGGAGAAGTCTGGCCGAGGGAGACGATCCTCGCTCTTCGCGATCAGGTCCATGAGGCCGGTCTTGAGATGGAAGTCATCGAAAGTGTCAACGTTCACGAAGATATCAAGAAGGGACTTGCTTCCCGTGACGAATATATCTCGAACTACATCACAACAATGAAAAATCTCCATGAAGCCGGTGTAAAGTGCATCTGCTACAATCTCATGCCGGTGATGGACTGGTTTAGAAGCCAGCTGGAGATGCCGCTTTCGGACGGAAGTTTCTCCATGGCTTATGAACATGCTGTTGCCAGCGGACTCACCTTAGAAAGCATTATCCATTCTATGCTCGACGGCTCACAGAACATGACTCTTCCTGGTTGGGAACCGGAGCGTTTCCCGGCCATGGCGAAGGACATCGAGTTCTACCAGAATGTCTCGGCAGAAGAATACTTCCGCAACATCACCTATTTCCTGGATGCCATCATGCCCTACGCTGAAGAGTATGATATTGATTTCGGCGTGCATCCCGACGATCCGCCGCTTCCGCTGTTTGGTCTTCCGAAGGTGATCAACAATGCGGAATCCATCCGCACATTCTTGAATCTGAATTCCAGCAACCGCAATGGCCTGACGCTCTGCACCGGAAGCCTCGGTGCCAATCTTGCCAACGACATTCCGGCGATGGCCAGAGAATTCTGCTCCATGGGAAGAGTGCCTTTCGTACATCTTCGAAACATCAAACACACAAGCACAAATGACTTCCATGAGAGCGCCCATCTTTCTACCGAAGGCGATCTGGATATGTTCGAGATCGTTCGCGCCCTCTATGAGAGTGGGTTTGACGGATATATCCGTCCGGACCACGGCCGCCGGATCTGGGACGAAGTATCGCGTCCGGGGTACGGTCTTTATGACCGCGCACTGGGGGCTTCTTATATTGAAGGTCTTTGGGAAGCGGTATCAAAATGCAAAACATCTCTGTAACACGTGAAGCTTTGAATAATAAGGAGTTTTGGGAGGAGCGCAGAATTGCTCTTCCTAAATTCGACTTGAAAAGAACTGAGGCGGAAACTGCCGCCAATCCAACCTGGCTGCACTTCGGTGCCGGGAATATTTTCCGCGGCTTTATCGCCCGGCTTCAACAGGACCTTCTGAATCAAGGCCTGGTGAAAACCGGAATCGTTGCCGCCGATACCTATGACTATGAAATCATCGACCGTGTATATCGGCCTTACGATAACCTGACGCTGATGGCAGATCTTCGTGCCGACGGAAAAGTCGGATACGAAATCATCGGAAGTGTGACCGAGGCCAGAAAAGCCGACCCCTCCGATCCGGATGAGATGAACCGTCTTAAGAAGATCGTCTCTTCCCCTTCCCTTCAGCTGATCAGTTTCACCATCACCGAGAAAGGATATGCCCTCCGTGATCTTCGCGGTGAACTTCTTGGCGTAGTGAAAGAAGATATGAGTCAGGGACCCTCTTTTGCAAGACATGCCATGAGCATCGTCTGCGCACTTCTCTGGGAACGTTTTCAGGCTAATGGTGCTCCGCTGGCTCTGGCTTCTATGGATAATTGCAGTCATAACGGAGAGAAGCTCCAAAGCAGCATCCTGGAGGTCGCCCGGGCCTGGAAAGAGAACGGTTTCGTCACGGAAGACTTCCTCGCATATCTTCAGGATCCTTCAAAAATCAGTTTCCCGTGGAGCATGATCGATAAGATCACGCCCCGCCCGGATGCCTCTGTTGAGGCAATGATTGCAAGTATGGGCATATCGGAAATGAGTCCTTTTACCACGGAGAAAGGAACATTTATTGCGCCTTTCGTAAACGCGGAGATCCCTCAGTATCTGGTAATGGAAGATACTTTCCCGAACGGCAGGCCGCCGCTTGAGAAGGCCGGTGTCTATATGACCGACCGCGAAACGGTCGACCGTTCGGAACGCATGAAGGTGTCCACCTGTCTCAATCCGCTTCATACAGCGCTGGCCGTCTATGGCTGTTTGCTCGGCTATACGAGGATCTCCGAAGAGATGAAGGATCCGCAGCTGGTGAAGCTGATCACAAAGATCGGGTATCAGGAAGGGCTTCCTGTGGTGACGGATCCGGGGATCCTGAATCCCCGCGAGTTCATTGCCGAGGTCATCGAGCAGAGGCTTCCTAATCCGTTTATTCCGGATGCCCCGCAGCGTATCGCCACCGATACCAGCCAAAAGATCCCGATCCGTTTCGGTGAGACCATCAAGGCTTATGTAGCCGACGATACGCTGGACGTAAGTGAACTTACGTATATCCCGCTGGCTATCGCAGGGTGGCTCCGTTATCTTCTGGGGATCGATGATCAGGGGCTCCCGATGAATCTGAGCAGTGACCCGCTTCTTCCCCGTTTACAGGAGCAGCTCGAACCTGTAAAAATCGGAGATCCGGAGAGTGTGAAGGGAAATCTGGAGGAACTTCTTTCGAACACCTCTCTCTTCGGTTCGGATCTTACCGCCTGCGGACTGTCTTCAAAGATTGAAGGCATGCTGGCTGAATTGATCACCGGTCCCGGCGCCGTTCGTGCCACACTTACGAAGTATCTCGGCTGAACACATCGCCAGCCGGAGCGGTTCAAATAGAAGCATATTAGAACTTGCATACTAGTTAGGATTGAAGTATATTTAGATAAGTTAATTGACTTTTACCTTTATAGAGGAGTGCCGCTTTATGAACGTTCCACCCAAGAATCCCAGTGAAACGAACCGTGAATATGCTTTTCGTGTAATCAGCGAGAACATCATCAGCTTAGATATCGAACCGGGCAGTATGATCGGCGAGCAGGAGATCGCAACGGATCTCGGCCTGTCCAGAACGCCTGTACATGAGGCTTTCCTTGAGCTTTCCAAATCGAAGATCGTAGATATCCTTCCGCAGAAGGGCTGTCTGGTCTCCATGATCGACTCCGACCTGATCCGCGAAGCAAGATTTTTGCGTATCACTGTTGAGACGGCGCTGGTGGAAGACGCCTGCGAACTGGCAAAGGAAGAGGATCTGCAGGAACTGCAGGACAATCTGGAACTGCAGGAATTCTACCTGGCCAGGGATCCGGGAAAACTCCTTGCGCTGGATAACAAATTCCATGAACTGATCTACCGCATCTGCAATAAGATGCAGTGCTACTACATGGTCAGCCTGATGAGCATGCATTTCGACCGTGTACGTAATCTGAGTCTGCACTCCGTCAAAGACCTCAAGATCGTATCCGACCACCGCGCGATCTTCGATGCGATCAAGGCCAAGGATCCGGTCGCAGCAAGAGCCGCTTTCCAGAAGCACATGGCGCGTTTCGATCTGGACTGGAACATCATCTCACGCGAGTACAAGCAGTATATCTCTGACGGCAGCAAATGATTGCGGTTTCCGAACAAGATGAGTGATGCTTTCGATTGTAAACAAGATATCTGGAAATACCTGACGACCGCCCAAAAGCCGGTCGTTCTTTATGGGACCGGAAATGGTGCGGACAAGATCCTCGATCACCTTCTTTCGCTCGGGATCTCTGTCAGTGGCGTCTTTGCCAGTTCCGGCTTCGTCCGAAACCGGCACTTCCGCGGCTTTAAAGTCGAATCCTACGAAGATCTCCACAAACGGCTGGGCGACATGATCGTCCTCCTTTGCTTCGGTACCTCTCTTCCGGATGTGATCGCCAATATCGACCGGATCGCAGAAGAGTGCGAAGTGTACGCACCAGACGTACCGGTATACGGAGAAACGGTATTTGACAGTGCTTTTGCCGAGGAAAACCGGGAGAAACTTCAAGCCGTCCGGGACATGCTCAGCGACGAGACCTCCCGGGACACTTTCAACCGGGTCGTATCCTATAAATTGACGGGGAACTATGTTTTACTTCGTCCTTGCGAGAGGCCTTTGGAGGAGATCACCTCGCTTTTTTCACTCCCGGAGCAATCATCATATATCGACCTGGGCGCATATGACGGTGACACCGTTTCTCTTTACACCGGATTGTTCCCGCAGATCACTTCCGTCCTGGCCGTCGAGCCGGATGCGAGAAATTTCAGGAAGCTTTCCGGAAATCTGGAGGCGCTTGATCGTGATTCTTTGCAGATCGAGTGTGTCCGCGCATTGGTTTCGGACCACGACGGGACGGCTTTTGTTCCTAAAAACCGCGGTCGGGGCGTGCATGAACTGTCGGATACAAAGGTCAATCACGACAATGAGGTCCAGGGCGAAAGCCTTACAGTCGCCTCACTTGTAACACTGTTAAGGGGGCGGAAAGCCGATCTGATCAAGCTGGATGTGGAAGGAAATGAGCGGGCAGTGATCGAAGGCGGCAGGTCATGCATCGAAAAGGATAAACCGTCGCTTATCGTGTCCTGCTACCATCGGAGCGAGGACCTGTTCACACTTCCCCTTCTTCTCAAGGAAATCGTTCCGGAATACAAGGTCTACATGCGCCATCACCCGCATCTTCTTTGCTGGGATACGGAATTTCTCTTTACTTTGTGATACTTATTCCGCAGTTTCTCCCATGTAAAAAAACTTTATTTTGTGTAGAATAGAATATGGTTAGCTGTATCTGAAAAAGGGAAACTGAAGAGGGAAAAAGGAGAACATTATGGCGAAGAGCTGTCCGGGATGCGGAGCTCCTATGGAGTATGATCCGAGTTTTGATTCACTGGTCTGCACCGTTTGCGGCAATATTGTCGATCCCCAAACGCTTTCTGATGCGGACGATTTTTATCACGATGCCGAGGAATCGGGACCGGTCGATATTGCCGATACCCTGTCCGAGATGGATGACCTGACCGGCGAGATGTACGACTGCCAGGTCTATAAATGCAGCCAGTGCGCAGGTGAGGTGCTTGTCACCGGAACCGAGATCAGCACCCGCTGCGTTTACTGCGGCGCCACTTCCGTTGTGTTCTCCCGAATCTCAAAGGAAAATCGCCCGGATAAGATCATTCCTTTCTCGGTCTCCAAAGAAGAGGCCATCGACAACGTCAAGAAAAACCTTCTAAACGGTGCTTTTGTCCCCCAAAAATATAAAGAGATCCCTCCGGAGTGTGTTCGCGGGATCTATATCCCGTACTTTACTTTCGACGGAACGATCGAAGATACCCAGACCCACCGTCTCGGTCTTACCGAGAAGACCTACGTCTTCGACGGCAGCGCCGAGTTCAAGGATCTTCTGGTGGAGTGCTGCACCTCTCTTGATGACCGCACCACCGCTCTTCTTGAGCCATACAACATGAACGGTGCAGTGGACTTTGACACCTCGTATCTGATGGGCTTTTATTCCAATATTCAAGACAAGACGCCACGAGGCGCCAAGGGAACGGCCGAGCTGAAGGCGCGGACGATCTTCCATTCGAGGATGAGGACACTATCCCCGAATCACGTCCTCAAGACAGTCTCGACGATGCCGAAGGTAGATCTGCACCGCACTTCTTACGTACTTCTTCCGGCATGGTTCATCACCATCAACGCAGAAGGAACGCCCTATACCTTCCTCGTAAACGGACAGACAGGCAAGGTCGCCGGTACCGCGCCCTGGAACAAGGCGAAGGTAATGGCCTCGATCATCGGACTCTCCGCTGCGGCCTGCGCACTGATCATCTTCCTTTATTCCACGCTGGGAAATTACATCCTGGAGCACATCGACTACAAAGAAGCCGAGACCATGATCTACGGAGGTTCGCTGCAGCTGATCACGGGAGCCCCCATTGTCATCGGCATCATCATGCTCATCATCGCCATACGGAATTTCAAGCGTATCACGGTCAAACTCACGCGTACCGGGTCCGTTCTCACCAATATTTTCGCAAGGAAAAGACAGGGAGGTGTCAAATGATGTACAGTTTACTCTCTTTTCATACGCTTCTTAATCCGTTAAATTACCCGTACGACTACTTTGCCGAGAAGACGAGCGTCCGGATCTGTGCCATCATGTTCACCATTGGACTGTGCCTTATCGCCATCGCTGCGGTCATCCTGATCTTCACACACCTTCTTTCCAAGTCGAACGACTACGGTGATGAAGACTCGTCCGGCCTCCGCAAGGGATTTGAAGACGAGAAGAACATCGGCGCATCCGCCGGTATGGACCTGGCCGTAGGCAGCTTTTACAGCATGAAAAAATTCAAGTACGAAGATATCACCAAAAGATAAGGATCCGTCTTAAAAAGGACCGGGACCCAACTTAAAAAGGACTGGAACCCCTCTTAATAAGGAATGGGATATTTGCTTAGATCCTGTGCTTTATTGACGGCCTCTTCCATGGTCATGCCGCAGAAATCCTGTGCCGGAAAATATCTTCCCGAAATCTTATCATCGACCAGCGCACCAACAAGGATACCCGGGATCGTTGACTCGGGACTGTTGGGTGCAGAAGGGCCTCCCAGATCCGTGCGGCACCATCCCGGATCGGCCAGGCTGATGATCACATTCGTACCATTGATCCTGGAACCGAGGTCCACCGTTACGCGATTGAGCGCGTACTTACTGGCGGAATATCCCGCCTGCTCCGGTTCATTCTGGATCCCGCTGGACGTATTGACGATGCGGCCGAAGCCCCTTTCGGCCATCTTGGGAAGGAAGTGGTAGCAGATCAGCATCGGTGCGATGGTGTTGATGCGAAGACTGATCTCGTAGTCGGATGCCGGTGTCAAAAGATAGTCTGTCCTATAGGCCACCTGAACCCCTGCATTATTCAAAACGATATCCACCTGAACACCCAGATCATCGATCCTGCTGAGCATACGCTCCACCTGTTCCGGCTCGGAAAGTTCGGCAAACACGGCATGTGCCTGTACGCCCTTTTTCCTGACTTCATCCATCACCTTCTCCAGATGCTTGATCGTCCGGCTGTGCAGGATAAGATTACAGCCCTGATCCGCCAGAAACAGCGCGGAAAGATAACCGATCCCACGGGACGCTCCCGTGATAAATGCCCATTTTCCTTTTACGTCGACCATACATTTTCCTCCATCTATATATTTTTACAGGATCCGGATGCCTCCCTCCGGACGGATCCGAAGGATGTGACAGGCACCTTTCCCGAAAACGCTCTCTAAAGCATCTATGTATTCACTAACTTTCTCCTTCGGAACGAAGGCCTGGATCGTTCCCGCAAAACCGCCGCCATGGACGCGGCAGGCACCTTCACCCGCAAGAACACGCCGGCTCAGAAGCAGCGCCAGAGGGATCCCCTGTGTCTGCGGCGCATCACTACAGTAAAGATTTTGAAGAAGAGTCGCTGAGGACTCGCCGGATGCATTGACCAGATCGAAGAAGCGCCGGAAGTCTTTCTCTTCCAGTGCCTCTGCTTCCTGAGCGGCCCGCCTGTCCTCATCAAAGAAATGCGCACTTCGAAGGATGGCCCGGTCACTAAGCCGTCCGGTATCTCGCGTCTTATCGCTATCTTCCTGCCGTCCGGCATCGCGTGTCATATCGGTTCCTGTCTGACGGTCGCTATCACCCGCTTGTGTCCGAAGTTCGCTTATGCGCCGGTAGAACTCCTGCTCATCCACCTCACGAAGAACACTTTTCCCGAAGAACGAAGCAACCGCCTTCATCTCCTCCGGAATCGCTGTATATTCACCGCTAAGATCGGCATGGCTGCCCTTCGTATCCGTAACGATAAGAGCAATCCCGGCCTCGTCGAGACTTCTATCGATCTTTTCGATGACGGGGCTCTCCGGATCGGCAAAATCGATCTTAACGAATCCGCCAACCGACGACACCATCTGATCCATCAGGCCGCTGGCCTTGCCGAAATAGAGGTTCTCGGCGATTTTCCCGAACTTCGCGATATTCACCGCACCGGCTTTTCCCTCGTTGCTTAAGTGGTCAATGATCGTTCCGATCAGCACTTCAAATGCCGCCGAGGAAGAAAGGCCGCTTCCCGTAAGCACATCCGAAGTGACATAGGCATCAAATCCCAAAACATCGGTTCCGAGTTTTTGAAACTGTGCCGCCACGCCCCGGACCAGCGCCGAAGTCGTTCCCTGTTCTTCCGCCTTAGGAGAAAGATCGGAAAGATCCACTGCGATGAGCGGATACCCTTTAGAAAGAATGCGGATCTGCTGCAGGTTATTTAACGAAGCCACGGCAATCGCATCCAGATCCACCGCTGCCGCCAAAACTCTTCCATGCTGATGATCCGTGTGGTTTCCGCCGATCTCCGTCCGTCCGGGAGCGGAAAACAAGAACACAGCTGTTTCGGCTGCAGGAATCATTTCGGGCTCACATACCGAACCCTTATCGAATTCGCCTGCCGAGTTCTTTTCGATGCGAAAAGCACTGTAAAATGCCTCTACCGCTTCGATGTAGCGGGTCTTCTGATAGGAAAGGACCGCTTGTTCCGGACCGTACAGTTTGGCAAAAACCGGATCCGATTTTCCTTCATTGATGGCTGTCAATATATTTTCAATGCCCATTTTCGCTCCTTTATTTCTATCTGCTGTACTTACCGGTGAGGATCTCCTTGATATACGAGTCGGCGAGCGGAAGACCCGGTGTTGTCCTCGCAACTTCGGCCTCTTTCTGGTTATCGTAAGGCAGGCAAATCGAAGTATAGTAGATCGGACAAGGCTCTTTGGAGTCTTTTTCTCCCTCCACCAGAAGTGCGGAGGCCCAGGGCCTGCAGATGGCATTACCGATGCTTCCCGTATTGAGCGCATAGCCCTGACTAAGCGCCCTTACAAACGGCCTGTGGCTGTCCGCACAGATCATGCAGTCATAATGCGTGACCTTATCACTGCCGACAAGGCCCTCCTCCAGGACTCTCGACGAGTCACTTCCCTGGAAAAGCTTGTCGATGGTTCGCCCATGGATCAGGCGGAAAGAAAGACCGCTGATCCGAACCGAGGCTTCCCGGGGAAGCGCGTCCAGCCAGGCGATCCGCTCCCCACCCAGCTGCTGCCAGTAGAAGCGAAGTCCCGGATCAAAGGGGTTCTTCTTGCTGTCGGGAAGGTCCCTGTCCCGATATGCACGGCAGATCCATTCATCCCAGTTTCCCTTAAGAAAATGGTCACAATGGGAACGGACCCAGTCGCAGGTCAAATCATTACTCGGTCCTTTTCCAACGGCATCGCCAAGAAACCAGACCTCATCCGGCGCGATTTTTTCCATTTCTTTTTCCATCGCCAGCGTGGCGGTATAGTTGCCGTGGAGATCGGCAAGGAAAAGGATCTTCGTCATGAAACACCTCCGGTTCCGGGCTCTGTAACAGTGTTACGGTGCTTTTCGAGCGTATAGATCACGGAACAGATAAAATAGATCAGCAGGTAGATGCCCCAGATGATCGTCGGGAGCATCACCCAAAGCGAAAGGTAATTGTCCGTGCCCGGGATCCAGTACGAGGAATCCCGGAAGTGGGTGTAGATCTCAATAGGCATATAGATCGTGACCAGCGCGGCGAAAAGGCCGACGATGACCGCCACGACTTCCAGTGCATTGGCTGGTTTTTTCTTCGCTGAATTCCGAATAAAGGAGATCGTCACCAGGACCGTAACGAGGTCAAATGCGCCCCAAACGATGGCGTAAAGGAGCGTGGTGACACCACGGCTGAGGAATGCGATGGCAAGAAGAAGGCCTGCAGCCAGCCTGCCGCCGACACGAAGCTGCCGGAATTTGCCCAAAGATTTGAGATCCGAGACGGATATACCGCTCTTTTCAACCTGTGTAAAAATCGATCCGGAGAACTGCCGCAAAATATTGACGGCGATAAATGCACCTACGGACAGCGCAACTACGAGGATCGAAAGGATGACAAGCACCATGATCTCTTCTCTTCTTTTCGTCTCCTGGCTCTTGCCCATGTCCACCGGCTGGGTCGGAATCGGGATCGTGCCTCCCGGCATCACAGAGGGAGCGGCAGGACCTTTGGCGCCCGTACTGCTTTGAGATCCGTCCGGATACTGGGAAACGCCACGCATCCGCGGGCCGCCGTTTCTGTAGATCATCCCTTTGCTCCTTTGTTACATGGAACCTGGTTTATAGGTGGGAACGATTTCCTGAACATATTTCTTGATATTCTCGTCATCTTCCTGACTGTCACGGTCCAGCTCTTCCAGCTTCTTCTTGAACCATTCATCATCCATCTCGATCGGTTTGCCGATGAAGATGAGTCTGTTCGCTGTGGTCTGGATGCCTTCTTCGTCCATCAGTTTCTCTTCGTAGAGCTTCTCACCCGGACGAAGACCGGTATATTCGATCTTGATCTCCACATCCGGTGTGTATCCGGAAAGCTTGATCAGGTTTCTGGCCATGTCATCGATCTTGACCGGATCACCCATATCCAGAACGAAGATCTCACCGCCCCTTGCATACTGGGAAGCCTGGAGAACGAGAGAAACCGCCTCCGGGATCGTCATGAAGTAACGGATGATATCCTTATGGGTAACTGTAACCGGACCGCCCTCTGCGATCTGCTGCTGGAAAAGCGGAACCACCGAACCATTGGATCCGAGAACGTTACCGAAACGGACCGCCACGAAGTTGGTATTCGGAGTCGTACGGTTCATCATCTGGATGACCATCTCGCAGATACGCTTGGAAGCGCCCATGAGGTTGGTGGGGTTAACCGCCTTATCGGTAGAGATCAGAACGAAAGTCTTCACGCCTGCCGCCGCTGCCGCCTGCGCCGTCTTGTAGGTACCCATGACGTTATTCTTAATGGCTTCGCACGGGCTGTCCTCCATCAGCGGAACATGCTTGTGCGCCGCCGCATGGAAAACGATATCCGGCTTATACTTCTGCATGACACTGTTGATACGGTGGGTATTTCGAACCGAACCGATCAGGGTCACGAGATTGAGTTTATTCTGGTACTTACGGATCAGTTCCTGCTGGATCGCGTAGGCATTATTCTCATACACATCGAAAATGATCAGCTGCTTCGGCTTATGTGCCGCGATCTGACGGCAAAGCTCCGAACCGATGGATCCGCCGCCGCCCGTAACCAGGATGGTCTTGCCGCGGAGCATCTTAAACACTTCATCGTTATTGATCTCGATCGGGTCTCTTCCGAGAAGGTCGGTCAGTTCGACGTCCTTGAGGCGGTTGATGCTGACTTCACCGTTGGCCAGCTGATATACGCCCGGAAGTGTTCGGACCTTCGCACCGGTCTCCTTACAGATATCCAGAATATCTTTACGGTCATGGGGGGATGCCGTCGGCATCGCAAGAACGATCGATCCGACATCGTACTCGGCCGCCTTTTCAACGATATCGTTACGGTCGCCGACGATCGGCACACCATAAAGCTCACGTCCGATCTTACTCGGATTATCGTCGATGATGCACACCGGTCTCTGGTTCTGGTGGGTATCGCTGTTGAGTTCACGGATCAGGACGCTTCCGGCCGAACCGCCGCCGATGATCATGACGTTTTCCACATCACCGGTCCGAAGCTCGGAATTCTTACTATAGCGGTTGACGATAAAGCGCGTCGCACGGTACGAGAACCGCACGGCCACATGCAGTACCAGCGCAATGAAAATACCGAAGAAATAGAAGGATCTCGGCATATCGATCTTCATCAGATACTTGGAAAGGATATAACAGATCGCCAGCACCAGATAGGCTTTGACCATGACGAAAGCCTCGTCCATACTGACATAGGTCCAGATGCTGTGATAAAGCTTAAACAGGAAGAAAACGACGATCGTGATCACGCACCACGCCGGCATAATGCGAAGGTATGTGCTTAAGTACTCCTCCGGGATCTTACCGAACTGAAGATCGAAACGGATCCATAACGCCGCAAAATACGAAAACAGAACCACGATCACATCGGCTACGATCACGACGATCGAGTGAGTGATCCATTGGGGATCGATCCTCTTTCTGGTTCTTCTTTTCTCTTTACTCTTCTCTTCCATATCCTACCCGGCTCATTAGCAGAAACCCATTTCTGCTCATTGTATACCTATAATAGCACATTTGGCCTTGAATATTCTGACGGAATAGTAATATACAAGGCAAAACATGTCAATTAGATATCACTTACACAGTTTTCCGAGTTTTTAAATTGCAAAGCATGTATATTCATGCGAAATATCAAAAATTTTCCTCTTTCCATGTAATATTCCGGCGGAAAAATTGTTATTATGGTTAGGAGAGTAAAAACCGGTTCGTTAAAAAGGAGGAAATACCCCATGAGCCGTGTCATGGAAGATACCACGATCGTCCAGCTGTTCTGGGATAGAAACGAACAGGGACTTCAGGTGGCGTCGAACAAATACGGACATCTGTGTACATCCATCGCGCTGAACATTCTCGGAAACCAGGAGGATGCAGAGGAGTGCGTCAATGACACCTTCCTTGCCGCATGGAATTCCATTCCTCCCCAGCGTCCGGCGATTCTGGCACCTTTCCTCGGAAAGATTGCCAGAAACCTCGCAATCAACCGCTACAAACATAACCGGGCGGATAAGCGGGGCGGCGGCAATACGCCCGTCGTGATCGAAGAATTGAGCGAGGTGATCCCCGGCGGGATCTCGCCCGAGAACGAACTTCTTTCTAAGGAAATGCTCTCGATCATTTCCCGATTCCTCTCCACCCTTTCTCCGGACAAGCGTAAGCTCTTCGTCCGGCGATACTGGTATGCCGATTCCGTATCGGCCATCGCCTCGGCCACTGGATTGACCGAGAATAACATCAATGTGACACTGAGCCGTCTGAGAAAGCAGCTCCATCAGCTTCTAGTGGAAGGAGGTATCGACGTATGAACGATCAGAATGCGGAAAACAACAATACGAATAAAGATATGTTCGATCCTCAATCCGGCGGCATGCAGCTCTTCGAACTGCTGGGCGGCATCGATGATAAGTGGATCACGGAAGCACAGGATCTTTCCGATGTAAAAGCACCGGTTCAGACTGATCCGGACAGAGCGACGCGTCCTGTCAGGGTCACGCCTTCCCAGCCAAAACCGTCGGCCGGAACTGCGGTGTACATAGAACCCTCGGCCGGAACCCGGATCGCAAGATCTATCCGCCGCGTGATCGTCCCGATCGGCGCCATCGCGGCCGCCGCGCTTCTCGCCTTCGGCATCTCACGCCTCTTCACAGAAGACGGAAGACAATACGAGACCACCGTTGCGGCAACCTCCGCAGCATATGCCGCGGATACCACGACCGAGTATCAATCGCAGGAAAACACGACAGCGTATGAGGAGACCACTGCCGAATCTGCGGAAACGATCCCCGAAAGCTGGGAGCCGATCGAGTATTCACCCACCGGCCTTCCTATCGGTGCGATCCCCGCGCTTCCTTCCGAAAGCTCGATTGCTTTCTTCGGTGAGACCTTAACCGACGAAGAAGCGAACGACTATTTCACTCAGAATCTGGACGCGATCTGCGATTCGCTCCGTACGGACGATCAGCCTCTGACATCCCCGCGGATCTCGGAGAAAGGCTACTGCCATGTCCGTTATGGAAGCAAAGACATCAGCTCGCCTGTAGTCGACATGAACATCCGAAGCTACCTGCTCTATGACGGTGACGAACTGGCCGCGGTCCTCGTTCTTTACAAGACACAGGACGGCATCCTCTGCGGCGGCCCGGGAATCGGAAAATCCTGGTATCCGGAATTCGACGCCTTCCTTAAGGCACACAAGGGCAACGAGCTCGTATTCGTCAATGCCAACGGTTACGAGATCGTACTTGCGCCGAACGGAGACTGCATCAACCCGATGGGCATCTCAGACGAAACGACCACATCGGAGGATCTCCTGGAAATGTATCTTGGAAATATCCGCGATCCGTACCAGTACTTCTACGCCGAGCCGGCTACCTACACGCCTTGACGGGATTACTACGCCGAGCCGGCTACCTGACGGAATTACATCGTCTCCTTTGGACCGAGGTAGGAATCCATAGGCGTTTCCCCATATGCGAAAAGCACCAGCTTGGTGAGGGCGACGTTCGGGCTGATCGCCCTGATCTCAATCGTGTTCTCCCCTTCTTTGAGGTCCAGATCCACCTCCGTCACGCGAAGGTTATCCAGCACGCCCTGACTCCAGATGTCGTTACCATCACCCACGGCAAAGCCTTCCCGGATCATGTTGACACGCTTCATCCGGCCGCCGTTGGCACTGACTCCGCAAAGGATCTCCGGCACGTGGCTCGGGGGATTTCCCGGATTCGTCATGAGACGGAGCGTGTATTTCCCGGCACGGCTGAGCTTCACGCAGTACATTAACGCCGGCGCATCGGAGGCCTTTGTAAAGACCACATCCTGCGGATAGGCCTTCATGGCAGAAAGCCCGCGGTTGTAGTCCGGGATCACCTCGTATGTACCCTTCGCACCGGGAATGTTTTCACTATAGTTCACGGCCGGAATAGAGATGTATCCCGGTTCGCCTTCCAGCGGTACACTGACTTCGGCAAATGCATCGCCGAACCGGACCGTGATCTTCGCTTCGGTGGTTTTCTTCGGAAGAAGCGAACGCTCCAGTTTCACAGCCAGTTCTTTTCGCGTATAGGGAGAGACCGTACCCGATGCCGGAGAAACGGTAATTCCCTTCGTGTCGCACTCCACACTGAAACGGATCTTCTTTGCGCATGCCGTGGAAAGCTCGATCCTGCCAAGCTTACACCTGGGATCCAGGAAAGACGGAAGCACAAGCTTCCTGCGGGTCCAGAAGTACCCTTCCGTAAATTGATCCGTGCCCGGGACCGACACGATCAGACGGTCTTTGTTACCCGGCGCGAACGTATGGATCACCGGATACTGACAGCCCTCTTCGCACCAGTTTTTAAACCCGATATGCTCCGAAAGCCCCATGCCATACCACATCCCGCCGTGGATCCTGTGAAGCTCATCCACCAGCTCACGGTCGCGCGTAAGGCACTCCTCTATGCGCTCACCCAGCGCCAGGGCATAGGTACTTCCCATCTTCGCATAGGCATGATTCTGCGTGGTCAGAAGCCACATTTTCTGCACGTTGAGATTGGCCATCAGCGGAAGATAGATCAGTTCGTAGAAGCGGTACGCCACATTCGAAGAAAGTGCTTTGCTGCCACCGGCGGAAGAGCCCGGCAAAGAGGTAGAAAGTTTCCCGTAAAGGTCTTCCGTCGTGTGCATCAGCTTATCGATCGTCGCAAGCAGTTCCTCGGTCTCGCCATAGGCAAATGGCGCGTAAACCTCATCGTTCATGGCTTCGGTCCTTCGCGCGGAAGTAATGCGCGTGTACCCCAGAAGCAGTTCCACGGCCGTTTTCTTCTGCACCGCCGTCAGCGTCGCACCGAAGAATTTCTCGACAAAAAGCTTCGTGTATTCGTTGGCGCTGTTCCGGTTCGATGTGCCCCATCGGTCGAAATCGTAGGCCAGATCCAGGAAATAAGAAAGGGGATATTCGTTGCTGAAAATGTCGCCCACGTTGACGATCCAGAGATCCCGGATCCCGAAGTCATACGCCGACGTCATCTGCTCCCACACCTTGGCAAGGTGGGAGGTATTAAACCACTCAAAGGAGATCGGGAATCCGTGGTAGTCGAAATGGTAATACATGCCGTAGCCGCCCTTGTGTCCGCGCATTTCCGGCGTCGGCACGGTGCGGAGATTTCCGTAGTTATCGTCGCAGAGCATGAGCGTGACGCCCTCCAGCTCCGGATCCCCCTGAAGCCCCGGCGTCTTCTCATCGCCATAAAAATACGGCTCGACTTCCTTATAAAGCGCCAGCATCCGCGGCACCTCATCCAAGTCCTTATTAACGTACTTTCTGATGAGTTTATTCTGCGTTTTCAGAACTTTCCGAAGCAGATCGATGTTATCCTTCAGCGTCGCTTCTTTGCCCATGATGGCCGTGTCAGCCTCACCGCGCATGCCGACGGTAATGACGTTCTCGAACTTACCGGACCGCTTTAAGCCGTCCTCCCAGAATTTCGTGATGCCCTTCTCGTTTTTGAGGAAATTCCACGCATCGCCGTAGATCGAACCCGGCCCGCGGAGGTACTTATACTCCTCGCCCTGTCTCAGGCACGGCTCATGGTGGGACATGCCCATCACGACACCCAGTTCATCCGCGAGCTCTGCACTTTGAAGTCCCGGCCCGTCATTGGGGAAGATCGCCGACCACATCGCCGGCCACATGTAGTTGCCCTTGAGCCTCAAAAGCAGTTCGAACACGTGCTCGTAGCACTTAGCATTGAATCCGCCGAAGCGTTTGTTGCACCAGTTGCCGAATGCCGGCCACTCGTCGTTGATGAAAAATCCTCGGAACCGTACGGAGGGTTCTTTGGAAAGGTATGTGTATTTAGGCTCGATCGTAAATGTGGTCTTCTTTTCCGGTTTTACATCCAGCCAGTCGATGAACGGCGACACGCCCAGCATCTCCGAAAAGGCGAAAAGTCCGTATACGGTGCCCCGTTTGTCGGAACCCGCAATCAGGAATGCCGATTTTGCCTTGGTAAAAGCACTGTTTCCCGGGAGTTTTTCGATGACCTTATGGAGGTATACTTCTCTTTTACCGGCAAGCGCCGAAAGCTCCTTGTCATCGAGGTTTGCATGGCCAAGCGTGCCGGCCAGGATCGGATACTCGATCTTCGCAAGGTCCTTCTTGGCAAGCGACTCCCACGCGGCAACTGCAGGTGTGGCCCCAAACACCGCACCGATGTCTGAGGCCACTTTTGCTGCTATTTTCTTCACACCGGAAAGCGCCGCCTCGTCATAAAGGATCGCCACTTTCCCTTCTTTTATCGCCTTTGCTGTCAGTACAAAACTCATGCCGGACCTCCCGCTGATGCATCCCTGCTCCGATGTCCCGTGAGAAAACCCCGGGGAACCGAATGGGAAAAGAAATCTTCCATGCAAGTATACCACATTTTCCGGATGTGGATGCATGATACATCCCCTTCGGATCCGGATGCGGGTGCAGGTTACATCCTCTTCGGATCCGGATGCGGGTGCAGGTTACATCCTCTTCGGATCCGGATGGAATTGAATCCTCTTCTTCAGGTCCGAGTGAGGGTTATAGTCCTTTCGGCTTTGCCACTCTCGGGAAGGAGTCGCTTCCACCTCCGCCATCGCCGCTGCTGTTCCCACTGCTTCCCAAAGGATTCAGTTTGCGGAGATCGTTGCTGATCAAGTGGATCTTCTTGCTCAGTTCACGCAATCTCTCTTCTCTGGCATTGACCTCTTCACTGATGTCCTCTGTCTGAGAAGACATGGAACGGATCTCTGCCTCCACTTCATTGATCTTCTTTTGTCTTTGTACGGCGAAGAAGATGATGCCTGCCTCGACTGCAGTACTAACCACAAGGACCGATCTCAAAGACTGCTTGCTTTCCTTCTCCTTTTTCTCCGCGGCAGTCTCTTTGTAAGTCTTCCCGGAAGTAGTGTTCTTCGCAGTCTTTGTCGTCTCTTTCCCGTTTGTAATGATGTCACCCGAAGCGATGTCACCGTTTGCCGTATCCACGATATCCCCGACTTTGATCACCACAGTTTTGGCGCTGCTATCCGCTTCCGTCGGCTCCACGCCCTCAGACTCCATCGCACTTTCCAAAGCTTTCTCGACCATCTGCGTACGCGCATACGAGTTGGTCGCTTTTTTCGTCGTGGTTTTCGTCAGGTCCGTTACGGAGGATGATTTGCTGCCCCAGATCATGGCGATCAGGAATAATGCCCAGACAAGATACACCGCCAGTGACAGGACGATGATGGCCTTTGGCGGGATCGGTACCCTTTCTTCGCCATCCAGCGATTCACGGGATCCCATGTAATTCTCCTCTTTTTCCCTCTCCAGTTTGTCAATGCGGCTGTAGTGTCTTTTCCGGGTCGTGCGCAGTTTGCTGATTGCGATGATCTCTTCTCTGTATTCTCTTCCCGTCTCGAAAAGCTCCTGCATCTTTGCAAAGTATTCTTTGTGCTCGGGCAGGGAGTCTCTTTGGGCGCGGTCGATGCAGCCTTCGATGATTTTGCCCTTGATCTTCGAGTAACGCTCAGCCTTTCTCAGTTCATCCATGTCCTTTGCTTCCGCCGAAGCCAGGATCAGACCGCGGAGCGCGACGAAGTTATGCGGTTCCTTCTGGAGCATGAATTCATAGGCTTCCTTAGCCGAACGGAATTCACCGGCCTGCATGGAGCGGCTTGCAAGTTCCAGTACATCGTCTTCGCGAAAGTACTCGTAGTCATAGGTCAGACCGCAGAAAGGACACTCGTACATCTGACGTCCGGTATCCACCCGAAGCTGACCGCCGCATGACGGGCAGGAATGCTTTTTCATGTTGGAAATCATTTCTTTCATCTTCGTTGTCTCCTTATGCAAATATACTAATTCCTACGCGCTTTTTCAACAAGGCAGACCCCTCGGAATTACCCTCATTTAATTGCACTTCCGTCTGCAAATACGGGGGTGGTATAATGAGAGAGAAGCGGCGTGAGGTCGTGACCCCGCCGCTTCGAACATAGCTGGATACGATGGAGAATACATAAGCTTATGTCGGGGAGAAAGTATGCCGGACATCATTATCTGTGAAGACAACAAAGAAATAGGCGAGCTCCTAAGTGATTTTCTAAAGAAAGAGAATTACACCGTCGCCATCGCGCCCACAGGTGAACGCGCCCTGGAGCTTTTCGAAAAGTACGGAGCCAAGCTTCTGGTCCTGGACATCATGCTCCCGGGGATCGACGGATTTGCCGTGTGCAGCAAGATCCGCGAAACTTCCAACACGCATATCATCATCGCCAGCGCGCGGTCCGATAAGGACAGTAAACTCGAAGGTCTTTCGCTGGGCGCCGACGATTATATCGAGAAGCCCTATGACATCGACATTCTTCTTGCGAAGATCCGGGGGATCTTTAAGCGTAAATATGCGGTGGAGGAAGTCGTCGACGGGAATTTGAAACTGAATACAGTGCAGCGGACGCTGTCCGTGGGCGGAAAGCCCGTGAACGTAACGGAGAAGGAGTTCGCCCTTCTTCTGCTGATGATCGAGAATAAAAATACGACGCTCCGCAAGGAGTATCTTTTCAATGCGATCTGGGGCTCGGACAGCGATTCGGAGATCCAGACGCTGACGGTGCATATCAAGTGGCTGCGGGAAAAGATCGAGGAAGATCCGAAGAATCCGAAACACATCATCACGGTGTGGGGCACGGGATACCGTTACGAATAAAGTGAGGTTGCTGCGGGGCGGTATGAGAAAACGCATCGCAGAGACAGTTGGAAAACAGTGAAGAAATGAGGTTGCTTTTTGAGTAGATTCCGGAAAATCACTTGCGCGATTTTGGTTCTTGAACTCCTGCTTCTTGCCGGGTGTAATTTCCTTCTGCTCGGGAGCCTTCGTAAGGATGCCGGAAAACAGTACCGCGTGGAGATCAGCCGTGCATCCCGGGATCTGTATTCCTACATGATACTGAGCAGTCAGCAGCCGGTTCCTGTCGACTTCCGCCGCGACGGATCCTCGACGGAGCTTCCCGGAAAAGAGCCTTTCGATATCAGCCAATATCCTTCACTCGTCCGCATCTCGAACTTCGATCCGAATGAATCGGTGAATAATGATTACGAGGTCAAGGAAGTGGCCGGCACGCTTCTTCGTTTCGAGTACGAAGTGAAGCCGGATATCCGTCCCTTAATCTATATGAATATCGGATTTGCCGTATGCCTTTTCGTCACGGCCGCAGTGCTTTTCTATGTGGGGCGAAAGGTCCTTCGGCCTTTCCACAAAATGACCGATCTTTCTGTCGAGCTGGCACGCGGAAATCTCAGTGCACCGGTCAAAGCGGACAAGAACAAATTCTTCGGAAAATTCCTCTGGGGCATCAACATGCTGCGGGATAATCTCGAGTCGAACAAGGCGCGGGAACTGGAGATGCAAAAAGATAAGAAGACGCTGATCCTTTCTCTGTCGCACGATATTAAGACGCCGCTGTCGGCGATCAAGCTTTATGCCAAGGCGCTATCTGAGGATATCTACGATTCCGAGGAGAAGCGCCGTGCCGCGATTTCCGGTATCGCCCAGAATGCGTCAGAGATCGAAAAGTATGTGGCCGATATCGTCACTGCATCCAAAGAGGATTTCCTCAATCTGGAAGTGACGATGGGCGAGTTCTATCTGTCAGAACTGATGGGCCGGATCGAAGGCCTTTATCGCGAGAAGTTTTCCGGTCTTCGAACGGAGTTCCGGATTTCTGAATACAGCAACGTTCTTCTTTCCGGCGATTGTTCGCGTCTGGAAGAGGTGCTGCAGAATATTCTGGAGAACGCCATCAAATATGGTGACGGAAAGTATGTGCGGATCGATTTTGATGACGAGGAGGACTGTCGGCTGATTACAGTCACCAACAGCGGCTGCTCGATCAAAGAAGAGGAGATCCCGCATTTATTTGAATCCTTCTATCGCGGCTCCAATGTGGGGGATGCTCAGGGCTCGGGACTGGGGCTTTATATCGCAAGATCGCTGATGCGCATGATGAACGGCGATATTTTTGCAAAGGAAAACGCCGGGGAGTTCGCCGTCACCGTGGTGGTGAGAAAGGCTTGACCCCGGCGCTCATCAGCCGCCAAAGAAGTCTTCAGTTTCTTTTTTTATTTGTCCTCTTCTTTTCCTTCTTCTTTGGCATCAGCATCCGTATTCACCGTCTCAGAAGACGTGGCCGGTTCTTCTTTTGCCTGCTCGGCTTCCTTCTTCGCCTGCTCAGCTTCTTCCTTCGCTTTTTGCTCGGCTGCGGCTTTGGCCTGCTCGGCGGCTCTCTGCGAAGCGATGCGGGCCTGGATCTGCGCCTGGTTTGCTGCCGCGCTCTGCTCCTTAGCCATCTGGAACGCCTTCATACGCTCAAACTGCTCGGCTTCCAGTTCTTTTCGACGGGCTTCGGCCTTTCTCTTTGCCTTCTTGATTCCGCGACGGATAGAGAGGATGATCGCACCTCCGATGATAAGCAGGAGCAGGAAGATCCACCAGTTGGCAACGAAGAAGAGTACGATTCCCTGCAGGAATCCGAGGAAGCCTTCCCATGACTCTTTAGCCGTCTTGCTGAGCTTGGTGCCGAAGGTATCTTCTTCCTTCACTTCCTTTTCTTCCTTCTTGATCTCTTTTTCGGAGACCTTGTGGATCGTGATGGTCACGTAGGAATAGGCGACGTCACTTTCGAGCATGCTCATTTCCGTCTTGATATCCGAGATCGTGATGGCGAGGTTACGGAGCTCATACTGGATCTGAAGCGCGATGGCTTCGTCTTCCGTTTCGTTGTACTGCTTGAGGTAACGGTCGTACTCAGCCTCGAAGATCTCCAGTTCATTGGCAAGCGTGCCGTAACGTGTGGCCACATTATCTACGCTGGAATTCTTGGATCGGAGGGTACCAATGCCGGAAGCCGCGGAAACGAAGGATTCGTAATAAGCGGACGGGATACGGATCGTGGCCGTGTAGTAGTAGTCCTTATCGTTCTCATCGAGAACATAACGGCCGTTGGAGCTGTTGCCATCCGACTGATTCTCTCTTTCGATGAAGCCGTGATACTCTTCGATCTTCATCTTTAGGGCCGTCAGCGCCTCTTCGAAGTTCAGTGTGTCGATGGACATATTGCAGCGGAAAACGAGCATCTCTTTGGATGCGTCCGCTTTAACATCTACGCTGTTCGGATCTGCACCCGGAGCGGCATTCGCGCCATTTTCCGCATATTTATAGTCAGCTTCTTCATAAGACATATCCAACGAAGCTTCGTCGTCGTAGTAATAGTCAACGGTCTCGCCCGCCAGTTCGTAGTTGGCCTCCGTAGCAGCGGCAGCGGCTGAGCCGTTATTCTTCGAACGGTTCTGTGACTTGGTATCCGCGGACTTGGTTGCTTTCGCACAGCCGGCGATGATCGAACAGCCGAGCACGCATACCATAAATAAAGGTAGTATTTTCTTTTTCATAAGTTCCTCCTAAAAAATCGGTCGTAGAAATCGGTTTCTGATAATTAGACGAAGCAGGATCGGGTTTTGTTGCAAAACAATATGAATTTAATGATTGTTTAATAATTCCCACGGTATGATGTAGTCACAACATGGGAAAGGCGGAAGCAAAAATGTTTCTACGTATTCTGAAAAAGGACATTCAAAAGAAGAAGGTCATGAACCTCATCGTTCTCCTCTTTGTCATCCTGGCATCGATGTTCGTGGGGTCAGGACTGAACAACGTCCTTACCGTTTTGAACGGAACCGATTATTATCTGGAAAAGGGCGGCGTCGGTGACTATGTCATCATCACTATGGGCCCGAACTCCATCGGCGCACTTGACGACATGCTTAGTAGCACACCGGCCATCGATGCCTACCGTATGGACAACGTGGTTTACGGTTCGAAAGATTCACTTAAAAAGGGCGACGGAAGTGCCATCGAATCCAAGAATGTACTGCTGATGCAGTGTCTGGAAGACAGTACTTTTCACTTCTTCAACGAAGACAACAACGCCCCTGCTGCACTCGCTCCCGGACACTGCTACGTAACCGGTGATTTCATGGCGAAAAACGGACTTTCCGAAGGGGATATACTGGAAGTCGGTCAGGAAGATGTCTCCGTCCGGCTGATCGTTGACGGCCGCCTCAAGGACGCGCTTCTGGGTTCCACATTCATGGGAAACACACGTATCCTGATGCACAAGGACGACTTTACAAAATTCAGCGGTTCCGAAAAGATTGCGAAGGCTTATTCCGGGCAGATCTGCTGCATCGACACCAAAGATGTAGACACCGTGGATAAGGCCGCATCCGGTTGCAAGAATATCTCCCTTGCCAAGCCGGCTTCCACCATCTCCATGTGCTACATCATGGACATGATCGTTGCCTTTATCGTACTGCTTCTTTCGGTCTGCCTGATCATCCTCTCCTTTGTGGTCCTGAAAGTCTCCCTCTCCTTTACAATTAATAAGGAGTACCGCGAGATCGGTGTCATGAAGGCCATCGGTATCAAGAACAGAAAGATCCGTACGCTCTTCCTTACGAAATACTTCGGTATCGCCGTCGTCGGGTCGGTCATCGGATTTATTGCCAGCATCCCCTTCACCAAGCTTCTTCTGTCCTCGGTCAGCAAGAACATGGTGCTCGGGAACAGCCTCGGCTACCTCCTCAATGCCATTGGCGCCGTGATCGTCGTCATCGTCATCCTCCTTCTGGCCTACCTCTCAACGAGCAAAGTCAAGAAGGCGACCCCGGTCGACGCCATCCGCACCGGCCAAAGCGGCGAGCGCTACAGCAAGAAGAGCAAGCTCCACCTGAGCCGTTCCAATAAGCTCGGCGCGCCGTCCTTCCTGGCGATCAACGACACGGCCTCCAGCCCGAAGCGCTATATCTCCATCGTCATCGCCTTTGCGCTCTGCACCCTCTTCGTCCTGATGCTGGTCAACACCACCAACACCATGCGAAGCGAAGCCCTGATCTCCACCTTCGGAACAAAGAGCGACCTCTACATGACTTCCGTCAAGGACAGCATGGAGATCATGGGAAGCACAGAAGAAGAGACCAAGGCTTTCTTCGAGAAGTGGGAAAAAGAAATCGCCGACCTGGGGATGCCGGGACATGTTGCTCTGGAATGCCAGTACGGATACAACATCACCTATAACGGAGAGACGACCCGCGTCATCTGCGAGCACGGCTACGGCACAAACTTCGAAGACTATGTTTTCCTGGAAGGCAGCCGCCCGCAGTGCAAAAACGAAGTGGCCATAACGAAGATCCTCAGCAAGAAGCTGGATATCAAGATAGGTGACACCATCACTATCGACTTCGGATCCGAAAAGATCGACTGCATCGTCACCGCGTACTACCAGTCCTTTAACCAGATCGGTGAAGTCATCCGTCTCCATCCGGACGCTCCTGTCGAGAACACCTACATCACCTCTACCATGTCCTTCCAGTTCACCTTCGACGATCACCCGGATCGAAAGACCATCCTGGAACGCCAGAAGATCCTCAAGGATCACTTCAAAAACGATGAGGTCTTTACCACATCCGAGTACGTGGCCGACTGCATTCAGGTCGTTCCCACCATGGAGACCGTGCAGTACCTGCTTCTGGTCATAACGATCATCGTGGTGATCCTGGTCACGATCCTGATGGAGCTCTCCTTCATCGCCGATGAGAAAAGCCAGATCGCTCTTCTCAAAGCCATCGGTTTTAAGAACGGACGCATCTATCTCTGGCACGTCATCCGCTTCGGCATCGTCGCCCTCTTCGCCGTACTTCTGGCAGGACTTCTCTCGATCCCGATGACGAACCTTTGCATCAGCCCGATCTTCGGCATGATGGGCGCCTACGAGATCGACTACGCCATCAAGCCGCTTGAGATCTTCGTGATCTACCCCGGCATCATACTTCTCGCCACGTTGCTTGTCGCATCCCTGATCTGCCTGACCAGCCGGTCGATCCACGCAAGCGACACCGCGAACATCGAATAACAGAACACAGTTCTTTTCGAACTGAAAAAGCACAGTTCTTTTCGAGCTGAAAAAACACACAAAAAACCAAGTCCTTTTCGAGCCGATCGAAAAGCACTGTTAACGGAGGATTTGAATATGAAAAAGTTAATGGAAATCAAGAATCTCTGCAAGACTTACGTCATTGAGAAGAGACAGAACAACGTCCTGAAGAACGTGAGCTTCGACGTCGAAGAGGGCGAGATGGTGGGCATCATGGGCCCGTCCGGCTCCGGCAAAAGCACGCTGCTTTATTCGGTTTCCGGGATGGACCGTGCGACGTCCGGATCGGTAACGCTCGACGGGAAGGATATCACCGCTCTTTCGGAAAAAGAACTGGCCTCGGTCCGTTTGAATGATATGGGATTCATCTTCCAGCAGATGTTCATGATGAAGAACCTGACGATTATGGACAACATCCTTCTTCCTGCCGTGGAGTGCAGTAAGAGCACGGAGTCCCGGAAGGAGAAGGTGGCTCGCTGTGAGGAGCTGATGAGAAAGCTCGGCATCATCGAGATCGCGGCCAACGACATCAACGAGGTCAGCGGCGGCCAGCTGCAGCGTGCCTGTATCGCCCGATCCATGGTCAACAATCCGAAGATTCTTTTTGCCGACGAGCCGACCGGTGCGCTGAACCGCCAGTCTTCCGCCGAGGTGATGGATGAGATCTGCAAGCTCAATAAGGAGGGTACCACCGTCCTGATGGTCACTCACGATGCGAAGGTTGCGTCCCGCTGCTCCCGCGTGCTCTACATCGCCGACGGCAACATCCGCAGCGAGTACAGAACACCGGAAGGACTGTCCGACCGCGACAGAGAAAGAGCACTCAACAACTGGCTGCTCGAATTAGGTTGGTAAAGAAAGCGCCTATTTGCAGACGGCTCTGCAATTAAGCATGAATAATCCGCGGGGTTATATGTATAAACCTCGCGGATTTTTTATATAATATCTATAGTCGTTGCTTAGGAGCAACGAAGTATGGTCCGTCACCATGGCGGACAGAATGGAGAAATGAAAAATGGCAACACTTTGCAAGAACTGCGGTCATGCTCTGGTATTCGATCCCTCGATCCAGAAGGTGCGCTGCTATCAGTGCGGAAGCACATTCTTCGCAGAAGAAGTCGAAAGCGAAAGCAAGAAATACGTACAGGATAAAAAAGCTATTTCCATGGCGCAGGTCTACGGACAGGACGTAGCCGGTGCCGCGAAAGAATATCTCGACTGCTACATCTACACATGCAGCGAGTGCGGCGGCGAGGTCATGATCACCGGAACCGAAGTTTCGACGAAGTGCGTTTACTGCGGAAACCCGACAGTTGTATTCAGCCGAATCAGCAAGGAGGAATGCCCGGAGTTCATTATTCCCTTCGCGATCACAAGAGAGCAGGCTCTCGCGTGCATCAACAAGGAGATCGGACACGGACTCTTCGTTCCGGACGCGGTCAAGCACTTCACCCCGGAAAGCGTTCACGGTATCTACATTCCGTACTGGATCGTTGACGCGGACAGATCCGAAGCCGCGATCATCAGAAAGAAGACATCTAACGGAAAGAACACGACCATCACATACCACGGACGCGCGGGCAGAATGCGTCTGAAGAATCTTCCAGTCGATGCCTGCACGATGCTTTCGGACGAGAGCAGCACGAGATTAGAGCCGTATGACTTCTCGAAGATGGTGCTTTTCGATGAGGATTATCTTCTGGGATTCTATTCCAACTCATCGGACCTGACCTACGGCTTTCTCACCCAGGCCGTCGACAAAAGAGCGTGCCAGATGTTCGATGAGACGATGATGAAATCGGTTAAAGGCGGCGGAACGAAAACGGTCATCAACTACAGAGGCAGCACGGCCATCGATCCGGATGTCAAGTACGCGCTGCTTCCGGTATGGTTTGTCACCTTTGATTATGAGGACAAGCACAACACGATCCTCGTAAACGGTCAGACCGGCAAAGTCGTTTGCGGTCTTCCGATCCGAAAAGTACTGTTCTACACGCTTCTGACCATCACCTGCATCGCGCTTGTGATCCTCTTCTCGGTTTTGTTCTATCACATCATCTACGCGATGATGAGCTCTTACGCGAGAAGCAAGCCAAGAAGATCGTCCAGCAGCAGCAATAACAGCAGCGGAAAGATCGTCGTCGGATTGATCGCCGCGGGTGTCGTCATGGCGATCGCCGGTGTGAAAAAGATCAAGAACGTTATCGCGAAGCTGAAATTGACACAGTCTTCGCAGACATTTAACTTTACGAAAAAGAGACAGGAGTAATCAACATGAATGGCGTAGCAATCTTTTTAGGTATCCTGATGGGCGGATCCCTGGGAGTCGGTGTCGCATTTCTGATCTTCGGTTCTCTTTTAAACCGCTCGAATAACCACGGAGACTCTGTCGGAGAAAACAGCAGATACACGGGCGGCATCGCCTACTCGGCTCAGCTCGATAAGAAGCTGCATAAAGCGGAAAGCCAGTCCGAGTTCCTGAATACATACTATGTGCCGCTTCAGTCGGATCCTGTGTTCAGGACTCCGTCGGCACGTGTAGTAAGAAAGATGCCGACACCGCAGGCTCCGGTCGCGCAAGCACAGACGGCACCTCAAGTCTCGCCTGTCGCGGTAGCGACAGCGGCAACGGGATTCCCGTCTTCCACGGCTTTCCCGACTGCTCCGGCAGCACAGGCGGTGCAGGCCACTCAGGCGGCAACGGTACAGGCAGCACAGAACTATCAGGCAGCTCAAGCTTATCAGGCTGCTCAGACCGCTCCGGTCGCGCCGGCGGCCCCGACGCAGCAGGACTATGAGAACTATCAGCACCTGTCGGATTAACGGTGATACATAAGTAAAAAGAGCAAAAGAAAAGAACTCTTCCGGAAGATGCCTCCGCACAAGCGTTAACGCGGAGGACCTGCATCAGAGGAAGAGTTCTTTTTCTTCGTCTTTTAGATGATTACAGCATCGTGTTCTTCAGAATGTTGAGAAGATCGGTGCCGTCGATTCCTGTCTTGGCGTCTTTGTCGTCAGGATCTTTCATGAAGTTCTTGAGGAATCCGCCAATGAAAGAACTGCTGTCTTTCTCTGCCTTTGCTTTTCGCTCGGCAGCTTCTTTCGCAACGCTCTCTTCAGTATCCGGCTTAGCTGCTGCGGAGATGGAAGAAAGGAGAGACGGAGCGATATTACTCAGGATCGCACTGGACTGGTCGAAATTGATACCGGCCTTTTTCGCGATGGAAGAAATGAAATCGTCCTTATCGTCGCCCATGATTTTTCCGATGATCTTATTACCATCTGTTTCATCCGCATTCTCGAGCTGGGACGAGACATCGCTCTTGTCCTCGTGCTGTGCCAGAGCACCGAGCAGGGACTTCGCGCCGGCGGCGGAAGAAGCGTTCTTTGTCATATTCCCAACCAGAGACGGAATCGCCGAAGCCAGTGCTTTTTCAATCGAATCGGCCGACAGACCGGTCTTCCCGGCCAGCACGCCCAGAGACGAAGTTGACGTCATACTCTTAAGAATCGTACTTACAAGATCCATATTAACACCTGCCTTGTTCAAGAATTTAACTGCTTTGATTTTACCACATAAGTGCACCTCTAACACATCTGCGCGGTGATCGGCGAGCGGAGAGACGATTCGACAACATCCTGATCGTCTGAAAAGCTCTTAAAAGACGGGTGGGCAGGTATACCACCATCTGAAAAGGACCGGGTGATGTTTTGAGTCTGAAATGGGTCTGAATCGCTCTCTGATTCGGACTCGGTTCAGTCTATCCGCCTCTAAAGTCTGAATGGGATCTGAATCACACCACCTATTCAGACTCGATTCAGATTTTTTCCCACTAAAGTCTAAAGAGGGTCTGAATCGCACCCCCTATTCAGACCCGATTCAGAATTCTTACGCATCTCCTATCGACCTCCCCGCCAAAAACGCCTCCCCACAACAAAAAAGGTGGTCCCAAAGCTTTTCGCTTCGAGACCACCGGGGGAGTGTCAACTATGGTAGGTTCATCTTCGCAGCAGCCTCCCGTTTAATCTTCGCGTCAATCAGCAAAACTGCCACCTATCTTCAGCGAAATCGCGAAAAGCCGCCGCTAGACGATCATCCTTCAATGTTAATGGTGTTATTGCCCGGAAGGTTCATCTCCTTCTTCGGAATATCCAGTTTCAGCACGCCGTCCTCGAACTTCGCCTTCACATCCTCCGTCCGAACGCCGGTACCGACATAGAAAGATCTCGACATCGCACCTGCATACCGCTCCTGACGAATGATACGCCCGTGCTTATCCTTCTTCTCCTTATCCAGTCC